>CAZYJL010000026.1:0-2573 GCA_964647825.1 uncultured Coxiellaceae bacterium | reverse complement strand
ATTAAATAAATTTATTTCTCTTGGGTCTCAACTAATGACCCTAACTTCTTTCATACACTCTTCAGCAGGATCTTTTACTATCCAACACTTATAAACTGTTTTTGTTGTATTCTTTATTCTGAATAAGTGGTATTCAACTAGTAGTTCTTCCCCTGTGAGCTTAACATCTTCAGGTAGTGTGTCAGGTATGAATGGGCATAAGTATTCGATATTATTTCCAAACTCCTTGATAGTATTTTGTATGAACCTTTGTCTTTCTATTGAAATGATTTTATCACGGAAATCGTCAGCCTTATTTTTTGGTGTCCTACAATTTTTGCAGGTTTTTTGTCTCTCTCCTTTTGCATTGATGCCAAAATGTGTTTCCATTTTCTTTGAATGACATCTAGCACATTTTCTAATACTTTCACTCATTTATATAATATGTATAATAATATGTCTTTAGGTGATTTTTTATGTCAAACTTTTAATAATTCATTTCTTAAATATAGTCTGTCTAATCCATTTAATTTAAAATATGGTTGACCAAATGAATGTGTTATTTTTTCAACCTCATAAACATTGTCTGACCATTTACTAGTTCTCTCTTTTTCTCCTGTTCTTTTCTTCCTATATATTTTAACTTTACTTCCAACTTCTAATGGTGGATAAATTCTAGAATGTTGTTTATTTAATAATAAGTTTATTCTAACATTAAATTCATTTTCAGATTTTCTTGCTTCTGCTGGTGTGAATTTTGTAATATTATTTCTTAGTTTATTATTATATGTTAATAGTATCTCATAAATTAAACTATTCCACTGAATATTTTTATCTTTACTATGTTCAACTCTTTTATATAACATATCCTTAAATGTTCTGATAGCTCTTTCACCAAACCAAGCGTGTGTGCGAGTAATTATATGATTAATATTTTGTTCCTTAAGATATTTCTGTATTGCGTATGAACTTAAAGATTTCTCGTCATCAGTATATAGTATTTTAGGTTTATGACTCATTTTGTGAAGACATTCTATTAAACCTGCTGCTACATCTCCTTCTGATTTAGATTTAATTGGAACAACTACCATATATTTACTAAATATATCTATCATTAACATACCAACTTTAAAATTCTGATTTTCTAAAAATTCATCATCAGGAATGAAAAATAAGTCAGCTTGATACTCATAATGATTATGAGGTGCAACAAAACTATTAAAACCTTTAAGGTTATCTTTCTTCTCAACATTATCATTAAAAAAAATCTTGACATCATTTAGGGTAATAGATTTATCTACTTTTCTTGCATCTTCAAAAGTGGTTTTGATTGAGCCATAACCACTTTTATCATAGTAGATTTTAGAAATAATATTATTTTTATTATCCATATAATTAATGTTATAAAATTATAATTTATATCCGAATGGTAATGTATCAAAATTTTCTAATACTTTTCTTTTACTATCCAAAGTAGACTGGACAGACCTTGATACATACTTTGTTTCAATGTCTTTTGTAGTTTTATTCCATTGAAACTGATATCTTTTCTCACTTTCAAGTTTTAAATTATTTAATGTAATATTTCTAACATTCTCAAAAGTAAATACATTAGAATTAGCCCGATCTAATGTAATTCCTTTTTGTTTTATTACTACTTTTCCTTTATTAGTAGTATAACTATATGATTTAGCACCACCTACTACTATTTCAGTTATCCATTCATCATTACTAAATTCATTTTCCCATTCTCCGAGAGCATCACCAAACCTTACATTATTAGGTAATGTTTTATCATCATTAGTAGGATATTTATGATCAGGATTGGTTTTATCATATAAAAATATTACAGAATCAGTATCACAATAAATTAATTGTGATGGGTGCAACCAATTCAACATAGACATTAATCTAATCCTTGCATTTGCAGATGTAAATGCTGCTGTAATTTCAGATATATATTCTGCTTCTACTGTGTATTCATTTTTATCATTATATCTCATTTCCACACATTCATCATTAATAATATGCCAAGATTTATTATTAATAGTTTTATCACTAAGATGTAATAACATTCTATTCCATTCAGTGATATATTCATAACTATCTAATGTTGCTCTCTGTCCAAATTTACCCCACAAGCTGTTCAAACATATTTTTGCTAATTGTTTCATTCCAGGATTTTTACAAGTATCTTCTGATTTAATTTCAAAAGTAAAGCCTAATTGTCTATGTGATTTATTAATTCTTTCACATTCTTCTGAAGTATAATGTTTATTATTTTCAATTTTTATTTTAAGAAAAAATTCTACATATTCTTTCATTAAACCAGTAAATGTTTCAAACATAAGAGCAGAATAAACTTTTGTAATTTTATAACCAAATTGTAATGCATATTTTAATTCTACTGATGTAAAAGATTTTTCTTTCATCTCATTCAGATGAAATAATAATTTTTTATTTGAATTATCAGGTAATAATGGTACATATATATTATCAGGTGGTGCAATATCAACTTTTACAATACCAATAAAATCATTCCAGATAGTATTATTATTGTTTATATTATCTAATGCAAGATTGATATACTTTGA
>CAZYJL010000025.1:0-2692 GCA_964647825.1 uncultured Coxiellaceae bacterium | reverse complement strand
CCTGTTGTTCAGGCTTGAGTGCAGACACATTTCCATTACCAACGACAACACCTCGGTTCTTGATGAACTCGGCCAGTCTTCGACGTGCCAATTCGGCATCCGGAGACATTGCTCTCAATTGATGTTCGGCGCATTTGTACAGTCTTCCAAACAGTGCAACATAGTAGAGCCTTGGCCTAAGGTGTTCGGGATCACTCGACTCTGTGGCAATGACCACAGCTGGACCATACCAATAGCCATTCTTAGGATTAACAGTGTTCCTTGGGGCTCTTCGACGTCCCAGTGGGATTTTTCTGAACACCATCACCCTTTCTCCAGGCTGAAATGGACCATACGTCCCTCTGGACCTGTGGTTTTGAGCTCGTTCAAGTCGAACCTTGGCCTCAGCTTCAATGTATGCCATCCGGGCCTTGGTTCGAATCTCCATCATTTGTCTGAACCGCTCATCATCTCTAAGATTCGTTGCAACCACGAGATCGTCAGCACTGCCCAATCCCCCGCCGAAGTGCGGAAGGTCACGTCTTTCCTGACCAAACGCAAGCATGTTTGGGGAGACGGAGTGGTGTCGTGACATCTCATTACGGGCTGCAGACACTTCGACCAGCAGTGACTGGAGAGATGTGCCCTCTGGAAGCTCAGTATATGCTGAAGTTATGCAGCGTCGTGCATGCGTATGCACATTTTCAATCAGGCCATGCTGTGAGGCCGCACCCGCTGCTGAAAACTCCAAGCAAATTCTGTATCGATTACAAAACCGAGCAAATTCCGCTGAGGTGAAGACACGATCTTCATCCAAGTACAACCGCTTAGGAGCACCCAACACAGGTATCCATGAGGACTCCAAGGCCCTGATGGTTCCAAGAGTTGTTGGTTGCTCATCTGAGATATGATGAAACTGTGTCAGACCTGTGAACTCATCCAACAAAGTCATGATACAAGCTTCGAATCCAGGACTTCCTGGTTTTCTGAGCTTGACAAAAAAGAAATCCAAGAGTACACATTCGTTGAGTTGACGAGCATGTGCAATGGACACAGCTGGAGCGGGTCGTGCATTCTTCTGGGCATTGCAAAGTGGACAGCTAAACTGTCTTGCGTGCGCCAGTAGCCATGAGCTGACCCCCGCTTCCTTGAGAACCTGATGCATTTGGGCCGGTGTCGCGTGACCCAGAGCTACATGCAACTGTCTCAAGTACTGCTGTGTGTGTTTCTGACTCGTCTTGTGTTCCAGTGGCATAGCCTCTGCTGGGAAGCTTTGTGCCTCGTTGGACTCGATCACCATTGCTGACACAAGGCTTCGAGCCAACTGAACTGGATAGTTCTCTGCAGCTTTCGTCAGAAGTGTTCCTTGGTAGGAACCCTCCAACACCTCATGTTCATGTGATTTATCACATCGCCTTGACATCACACTGATCATCACAGGCGAATTCGTTGCTATTGTTGTTGTCTTATGATGTGGTAAACGTGGTGGCCGAATGCTCTTAAGGCCATACATACATTGATCAAAGTCAACAAACAGTATCTGTGGCAACGTCAACACACGAGGATGCAACCAAGCCAAACTCTTACTAGGATTCTCCGCATGACAAAAACGGCAAGAGGCATGTTGAATCAAATATAAGTCACACCACATGTTAACCCAGTGACCAACAACTCTTCTTTGTTCGTCCATCCTATTCCTAGTAGCTTCATGCTTGATGTAGTTAAGCTGCGAGTAACCAGCAACTGAAGTACACTGCCATGCAACCAACACATGTTCGGGCTTGACGAATTTTACCAATTCTAGCAAAAGCGCTCTGTTGTTCGCAATTGAAAGGTCTTGTCCCCAAGCTAAACCAATACGGATTGAGGTTCCGTTTGCATTTTCAATTTCTCGGGAAGTGTTTGCTTGCTCACCGGCAAACACCTCTACACAATGGATTCTCTTTCCCAACAAGTGGGCCTGAGATCCAAGAAACTTTTCCAAAGCTTCACGGGTAGCTGTTACCACGTGATATTTGGGGTCACTCATTTCAGGTTCATCCTTCAATGCATCCTGAACTAAACCCACAAATACTTCCTTTTGCAAAATTTCAGCACTTGTGTAGAAAACAGGAACTACCTGTCCTGGTGTGGACATCGGCCTTTCCTCTACTCTTTCTTCATACGATTCTGCAGAGTAAGCTTCAGCTTGTTTGTCATTTCTTCCATCTCCTGGATCTGTGCAAGGATCGCTTCGTCTTCGAGGGCATTGATCACCTCGAACTCTTCGTCCTCTGCTTCCATGGAGTGAATGCCACGGCCGAACTGAAACAGTCCGGGCCCAGACCTCTTTTCTACCTTTTGAGCAACATATGGTTGTGGAGGTGGTGGCACTCCCATTGGAAAACAAGCCTTTGGCATGAACATCGGATGAAGTGGATCTCCCGAGCTCGTTGCTCCCGTCGTGCTTGTAGCACCCTTGGTTTGCAAAATCTTTCGAGCCTCGGTCAAGATCGTTTCTTCCTGTTTCGTGTACTTCACTGGTTCCTGCACTTGTCGAGCTTGTTCTGCACGACTCATTGGAGGAGTCGGCAATCGAACTTCCTTCTTTACCTTGATACTTGGTTGTGGAACCAATGGATTGTAGTCCGGTGATATCTCGCATGGAGGAACTGCATAGTACCTCGTTTCTTCTGCCTTCTTCAGTGAAATGTCCATCACTCGATGAAAGCAC
>CAZYJL010000024.1:0-2721 GCA_964647825.1 uncultured Coxiellaceae bacterium | reverse complement strand
GTTTGACTTGTTCAAGCACAAAGTTTCGGAACCCTTCAGACCTCATGGAATGCAGATGTGAAAGTTTCTGCAATTCCTTGTTCAAGTCTTTAGGAGGTGGCATTGAGGAAGCACTTGAACTCAAAAGTGCTTTCTTGGCAAGTTCCTCCTGTTGTAGTTCCTCAACTTGTTCCTTACTCAACACTTCAGGACGTGACAAAGTTCTACCAGGGACAGGACCAGAGGAAAGTTTGAAAACCGTCTTTCCTGTCCATGTTTCTCCAAGGTCTGCATTTGGATCGGCTGCATATTTCCAGTCATCCTTCAAAACCTTGGTTTGACCGTTTGAAAAAGTCACATACGTGAGTCGTTCAGCATTCAAGTCGTCCTTGGTAAACTCAAAGTCCTTGATCTTGTCTGGAGTGAACAAAGTCTTACGTGCCCTAACATGTTTCCTAGTCAAAGTTCCTGTGTCCGGATCAAAGTCCCAATGATCTGCATGAGAATAGACCATGGGTCGAGATCCTGGCTTTCCTACTGCAGCAATCATGCCTATGTCAAGCTTGCGTTTGTCAAAGTGATCATGAAAGTCCTTCACAACTGGTGCAAATTCATCACTCTCAAAGTTCTTCACAATGACACTCAAATACAAAAGTGAACCATGTTGCATGACAGGAATCTCTTCTTCATTTGGAGTTCTCAAAGTCTTCTTGTGATGCGAAAGTTCAACATGATAGCCTTGCTTCAAAAGTCTTGCAACAGACACAATGGCATACGGCACATTTTCACAGACATAAAAGTGAATGAACATGTTGACTCCGTTACAAGTCACGCCTACAAGTCTTCTGCCAAGCACCTTCAAAGTGTCACCTGAAATTGCACGCAAAGGTGGAGCTTCTTCGGTCAATGGCAAAAGTGGCCATGCCGGTGCAAAGCTCGGTGGACACACGTTTGCAGCAGCTCCGGAATCAAACAACACAAAGTCATTTGGAGACATCAAGGGTGCAACCAAGTGTTCATGCATCAAAGTGTCACAGAAGTGAAAAACGTTCTCAGGCAAACTGTGGTTTCCAAAAGTCACATGTGTGTTCCTACAAACATGATCATCAAAAGTGTTCAACGGTGCAACATACGCAAAACTTGATTCACCAAGAGCAAAAGTGGTAGCAATAAACGTAGCAACCAAAGCAGTTTTCAAAGTGTTTGTTGAAGCAGTTGATGGTTTCAAAGTAGCGGGCTTCAACGCTGACTTCAGACCTGGTGGTTTGTCCAAAGTCACAGCGCTGACGTTTGCGGCTGGAGTACCTGTCGAAGCAGATTGCAAAGTGCCACTGCTCGAACTTGCTCCAGTCGTTCCTGCATCTTGCGACTGATCAAAAAGTCCATTGTCCTGCCAAGGCCATTCAAAGTCCTCTGTCCAGTCGTCGTTCCAGCTCCAGTCAAAGTCGTACGCACCAACCCAAAAGTCGTCGTACCAACCGTCGTCATACCAGTCAAAGTCTCCTTCATATCCTTCGTTCTCCTGAAAGTCATCTCCGATGTATCCCACGGGCCGAGACTCGGGACAATCGCGAGCAAAGTGTCCTGGCTTCTTACACAAGTGACAAGTCAAAGTTCCTTTTCCTGCTCCTTGTCCTTTACCAAAAGTCTTGCCTTTTCCTTTGCCTTTTCTGTTGTATGAACCAAAGTTCTTACCTTTGCCTTTTCCTTTACTGCCTTTGCCTTTGCCTTTCTTTCCCGATCTACCAAAGTAGAATGGAAAGTTCTTTCCTTTTCCTTTTCCTTTGCCCTTGTTGCCCAGCCACCCAATGTCCATAGGTGCTGGGCCTTGGTTTGCTGGCAAAGTGGACTGCTTCAGCACATGCACGCTCTGATAGTATTGCTTGATCACACCTCGGATGTCAGCATAAGTGTTCAAAAGTCCTGTGTTCAGTCTCAAGTGTCGCTGCAACGGACCTGTCGTTTCATTTAGCAAAAGTGCAATGAGAACGGTGTCAGGCAAAGTCGAGCCGGTCTGCACTTCATACTGCTTTTTGTTCGATTCCCACTGATGAAAGTCCTGCTCAAAGTGATCAGCACGAAAAACAGGTTTCAAAACACGTGACAAAAGTCCAACATGTCTTGTGGCTCCGGGCAGTGCAAAGTTCTTGTAAAGGTTACGCCAAGTTTCATAACCATTAGTTGTTGAAAGTTGTCTCACCACTAGCCTAGCTGAGCCTTTTGTTAACAGTGCTAACATGTAGTGCAGCTTCTTACTAAAAGTGATACGTTGAGCAGTTACGTCAGGATCGGTATCTACTAAAAGTGCGTCTGTCACTTTGTCATCTAAAGTCTCTACTCTAGTTAGGAAAGTTGCTGCTTGTGCATTGAAAACAGAAACATAGTTCCTAAAGTTCCATGCCCAGTCTTCCCATAGCTCGACCTCACCGCCAAAGTGTTCTGGCAGTGGTATCTTCAGGCTGCCTCCAAAGTTCTGTTCTCCATTCGACATCCCTCAAGTTCGATTGGGCTCAAAGTGCGAAACCCGTGGCCTAAACCACAGGCTCCGCTACCATGTAAAAGTCAGAGTGCGCTGAAAGTGCAACAATAACCACGAAAGTCAAAGTTACAACTGATTGACAACACAAAGTTGTTTCTTACCCAAAGTGCTCAATATCGTCCACTTGAGCCACAAAGTGGCAAATGTCAAAGTCTGTGATGACAAGGCATGTGATGGTAAAGTGCATTTCAACAACAACAACG
>CAZYJL010000023.1:0-3050 GCA_964647825.1 uncultured Coxiellaceae bacterium | reverse complement strand
TCAGCTTGTCGATCAGGCTTGATCGTCCAGCAAGGATTATGGGCAGCCAGGGCTTTGAGTCCTGCTCAAACTGGGTGATGGTATGAAGCTCGGCAAAAACCTCCAGTCTGATCAGTGAGGCCTCATCCACTACAAGCACTACTTTCATTTTCTTCT
Source organism: uncultured Coxiellaceae bacterium (assembly GCA_964647825.1). Lineage (GTDB taxonomy): Bacteria > Pseudomonadota > Gammaproteobacteria > DSM-16500 > DSM-16500 > VFKI01. Next base: position 2,894 of record CAZYJL010000023.1, on the reverse strand, counting down.
CAAGGACTATCTCGCGGATCGCTTTCCTGATATTCCTTATCATCACCGCCTTGCATCCGGTTTCCCCCATCTGAAGTTCAGATATCATCAGGCGGTAGAACTCCAGGATGGATCCTGAACAGGCGGTGATCCATATCGTTTTGTACTCTGACGGATGAAGCTTGGACAGAACATATCTCAGAGCCGTAGACTTGCCGCTTCCTACTTCACCTGTGATCAGGCCTACCGCTCCGAGACGCATGGTATAATCAAAGCTCTGCTTTATAGACACAATGTCCTGCGTTTCAAGTATGTCTTTCAAGCTTAGATCGGTATCAAACGCCTCTTTTGTCATACCAAAAAAGGAGCGATAGGTTGCGCTCATCTGTTCCTATCCTTTCCCCATAGGCTACCTCCCTTGTAACTCTCCGGACAAGAGGCTGATTCAATCTGTATGTTGCAGTTCCTGTCTCTTCTGACTCTACAGTTGATGTGTATGTCCAGGATACCGAGCAACCCATGGGATTGGCCCTCGAAAGTGACTTCTACACGTTCCGGCTCCTGTTCGTGATAAAGCAGTGACACCTGCTTGCCAATGAGACTGACCGGCGCTTCATAAATTCTTCCATCAAGACTGACAGTCCTGTCTTTGGCTACCCGGCGTCTGGCAACCTTCCGGAAGTGGTCCTGAAGATTAGCCGGGGATTCTCTCAAGCACTCCATGTTCGAGCTGAACCGTGCAAACGGAGTCTGACCGGTAGAGGAGTGTTTTCGAGAGTGGTATATGTCGTTGAGCCACATGCAGAAAGCCTGGTTGAGTTCGAACAGGGTTGAGCCTTTAAAGTAAGGCAAAAATTCAGACCTGACCGTACGGAAGAAGCGTTCTATCTTTCCCTTACCCTGCGGTTTATAGGGCCGGGCGTGTACAAGAGCTATACCCAGTAAAGCTGTTACATGTTCAAGATGGTGGGATCGGAACGCCGCTCCGTTGTCGGTATATATCTTTCTTGGAAGACCTCTTGTCAGCAGCGCTTTCTCCAGGGCCCTTAAATACTCGGCCAGCGACTCTGTTAAATAAAATTCTCCATGAGGGACGAGTCTGGAATGATCGTCAATGAATGCAATCAGGTAGGTCTTTCGGGTTTTTCCCTCATAATCCACTTTCGGTCCATGCATGCAGTCTGACTGCCATATATCGTTGGGTAGTTCCGCCTCGAACTTCCTTCGGTCCTGAGGCATGGACTGAGTCTGTTTCATCAGACCATTACGGTTCAAAAAACGGTAAACGGTAGATGGGGTAAGTTCGATACCAGGAGTAACAAGCCTACGTTTATTCATCTCATCGATGAGCCGGGACACTGTAGCTTTGGGCAGTTCTGTTCGCAACCGACTCAGAGCCATAGCTGTCTCCTCGTCTATAACCCGGCTCATCCCGTTATCTGATCGATCATGATTGGCCAGGGCTTCCAGTTTACCCCCGGACTCCCGGTAAAGTTTTACCCATCTGAGTATGGCGCTTCGGGTTAACCTTGTCTTATCCGAGAACGGTATTACCCATTTACGGTCACATTTCTCCCGGATGAGTCTCTCCTGTTCACCGTTTTCAAGCTGTACATGACCTACCAGGTCATGAATCACCCCGAACCTGAAGGTCGATATCCTGCTTTTCTTCTCCTCGTCCATTGATCAGCCTCCTTGGGTATAGTCCCAAGGTGGTACACTGCGCCAGTTACTCTCAACAACGGCACTCTTCGGTAGGGTGTAACGAGAAGGTCTATGACTCCGGATTAAATGCGACGGGACACTGGAATATCATCCATCTGGGTCAGATAATCGAAACCTTCAAGAAGACGCATTTTGAATCCCTGTCCCAGATAAGCAGTGGTCTTCCTGTACAAGGCCCTCAACCAGTGAGACTGTCTGGCCCTTGATGATCCATTGGGCCATCTCCCATATTGTAGCCTGTATGCGATGGATGAACGGATATCCTCTACAGGAGCCTGGAATCTCTTAAAATAACCAGATGGCCTTAATCTCAATACACAATGGCAGTCCGGACAACGATACCGTCTCAACAGGACCTGGCAGGGAAAACCATCAAAGAAAGCTCCCACAAATCCATGCCCCCAGATCCGGCTACCACCACAACGTGGACACACCGAAGGCCTGTTCCATGGAAAATCTCGCCCCCTGGAAACAATCTCCTTGATCGAAACAGCAACTGGGAATATCATCAGAACACCTTTTGAGGGCCTTAGGCCCGTACATGGTCAGGGCGGTCGCTCCGTTTAAGCGCCGCCCTCTTTTAATATCAATCTATTCTGATAATTGTTCCACTCAGGTCAATATATTGTGAGAAAATAACCCCTTTTCCGTCAGAATAATTTGAAAAATTACACCCATCTCAGATTCGGAGAGTTCTTCATGAATTAGGTTTTTCACTTCAATACCCCAGACAAGAGCTCTCCAAAGCCGATAAGAAACGTCAGGCCACATGGCTTGAGGATGAACTGCCTGAGATTAAAAAAAAGTCCAAAAGGACAATGGCATTCTGATGTATCAAGATGAAGTGAGCTTCAAACAAGCGGGTTCGATTTACCGACATTGGGCCTTGAAGGGTATCGGATGTGTAGTGAAGACTCCGCCCGCAAGGAAATCCTTAAAAGTGATGGGAGCGGTAACAGTCGGTAATGATCCCAAATATCACTTTCGGTTCGTCAACTGGTTCAACACCAAGAGTTTTCTGAGCTTTCTTGACCAGCTTATCTCGAGATACAAGGATCAAAAGATACACTTGATCCTGGACAACGCCAAGTATCACAAGGGTCCCGAAGTACGGAAGTGGCTCAATGGTAAGCAGGCCCGTATTGAACTCCACTATCTGCCGCCGTACTCGCCAAAATTCAATGCGGCCG
>CAZYJL010000022.1:0-3122 GCA_964647825.1 uncultured Coxiellaceae bacterium | reverse complement strand
AACATGATGATACGCACATCAGCACACACGCGCGCACACAGGTTTATGACATGACTGCTGACCATGTTGCCGACTGTCATAATAGTGCTTTTGGATCATGTCATAGTGGTAGTACTCCTGAAGATAAAGTAGGACACATACTGAGTAAGTACCGTGTGCAACATGCTGATACTGTTGTTTCCGACACTGGTAACGCAAACAAGGTAGGTAGTGTTTTTAGCTCGGTTGTCGATCGTGTCTCATCTGCATTTAGTTTCCCGACACGTAGTGCTACTGCTGTTCCATCGGCGGGGCACTACGTATCGGATAAGACAGTTGAGCAGACAAACGCCGCTGCAACTGCTACTGCTGTTCCATCGGCGGGGCAGTTTGCAAAGGCAAACGACTACCAATCAGATTTGAGTGTGTTTTTGAAAAACATGAGCCTGAACGAGGCCACAGAGCCCACAGGCCATGAAAACCCAAAGCGTAGTGTTTTTGATGTTTTTCATGCAGACGAAGCTGTGAGGGTTACTGCTGTTCCATCGGCGGGGCTCTCACAGCCAGCGCTTAGTTTGACGACAACGGGGAATGCTACTGCTGTTCCATCGGCGGGGCATTCAACCCAAAGTTTCAGTAACATGTTTTCGAGCGATCAAGTTCGCGGAATGCCATTTTTGCCTGCCACGCCTGCCGCGACACGGGTAGCACGACCCACAATACCTGAAATTGCACGTGCTCCTCATGTTCCTGCAAATTCACACATGAACGGACCATCTGATACTGCTGTTCTATCGGCGGGTCAGGTGGTTCCAACTCACGTTAGTCAACATGTAGGCTCACAATTTTCACAGTCTGTTCTAGGCACACATGTTTTTGAGTCAGCTCCACCTGTGATTCAGGCAGGGGGGAATCAGCCTGGTATGAACGCACCTGGAGATGAAGTGACTCCAGTTGACAAGGAGGATCAATCCAGGAAGCGTGACAAGGCTGACAACATTGACTTGGATCCCATGCCTTTGCCGAATGAGTTGAGAAAATGGAAAACAGACTTGTTTGAAAAGGTTGCTAACGCCTATTTCCTTGACACTGATAAGGCATTTTCATGGATTAGTGCTGTAAGTAGGGCAACTAGCATCGATGAGCTACAAGACAATCCATTGCCTGCGCTTGAAGCCAAACTGAGTAATGCCATCATGAAGTCTATCAAACGTGACACTGTTTTCAAACAGAAGGTTGATAGATACATCGATGAATTTCACATGAAAGGGCTTAGGCTTAGGAGTAGGCAGGTCATATGGTTGATGTTTGACTATTTGAAGCCACGTGAGATTGGAGAAGGTGTTTATGATCTTAAAGATCTCATGTCAGTTGAATTGCATGCCGATCACCGGAAATGTAACCTGCAACAGTTAGAGAATTTCATGTTGAGGTGGGAAACGTGTTTGACTGGCCTGAAGAAGGAGCCAGACGAAGACACGAAGCTCACTTTGTTCAAGAAACAGGTTGAGAACATTGAGTTGCTCGACTATGACATGCAAATTTACAAACGTTTGCGGGATCCGTCTCAAAAGACATATGCATTTCTGTTTTCAGCTTGCCAGAATTTGATTGACATGCACAGACTCGAAGAAAATCAAAGACTTGTTCATCGATCCACTAGGCGAAGTCAAACTCCAGTGAGGGCTGCACCCGCACCTCGAGGCAACTCAAGAGGTCGAAGCCCTAGGAGTGGTTCTCAGTCAAAGAGAACACCTAGTGGAAACAGAAAGTCTAGATCGCCAAGCAAATCAAATAGCCCAGGAAATAAGAAAAGGCTGAAAAGTCCTGGAAGTCGATCCAGCCCTGGTAGCCGTTCAAACAAGAAGAATGTCCCATGTTATGACTTTAGGAAGGGAAAGTGCACCAGGGGGGCCGGATGCCGATATTCTCATGATAGGAGTAGTAGCCCTAGAGCGTCTCCTTCTCCAAATGGGAAGAGAGCTGGAAGCAGATCACTGTCACCAGGAACAAAGAAGAAAACTCCATGTAGTTCCTTTGCAAAAGGGAACTGTAAGTATGGTGACAGATGCTTCTACATGCATTCGAACCCTGCTGCCCCTGCTCCTGAACAAGTTCCAAACAGTGGAGAAAATCGCAAGAGTGCAAACAGTCCTGCACCCACAAATCGTGATTTTCCATAGGGGCGGGCCGTCACCCTAAGGTCATTAAACATGGACAAAGGGTATTGAAACGGTTTGCATGTAGATTCATGTTTTGGATGACTATTTTCTTGTCACACATGACAGTTCATACTGCCGTTCCATCGGCGGGTGACTGTCATGAAAGCCTTGATTTGCTTGTTTCTAGATATTGTTGTGAATTTGATTACGTCATGCATCTCAGTAAAAACAAAGATCATACTGCTGTTCCATCAGCGGGTGACCTTTGTCATTGTTCATCTACTGTTGTTCCATCAATGGGGATGAACGTTGTTGCTTGTGTTGCGAAGATTGAGGATTTGACTAGAAAAGCCAAAACTAAAAATATGCATGTTCAATTTGATGATAACGTGATTTTCATTGACATACCCAGTGTCGAATCTGCGACTAGACGCCCTGATACTCATCATATGTATGCCTATCGTCACTCTGATGAGGTTAGATCCCTTGACCCGAGCACTGAACAAAGGCTCGCTCACCTTGCTGCCATGACTTTGAGACGACAACTTGAGGTTGAATATGGCATCAAACATGTAGGATCTAATTACATTGTTTCTGCTCCTGCTGAAGTAGAGAGAGGTATTAGGCGTTGGTTGGTTGATACTGGTTGTCCTATTGATTTGATTGCTGAAGGAGATTTAGAAAAGCACGAACTTGAGTATGTGAAAACAACTAGCAAGCCTGTTATGCTTTCGACTGCCAACGGCAGTACTAAATCTGAGCAAATCATATCATCGCTTCTTTGTTGAAGGATACTGTTGAAGCATATGTCTTGAATTCGACACCAACTGTCATGTCAGTAGGTAAAAGATGCATGGACATGGGATATCACTTTGTTTGGCGTGCCTACAAACGGCCATTCTTGATCTCACCACGCGGACATAAGATTTTGCTTGACGTTATTGATAATGTCCCATACATGCCTGTTTGTAGTTCTACCCC
>CAZYJL010000021.1:0-3214 GCA_964647825.1 uncultured Coxiellaceae bacterium | reverse complement strand
AGTTGGCGGCGCAAGGCATCTTTGTCGAACCGACCAGCGCCACGATTGCAGCCGCACTCAAAAAGATCACCGCGGACACGATCCCATCCACCGATCTGCTCGTCGGCATTCTGACTGGACACGGCCTCAAGAATCCACCCAGGGTCTGAAACAGCCATGAAACCATCTACGCTATCCGAACTCGAAGCTGAACTGGGCGTCATGTTCCAGAATAAGCAACTGCTCCAACAGGCGTTCATCCATCGCAGCTACTTGAATGAGCTGCTGAGCAACAATGCGGAGCTGGTCGACAACGAACGCATGGAGTTTTTGGGCGATGCGGTGCTCGGCTATATCTTCAGCGAACTGCTCTATCGCCGCTATCCAGATGAGAAAGAGGGCGGGCTGACCAACCTGCGCTCGGCGTTGGTGCGGCGCGAGACGCTGGCGCGGTTGGCAAATCAGTTGCATCTGGGCGACCATCTACTGCTGGGGCACGGTGAGGAGGAGAACGGCGGGCGCCGCCGCCCAGCAACGCTGTGCGCCACCTTCGAGGCGCTGGTCGGCGCGCTCTATCTCGATCAGGGGATCGATGTCTGTCGCGCAGTGTTGCTGCGACTCTTTACAGCAGAGCTGGCTAAACTCGATCAGTCCCTGGCGCGCAAAGATGCTAAGAGCCGGCTGCAGGAACTGGCGCAGGAGCAGCTCAATCACACGCCACGCTACCGGCAGATCGACAGCAAAGGCCCGGACCACGACAAGCACTTCGTGATGACCGTGCAAATCAATGGCAAGCCTTACGGCATCGGCGAGGGGCACAGCAAACAGGAAGCGTCACAGCGCGCCGCCGCCATGGCGCTATACTTTCTCAATGAGCCACCCGCTAACTACCAACACGATCTTGAGTTTGGCCTCCAATATGGACTGGTGCTGCCCGACCCGCCTTCGGCAATGAATGGCGTCTGACGCTTGATGAATCAGGCATAGCCTGCTACTCCATTCTATTCGAGCAGATTTGGCAGCGGGTTGAACCGATGCGACTCATTTCCGCTTCGCCAGCGCGTGCCCCAGCTTGTCCACCCGCGCCAGGCGTTCGTCGTCGCACACCGCCAGGCCATTGCGCGCACGCAGGGTAAGGAAGCCGGTGGCGAAGCGGAATTTGCCGGCCTTGCAGTGACTGATGGGGTGCAACTGTTTGGTGGCGATCCGTTTGGCGACCGCGCAGACGCACGCCCTGGCAAGTTGCCAGGGCGTGTTGGGTTGCGTTGGAGGTTGGCAGCGGCGACGCTGCATGCGGCGCAGTGTCGCCAGAGAAAGCCGGTGCGCAGACTGGCGTCACGGCACGATCGGATCGTCCGGGTGCAGTTCGTTGAAAAGCGCCAACAGTTCTTCGTAGCTCTTGCCGATGTTTTCGCGGTTGCGAATTTCGCCGCGGAACATGCCAGGGATATTGAGGCGGTTGGTTAGGTAGTTGTCCGGGCGTTGGTTGACCTTGAAGTCGCCGTTCAGGTCGATGCCCGCTGCGTAGACGCCGATGCCATCCACCTTGACGGTGGCGCCGGTGGCGCAGAAGTAGAGCAGCGAATTGCGGATTTCTTCCAGCACGTGGCGCACGTCACTGGCCGCCATGCCGCATTTCCCCGCAATGTAATCCGCTACTTCCTCCAGCCCGACGCGCCGATTGTGTAAGACCGACGGACAGAGTTCAGCGACTGCCTTCATATGACTTGCCATGATATTTGTCTCCTATACATCTCAAGGTTGGCTGCAACGGTGGAGACACCAAGAGAGTGACGACGATTCCGCACAATCCGGCTGCCGGGCAGCGCCCGGCAACGCTTCACTCCCAGTTCGGGGTCTATACCGCAGCCGTTCTGGGTAGAAAAACCCACCTCCAACGGCTGTGATTATGTTGGATGATTCAGGGCGCGATGGCAAAGGCGAGATGTCATAGTCTATTTACGTCAAATTACGGAGATTCACAGCGCTTGCCAGAGCGTAGAAGCTGTGCGCTGTGCCGTGGACGTGTTGGGCGGGGCGGCGTGGCTCAACCGCCATCGTTAGGTCTCGGAGGGGCATGAACGAATGAAAGGCATAGAATACGATGTCTTCCCTGTGCGTCTGCTGCCTTTCATTCGTTCATGCCCGTACTGGGCAATTACGGTTGACAGACCACGAGAAACCCGCTTTTGCTGCGCCAGCGCCTGCTCCAGCTTGGCGATGCGCTGCTCCAGCCCGGCGATCAACGTCATGATTTCGTCGGTCTTTGCGGATAGATCATCGAACGTGCGGATGGTGAGAATGCCGGTAGGGGCGGCGATACAAAACTTGCCCTCTATGCTTTGGCGAAAGGCAACGTCTAGTTCTGCTTTGTCCTTTGCCGCCGTGCTGACGCAATTGCTGCTGCGCGTCAGCACTACGCTGCTCAACTGTTGTTTCAGCATTGGCAACGAAGTGCCAAAGGCAACCTATCGAAAGTCAGCCGTGGAATCGCTAAAGCGTTACAGTCGCGTATTCTTCATCTCGCTCCAGCCAGGCCAGCTCAAAATCGCCGTGCGTGACCCGGAAGGGGCCAGTCTGAAAGCCAGGGTCGAGTAATTCTACGTAGCGACCGTTCATGCCGCGCACAACCACCGCGTGCGGCGAGGCGATTCCTCCCCAATAGGGCAGTTCACGCGTTTCGACCGCAACAATGCAAGGCACGCCGTCGGCAAGATGTTGGTAGATACGCGGCAGCGTTCCGCGCGCCAGGGTGACGCCTACGCCCAACGATTGTAGACGCCGCAACTGTCGGAATGGGGCGCCTAGCTCGCTGATTTCCAGCAGACGAACGATCCGTCCGTAGTCAGCGGGGATGCTCAGGAAGTGCAACACCATCAGGGCGCAGGCGGCCAGACACTCGCCATTGCGCTTCTGCGCAAACAGAGAAAGTGGGACTGTGACGGGGTCATAGTGGTTCACGAGTGTTGCCCAGGTTATTGTGTCTGGGCTGTCATCGGATTGGGCGCCAGATACTCGGCGGCGATCTTCGGATTTGGGTTGTAAGCCGGCAAGGTCGCGGCAATTTCCGTGGCCTGCGCCCGAATTGCGGCAATGCTCTGATCCTGGTCAAGGATGGCGCCGGTCTGGGCGTCAATGTCCAGTGCCCCAACTTCAAAGCGACCCTGGTGAAGGAAGCCGATCCACACCGGCACACGCCAGATTGTGCGTTCGCCAATCACCAGGTCAGGCGTCT
>CAZYJL010000020.1:0-3867 GCA_964647825.1 uncultured Coxiellaceae bacterium | reverse complement strand
AGAGCCCGAGGCTGTAAAGTACAGGTTCTTTATGCGGTTTTTGGCCCCCTCGCGGTGGCCCCCTGCGGGGGCTCCCAAAATGGGCCCTTTTCTTCCCGCCAAGCCAATTAAAGTTAAAACCCCCTCTAAGAGCCCTCGGCTCCGTGTTGGCGGACTTCGTCCGCCAATTCCGTTTTTTTTGGCTGTCGCTTCTGACTTTAGTTGTCGCTTCTGACTTTAGTTGTCGGCTTCACTAACATACCTTGCTTAACAGCGTTCGTACCCGCCAGGGGCGGGTAGGCCAATGATCGAGCTTTTAGAAAAGCCCTATAGATAAAAGTTTAAAGCTACTTCATGACAAACTAATAGTAATGGAGTAGGGAAGAATAATATAAATAAAATTAAGAAAGTAGTTCAACCTAAGATTAAAGATTTAGGTCTATCTATAATTAAGTATGGGTTAAGTGTATCAAATAAAACATTTAAGGCAAAAACAGCGTTCGCGCTAGCGCGTTCAGCTCCGTTTTGCAGTGGTGAATTAAATCTAGCAAAGATATTAATAATGATTCTTAGGTAATACACAGATGCTAATACAGATGTTAATACACCAATAATAGCTAATAAGTAAAAGTGAGATTGAATAGCAGATGAGAATACTAATCATTTACTAAAGAATCCAGCTAAAGGAGGAACACCTGCTAAAGATAGTAATGAAATAGCAAATGTGGCTCCTAAAACGGGTTGAGTTCTAGATAAACTAACTAACTCAATTAAATAATTAATTTGTCGGCCCTCTGACTCAACAATAGATGTTCCTGTAGATGATGGTAAGCTTTTACTATTCAGTTTTTTTCTTAGGCTTAATACTACACTGAATGACTGAATGGACATTATCATATATATTGTCATATATATTAATAATGCTTGCAAACTAGTGTGAGTACCTGAAGCAAAAGCTATTAAAACATAACCTATATGGCTAATTGCACTATATGCTAATAATCTTTTAATTAATGATTGATTTAAAGCCCCAAATGACCCTATTACCATAGAAGCAATAGAACAGAAAATAATTAAAGGTTGTCATTGAATCATTAACCCTAAGAATGTATTTAAGTATAGTCTAATTAAAACCCCAAATATAGCTAATTTAGGTACAATAGCAAATAATGCAGTTATAGATGTAGGAGATCCTTGATAAACATCTGGTACTCACATGTGAAATGGAGCAGCAGCTAATTTAAATAAGAATGCTATACCTATAAAGATAATCCCTATTAACAACCCTGTAATAGAATAAACACTGTTATCAGAGTCTAATCCTATTCCAAATACAAATAGATTTAAAGAATCAAAGTTAGTTAAGCCTGTTAGACCATATATTAAAGAAACCCCAAATAGGAAGATTCCTGAAGATAAGGCCCCTAATATAAAGTATTTAAGACCAGCCTCAGTACTTGATTCATCATCTCTTTTTAATGTAGCTAATGTATAAAAAGATAAACTTTGTAATTCCATAGCTAAATATAAAGCTAATAAGTCATTAGATGATACTAATAATATAACACCTAATAAAGCTAATAAAATTAAAATATTATGCCCTGTAGTAGCTAATCTTTCTTGAGCATAAAATTCTTTAGAGATTCAAATTACTAATAAACCACCTAAAATACAAATAAATTTAATAAAACAAATCATTGCATCAACCTTAATTAGGCCGTTATAACTTGATAATGCTCCATTAACTGAATCTAAGCTCCCATTTAAGCATCAATTCATTTGATTTAGTATTAATATTAATGTTATTCCCAATATACCTATTGATAGGTTATCAGTGTTTTGAATTTGAGCCCATTGCCCGATTGATCTGTTTTTAGGTAGAACAACGTATACTAATAAGATTAGAACTGTAGTTGATAATCATAATTCTGGTAAAAATATGAATAAATTATATGGAGGAATTATTAATGTATTTAACATAATGGACGATTAGGGACTTGAACCCTAAACCATCTGACTGCAAACCAGACACTCTACCAATTGAGCTAATCGCCCTCTCTTCCGACTTAAAACAGGGTTTTGGCCTCTGGTCAAACTCTAGGTTGGCTTTTCGGCCAAGGCCGAAACCCAGAGGGAACGACGACCCCCCCCGCAAGCGGGGGGAGTACGCGACGACCCAAAGGCCAATTCCTAAATTCTAACGATTAAGTTTTGAACACTAATATGAAGTGGATTTAAAATTAAATCGGGATAGACACCTAAGAAAAGGACTAAGAATACTAATGGGATAAATACATAGAATTCTCTTCTTCCAATATCTCTATTCTCTGGAGAATAAGCAATATATGGACTAACTGATCCAAAACACACTCTATTATATAAGAATAAGCTATAAGCAGCTGAGAAGATTACACCAGTTGTAGCTAAGAAAGCAATAAATGAATTAATTTGATAAGTAGATAATAGTACTAAGAATTCACCTACAAAGTTAGCTGTTAATGGTAAACCTAAGTTAGCTAAAGAGAATACTGAGAAGATTATAGCAAATAATGGCATTGTTGTAGCAATACCTCTATAATATTTAATAATACGTGAATGGAATTTATCATAAAGAACAGTTACACAGATGAATAATGCTGAACTAGTAATCCCGTGAGCTAACATTAAGAAGATACTTGCTTCTATTCCTATATGTTGTTGAGTGAAGATAGCTAAAGTTACAAGTCCCATATGACTTACTGAGCTATAAGCGATAATCCGTTTTAGATCTATTTGTCTTAATGTAGTTAAACTAGCATAAATAATAGCTATGCTACTTAATACAAATATTAAAGGTGTAAAGTACACACTGGCACTTGGAAATTATGGTAATGAGAACCGTAAGAACCCATAACCCCCTAATTTTAATAAGATCCCTGCTAATGCAATAGAACCGCTTAAGTGTGCTTCAGTATGAGCTTGTGGTAATCAAATATGAAATGGCACCATAGGTATCTTAACTGCAAAAGAAGCAAAAAAGGCTAATCATAATCATTTTTGAGTACTATCTGGAATAATAGAATTTAATAATACTTGATAGTCTGTAGTCCCTATTTCATAGTAAATATAAAAAATACCTAATAACATAAATACAGACCCTATTAATGTATAAATAAATAAGTAGTATGTTGCTTGAATTTTTTCTTTTCTAGATCCTCATACAGCAATAATTAAAATCATAGGTATTAATGTACCTTCGAAGAAAATATAAAAAGAAATTAAATCTAACACTAAGAATACAACTATTAATAGACTTTCTAATAATAATAATGAAATTACAAATTCTTTAGTCATGTGTTTAACTGATTCTCAACTTGATAAGATACAGATAGGAATTAATAATGTTGTTAATAGGATAAAGAATAAAGAAATTCCATCGATACCTAGTATAAAAGAAGTACCACTTAATGGCATTCAGTCTAATTTTTGTACCATTTGAAAGTCGGGATTCCCATTATCAAATTTAATTCACACTCAAATCGAAATTCAAAATGTGATTAATGATACAATTAAAGCGACTTCTTTATCTAAATATGAAGAATTGTTTTTGTTTTGTGAAGGTAGCCCCATAATCATAACTATACCTATTATAGGGGTTAATGCTAAAATTAATAATAAATTTGATGATATTCAATTCATTTTAATTAATAATATCTTTTATAATTAGATGGGTACAGGATAGGTTCCAGGCAAAGCCAATCGGAGTTCCCTTCGGGTCGCCGTTCCCTTCGGGAACGCCGATTTGCCCCTGCGGGGCAAAAACGTCCTGCAGCCCCAAGTGGGACCAAGGGTCCGAATCGGCGGTCCCGGCGGGTCGCCCGTCCCGTCGGGACCGCCGGTTTGCCCCGC
>CAZYJL010000019.1:0-4698 GCA_964647825.1 uncultured Coxiellaceae bacterium | reverse complement strand
AAATCCTGGTTTGGTAAGCTGGAATCTATGCTGGCATCTTTTCGGTTCGCCTCGATAAGTGATGTTTTGAAAAACACCCTCCAATAATTCAGAAATCGACCTATCCTAAATAAGTTTATTGGTGAATATGCATTCGGGAGGTTTTCACGAATGATTGAGGTTCGTAGTATAACCAATGGTAAGGACTTTGAGGAAATCGGCACGGAATGGAATAGTCTCCTTCACAGATGTGCCCATGAAAACCCGTTTTTGACTCACGAATGGATGTACTCATGGTGGAAGGTATTTGGTAAGAAGCAGGAATTATTCTTGCTGTTGTTCTTGGACAACGAGAGCAACTCCAAACGACTTGTCGGAATTTTTCCTGGGTTCATTTCGTCCCGAGGTTTCATGCCGAGGATTCAGGTACTCCATTTAATTGGACACGGTGCCGGTGGAGCATGCTTTCTTGACATGCTCATTGAAACGGGAAAAGAGGACGTCGTTTTACCTGCTCTGTTCCGGCATTTAAACTCAAGTTCGATAAATCTGATTGAATTGACGAATCTTTCTGAAAAATGTGGACTGATTTCGTTCACGGACAACAATCCAAAAATCTGGGAAAAAATTCAAGGTGCTCCTTCCGATGTTTGCCCGTCAGTAAGTTTGCCGGAAGACACAGAAGAATACATATCCAGTTTATCGTATCGTACTCGCCAGAAATACCGAAATACATTACGAAAGCTTCAGCAAATGGGTCTAGAAATAGAAATTGTCGACAGGGTGGAAGAAATCCCCAATGCCCTCGACGACCTCATAACCATGCACAATGACCGCAGAAATGAACTGGGTGATCCCAGTAGACTTGACACATCCTTTTTAGACTTGGTCGCTAGTCAATTTTGTAACCACGGTTGGCTTGAAATTGCATTTCTAAGAGTTGAAGGGACTCGTGTCGCAGGCATGTGTCAATTTACTTATGAAGATTGCGTTTACGCCTATATAACGGGATTTGAGCTTAGCTGGTCTAAAAGAAACGTAGGATTTATGCTTTTTTTTCTCCTGATTGAGCGGGCAATTCGGGGAAAGAAAAAGAGGTATGAATTATTGACGGGTAACCAGAATTATAAATATCGTTTCGGAGCTGAAGAAAAGCAATTGCAGTCTCTCAGATTTAAAAAAGGTTTAAAGAGCTCGTTATACTTATTTTATAGAAATCTATATTTTGCATTACGGGATCTTTTACCTCAGAGAGTAAAAATTATTGTTAAAAAATGGATATATGCCTTATCACATACATCTGCTATCTCCGGCAAGAAACCTGAACTGCACTAAGTTTATCGTTTTTCATCGATTCACCCACTTTCAGCTTCGGTTCATTCCAAGATCGTAAAAGACCCTTCCAGAATAAAATAACACTTCAAGAGGTAGTCAAATGAGCAGAGCGAACGAAAATGTCAGGACGTATTTTGACGGAATCCCTGCAGAATGGGATGCGCTTTATTCTCACGAAAATAGAGGAGCACACATTTTCAACCGAATGTTCCGGCCCGACTTATATGAGCGTTACCGGTTCACGTTTACAAACTGCGGTCCAATTGAAGGAGCATCTGTTTTGGACATTGGTTGTGGAACGGGTCGATACTCCATCGAATTTGCGAGAAGAGGAGCCTCGAAGGTAGTCGGAATAGATTTTTCAGAGAAAATGGTTGATTTTTCGCATCGGTCTTCTGAGCAGATGGCCGTTCAAGATCGTTGTTCTTTCTTATGTGCGGATCTGATGTCATTTCCTACAACTGAATCTTTCGACATCGTGGTTGCCATCGGATTTTTCGATTACATCAGTGACCCTCAAACAGCTCTGAATCGGATTTCACTTTTGACCGGAGGGAGTTTGATAGCTTCTTTTCCAAGAAATCTGCCGGTGTGGGGACTACAAAGACGGATTCGCTACCATTTGCTGAAAAACTGCCCTATTTACAATTACACAGAGACGCAGCTACACAGCCTACTTGCGAATGCCGGGTTTGAAAAGATTCAAACAAAGAGATCACATACCGGCTATTTAGTGGTAGCCCGTCATTTGTGAACTTTCTGGTTAGGTTGATTTTTTTTGCTTTTGCAAATGGGAATGGTTGGCTTAGCGTGGTTCTATTTTCATAAATGTACCCCGATGCCTTTTGCTCAAGATAGGCAAATCAAACATGCAAAAAGTTACTTCGACTATGAGGTTGACCAAAATGCTCCTGAAAAGAATGTTGGACATCATGGTTTCAGCTCTTGGAATTTTCTTGGCAGCCCCCATCATGATCTTAACAGGATTGGCTATTTGGATTAGCAGTGGGCGTCCAATTTTTTTCAGGCAAGTGCGTCCCGGAATCAACGGCAAACCTTTTACAATAATGAAGTTTAGGACTCTTAGGGAACCCTCCAAATCGGAAGAGGCTTGCTTGCCGTCCCGAGCAGATACCTTGGCCCGTGAAACGCCGCTGGGAAACTTTCTAAGGCGTACTGCCTTGGATGAGCTGCCTCAACTTTGGAATGTTCTTGTCGGTGATATGAGCCTTGTAGGGCCTCGCCCGCTTCTCATGTGTTACCTGGATATATACACGCCTGAACAAATGAGACGCCAGGAGGTAAAACCCGGGGTGACGGGATGGGCCCAGGTAAATGGAAGAACAAGAATTACATGGGAAGATAAATTTAAGCTGGACCTCTGGTATGTTGATAATCAAAGTTTTGGTCTAGACATGAAGATATTGATGAAAACCTTCCTAAAACTTATCTCGGACCTTTTCAGCGGAGCACCGGCTGAAGAAAGATTTCTCGGCCCTTCCACGAAATAGCTGATTTGGTATTCATGAAATTTAATTAATCGGTAATTACTTCATGCACCGACGTCATGAATCACAATCGCCGCACGTTGGGCGAATAATTATGATGACTATCAGGTTGACTTAGATTGATGATTCGGGAGGCCGACAACGATGTCCAGATCGAAAATGACACGTAACCGTACCTCGAAACCCCCAAATCCCGGCAATAGCAAAATTATTGATTCAGATCAAGCTGTATTGCGATTATTGCATTCAGCACCCCCAAAGACCGAGTCGGGGATAGAATGGTTCTCTTCATTTTTCATGAGACGTATCAAATCAATTCTTCTGGTATTCCTTCTGTTTGTCTTTGGAACAGCTCTATATACGTTTCAGGCACAGCCGGTCTACCGTTCTGACGCTACTATAGAGATCCCTCGTGAAGGACCGGATTCAACAGTTTCCAACAAAGGCCCCATTGCTCTTTCGGCTGAGGACGAGCATTTTGAGACCGCTTTCCTCATGATGACCAGCAAGTCTTTGGCTGAACTTGTAGTGAGTAGGCTACACTCCGGGCAGGTCGTCAAAGCAAACTCGCAGGATCCTGTACCACAAGACCATCCTGCGTCAGGACTTGCACATGCTCTCGTAAAGGAAGGCTCAGCACCCATTTCGGGACTCTCGCCGGCTCAGAGCAAAGAACTTGCCAAAGGACTTCTCAGGCGATTGAGCGTTGCCAAACTGCCCAGAACTCGTCTCCTCACAGTAGCTGTCGAAGCTCCAAGCCCTATCGAGGCAAGAAACACTCTTGAAGCATACCTTGAGACGTACATACGATACTACTCATTTCAGATGAGCAAGGGATCCAAAGAGCGAATAGCGGCCATTCAAGAGGAGTTGAGCGATGCAGAGGCAAGGCTTTCTGAATCAAAGAAAGCGCTTTTCCAGTTTGCTCGCTCAAACAACTTTTTGACGTTGGACGATCAGCCTATGGTGAGCGCTCTGAAGGACCGAATAGTCGCACTACAGCAAGAATATGCAAAGAAAGGCGGAATTTATGATGCAAAGTCTCCCAGAATGGTCCTGCTGGAAAACGAAATCAAGTCATTGACCAGTAAGGTAAATGAATGGGAGATGGGGTCTTCGAATGTCACCATTCTCACGGGACACGAAAAACTGGATGAAAAAATCAGATCTTTTTCCGGCGAAGGCTTAGAAGTCAAAAACCCGGTAGCTCCGTTGATTCTTAATCATGACCTCTTGAAAAAGGAGGTAGACACTAACGAACAAATCTACAAAAATCTTCTTCGGAAATTAAGAGAACTCAACGTTGATTCAAAGATTGGAAATAAGATTGCCTTCATTGAGGCTCCTACTGCCCATTCGGATCCAGTAAGACCGAAGCCTCTCCGGAATATGGCATTGGGAGGTCTCTTTGGGCTTGTAGCAGGTTTGTTGGCAGCATTTGTGTATGAGACGGTTGATCCAAGGACTTCGAACTCGGATGACACTGAGCGAAATCTTAACCTCGCAAATTTAGGCGACATTCCTGATTTAAAGAAATTACCGAAACGTCTAAATCCGACATGTCAGGTTCCTGAATTGATCTTTCATACGTATCCAAAATCACTGATGTCGGAATCTATACGAAACCTGAAAAGTGCGCTTATTAAGTCCAGCCGAGAAATTCAAGTGAAATCTATACTGGTCACAAGCACTATTCCAGCAGAGGGAAAGACCCTTATCTCAGTTTTGCTTGCTTCAGCTCTAGCAACAAATGATAAACGAGTGCTTATAGTGGAGTCCGATATTAGGAAACCCAGGATGGGCAAAATCTTTGGTATAGAACAATCTGCTTCAGGATTATCTACTCTACTGAAGCGTAACAATGCCAAAATTTCGG
>CAZYJL010000018.1:0-5460 GCA_964647825.1 uncultured Coxiellaceae bacterium | reverse complement strand
GACATTTCAAAAAAAGGTCACTGGACTTCTGTGCTTCGGTCTGTGAAATTCCAGCTACATTCCGCATTTTTGTAAACAAGAAAAGGTTCTTAGTTCTATGTTGTCAAGGGTTTTTCAAAATAATATATCAACAATTTTATTGCTAGTAACGGTCTCTACACAATAAAAGTTTACAACGTAACGTTCTCAAACTAACTCTAAATCTTTAACTCAATCCGGTTGTTGTCAATAGGAGCTTTTTTGTTCGGGGAATTATACCCCTTAACGGGTAAAATTTACACTTTATTCGCAAAAGAACCCAAACACCGCTTTGGCGGGTTTGCAAATGCTTGAAACAAGTGTAATTTTTCGGCGTTAAGTAATATATTAGGTCAGAACTTATCTTCATTATCATTCCAATCCGTAAATTCGTTTTGTCATTTGGCAGAATAAATGTTATAATACACTAAATTTATAATAGGAGTATTCAAATGAAGAAAAACAACCGAATAGAGAATAAATGCAAACTGAACTACCCTTTTGAACGGGTGCTATTGTCACTTCTTAATTATACTGGGGGTGGAGAAGTAATAATAGGTATGGACAATGATGGTAACTCTGTGCTATGAAAACAAAAAGCATTTTACTTGTCGAGGACGACGCTATAATCGCATCTGGCCTTGTGTATGCACTGGAGCAGGAAGGATATATCACCGTTCACAGTAAATCCGTCAGCGAAGCTAAGGCTGAGGCATCAAACTCTGTTTTCGACCTTGCTATACTTGATATGCAACTGCCTGACGGAACAGGCTTTGAGGTTAGGGAAATCCTTAAAGGCAAAAACACAGCCGTAATATTCCTGACCGTTGTTGACGATGAAGGCAACATTGTTCGTGCGTTTGAAGACGGTGCGGACGATTATATAACGAAACCGTTCCGTCTGCGTGAGCTGCTCGCCAGAGTAAAACGCACGTTGACAGCGCAAGATAATAACGGTCGTTTGTCGGCGTTGACACTTGGTGGTGTAAAAATCGATACGGTGGCGGCAAAAGCCTATATAAATGGCGAATTACTTGAGCTTACCGCCCTTGAATACCGCTTGCTATTGACCTTCGCGTCAAACAAAGGGCAGGTGCTCACTCGCGCGCAGATACTTGAGAGCATTTGGGATTCATCGGGCAATTTTGTTGAGGATAACACGCTAACCGTATATATCAAACGTTTGCGTGAAAAGCTTGGGGTTGCTACAAACATAGAAACTGTGCGGGGGATTGGTTATCGTGCTGATTAGAAAAAGTGAAATAAAGAAACTGTCCGACGATATTCGAAAAATTATTGACGGACAAAATATAGACTTGCGCGATAACCGTGAAGGTCTTTGGAGTATACTGAAAAATGACATTCACACACTTGCCAATCTTAAAAATGAGCAGGTTGACTCGCTCCAGCGTGAACGTGATATAATGAGCGATACCATTCAGAATATTTCCCACCAGATTAAAACTCCGCTTACGTCTATGATGATTATGGCTGATTTGATTGAAAACGCACCGCCGAATAAACAGACGGAGTTTTTATCGAATATTAAAACAGGGCTTACTCGCTTGGAATGGCTTGTGTCCGCACTTTTGAAAATGGCGAAGCTTGACGCAGGAGTGGCTCCGTTTTCGATGGTAAGTTTGCAGTCAGACGAGCTTATTAATATGGCACTTGAACCCCTTCAAATCTTGCTAGACGTAAAGAATCAAAGCACAGAAAACTTGGGCCAAACGGAAATATTTTGTGACAAACGCTGGACTGTCGAAGCGTTGACAAACGTAATCAAAAATGCTTCGGAGCATTCGCCGGAGGGCGGCAAAATCCGCATTGAATCCGGAATGAACCCTATATGCCGCTTCATTTCTGTAACTGACAGTGGTACGGGTATAACCAATAGGTCAATCGCAAATCTGTTCAAGCGGTTTGAGGGCTCACAGAGCGACAAAGGCTATGGTATCGGCTTGCCGCTTGCACTTGCTATTATGCGCGGGCAAAACGGTGATATTGAGGTGAGCGGTGGCGGAAACGGTTCAGGCGCAACGCTTACACTTAAATTCTATAAGTGACTAAACTGTCACTTTCTATGGGCAAATAGTCACCGAAAAGTCACTTTGGCTTGATAGAATGATGCCAAACAGAAAGTAGGAGGCTTAACATATGTCTATTCTTCAAGTCAAAGAACTGAAAAAAACATACGGCAAAGGTAACACAACCGTTACAGCGCTAAGCGGCGTGAGCTTCAGCGTAGACAAAGGCGAATTTGTCGCTATCGTTGGCGCATCCGGCTCCGGCAAATCTACACTTATGCACTTGATAGGTGGAGTTGATCGACCGACTTCTGGTACAGTCACGGTTGATGGTAACGAGATTTTCAAACAAAACGAGAGTGAACTTGCCATCTTTCGCCGCCGTAATATCGGGTTGATTTATCAATTTTACAATCTCATTCCGACTCTAACCGCAGAGGAAAATATCAGCTTACCGCGCCTTTTAGACAATCGGAAGCCCGATGAGGATAAATTACGGATTATACTTGACACAATCGGCCTGTCGGACCGGGCGAAACATTTGCCCAGCGAATTATCGGGTGGACAACAACAGCGTGTATCTATTGGCAGGGCACTTATAAATGACCCTGCGCTCATTCTTGCAGATGAACCCACGGGCAGTCTTGACAGTAAATCAAGCCGTGAGATAATAGACCTTTTGAAGCTGTCGAATAAGCGATACAAACAAACGCTTATAATAATAACCCATGACGAGAAAATTGCGCTCCAAGCCGACCGTGTTATAACAATTAGTGACGGTCGAATCCTCAGGGATGAGGTGGTTCGTCAATGAAACTGACTGCAAAATTGGCGTACAGCCAAATAATAATAAACCGTAAGCGCACGGCTTGGACACTTCTCGGAATTGTTTTATCCGCTGCCATGATAAATGCCGTTTACGGGTTTTTAGCCAGTGGCTACGATATGTTCACAAAAGACATAGGCGAAGGTACTTATACTCTAACGCTCGTTGGTGTTGGCGCTGTTATTAGTCTTATTATTGTTACTGTAGCTGTTAATGTAGTATCTAATGCGTTTCGTATAAGCGCCGGAGAACGAACGGCGCAGTTTGGCATATTAAAAAGCGTAGGGGCTACAAAACGGCAGATTGCCGGGACGGTTATGTATGAAGGTTTGATGCTTTCAGTAATTGGTATTCCGATTGGAATAGCACTTGGTCTAGTTGTTACTTTCATTGGTGTAAATGTTGCCAATCATTTTTTATCCGCTTGGAACAGTATTGATGATATAGGCTCAGAACTGATATTCGAATATGTAATCGCTTGGCAAGCAATAGCAGCTTCGGTAATCGTGGCATTCGCTACCGTAATGCTTTCTGCATGGCTTCCTGCGTACAAAGCGGCAAAAATCCCAGCCATTGATGCTATTCGTGGAATGGGAGAGGTTAAACTTAAAGCAAAGCAAATCCGCACAAACCGCCTTGTGGAAAAACTATTTGGTTTTGAGGGATTGCTTGCAGCCAAGTCGCTAAAACGCAGCAGTCGCAATTTTCGGGCTACTGTGGTGTCGCTTACTGTCAGCGTAATCCTTTTTGTAACGGTTGGCGGAATTAGCGCACAGGTTAACAATATGACAAATTTATTGTTTCCAAATATAGATGTGTCCGTGGCGGCGCAAGCCATGAGTGCTTATCAAATTTCATTCGGCGATAAAGGCGCAGCGGAAGAGTTCATATATAGCCCCATTAAAAGTGACACAGCAAATGCGGTTACAGCAAGGCTTCGTGAATTTCCCGATGCAAACCTAATTGGCGTGGGAGGCTTTTATCATGTCAGTTCGGCAACACTACCCGAAAGCATGATAACGCCTGAAATGTTTAAGGTAATCGAAAATCGCCTGGGTGATGGTAACTATGACGTTTCTGTTTGGTTGCTGACTGTGGATTGGGAGAATTACGCCAAGCTTTGTGGGCAGGCCGGTGTTCCGCTTGGTTCAAATATCCTTGTTAATTTTTACAGATATACCGCTAATGACGGAAAAAAATCGGCTTTCGTGCCATATGTGTTTGGCAATCAAACGGTTCATATCGAAAGCATTAGTCTTCCCGCAACGGACGTGACATTACACGGCGAACTTAGGGAAGTGCCTGAGGAATTATTGCATGGTTTCACCGGGGCAAGAAGCGAACTGACTGTAATTGTACCAAAGCTTGATGCAATGTATTACAATTGGTTTGCTAACCCTAAAGATACCTCTGGCTTTATGAAACATGCGAACGCTGCAGTAAACGAATTAATTCCACAGAGCGGCGAAGTGGAAATGTATGTTGAAGTATATGACGTAAGAGAAGCAACGGACGCTATACGCAACATTATAAATTTAATAAAAGTGTTTATTTACGGTTTTGTTGGTATGCTGACGCTTATAGGTTTGACTAACGTAATCAGCACAATATCCACAAATGTGCGTTCGCGCTCACGAGAGTTTGCGGTTTTACTAAGTGTTGGCATGGCGCATAATGGACTAAACCGTATGTTGAATCTTGAAAGCATATTATGCTCCGCTAAATCGCTTATTATTGGGTTGCCGCTCGGCGGTGTCGCCTCGTTTTTAATTCATCGGTTCATGATGCTCTCTATGGGTTTTGATTATCAGTTCCCGTGGCTTGCCCTAGTGTATTGCATACTTGGTGTATTTTTAATCACATGGGTCACAATGCGATATTCAGTTACTCAAATTCGCAGTGGCAGTATTGTTGAAAAAATACGAAAAGAGGTGGTATGACTATGAAGAAATCATCTATAATCAAGATTATTATAGCGGCAATTATTCTTGTGGGCATTGTTATGATTATCAGAGACTTTGTTCTTGGATTTCGGCAACCGGTTGTATTAATGGATGGTGATAAGCTAATCATTCAGTCCTCATATGGAGTCACGGTCACCAAGAGTGAAATATACGCAGTGAGACTGATAGAGGAACTTCCCACGCTAATTCGCGGAAAAGGATTTGGTGTTGGGAATATCCAGAAGGGTCGAGTTAAAGTTAGCAATCTTGGCGAGGGTCTTGCGTATGTTAAGGTGCCCAGCTCGCCGTACATCTATCTCGAATTGGTCAACAATGACAATTATGTGTTTCTAAACCTATACGATGCTAACGATACACGGGAGCTGTATGAAAATATACAGGCGTGGCACGAAAATAGTCAGAAATAATAAAGCAAACCTAATAATTTGTGAGACAGCCTAACTTGACGAGTGTTGTCAGAGTAATGCGCAAGCTACGCAGCCTGCCCACTACAAATCCACGGTGAGTTTTATTTTGGACAAAATTGTTTCCATTTTCGGCAGGGGTTTTGTCTTTTAGCCCCCGGCAGGGCGCACGTACTTTGACCCCCCAACGGGGATAAGGGCAAAGTACATAGTGCGTTAGC
>CAZYJL010000017.1:0-15334 GCA_964647825.1 uncultured Coxiellaceae bacterium | reverse complement strand
TGATTTGTTTGACCTTAGCCGAAATCCATCAAAATTTTTGAAAATAGCAAAATAGGTCGAAAACAAAGGGTTATGCAACAAACTCTTTTTTTTAATATTGATATGTATGGTACGCTCAAAAGAGCTAGTGGTAGGAGGAGAGCTTTAACATGTGGAGTTATTTAAGAGGTTCAAGGAACAACAAATGATTGACGATATTTCATCATGGATTGAAAAGAATTTTGAAACCCCAAAAGAAGCGCTAATTCATTACACAACAGAAGAAAACTTTAAGAAAATTCAAAGAATCGGTGGATTACTATTTCAGAGCCATAATGTATTGAACTACAAAGATAAAAATAACCACGAAGGAACTGTTGGATTTAATATTATTTATCAAAAATTAAAAAAAACAGGTATGCTTGAACATATGCATATGACAATAGAATTTATAAAAAATTTTATACTATATGAATCCATATCACTTTCAGAAAAAGATAGCAAAGCTCTT
The DNA here is from genome assembly GCA_964647825.1 of uncultured Coxiellaceae bacterium. Classification (GTDB taxonomy): domain Bacteria; phylum Pseudomonadota; class Gammaproteobacteria; order DSM-16500; family DSM-16500; genus VFKI01. The sequence continues at coordinate 14,844 of CAZYJL010000017.1, read as the reverse complement.
ATCCAAAAATATGGGAGCAAGAAAGTTTGTATAAATAAATCCACGATCGATGCTTTTGTAAATAAAAAGAACAAGGATAATTCAGAAAATTGCACTATACTTTTTTATAAAGTTCAATATGATGAAGAAAAAAACATTCAAATTGTTGATGATTTTTTTGATAATTTTTGGGATATAAATATCTTCACTCAAGATAACAATACACTTTCTCATTTTCTAATGGGAATTTGTTTTATTGTACCTTTAATGAAATTGGAATTGGATAAAGAAGAAGAGTGTAGGATTGTTAAAGCTTCGGTCAGAAGCATTTTAAAGGTGCCAGCTTTAAGTACTCCTCCCTGACATCGTTTAATACTAAATTCTAAAATTTAAAAGCTTCCTTATGTTGATGGCAAACTAATCATACTTCGTTTTTACGAAAATTTTACTAAGAGTGTAAAATTTAAGAAAGTTGTTTCATTTGTTTTTTGAATCCGCCTTTGACAAAAAATATTTTAAACCTGATAGTAAAAACTATCACGCTTTATAATTTATTGGCGGATTCTCGCCCCAACTGCTCCCCAACCCCCAATTTCGCCTCGCGTTACTTTTATTACAGTATCTTCTTGTTCATCCAATAAATCCTCTTTAGTTACAGGTTTGCATTCTATACAAGATGTTATTTACAAGTAATTTAAAAAATTAATTAAATCAATTTTTTACACACTAAAGTTAAAATATCAAACTATAATCTATATTTTATTATGATATATTAGAAAAAACCTACTAGATAAATATGTATTTTTTATTGCAGTAAATATGTGAAAACATAAAAAATAAGGGGGTCATTGATGCGCGCTGAGATATACAAAGGCTACGAAATTCGATCGACACCAAAAAAATTGATCAATCAAGGAAGAGAAAAATATTGTGTCAACGGCATTATTGTTGTTAACACTAGAAGTAGCATTACTGAAATTATGTCAGAAAATCTATGCATACCTGACGATGAGTACAAACATTTCAATGAAGATGATGCGGACAATATTTTCATTAAGTATGCAAAAAAATATATTGATAAAATGTTATAAGGGCTCATAATGACAGAGAATAAAGAAAACAAGTATGATTATGCATGGAGATACTTTCAGCTTCATGCGGCTCAAAGAATATCTTTAATACGTTATTATATTGTTGTTTTATCAATATATATTACTGGCTCTGGGTATTTTCTTGTTAAATTTTCACTTGCTAGCCATACGGAAGAAATAGGTTTGATCTTCTTTAGTATTTTTTTCATATTACTGACTATAATTTTTTGGTTACTAGATAATAGAAATAGAACACTAATCCATCTTGCTGAAAATTCTTTGAGATCATATGAAAAAAATTGTGAGTTTGAACGTGAACATAAAATATTTATTCGTGAGAAAAGTTCATCGCAATGCAGCATTAGGCATACCTGCTGCTTTAAAGCTCTATTCATTTTAGCGATTCTTAGCGCTACTTTTATATTGGTTTATTCGTCGTTGATGATCTGTGTCAACAGCCATTGATAACGCGAAATATTCTAACATATTATGAGAAATATAGTGAGAGACATCTGTTAAAAAAATAAATTAGAGATAACAGAAGTTCGAAAAATTAATTTCTTTTCAAAATTAATTTATATTTATAAAATAAAAATATTTTAAATTAATTATTTTCAACTTATGTAACTAGAGGAATAGTTATGAAAAATTTTATATTAATTGCTTTAATTTTCACCTTGGTTGGTTGTAGTAATGAAAAAATTATTAAATTTAAAAATCCACATTTTATAAAATGTGATGATTTCGAAAAAGTTGGAGGTACAAATATTACAATCACTGTAAGAAATGAAAATATTATTATCATTTATGAGGGAGTAACTATCCCAGGTAAAAAGCTAATTGTTGCAAAAAGCTGTTCTATTTGGTAATTATTTAAATTAACTGGATATAAAAATTAACAAATTAGGTTAAAAAATTACTTAAGATTTTTTAAAAATTAAGTGCATTTATAAGCTTTATATAGTTTAACATCACATATGTATTTGAGTGATATGATGACTACTTCAGAATAAAATTCTTCAAGACAATGGATAGCACTTAATACGCATTATTTTTTTAATTTAGATATGGAAAAGCCATTTAGCTTTGAAGTAAAAGATGATAACTACTAGGATTGGCTTCTAGAAAAAAATGAACCAAATAAAAATGATTGAGAATTCTATAGTAACGATGTTTTTTTTAGAGCAGAATAATATTAATAATTATTTTAATTAAAAAAATATTTATTTATTCTTTTCAAAATTAACTAACAAGAGGACCAAGTGAAAAGAAAGCTAATTTTTTTCATTTCAATTTTTCTCTCCTCTTGTGCGATGCAAAGAGCACAATTGGCAGCAGATGCAAAACAATCTATGCTTGGTTTTTCAAAGGAGCAGATTCTCCAGTGCATGGGGCCGGCTAACAATATTCAAGCTATTGGAAATACTGAATCTTGGCAATACTATTCAGGTAGAAAATCATTTGTTCATTCAAATATAAATATTTATGATAACAACTACGCAACTGTAAATAGTAATGTCACGACAAGGTACTGCGTTGTTAATGTGACATTTTTAAATAACAAATTATCTTCAATAACATATTCAGGTAAAACTGGCGGGCTGTTTAGCCATGATTCAGAATGTGCTTACGCAGTTAGAAACTGTACTACAAAAAATTAACAAAAACATATAGTCCTCTTAAGTATGAGGCAAATACTTTATTTAAAGTTAGACCCATACCGAAAAGGCTGCTCAAATAGGACATAAGAAAAATGTTAAACAATTTTTTAATTCCGCCAATTTATCCTTAGTTGTTTTTTGCTAATTCCCGCTCTCTATTATTAAGATAGTTGTAAAACGATGGACGACTTATGTTGTATATTTTACAGATTTTTGCCACTGTATTTTTCTTCTCATCATACATTTTTATCATTCGTTTTATCGGCACTGTTGCAAAAAAAACAATTCTTGCTAATGTATGCTGCCAATTATATTGAGATCAATAGCCATGGCCAACAAGAAATACAAAGATGCTTCAAATCCTTTCAAATGGAAGCATGCTGTAGGTGAAGTCATTCTTTGGTTGGTAACTTGGTACTCAAGATATGCATTATCCTATCGAGACTTAAAGGAAATTGCAGCGGAACGTGGCTTTAAATTGGTTCGCTCTACTATTTATCGGTGGGTACAAGAGTATTCGCCTAAAATTAAAAAACGCACCAAGCCACATTTAAAATTCACATGCGACTCATGGAAGCTGGATGAAACGTATGTGAAAATAAAAGGTAAATGGCATTATTTGTATCGTGCTATTGATAAAGAAGGCAACACGTTAGACTGGATGCTGAGCGTCAATCGCAATAAAAAATCAGCTAAACGATTTTTTAAAATACTGTTTTCCAATCTGCATACTCATAATCCAAGAGTAATCAATGTTGATAAAAGTCCAGCTTTTCCCCCTGCATTAAGCGAACTTCAAGCGGAGAATGAGGTACCTAAAAAGACAAAATTACGCGCAATAAAATATATGAATAACAGAGTGGAAAATGATCACAAATCTACGAAATCAAAATCACGATACCGGCAGTGGTATCAGTCGTTTTATACAGCAAGGAATACACTTGATGGAATGGAAACTATGCACATGATTCAAAAAGGACAAGTGCGTAATGTTGGTAAAAATGTCGTTAAACAAAATCAGTTCATCCGCAGTTTATTTGGGATAGCTGCATAATGATTTTAAAAAACCGCTTAAATTTTTATTGCTATAAAAAATATTTTTGCAACAGTGCCCTATTTTCAATGCTATTGGCCATCTAACCAAAACTGATTTTGAAAAAGCTTTACAAAATATCCGTACCAATCTAAAAGATGGCGGCGTGTACGTTTTTGATATCTTTAACCTACAAGCCATTACTGATAACGTAATAGCTGATTTTGCAATGGACACCGAGAACGTTGTTAGTGGAGTCAAAATTCGCAATAAACAACATTCTGAAATTGATAAAGAAAAAGGGCTTCTTACTTCCCATGATCACTATACAATTTTAAAAAATGCGGGCGAACAAGAAATACATACGAATACCTTTCTTTACAAATTTATACAGCTAATCAATTACGGGCCATACTTGAACGAAATGATTTTGAAATTATTCATCACTATGATATTGATGGAAATGATTTTATAGCTGATAAGAGTGGGAATATTTTAATAGTAGCCATAAAAAAGTAATTAATAAATTTATTTTAAGCGGAGAATAAATATGAAAAAACCAAAACGTTTATTTGTAATTGGCCACATGGGTGCAGGTAAATTTATTTTTACTGAAAGCTTAGGTAAAAAATTAGGATGGCAAATCGTCGATGGAAATCCAAGCATTGAACGTTATATTGGCCGACACACGCGAGACATTCTTGGCGAAGAAGGTGAAGCAGCATTTAATCGTTCACAAGCTGATATTATTTCTTATTATATTGGTAAAGAAAATGTTATTGTCTTACTAGAAGAGTGTGTTGTGACAAGTGAACACTGTCGTAAATTATTATCTTCAGAATATGTTGTTTATTTAAAAATCTCTATTCCGATGCAACTTGATCGTATGCAAGGGGGTCGTGTTCCATCACTTCCTGTAGAGAATATGAAGAATTTCTGGAGAAACAACATCGTAAACGCGATGCTTTGTATGAAGAGGTCGCTACATTCACCATTGAATCTATTAGTGTGGATGAAGACGTTAATAAAATAATGCAGGTATTTGAAGAACGTATACCTTAATAAAAAATGTATTATTCGAATTTAACTCTACATTAAAAAACATAAAAATTTATCAAATATATATGTTTCTTGATGCAGAGTTAGATCCCTGTTATTTGGCAAGGAAAATTCTGTAGAGTAAGTTTTAATTTTTTGAGTCTAGTTAAAATAGTGCGTAATAACCATTGTTATCATCTGTTGATGAGACTGATTTGTTTTAATCATTACTTCCCTCAAAAAAAAGCCTAAATTAGACTTCTTCTAAACGATCGACATCCAAGCTGCAAATGAGTGAAAGATTTTTGTTAATCTTATTAATATCCCAATGCCACCAAGCTATTTTAAGCAAGCGTTTAATAATGGGTTCATCAAATCTTAGCTTGACAATTTTAGCAGGATTGCCAGCAACTACGGCATAAGGGGGAACATCTTTCACTACAACTGCTTTGGCGGCAATGATCGCGCCATCACCAATAGTAACGCCATTTTTTATTAATGAATCATAACCAAGCCACACATCATTGCCTATAATAATATCTCCTTTCACTGGCAAATTAGTGATATCATAAACTGTCTCCCAACCTTGTTGAAAAATTGGAAAAGGATAAGTGCTAATCGCATCTAGCTTGTGATCACCCGTCATAATGAACTTTGTTTCTGCAGCAATGGCGCAAAATTTTCCAATAACTAATTTAACTTTTGAAAAATCGTAATTATAAAGAACGTTATATTCCTCAAAATTCTCAGGGCCATAACGCTTATCATCAAAATAAGTATACTCACCGATATGAATATTGCTAGCTTTAATGAAATTCTTTAGAAAAACTAATTTATCATAAGGTTGCATAGGATAAACTTGATTAGGATCAGGCCCTAGCCCTATTTCTTTGGTCATCATTTTCCTCTTGTATTTAGTGCGTTACTAAATTTTTATAGATCATCTTTACGAAATAGTTTGAATTTAATAAGTTGATAAATTTATATCAAATCTTTTCTTAGAAAATAAAATATGGAATTTTTGTCAAATCCCGTACGCTCAAACTCTACGTAAAATCCTAACTTCTTATAAAAATTAAGCGCTTCCCAATCAAAAGTATTTACTGCAATAAAATTGCATTTACTTTCTATTGCCAAATTTTCTGCTTTTTGCATTAACTGAGTACCGTAGCCATTACCACGCAGTGATTCAGTTACCCATAGTTGATCAACATACAAACAACCATAATAAATTACTCCGTTACAACCTCCTTTTACTTGATTAGTTTCATCTCGTAGAAAAAAAGAAAAATAATCAATTGGATCCAACGCTTTTTTAATTCGAGTATTTTCATCGATGCCGTCAGACAAAATTCTAATATCAGCTGAAGAAGGGTTTTTCTCATATATTATTTTCAGCTTAGAACTTTTTTGAGAAAGAGATTTTTTTTGATAATCTTCAACTGTTAGCGCCCAACGTTCATGCGCCTTCCATTCATTTAAAATTTTTAAATAATTAGGAGAATAACCCTCCAATCGAAACCCGTTTCTACTCACTAACTTAATTGAAGCTACATTATTAGGTTGAATATTTGCTTCAACTCGATGTAGCGCCATTTCATTGAAAATTTTTGCTAGCACCTGTTTCAAACCCGCAGACATTAAACCCTTACCTGCAAATGGATGCATGACATAAAATCCTAAATATCCGCTCTGGAAACACCCCCGTATAATTTGACTAAGGTTAATTACACCGATAATGTCCCCTATTTCTGAACAGATCAGCCAGCTTTTGTGGTTAGGCTGATTAAATTGCGCTATATAATCAATAAATTCTTCTGACGTTGCAGGAGCTTTGGTAAATGAGTGATGGATGAACTCGCTTTGTGACACAGCTGCAAGAAACTGCTGGCTATCTTTTAGTAATGGAGAGCGGATTATTATATTCATTTAATAAATCCTATGTAAATTTTTTATTTAATAAGATTAGGTTGCAATAATAAATAGATTAATTATTTCCATAATATTTATAACTATTTTTTATGAACTCTATATAATACATGTTTTGATAATTTATGCTTGAGCGGTAATTTTGGATGAGCGAAATCACCGTTTAAATCACGCTGCATACCAATCTTTTCCATCACACGAATAGAACGACTGTTTTTAGGTACAGTAAATGAAACAATCTCAATTAAACCTAGTTGATTAAATCCATAGTTTATAACTGCTTTGGCTCCTTCAGTAGCATACCCTCTTCCCCAATGATTTGAAGCAAGTCGCCAACCAATTTCGACTGCTGGGGTAAAATGTGCATGGAAAGAAGGAATAGATAAGCCAGTCCAACCAATCATTTCATGTGTTGACTTCAACTCAACAGCATAGAGACAAAATCCATGTTTTTCATAATGCTGCATAATTTTTCTAACACCTGCTGCTGTTGCTTCCCTATTACCGATACCGGGTAGAAATTCACAAACTTTTGGATCTTGATCAATTGCTGCCATTGCATCAATATCATTTTCAGTCCACGTACGAAGAATAAGATGATCAGTTTTGATTATTATCGTCATGTAGATGCCCTTTTATGTATTTTGTTTGATTTCAAAGATCTCACGGTAGCTCATAAATACACGCCTGCTGCTTCAAGATATTCTATTTTGATTTTAAATGCTGGTTTGCGACAGAAGCTTATATTAATATCTTATCTGATTGCTCGATATAATTTTTTTCTTTTATCCATTTTATTTTTTTATAACCATAACGATATTTTTTATTAAAAGTAAAATTCATTTTTTGAATCATTAATTGTGAACCAGATGGCGCATTCATCATTAAAATAACTTGTGTTGAATAAAAGAATAAGTCATTTATATCCCTAGGTATATTTTTTTCCGATGTTGTTCTGCGTGACATAGCCAATACATTCGATGAATAAGCAGCTGAAGTATTGTTCACATCTCCTTCAAGTGTATCTATAGAGATGCTTCTATCGTTAGAAGAAATCACTTCATCATTACTTGTTAAAAAAGTTAGCACGTCATTAGAATTTTTTATATCAATAGACATATTATTACTGTTACCTAATGACTCATTATCTACTGAAAGTATTTGCGCGCTTTTTATAATATTCCGAGTTAACTCATCAGCACTTACTAACATATCGGTATTAGAGATACTTGTTGAGTTATTTGGATTATTTAAATTTGTATCCAGAGGAGAAGGCACATCAGCAGACTGCGCAGAAGGAACTGTACTTTCAAATACCAACGTTCCGCTACCGACTTTGCTGAGGGCGCCACTACCGCTGACCACATTGCCAAGCGTGAGTGTCACGCTGCTCGATGTCACGCCAATCGCTGTATCGGTTGCTAAATTAATGGTGCCGGCGTATCGATTGGCAGCAGTACCTACACTACTGTCCACCAAGGCACCGGTATTACTGATGCCGGTACCATTTAAGATCAAAGCATTGTTGATACTTAACCCATTACCATTGAGGGCCAGTGCTGCACCATTGGCGACGGTGATCGTACCGCTACCGGCTGCGGCATTGCTCAAGAGACTGACCACGCCATTATTAATGGTGGTGCCGCCACTGAAGAGGTTGGTGCCAGCAAGAGTTAGCGTACCGCTACCGATCTTGCTGAGACTGCCAGTCCCCGTCAAGGTACCGGCAAAGGTGGTGGAAGTTGCATCATTGCCAACGGTTAAGGCCCCACTGCCAAGGGCCACCGTGCCATTACCACTCAATGCACCGAGCGTATCGCTAAAACCATTCAAGGCAAAGAAGGCACCCGCGGCAACCGTTAAAGCCGTATTATCCGGTAACACATTATTTGCAGCGGCTTGCAAAGTACCGGCATTGACGGTGGTCGCACCCGTGTACGTATTGGTATTTTCTAACACCAACGTTCCGCTACCGACTTTGCTGAGGGCGCCACTACCGCTGACCACATTGCCAAGCGTGAGTGTCACGCTGCTCGATGTCACGCCAATCGCTGTATCGGTTGCTAAATTAATGGTGCCGGCGTATCGATTGGCAGCAGTACCTACACTACTGTCCACCAAGGCACCGGTATTACTGATGCCGGTACCATTTAAGATCAAAGCATTGTTGATACTTAACCCATTACCATTGAGGGCCAGTGCTGCACCATTGGCGACGGTGATCGTACCGGTGCCAGCTGCTGTTGAATGCATCAAGGCTAGTGTGCCAGCACTAATTGTCGTTTCGCCGTTATATGTACTTGCAGTCGTTAAGTCTAGGGTGCCGGCACCATTTTTCGTCACACTAAAATTACCTGTAATTGGCACATTCAGTGTCAATGCACCTGCTCCACCAATCGTCGTATTACCTGCTAATGAAACTGCACCCGTGCCCGTAACACTCGCTGTTCCTGTCGCTGTTAACGCACCGACACCTAAAGCACCATTCCCATTTAATCCAAGTGTTATACCATTTCCTAATGTAAGCGCTAAGCTATTAAGATTTAGCGTACCGCCGCTATTGATTGTGGGTCCAATAGTAAAGTTACCCAACGCATTCGCATGAGCGAGACTCATGGTACCTGCGTTAATTGTTGTCGCACCGGTGTAGGTATTACTTGATAACAATGAGAGTGTACCCGTACCCGTTTTTGTCACTGTACGACTGCCGCCGGACTCTCCAAGAATGCCACTTAATGCCAATGTACCTGTTCCGCCAAAGGTAGAACCTGCTGTCATCGTAATATTGCCAGATACACCTGCGCTCCCCGTTGCCGTTAATGCACCACCTGCCAACGTAAGATCATTGCTTATCGTGACGTTATTCACATCCAATGTTCCACCTGAATTCACTGTTGTACTGGACGTACCACTTAATGCATTACTCTGTGAGACTTGCAGCGTGCCATTGTTAATACTGGTACTTCCCGAAAAAGTGCTTGCAACGGTTAAATTCACTGTACCTGCATCTACTTTACTTATATTGAATGCACCACTAATTGCACCATTTAATGTGAGTGAGCCTGTCCCACCGAAAGAACTATGCCCACCAAGCGAAATATTACCGGATAAACTACTCGTCCCCGTGCCTGAAAGTTTTGCTGTATTTAACGTAAGCGCTTCTGCACCAATAACGACATTATTGATATCTAGGATTGCGCCAGATGCAACCGTCGTCCCACTTGCGGTTGTCCCAAGGCCCGTTGCCGAAGAAACTTGTAATGTCCCGGCACTCACAACTGTTGCTGATGTATAGGTATTATTACCAGCAAGATTTAATGTACCAACACCTTGTTTTGTTAACGAAGCAATGTTACTAATTGCACCAGAAATCACACTGGCATTACCAGCATTATTGATTGTGAGAGTACGGCCACCACCGGCAATATCTGTGAGCGAAATATCATTTGCACTACTCGTAAAAATAGTATTTTGATTTAACGTAATTGCATTCGCCCACGTTTGTGCGCCAGATGTGTTGACATTTCCATTTACTGTAGCTGTGCCGCCGCCATTCACACTCATACTTGTTAAAGGCGTTGTGCCACCGATGACACCAGAAAAAGAAATAGCTCCGGCACTTGTTACCGCAAGATTTCTTAGTCCGTTTATTGTTGAACTGAATCCTGTATTACCACCACCTGATGAAATTGTTAAATCTTGTGTATTTGCTACAGCACCTGTCACCGCATTGGAAAACGCCACACTGCCGCCACTCGTATTAACCGTTGTGCTGCCTGCTAATTGCGTATTACCAGATGCACTAAATGTTGCATTGTTCGTTGTGTAGGTTCCATTTAATTGTAATGCATTAGTAGTACCGCTTGATGCTGCATACGATTGAGAACCTGACGTCGTCACACCTGCGCCAAGAGTAATTGTTGATGCATTAAACGACGTACTATTTAATGCTGTTGTGGCACCCAATGCTTGTGATGTTGTGATAGCACCTGTTGCTGTTGTTGCTGATAAATTAAAGCCACCATTCATTGAATTATTTAATGTAATATTGCCAGATGCATTTAAATTAACAGATTTACCTGTGCCAGATAATGTTAATCCCGTATTAAAAATAATATGACGATCTGCTTGTAACGTTAATGTATTGGTATTACCTGTATTCCAATTTGTTTGTAAACCCGTAACACCAGAGACTGTAATATCACCTGCTCCAAGACCAACGACATTCGATGTTGTGACAGCGATATTTGCATTATTTAACGCAGTACCAAGATCACCTGAATTTAATGTTGCATTCGTAATTGAAATTAAACCAGAGTTATATGTATTACTCGAAAGCGTCAAATTAGTTGTCGTACATGCATCACAAATCGTAATATTTACTGGATCAATTAACCATGTCCCTGTTTTCCCAAGAGGTGCACGCAAATCAACATAAGCACCTTGTGTATCAAGATACTTTAAACCCGATGTCTCAATAAATCCGCCATCACCACCTAACATGCCACCACGCGCAACAGCTGAACCATAAAATCCTGTCGCATCATTCGCCCACACAATAATTTTTCCACCATCACCTAATTCCAATGCATTCGCATTTAATGAAACATCTTTATTAATTAATGTAAAAATAGCATTTTGCTCAGGACCCAAACCGTGTGCATTGCCACCAATTAAAATCTCACCACCACCTGATGCACCACTAGTATCAACAGACGTGCCTGCATCTAGGCTAAGGTAACCACCGGTAATTTTAATCACACCGCCTCGTTCACCTGCGTTTTTTCCTGAAGCTTCTAATGCACCTGCGACATGTACCGTTGCATTTGGTTCTGCAGAGAGAATAATCATGCCATTGTTTGTTGACACAGAATTTGCAATTGCTACACCTTGCATATTAATTGCATTATCTAATACGGATTGTGCAGTACGCGCAGTGATAGTAATCACGCCACCGTTTGCAGATAAAATGCCTGATTGATTTACTGCATTTTTTAATGGGTTTCCCTGTTCATCTATTCCTTGTTGTGCTGCTGGACTATTCACGACAAAATTTAACAAGCCATCTCCAGAAAAATTAAATGTAAATGCACTGCCGGAAGCAAGAATAATATGTCCAAGATGCACACGCATCGTTCCTTCATTAGATACACTTGCGCCAATTAATGCTGCTAATCCATATTCCTCTGCATTAATCATACCTTGATTGATAATCGAACCATTTGAAAAATGGCTTTCATCAAAAATATAATTTCTAGCAAGAAAATTAGCATTCGAAATACCCACAGTAGAAGCAATTAAGCCTGCGGCATCTACTCTCGCAGTGGGTCCAAAAAAGATTCCGGCCTGATTAACAATAATGATCTGTCCATTTGCAATAATGTTACCAAATATTTGTGAAACGCCTTGTTGTGGATTTACTCTGTTTAGTGTGACTGACGATGCATTCGGTTGTGCAAACTTTGTTATTTCACCTGCTTTGATATTAAAGCTGTGCCAGTCAATGATTGCTTTCGATGAATTTTGATCAATTTATACTACGCCTGCAGTAGGATGTGAAATGCTTGCATCACCTGCTGAAACAACACCTCCTTCTGGATTTGCGAATGACGAAGTTGCCAATAAAAAAGATAATAAAAACATACTTTGCCGACTAAATGCAGCGGAGAAAACGCGATGTAAATGTCTCATATACTGAAACATCACTTTCCCCTTTTACTATCTATCTATTTGTTTTTTGTACTTACCTCCAAATTAAAAATATTTTTTTATAATTTTTTAAAATACAAAAGTATTTTACTAAAAAAACAAACTTTGTTTTTTTACCAATTGCTGTAATGTAAACAATTAAATCCTAATTAAGATCAATCAATAAGGACAAGAAAATAAATTTTTTCCACATTTTGTTTCAAAAAAATACAACGTTAACTTTATGATTATTTCTAAGAAATTTTTATTTATTTTTTACATTACAAACAAAAAAAGCTCAAAAAAAATACATTTTTAGACAATGTTAAAACTAACATAATGATACTAAAGTCTATTTTTTTATAATGATTTACAATTCACATCTATTTAAAATTTAAAATAAATCTTTAGCGATATTCCTAATAGAAAATGCTTTTTCATCTGCGGTAAAATGGAAGATATGTCTATTTTTTTAGTGAATTTAATTTATCGAACGTGCAAAAATCGATTTTAAACTTGTAAGTAAAAATACCCAGTGTTTTGCAGAAAAAAATATGAAACTAGGTGCTTGCAATTCTAAATTCATCATTTTAAATATTGCATTAACAAATCCTTCACATTGTCTAAGAGGCAATTTAAATACATCTCTTATTTCATGCACCGTCATAATTGCCATATCACTAAATAATAATGGTGTACGTAACCCATCATATTGACGATTTGTAATTGTCCATTAATCAATGACATCAGGTGATAACCAAACGGCCATGTCGCCACGCATTTTCATTTTTTTTTGTAGTCAGACCAGTCACTTTTAGGTAGTATTTTTTTGTTTAACTATAACGATTATAAAACCGCAGAACTTTGAATGACATGGTTAGCTCAGAGTTCGTTTGCTTGCTATGTGATCAATGATTATTTTTAAAGGCTTAAAATGATACTTTCTTTGGGGTTAAGAAACAAACTCTAATACAGCTAATAAAATTGAGAGTAATTCAGTTCAGATTTACATGGATAAAGATTTATTTTGTTGATAATTTCAATATTTAATCGTGGCCCAACAAAATATAAGATTCCAACTGTTCCAGCATAAATGGCATTATCTACTTGTTTTTTTATCATTTCGATAGATTTATTACAATCAATATTATTTAAACCTAAGCCAGAAGTTGGCATAAATAATACTTTGCGTTCATCTGATGTATATTTAGAAATTCTTTCCGAGATAGTTTCAACACGTAGTGAGTCGAGGTTGTAGTCCCATTCGATTAAAGTTAAATTTTTATTAATAAGATATGCAAAACTATCAAAAAAATTTTCATACATCCATGGAACTGTAAAACAGTATAATTTTGCTCTTGGAAGAGATTCACTAATGAGAGGTTCCAAGACTTTATTTTGAAATTCAATATAACTATTAAAATAAAATTTCATTGCATCAAAATATGATGCTTCTTTTAAAATATTTCCTGTTTTTTTATTAAATATTTCAGCGCAAAAATTACAGAAACAAGGATATATTGATTCTGGAGGATGCAAAGCTATTCCATTAACCATGTTATATTTTTCACAAATTTCATTAATTAAGTTAATCGTATAATATTTTGACTCTGGGTTATTATGGCATAAGGTTCCAAAACCAACTTGAGCGTTGCCTTTCTTTGCAATGTTCTTTTTTAGTCTGATATGTTTTGGAAACGGAGTTAGTAATGATTCCAAATCAATTTCGTCAGTTCGTGGTTGAATTGCAAGATTAGGTCGAATAGTAGCTAATTTTCCTGCATGTCCGGTTGTAGAAATTACGCTGATTACATCAATTTTATGACTATTTGCACAGCTTACGATTTCAGAAAAAAAATCATTAATATAGTTTGGATGATTTGTATCACATAATTCTGGAAATTTTTTACTTTTAAATGGAAGCTTGTGGCCGGTAATATAAATCATCAAAGTGTTAGTCCCTAAACTGGATATTTTATCAATGAAGGTATACCAATCATTAATTGACCATGTTTCGGTCCATGTAAAATCAATATCTTTCGGTTCATGATAATCTCCATGACTTAAAAAAATATAATAGCCGATTTTAAAATTATTTTTGGTCATTTTATTTATAATCCTATTTATTGGAGAGTTTATTGCATAACTCCTTATTCTCAACCTATTTTGCTATTTTCAAAAATTTTGATGGATTTCGGCTGAGGTCAAACAAATTATTTTATTTAAGATGCTGCAACCTATGATGGCTTCTTGACGTTCAAAATAACATTATTCAAACATCAGAATTAACGAATCGCAAAGTGCATGATGCATCAGTCGTAGATTATCTTGTGAAACCGATGCCAAAACAAGTTAAGCCAGTCACTGCAGATACGGCATATGACATGAATAACGTATACAATTTATTTAGTAATAAATTTTCAAA
>CAZYJL010000016.1:447-16727 GCA_964647825.1 uncultured Coxiellaceae bacterium | reverse complement strand
GCTTCTTTTTGTAAAAAATAGTTCAGAAAAAGATCATTTTATATGAGGTGGCCCTAGTCTCACGGCTTGTTTCTGAGTTATCTAATTGATTTTATTATAAAATCAAGAAAAAATATAACTAATTGATTTTATTATATTTTTCTCCAAAATCACTTTAATTTATTGATTTTATTATAAAATTTTTTATAAATCATTATAGTTATGCTGTGAACACTTCGGCTAAAAAATGTTCTATCGCTGCGGCAGAACGTCGATCTGCTAGCGCATTGTATTCAAGTCCCATGGCTGGATCATTTGCTTTGGGATTCGTAAAGGCATGTTTGGTATTGCCATAAATGAATAATTGCCAATCTGCTTTTGCTTCCGTCATTTCTTTTTCAAACGCAACAACCTGTTCTGCCGGCACGAGTGGATCATCATGCCCATGGATGACAAGCACTTTTGTCGTGATGTGTGCTGGTGGTTTTTTGCTGGGTGGCGTGAGTGCGCCGTGAAGACTGATAGCCGCAGTAATATCCGTACTTTTTCTAGCGAGATCTAGTGCGCATAATCCACCAAAACAATAACCGGTGACAGCAATACGTGTTGTATCAATTACTTCAATTTTTTTGATGGCATCGACAGCCGCACGAATACGTTGAAAAAGACTCTCACGATCGTTGATAAGAGGTTGCATCAGTGCAGCTTTCTCTTCATTGGTTTCACCAGTTTTTCCTGCGCCATACATATCCACTGCAAAACCGGCATACCCTAAATAAGCTAATTTTTCAGCTTTCTTTTTGAAAAAATCAGTACAGCCAGACCAATCGTGCACAACTAAGACCAGCGGTTTTTTTTGTCGGCGTGTATCATCAAATGCGAAAAAACCTTCCAGTGGCGTTGCGCCGTCTTTATAACTAAAATTTTGTGTATGTAGCATGTTGTTCTCCTGTCTAACGAAATAATTTAAAGTAACAAATCAGTTAAAATATTTTCAGATGACTTGACCGACCGCAATGGCCAAACAGCAAGATGCATTTTACTGACAAAAGTACGCTGCATAGGATAGGCAAGGGCATGGCTTCGATCACTTTCAACAGCTGCTGGGCAACGGATGTGCAGTTAAGTCGTCAGAAAATATCTCCACTGATCTATTACAATTTAAGGGTATTATGCGTACTCTGTTATTTTTCGTCTACAACGAATTGTGAAGTTTTCATTTAGGAGAAAGTTTCTGTGCGCGCTTTAGTTTGGTTGAGAAGAGATTTGCGTTTAAGTGATCAGCCTGCTTTGTTTCATGCTTGTGCCAAAGCAGAGGACGGTGTGATGGCAGTCTATATTGCAGATCCGTCGATGTGGCAACGTAATGATACATCAGCAATTCAAGTTGCTTTTTTAATGGAAGGCGTAAAATGGTTAGCAAAAGAATTAGAAAAAATCGGTATTCCACTGTGTTTCATGCAAGTAAACAAGACAGCAGAGATCCCAGCGATTTTGCTTTCTTTAATCAAAGAAAATGCGATAAATGCTCTTTTTTTTAATCAAGAATATGAAATCAATGAAACACGTCGTGATCAACAGGTTTGTGAATTGTTGCAAAAAAACCAAATAAAATATGAGATTTTTTCTGATCAACTGATTGTTGACGAACAATGGGTGCGATCACAAAAAGGTGAGTTTTTCAAAGTATTTACACCTTTTCGAAAAAAATGGCGCGAAGTTTTCTTGCGTGAAAAAATTGAATTACTACCTGTGCCAAAATCAAGAAAGACATTTGCACTTGCCAAACAATTCAATACTGACTTTTTAGAAAAAATAAATAAATTAGATTATATTAAAAATGTCAGTGAAAAAAAATTAGCACGATGGCCAGCGGGTGAAATAGCAGCGAAAAAAAGACTCGATCATTTTATTCAAAAAGATTTATTTTCCTATCATACACAACGCGATTTTCCATACTTACATGCGACCAGTAGTTTGTCGCCATGGCTGGCAACAGGCATGATTTCACCGCGCGTGTGTTTTATGGCAGCATGGCAAGCCAATGCGAATCAAATTGAGACAGGGAATGCAGGTGCGGTCACATGGATGTCAGAATTAGTGTGGCGCGAATTTTATCGTCACGTTTTAATTCATTTTCCGCGTGTGTGTATGCGACGTGCCTTTAAACCGGAAACTGAAAAATTAATTTGGCGGGAGAATTCAGCGTGGTTAATCGCATGGCAGCAGGGGCAAACGGGCTATCCCTTTGTGGATGCAGCGATGCGTCAACTGAATCAAACCGGGTGGATGCATAATCGTTTACGAATGGTGGTTGCGATGTTTTTCAGCAAAAATCTTTTCTTAGATTGGCGGCTGGGTGAAAAATATTTTGCGACCCATTTGATTGATTATGATTTTGCATCAAATAATGGTGGTTGGCAGTGGAGTGCCTCAACAGGCACAGATGCAGTGCCGTACTTTCGTATTTTTAACCCCATCACCCAGAGTCAACGTTTTGATCCAGAAGGGAAATTTATTCGCCAGTATTGCCCTGAATTGTCGGCATTGTCGGACCAAGCGATTCATGACCCTTGGACTTATCAACCGTTGTTTGCGGCAAAAGCGGGTTATCCCAAACCTATTGTTGATCATAAAGCGACACGAGAGCAGGCAATTGCAGCATTTTCTGCTTTAACGGATTGATAAAAATGATGCTACAATCCACTCCCCGCGAGTAAGCGCCTCTTCACTAGGGCGCTATCCTCGTAAAATAGTCATATGATGGGAGCGCGCCATGCAATCGGTGAATCGTCAACAAGGTCTTGGAACCTTTTCTTTGATGCTATTAATTACTGGCGCGATTGATAGTATTCGTAATTTGCCGGCAACTGCATTAGCGGGTCCCTCCCTGATATTTTTCTTTTTATTTTCTGCAGCCGTTTTTCTTGTGCCAGTTGCCTTGGTCTCTGCCCGCTTAGCTTCAGCGAGTCCTGATCGTGGTGGGATTTATCAATGGGTGGGGTGGGGTATTGGCAAAAAAACGGCGATGTTGGCTGTTTGGCTGCAATGGATTAATACTATGGTGTGGTTTCCGACGATCCTTTCTTTTATTGCGGGCACAGCAGCATGGTTAATTTACCCGGCGTTGGCTACGAATAAAACTTATTTAGTCATGGTTGTATTAACAATTTTTTGGACGATGACATTGATGAACCTGCGAGGTGTGCGGGCATCAGCGAAATTCGCTAATAGTTGTTCCGTGATTGGCATGTTGGTGCCGATGATTTTGATCATAGGTCTTGCGGTTGTCTTCCTTTTGAGTGGTCGTCCATTACAAATTCATTTTACGTTAAGTAATGTGTTTCCCGCATTAACTAAATCAGAACATTGGTTTGCGTTGACTGCCATTATGACAGCGTTTTTAGGTATGGAATTAGCGACAGTGCATGTTCGTGAAATTAAAACGCCTGAAAAAACGTTTCCTAAAGCGTTATTTTTTTCGGTGATTGTCATTCTTGCCACGATGATTATGGGATCCCTCGCCATCGCATTTGTTTTGCCTGCAAAAGAAATCAGTTTGGTGGGTGGTGTGATGCAAGCGTTCAGCCAATTTTTTGCTGTATGGCATCTTGGTTGGATGGTGCCGGTGATGACAGTGATGTTATTGGCAGGTAGTTTGGGTGGCGTCACGAGTTGGATTATCTCGCCGGCGCGTGGGTTGCTGCAGGCAGCAGAACATGGTTTTTTACCTACTTTTTTAACACATAAAAATTCATTTGGTGTTTCGCATCGTTTATTAATTTTGCAGGCGAGTTTAGTCACACTCGTCTGTTTAGCGTTTTTATTGATGCCAGATGTGAACGGTTCTTATTGGTTGCTCTCTGCATTAAGTACACAGCTTTATATTCTGATGTATATTTTAATGTTTATTGCAGCGATGCGTCTTGAAAAGAAAATACCTAACAGAAAAGGCATTTTTTCGTTGCCAGGCGGTCGATGGGCAACGTGGTTGGTTTGTTTGTTAGGTTTATCCGGTTGTTTCATGACATTGATAGTTGGTTTTATTCCCCCGGCAGGTATTGATGTGGGTGGTTTTCTAAAATATGAGTGCTTATTCGGTGGTGGTATGTTCGTTATGATTGTGCCTGTATTGTTTTTTTATGGGTATCGCTACTCGCAAACCATCGGTAAATGGACACGTCCGCCGGATGTCGGTGTAGGTACACCCGTTGTGCCAGGAACACTGAGTGGAAGTTGATAGAGACTTCTTACGGCGAGCCAAGCAAATAATTGTGCTTCCATAAATTTCGCATGCCAACCTATTTCATCTGCTGAGAATAGCTCGATTGTTTTTTTAAATTTTTTCTTGAGGCGCTGTCTTAACTCAGCAAGAATGACAGGGTTGTTCCAACCACCGCCTGCTAGGATCCATAATGTAGGAATAGCGAATTGAGGGATGCAATCAAAACTTTTGATAATACTGTCAGCTGTAAATGCTTCCAGCGTCGCACATGCATCTTCAAGCGAAAGATTTTCGATGAGTTCAGGTAATAAATAAAAATGAGAACTGTCTAATGATTTGGGTGGTTTTCGTAAATAATAATTTTTTTGTTGATGCGGCTCTATAATAGAAGATTGATAAAGTTTCTCAATGAACTCTTCTTGTACGGTACCATTTTTTCCATAGTAACCATCTTTATCCATTTGCTCTTTACCGCCGGTTTTTTGTCTAACCAGCCGATCAATTAAAACATTTCCTGGGCCGGTATCAAAACCAATTAGTTTTAGCGGATTGCGATGATGAATGAGCGTAATATTTGCAATGCCACCACAGTTAATAATCACAGCAGGTATTTTTTGCGCTTGTAGGCATAATGCATGATGAAATAATGGTGCAAGTGGTGCACCTTGTCCCCCCTCTGCTATATCTCTTTCTCTGAAATGACTCACAACTTTGATGCCTGTTTGGCGTGCCAGTGCTGCGCCATCACCAATAATAATAGATCTTTTTTGGTGGGGTTGATGTAATAGTGTTTGTCCGTGATAACCAATGACATCAACATGTTTTGCTGCTAAGCCAGTTTTATTTAATAAAGCCAACACAGCTTGTTTATGTAACTCTGTGGATTCTGTCGTCATCTCTGCTAATTCTATGGGTGTTAGCGTATTTTCTTTGATTGCATTTTCAGCGTATTTTAATTTTTTTTGAAAAGCGGGCTCATAGGAGAAAGAAAATTCACCTAATGGTTTAATTAATTTTTCTGTACCATCTGTTTCCAATAATGCAGCGTCGATGCCATCCATTGATGTGCCGCTCATCAAGCCAAGACTTAGCATATGTCTTATGTCTCCAGCAAATTCGTATGCTGTGTTTCAGGTACAAAAAACCAAACGACGATCGCTGTGATCAAAGCGCATGTGGCAATATAAAAAGCAGGTGCAAGGGAAGAATGTATTTGATTCGTCAGCCATGTACAGATCACAGGGACAGTGCCACCGAGAATGCCCATACCTAAATTATAACTCAGTGATAAGCCAGTATAACGTGCAGGTACAGGAAAATTTTCAACAACAGCAATGGATGTGGTTGCTTGTTCAAGCGAACTAATCAATGTAAAAATGCATAAAATTGTAAAAATAACCAAAGAACTTCCTGATTGAATTAACCACAATCCAGGCACGACACTGACGACAACAGCACTTGCATTAAATAATAATAATTTTCGACGGCCGATTTTATCGCATAACATGCCAGATAAGGGCACAAGTAGTAGCATGAGGGAGAAAAGTAAAATGAAAATTTCCGATGTGCTTCTCATCGAAAAATGTAAGGATTCTCTTAGTAAAACAGGTAACCAAATAAAACTAAAATAATAAAAAGTACTTCCGAGACAGACAAGACCCAGTGTACGTAACATTTGTGGCACATTATGATGAAAAACTGTGCTGAGGGGGTTGTGAGATAATTTTTTCTTTTTTTTAAGATAATTAAAAATATGCGTTTCATCCATTTGCAGACGTGTGAAATAAATAGATAGCGATAAAATGCCGCTGATAAGATAAGGAATTCGCCAGCCCCATTGTTTTAATTCATGATTAGAAAAAAATGTAACGCATAATGTACCAATTAATGTTGCCAATAATATACCGAGATTTGCGCCTGTGCCAGCAAGCGACGTCAATGTCGCTCGACGATTTTTAGGTGCAGTTTCGGCAAGATAAATAATATTACCGCTATATTCGCCACCTAAACTGATGCCTTGCCAAATACGAATGAATGTTAACAAAATAGGTGCGAATAAACCGACTTGTGACCATGTGGGTAAAAAGGCAATGAGTAATGTCGGTAAAGAAATCATTAAAATAGAAAGACGCAATGTGCTTGCACGGCCTCGTCGATCACCTAACCAACCAAAAAGAATAGAACCAATTGGACGACAGATAAAGCCAACAGCAAAGATACTAAATGCAGCTAGCATGCCAGCACGTTGATCGATTGTTGGAAAAAATAAATTGCCGAAGAAAGGCGAAAAAATAGCAAACAATCCGAAATCGTACCATTCGAGAATGTTGCCAATGCTGCTACCAATAATCGAACGGATTTTCATTTCAGTATTCCTGTTTGTTATATGAAAAAATAACAATTATTTTTATTATTCTATTTTGTTAATTTTCTATGTTTTTTTTATGAAATAAGCGCCATAGTAAATAACCAGTTGCGATACCAATAAGTATATTGAATAGTCGACCCACTAAGCTATTACCAAAAATGGCATCAATAATATGAAAATGAAATAGACCATTCAGTCCTGCATCGAGACCTGCAAGAATAAGTAAAAAAAATGCAATCCAACAAGAAAATTCTGTTATTTTCATAAAAAACCTCATGAATAGCGAACTTAATTAAAATCCCATTGTTTGTCGTAACGCTTGTAGCGGACGACGAAATAAATAATAAATCAGTGGTACGCGACTACCATAAATACGGGCGGTACCTTTCGCGCCTAACTGTGGGATGTTGTCTGTTTTGATAAAAGTAGCTTCCAATTGATAGGCTAATATTTTTTCTGGCGTCATCCGCGCATTATATCCCAGCGTTTTTATGCGGAAGGGTATTGATTTTAAATGACCATAAGGAAAAAAACTACCTTCGGTATCTTGTTTGAGGGTAATGGCATTAGCAACAGGCAGAAGGATGCGTAATTTGACGTGTTCTGAATTCGCAATAATTAAAATGCGCTCGCCCGTTTGTACGGGTTGGCCAATCCAATCTTCTTTACTATCAAAAACAACGATGCCACTGATTGGACTTCTTACTTCAGCTTTTGCAAGTTGTGCTTTCGTATAATCAAGATGCGCACGATCAATCTCTAATTGTGCTTCTAAAATAGGTATATCCGATTGGTTTTCTCGGCTATTTCCTGAACCCGTTCGCGTTAATCCTTGACTAATTGCAGTGCGTAATCTTGATTCAGTGAGCTGATATTCTTTTAGACTAATTTTTTGATTCGCCTCTAAATCGGTTTTATCTAATGTTAATAACAATTGATTTGGAGAAACTTGCTCGCCTGGACTGACAGCAAATGATTTAATGACTCCCTGCATGGGGGCATTAATTAGCACGGGATCTTGTGGTACCACAGTGGCATTCGCTAAGACAGATAAGCGTATCGGTAAGAGTGCGATGACAATGATACTGATGCCCATCACTAACCAAAGTTTACGACCTCGTAATTCTTGTAAAATGGGCTTCATTTTTCTTTTAGTGAGAATGACCCAAGTATATTGGTAACTGCCAATAAGCCATTGAAGCATTTTAATTTCAGCTTCAGAAAAAGGCTTCTCACGAAAAAATAATAAACCACCAGAGAGATCTTGGCTTTTGTCAAAGAGTGGACACCATAAGAAATGATTTGGTAATGCTTCACGCCAAAGATTATCAGCAGTGACTTCGCTAGGTGTTTTTTCTTTTTCCGCTGTAATGTCATCTGGTGAAAGTACATCTTGGAAGATTTCATTTGCCCTGTCGCTTAGACAGAGAGAATGAATTTTATCTTTTAACCAACGATTAATCGGTGCGGTTTGATCAATTTCTGCTGTACCTGATTGCATCAGTAGATGAATGCCGGTGTAGTCTTTTTTCCATAACCATGAAATATGATAGGGAATTAAGCGATGTGTTTCATTCGTAGTAAAGAAACTAAATTCTCGTAAGGTGGTAAGTTTGCGAGTTTCATCGTCCAGTACGAGTAATGTTGCCATTCCTTCAATTTGCGATTGTACATTACGGTTGGACGTCGTCATTTTGTCGATTTTCCATTAGACGTCGGTAAATCTGGAAAAGTCGCTTGACCACTCATGCCTGGAGAAATGGTAGGATCCGGTTGTATGGTTTTTCCAGTAATTCGCACCGTTTGGCTCACGGAGTTGATTTCTGGATTGATGCGAATCACACGCACAGGAATAGTTTTTTTTGTTTCACTCACTAATACGTTAAATGTGGAGCCAATATGTAGCCACGCTAACCAATTAGAAGGCACTTGCGTAGTGAAATCTAAATTTTCTGTGCTGACAATTTTCAGCAGGGGATCACCTGGTTTGACGGTTTCTTTTGCGCGGACAAATAAGTTAGCAACGGATCCACTAAAGGGTGCTTTAATTTGGCACTTTTCAACGATCGCTTGTAGTTTGCTGGCATCGGCACGTGCGCTTTCTGCTTGTGAGACGGCTTGTGCTAATTCGAACGCACTAATCGAATCATAGGATTTTAATTTTTTTGCGCTTTCTAGGGCGATATCAGCCAATTTTTGTTGGGCAACGGCTTTATCAAAATCTGCTTGTTGTATGCGACAGTCCATTTCTAGTAGTAGATCACCTGTTTGAAATTGACTACCTTCTTTTACTTTAATATTGGCAATGCTGGCGGTTGTTTCACTTGAAAAAGTGACCTCATCACTGGGTTCGATGACTACATAGAGTGGTGGTGCAGCAATGGGAGAGGATGATGACAAGCCATCCAATGTTGCTGGAAAAGACGCTAATAAATCGGAGGCTGGTTCACTATGCGCTAAAGGGACGAGGGCTAAGAGTAGTAATGTTCCCGGCAGGCGCATGCCATGGTACAGGTAAAGTAACGAGCGCCACAGCGGTTTTTTGTGGGCTGGGGATTGCCTCTTGGTGAAATAATTTATGATGGACGTAATCCACATAGTGTTTAAAATCCATTTTATTTTGGAGGGCAAAACTTCTTTTGATCATTTTGATGACCATTGGAAGCGGTTTATCACTGATGCCCAAAGGAAGCATATCAAAGCCTGCAGAAAGATATAACTCCCCTCGTGCTTTTGATAAATCAGATAGCAGTAAATCTTCATCCATTTTTTTTGTGAGCGCATGAATTCTTGCAAGAATCACTTGCCTGCTGCTGGCAAGTGAGGCTTCTTCACGGTTTTTAGCTAATTCATAGAGTGCGTAGGCTGTTTGCGTTTGATTTTTTGCGACGTAATACTCATTGCGTAAACTTTGATAACGTGAAAAAGCGTAGCGTGTTTCTGTTAAAATACCCAAAGTTAATGCCATTTGTTTAATCTGTTCATATAACTCTAAGTCTTTTGCAGAATGAATGGCTGTTGGTAATGACGCAACATTTAATAGATTCCATGCAAGATCGAGGGATTGATCTAACCAATTTAAATTGAGTAAAAACTTATTGCTATTGTAGTTCCAGCCTTCATTGAGCGTGATACCGGGCAATGCTTGCAAAATGGCAGTTTTGACGCCTAGTGTGGCGATACGTTTTTGATAGCCTTGTCCCCATAGTTCAGGACGGCTCACTAAGGTGACTGCATCTAATTTTTCAAAATTCATATGACTAAGGTCAGTTGTTCGGATCATAGAATGGGGTAAAGCTGTTAAAATTAGTTTTTGATCCGGTGGTAGACTAAGAAGTCGTTTTAAATCATACATTGCTTTGTCATATTTATATTGCAATTGAATCAATCGTCTTTTGCCATCAAGAATGGCTTCTTGGTAAGTTAAAAGGTTTTCTCGAGGGATACTAAGATCGCGTACAGCAATTTCGACTTTTTGACTTGCTTTGTTTAGTTCTGCTTGAAATGCTTTTGTCTGTGTAATCAATTGTTGTGCACTGTAAGCTTCCCAATAAGATGTTAGAATATCTTGTGCAAGTTGTTGTAATTGCTTACGTGCTTCTTGTTGTGCAATTAAAAATTTATCGGCTTGTTCTTTTGCTTTCACATAACTAAGTCCAAAATCCAGTATATTCCAACTGATAGCTGTTCTCAGAGAGCGGACGGTGTTGGGTGTCGAATTTGAAATATCCGAGATTTGGCCAGTGTTGGTCACACTGGAACTAGAGAGTTCATTATTACGAGAGTAGATGGAACCGGAGGCATTTAGCGAAGGAAACATAGTAAATTCCGCAAGATCCAGTTGTCCCATTTGTAATGCGGTATTTGCGAGTTTTATGCGATAGTCCAGATTATATTTTAATCCTCTTGCAAGTGCTTGATAAAAATCAATTTTTTTATATTTCGCTTGCTTTTTGTCGCTATAACCTTGGGCTAAGTCTTTTTTAGCCTCTTCAAAACGTTGCTGAATTGAAAATGGCTTTGGTGTCATGCTACATGCTGAGAGGAGGAGCAATGTTAAGCAGATCCATCCCTTTCCGCGCATCCTTTACTCCAATGACTCTACTAAAGAATCTGTCGAAGCGTGACATTCTTCTGATGGTTAGTCAACTCTGTTAACGAGATAGGCTGAACGGCTATTTTTTTATGGTAAGAAATATCTCTATGAATCCACAGGAAAAAATAAAAGTATTATCTATACAATAGGTTAGCGAATTTTTGCTCCGCTTTTTTTTTTATTTAGCAAGCTATAATCAAATAGTAAAAGCTGAACTTGAGCGTACTGTCATCAGTCTTCATAAGTCTATAGAAGGTAGAGGCGGGTTATGATTGATCAGATGGGGCCTAAAAAGCGAAGGCAGCGGTATGCTTCATTTCGGCATACCCTAGAAACGCGCATGCTTTATGATGCGTCGTTAGGTATCGTGCCTGCTGATGCAATTGCGAATGCGGATGCAAATGCCGTAGCGGATGCTGCTTCAGAAAATTCAGCGCCTAATGCAACGACAGATCATTCTGGTTTAACCATTACGCACTCTGCCGCAACAATTCCTGCGCAGTCACCCTCTGCTGCAAATACAGCTGATACACAAAAAGACACAAGTAAAAGTGATATCTCAGGTGCAACGGCAATTACAGATGCAACAGCAGTAGGTAGTAGCACATCGCTTGCTGACAGCATGCAAGAATTTATGTCTTTTCAGGTAGAAACATCGTCAAGAGAAATTGCATTTATCGATGCATCATTGAAAGATCAAGCACGCTTACTCGATGGATTATCAGAAAATACTGAAATCCATTTTGTGAGTGGTTCTGTGGAAGAGAAGCTGCAACAAATAAAAGAAAAATTAAATGCAGAAGATACAACGTTTCATAATATTACTATTATTTCACGTGATGCAGATAATGCAGCTGATAGCATACAAAATATAGAAAATTTACGCGCACAAATTGCAGGAGATATGTCAGGTTTCGCATCTTATTTGGATGCGGATAAAGAATTAACTTGGTACAATTATAGTGATACAACGTCTGGTTCTTCTACGTTATCATCTGTTTTTGATTTTGCAGATACACAAAATTTATCTACGGCACAATCTTCACCAACGCATGTTGTGTTTGTTGATCCAATTGTTGATGATTATATGACAATTGTGAAAACAATGGATTCAGATACACAAGTTGTTATTTTAGATCCTACGCGTGATGGTATTGATCAAATTGCCAGTTTCTTAAGTACGAAAAGCAATTTAGATTCTATTTCGATTTTTAGTCATGGCTCATCGGGTAATTTAATTTTATGCGGTCAAACGTATTCTGAATCACGTCTTGCTGAGTATCAAACCGATTTTGCTTTTATTGGCCAGTCATTAAAAGCCGATGGCGATATTTTATTGTATGGCTGTGATATTGGTAAAGGCAGTGCAGGTGAAACATTCATCAATACCATTCATGAAATGACAGGCGCAGATGTGGCAGCTTCCATTGATAAAACAGGCGCTGTTGATTTGGGTGGTAATTGGGTTTTAGAACTAAAAACCGGCACGATTGATGCAAAGGCTGTGGTAGATAGTTTACAGCGGGATTACGATTTTCTGTTAACCGCGCCGCCAATAAATGTCGGTGGTGCGTTGCTAAGCTTTAATGGTGCAAATAGAACATTAGTGACAGGTGTCGATGGTGCGGTTGGTGCAGTTTATAAATACAGCAATGTTGCCACGATTTCCGGTGCACAGATTGATGCCTATATCACTATTACAGGGATGACAAATGCAACACTTGCCACGATAGATAATGATGCACCGGCTGGTTACGTACCACCAAGTGGCACGACAGCAGCAGATATTTTTGCACCAGAGGTGAATACAACTGCCGCTGGTGGTCATGTCGATTTCTTGATTAATTTTAAAGATCCTAATGGCAATAATTTAACGCTGCTAAATTTCGTGAATAATTCGATTGATATTGATGGCGCAGGAAATCCAGGAGCTTTTCAGGAATTTGTTGAATACGGTGGATTTGATTCGTATACAGTCGGCAACCCAACAGATTTATCAGTCAGCCAAGGCGTGATTGATACGGATCGCATTCGTTTTACCGGGACCAGTGCGTACAATGGGTTGATTGTGAATGATGTGGGTCGGGTACAAGCAAACTTTGATGGTGTCACATCTTTCCAGATTTCTATGGGAGCAACAGGGGATACAGGCGGTGCGCGTCAGTATGGCTCCTTATTTTCATCCATTGCATTTACGAGTGCTACGACGACCATTGTTCCAACAGTCAACGAATTAACCACAAATGATAATACGCCATTATTAACCGGCACAATCGGCGCACCTACCCTTGGATCAGATACATTCAAGGTAGTTGTTAACGGGACAGATTATACAACAGCCAATGGGTTGACCATTAATCCGGATGGCACGTGGTCACTACAGATTAATACCAGTCTGCCTGCGGATTCTTACGATGTACGCGCTGTGCGAACGGTTGCGACAACGGGGTTGGAATTACCTGATCAGACAGCCAGTGAATTGGTTATCAATAATGCACCTACACTGTCAGATACTGTGCTAAGTATGACGGTTGTAGAAGATGCCGCATTTCCATCAGGTGCCGTCGGATCACCTATTTCAACATTTGTTGGTGGGGCGAGTGACACAGATGCTGGCGCAGTCAAAGGGATTGCCGTTATAGGGACGAATGAAACGAATGGTACTTGGTACTATACATTAGATGGCGGTACGACATGGACGGCAATCAATGCAGTGGATGGGAGTGTCAGTACAAGTAATGCCTTATTACTTGCTAATGATCCGAGTACACGTTTGTATTTCAGACCAACTGCGGATTTTAACGGCAGTGCACCTGCAGCTTTAACATTTCGCGCATGGGATCAAACGCGTGGTATTGAAGGCGACAAAGTGGATCCGGGTGCAGTCGGTGGTAGCTCAGCTTATTCTACAGCAACCGACGTCATCGATGTGACGGTGACACCTGTCTACGATGCGCCCGTGAATACTGTCCCAAGTGCTCAAGCAACTGCGACGAATACTGATCTAGTATTTAGTGCATTGAATGCAAATCAAATTAGGGTGACGGATGGAGACAATACCAATCTAACTGTGACACTCACGGTGACGAACGGTACATTGACATTAGCAGGCACCAGTGGCCTGACATTTAGCGTTGGGGATGGGACGACTGATACCACCATGACGTTTACCGGATTACCCGCTGCGATTAATGCTGCACTGGATGGGTTGATTTATAAACCGACGACTGGCTTCACGGGTTCATCCACACTGACGGTATTGACATCGGATGGCACGACGAGTGATTCGGATACGGTCACAACAACCGTTGCCGCGGTGACAGGCGTGCCAAAACTTTCTATTAACACAGCGACTGCGGGCGATACGTTTACGACCGCTAGTTACAGTAATACATCGACGGGTACAATTCCATGGGTTGGCAACTGGATTGAGTCTGATGCGAGTCAAAGTACTACGGCAGGAAATGTGCGGATAACTGACACACCTGCGAGTGGTACCAATAATGGTATTCGTTTGGGTGGCTCCTCTAACCCATATATTTATCGCGAAATTAACCTTTCAGGCTACGTGAACGCTTCTTTGCAGTTTGATTTATCAACCAGCGGAAACCTTACTAATTCCAATACATATCGTGTCGAAGTATCGCCAGATGGCGGGTCTACTTATATCCCTCTTCAAACGTATGTTGATGATGTATCAGGAGTACAAACGTTCAGTCTTGCTGGTTATGAATCAGTTAATACAATAATACGTTTTATTCTGGGGAGTAGTTTTTCTGGGAGTAGGTTTGTTTATATTGACAATGTCACTGTCACAGCAGGATTAACAAATTACACCAATCCAACAGCGTATGTCGAAAATGGCACTTCTGTCGCATTTGCCAGTACAACAACCATTACCGACACTAACAGTACCAACATGTCAAAGATGTTATTAAATGTTGGGAATTATGTTGCTGGTGACAGAATCACTATTGATGGTACGACGATTGAGTTAGTCAATGGTGCGAGTGGAACGACTTCCACGAATGCAATGGGTTATAGTGTAACCGTTAGTGGTGGTACCGCAAATCTCTTGTTGACTGGAACGAAATCAATTTCTATCTATCAGTCAATGATTCAAGGTGCACGGTTTGATTCTGTTTCGGATAATCCCACAGCAGGTGGAAATACAACACGTAATATTGCTTTAAGCGTTTTTGATAACACAAATCTTAAAAGTAATGTGGCGACAGGTACCATTTCAATTACTGCGGTGAATGACGCGCCGGTTGTAGATTTAAATGCAGAATGGGGTGGTAATGATGCAACAGCTGCTTTTACTGAACAGACACCTGTCCTGATTGCACCGATTGCTACCTTGAGTGATGTGGATTCAGCGAATCTCTCGTCATTAACCGTGACTCTGGCCTCACGTCCAGATGGTAACGTGGTTGAATCATTATCATTGAATTCTACTGCCGCTGCTGCAGCGAGTGGTTTGACGGTAAGTTATAACGCATCTACTGGCGTGCTTTCTATTACAGGTTCTGCTTCTAGAGCTACTTATGAAACGATTTTGCGGGGCATTCAATATAACAATACGAGTGATACACCAACGACATCGAATCGTTTGATTACTGTCGTAGCCAATGATGGTGCCGCAGCGAGTATTAGTCGAACAGTCACAGTGACAGTGGCAGCGGTGAATGATGCGCCAGTCGTTGATCTAAATGCTGGTGGCGTTGGCAATGATGTCACGACGGCTTTCACTGAACAAACGCCAGTGTTGATTGCGCCAGTCGCAACGTTAACGGATGTGGATTCAGCGAATCTCTCATCATTAACCGTGACGTTGGGAGCAAGGCCAGATGGGAATGCTGTTGAATCTTTATCATTGAATAGCGCAGCTACTGCTGCTGCGAGTGGTTTGACTGTCACGTATACCGCATCTACCGGGGTACTCTCGATCACCGGTTCTGCAAGCAGAGCGACGTACGAAACGATTTTGCGCGGCATCCAATATAATAATACGAGTGATACACCAACGACTTCGAATCGTTCGATTAGCGTGGTTGCCAGTGATGGTATGGCGAGCGCCACACAGACTGTTACGTTGACAGTGGCAGCGGTGAATGATGCGCCAGTGCTTTCTGGCACGAGCACACTGGCTTATACAGAAAATGGCGCGGCAAGCGCAATCAATTCATTGATTACGGTTGCTGATGTTGACAATACAACACTTTCGACGGCGACGGTTTCGATTTCTGGGAATTTCCAAGCAGGTCAGGATGTTTTAAGTTTTACTAATAATCCTGGCACGATGGGAAATATTACCGGCAGTTATAATGCAACGACTGGTGTAATGACTTTATCATCCGCTGGCAACACAGCGACCTTGGCGCAATGGCAGGCAGCACTGCGTGCCGTGCAATATTCGAATAGTTCAGAGAATCCATCGACGTCGGCGCGTACAGTCAGTTTTACTGTCAATGACAGCGCAGCAAATTCAAATACGGTGACATCGACGATTAATGTGACGGCGGTGAATGATGTGCCAGTGGTTGATTTAAATGCCGGTGGCGTTGGCAATGATGTCACGACGGCTTTCACTGAACAAACGCCAGTGTTGA
>CAZYJL010000016.1:0-347 GCA_964647825.1 uncultured Coxiellaceae bacterium | reverse complement strand
GGCAGGCAGCACTGCGTGCCGTGCAATATTCGAATAGTTCAGAGAATCCATCGACAGCATTCCGCACTGTCAGTTTTACTGTGAGTGATGGCTCGTCGAGTTCTAGTCCGGTGACATCGACTGTCAGTGTGACTTCAGTAAATGATGCAGCAACTGTTTCAGGCGACACAACAGGCAGTGTGACGGAAGCAGGTGGTCTTCTCGCTGGTACACCGACAGCCACTGGCACCTTGATCTCAACGGATGTCGATAATCCAGCGACCTTCCAAGCGGTCACCACCGCTACAACCATGAATGGTTATGGCACCTACACACTGGCTGCCAATGGCGCATGGACGTATGCACTC
>CAZYJL010000015.1:0-19891 GCA_964647825.1 uncultured Coxiellaceae bacterium | reverse complement strand
CTTTGCACTGGCAGTCTGGGTGTAGGGTATTTCGTTTGTTTAAATGTAGTCTGGTTCTGGGGGATTGGGTTCTTTAAAGCTATAAATTACGTTCTACCTGAGCTGTTACTTAATTTTACCTTAAGGTTTGGTGTTTAGAATGCCCTGCCTAGTATTTTATCTAATTAGCAGCAGGTGCCAATCGTTATGCTAGCAAACTCTCCTAAGCAACAAGAGTCTATTCAATCTACTTTCGTCGAAACAATAGATAGATTGTCAGATGTGTTAACTGATGGTATTGATTTTCCGCTTATGTATCAAAAAGTAAAGCTGCATGCGGCTTTCTTGGATTTGCGTAGTACGGATGATTTAAAGGTTCAAGAACAAAGTAAACGGGTGATAGAGGAGTACTCAAGTCGTAACGGTGAAAATGTGCATTCTATGCTTGATGTTGTTCGACTACTGGAAAATCCTAAATGGCGGCTTCAATTTTTGTTCAAAGAGACTGAGCAGAAAAGTCTGCTGCGTTTAGCAAAAGCAATTTACATATTTCAGACGATGGGTAATCCTGATGTGAGCTCTACGGCCCAATTGATAGATGGTCCAACATATTCGCCATTTAAGTTCATGACGATAAATAGTAATCTTAATGGTATTATTTTTAACTTAAGTGTTCGTACAGCAATTCCTAACGAGGTGGCGAATCCCTCAGAGCCAGTATTTTTTTCATATGATTATGCGCATATTTATCAATTATCACTTATTGAATCTTTAGATATTTCGCAACATGAAATGCATGGTTTTTATTTTCATGGCGAAAATCATCAAACAAAGGAAGAGCGTGTCGCAGCGATCAAGCGTTTAGCAGATACATTTTGTGCGATATGGAATCAATGTGTTGAGAGGAATCAATTACATTGGTTTTTGCAACAATTGATGAGCGGCCCATGTATTGAAGGGGCAACACGGAAAGTGTTTGCAATCTTTGCAGCCGTGGAAGCATTGCAAGCAACATTGGCATCTGATCAGATATTTTTGCCAGCAACAGAACAAGCTGTATTAAATTTTTACCATGGCATGGCAGAAAGCTTTGCAGATTTCTTATATATGCCAAAAACAACGTTTGTGATGTCAAAGTTAATAGCAGATGTGTATGCGAAGAATAATTATCTTGCCCATTCATCTGAAATGGATGAAGTGAACCAAAGTTGGCAAGTGGTACCCTTAACAGAGGAGAAAATTCAATTTTATATTGAATCATTAGGTATTTATGATGAACAACCAACAACAGACGAGATAAAGAAATTTGAGGAAAGAATAAAGGAATTATCCTTTCAAGAAGCAGCAGATTTAATAGATAAGTTAGAACCGTACACTAAGTTTTTTGATGAAAAATGTGAAAATTGTTTTTGGCAGCATCCCTACTTTAAAACCTTCTTAAAATATGGCGAAAGTATGCCGAGGAACCAGATTGATGCGCAAGATTTTGTGCGTTTTTTATGCGATATTGACTATATCGATAATTTTTACAATAAAAAATTGAATTTTATTACGCATGCAGTGCTATGTGATAGAGAAGATGTTGTCCAATCATTATTGGAATGTGAAAAATTTATTGAAATATTGGATGAAGATTATTTTGAAAATTACATGTTGCCTGGTTGTGAAGAAAATGAAGTTTTTTTGAAATTAATTGACTATGTGGGCAATAATTTAAGTGACATAAATATAGAAAAAATAATTGATAATATTGATATATTTTCTTTGTATAAAATATATGTTGATTTTTTGAATAATTTACTAGAAAAAGAAAAATTTTCTAATAAATTTTTCTCCTTCATAAAAGAAATGAATGTTGACGAAATTTTTGAAATAAAAAAGAAAGATGAATCATTTTTGTGTAAATTGATTTCTTCCTGTTCGCCTTCCGCGATTCTTTTGGCTGGTAAATTTTTGCATCATCTACCAAGGTTAGCTGTTTATTTTGTTGAGCTTTTTTCTAGTAAAATAGGGGTGTTGTCTTCGCTTTTTGGCATGTATCCGATAGAGCAGTCGGTTGAATTTTTTGAAAAAATAATCGATTCGCAGCCAAGTTTATTGGCGATAATAAATGACAATTTATTCGATGTGGAAGATGATTCGCATATGCCGATAATTTTTGATTTTTTTCATTGTCCGCGTGGATTGAAATTATTTGAAAAAATTATTGAAAATGAGCCGAAAAATATAAAAAAAATAACACAGAAAGTTTTCTGTCAGTTAGACAACGATACTAATTTAACATCACCATTATTATTTCATTGTTGTGCATCAAAGGAAGGAAGAGAGCTGTTTTTAACGATGCTAACATTGGATGCAGTACATATGACTTCCTTGGTCACAAGCGAAGCACTTGCACTTTTAATAGATAATAAGCAAGAAGGGAAAAAGTCTGCCGCCGCATGCTTATTAGAGGCACAGGATGAAGCAAGTCAAAATATTATTAAAATTCTTTTGTATTACAAACCTGAGTTAGGCAGTGTTTTGTCAAAAAATATATTTTTTTCTACTGCAAACCAAGGATTCTTTGCTGAGAATAAAAAAAGGGAAAGAGATGATTCTGATCCGGATGAAAGCGCAGTTATGCATCTTGCAAAAAGAAGTGCAATTGGGTTTTAATTTTTTTATAGATTAAAATGAATTGTAATTTTTTCAAAACTGATCTGACAACTAACCATGCAGAAAAAGCATTGTCAGATCAGGTTCAAGTTAAGAGATGTGATATGATCTTTTGCAAGGACTAAAGCCTTGGTCTTGACATATTTACGAGTTCAATAGCGCCAGCGTTTGCTCGAACAGTGGGCATCTCATAATGAGCTTGAATTATTTTGTTCAGATCATTAATAATCGCTTCTTCACTGCGGGGTGTAATGACAACACCTATGTCATTAGTGATGTCATGTTTGTCAATATGAGTAAAATTAAAAGCACTCTTGAAAGCATCTTCAATTTTATTTCCAAGTTTACTGCTATAAATATTATTTAATTGTTTGTAGATTTCGAGTAAAAATAACCACTTTTCTTTTGATGAAGAATCTAGATCATAATTAATTAATTTATCTGCCAGTGGATGGCTGTGATGGCTAAAGAAAAATGTGTAAAAACGGCCAATTGGGTATGTTTCTTTGTAAGATTTTCCTATTGCTTGAATTATTTCATTTGTGATCGCATCAGGATTATCTTTTAAATTAATTAAAGCATCATTAAATTTCATGGTAAATAGTCCTCTTGTTTTATTTCTATAAAAGATACTAATAAGAAAAGTTGATTTTTTTGCCATATTAATAAAACATGGTTTCTAATTATTTTTTTGATGTTTAAATAAATTTAAATTGAAATAAACATCATGCTCGCTCTTTTCAAATAACTCTTCTTATGAAGCAAGTATATGTCTCATTTTAAAATAATTAAAATTCAAATTATTTATGTTTATATAATTTTTTCTTAATGTTTTTTCTTAATTAATACATAAAAAATGCAAGTCAGAATTTATTTCCAGACTTGCTGAATGACGCGAAGAAAATTACCACCTAGAATTTTTTTGATTTGATCGTCTGAAAATCCACGTATTAGCAATGTTTCAATGAGTTCTTGAATTTTTTCAGGTTGAAAAGAATCAACATAGTTTGGGACGTAATTTTTGGGATAAAAAGTTTCGCCGGCGCGCTGATAAAATAAATCAAGCATGTCGTGAAAATAAATTAAATCTAATCCAAGGGCGAGATGATTATCACCCACTAATTGCGTTATATAATCAATGTGATCAACGATTGCCGTGCTAGTGGACTGTTTTGAGCCTAATAATAACGATGCGCCATTGATACCAATCACACCGCCTTTTTTAGCGACAGCAAAGATTTGTTCATCGGTCAAATTACGCACGTGCGGAGCGAGATGGTGTGCATTCGAATGTGAAAAAATGACGGGATCGCTGGATGCCTCAATTGTATCGAGCGAGGTGCGAATGCCGCTATGTGAAAGATCAATCAGCATGCCGACGCGATTCATTTCTGCAACCATGTTGTAGCCTAATCGACTTAAGCCACCATCGTGTTTCTCGGTGAGACCATCGCCGAGTGCGTTACGTGTGTTGTAAGTAAGTAATATGGAACGAATACCAAGCCGATAATAGGTTTCAACCATGTGAACATCATTGGCTAGCGGTGTGGTGCCTTGTAACCAAAGACCAATGGCCAGTTTATTTTGCTGTTTTGCCTTCAGAATTGCTTGCGCATTTTCCACTAAAATTGCTTGTGGATGTTGTTGAATGATTGCGCGATGACGCGAAAGATAGTGCATCGTAGTTTCAAGATTGGTAAATTCACCGGCAATCGCAAGCCCGAGATAGTGAAACCCTGATTGGTGATAGCGATCAAGCAACTCCCATTTGTGTGGTACTTCAATTTCAGGTTCAAAACCTAAGGCAATGTCAGCAACAATCGCTTGTTGCATAATTTCTTTGGTTTTTTCTTGTAGATCTTGCATGGTTTTCACCTTTGTGATGATGGTTTCCTAGGGGTGAAAAGATAGACTGTTCTTATATAAATGATAATATAGTCATCTTTGAACTATTTGTTCTTATTGGAGAACAATCATGGCGTTATTGCTACAAATGGAGTTTTTCTATCATGTTGTCTTGCAAAAGAGTTTTTCGCGGGCGGCGGTTGAATTAGGGGTATCAAAAGGGTATTTGAGCATGCAGATCACTGAGTTGGAAAAGACTCTCAATACGCGATTGCTCTATCGTACGACAAGGCAGTTGAGTCTGACCGAAGAGGGTGCTTTATTTTTTGAATCATGCAAGAAAATAGAATTAGAAAAACAGGCTGCGCTTGCTTTATTGCAAGATACCCAGGCGGAGCCAAGCGGTCAGCTAAGAGTCACTGCGCCGCCTTCAATGTGCGCAACGTTTTTACCAGCTTTATTGACAGATTTTTTGCGACGATATCCGAAAGTTTCTCTGGCAGTGGAGGCTTCTTCTACTGTGGTGAATTTGTTGCAGCAAGGAATGGATGTGGCGTTGCGCGTGACATCTTTGCCCGATGAAAATAGCGTTGCACGATTGCTCGCTACGTTTCATGCAGTTGTCTGCGCAACACCAACGTATCTTCATCAATATGGGATGCCACGCGTACCGATGGACTTGATGCAGCATCCGTGTTTGATTTATTCCGCTGATCCTGCGCGAAATGCATGGGAGTTTCAGGATGGAAAGACGATACAGGTAGTGAAAGTAAACAGTCATTTGCAAGCAACGAGTGTCTCTTTAGTGAAGCATGCGTTATTGGCGGATAGTGGTATTGCCCGTTTGCCATCGTATGTTGTAGCGGAAGAGCTAGCAAAAAAACAATTAGTGGAGTTGTTTGCAGAAAACCGATCCGCTACGTTGCCTGTTTATGCCATCTATCAAGGCGGAACGAGTGTGCCTTTAAGAGTAAAATGTTTTGTGGCGTTTATGCGTGAAAGATTGCAGCAAGGTGTGTTGTAAAAATCAATACCGCGCATGAGGCGCGGTATGATAAGAGGATGAATTAAAACGGTGAATTGAGAGTCGCGCGGACGAGTGCTAAATCTTTGCTTCTTCAAACATGACGTGCATGCCAGTCTTGCCAGTTTCTGTATTAAATGCACGAGGATCGTAATATTTCTTTTTGAATTTTTCAGTCATGGTGCGCTTGTTTTTTGTCGTTGTACGAAACGTACCGGTTTTTTTACCCGCTTGATTCAAGCCCGTTGAGACCATTCTAATTTTGTCACGCATAGGAAGATGCCTTTAAAGAGTTTAATAACAGGAATTAATTGGCTGTTTCGGCCATGTTTTCCAATACTTTTTCGATACCCAGTTTGTCAATCATGCGTAAACCTTTTGCACTGACAAGCAAGGTAATAAAAGATTTTTTGCTTTCGACCCAAATACGCTTTTTGTGAAGATTTGGATTGAAGCGGCGTTTTGTTTTGTTATTCGCATGGGAAACATGTTGACCTGAAAGCGGTTTTTTTCCCGTAACTTGGCAAACTCTTGACATGACCTTAATTCTCCGAAAAAACTGTGGCGATTTATACCAGAAAGCGCTCGTTGATACAAGAATGATGAATGAATTGTGATCCTTACTCTGGAAACATGCGGCTGAGTGAGCCTGCACCGCTGATGCGGCGAATGGCTTCAGCAATCATGGGGCTCAGGCTAATCGCCCGAATACGGCCGGATTTGCGTGCTTCTGGCCGTAATGCAATCGTGTCAGTGACGACTAACTCGTCCAATGAGGAAGCTTCAATCGTCTCGATGGCTTTGCCAGACAGCACAGGATGCGTGATATAGGCGGCCACTTTAGCCGCGCCATTTTCTCGCAATGCTTCGACCGCTTTGCATAGTGTGCCAGCGGTGTCGGCAATGTCATCCACGATGATACAGTCGCGGTCACGGACATCACCAATAATGTGCATGACTTGCGCTTCATTCGGTTGGGGGCGACGTTTGTCGATGATAGCAAGATCGGCCCCAGGAATACGTTTTGCAATGGCGCGTGCACGGATTACGCCGCCCACATCGGGTGAAACCACCATCACGTTTTGGTAATTATGTTGGGCGATATCCTCAAGCATCATTTGGGTGCTGTAAAGGTTGTCAACCGGCATATAGAAGAAGCCTTGAATCTGATCTGCATGTAAATCGACGGTGACAAGACGGCTGATACCGACAGCAGC
Source organism: uncultured Coxiellaceae bacterium (assembly GCA_964647825.1). Taxonomy (GTDB): domain Bacteria; phylum Pseudomonadota; class Gammaproteobacteria; order DSM-16500; family DSM-16500; genus VFKI01. The sequence goes on along the minus strand of CAZYJL010000015.1, from coordinate 13,168 downwards.
CATCATATCAGCCACAATTTTTGCAGTAATCGGCACGCGAGCAGAGCGCACGCGACGATCTTGGCGTGCATAGCCAAAATAGGGTACGACGGCCGTAATTCTGGCAGCAGAGGCACGGCGCAGTGCATCGGCCATGATAATTAATTCCATCAGATTGTCGTTCGAGGGAGCGCAAGTCGATTGCACAATAAAAATTTCGCGTCCACGCACATTCTCTTGAATCTCGACGAGGGTTTCGCCATCACTGAAATGACCAACTTGCGCTTTGCCAAGCGGAATCGAGAGATTATTTGCAATATGCTGTGCAAGTTCTTTATTCGCATTGCCGCTAAAAATCATCATCCCAGGCACGGAGAGTCCCCTGTTGTCATTTGAGTGGTGTCCATGATGTTTATCATCTGTTGTACAAAAAGTAGTGTTCAGCGCCACAAATCCGTTGTGACATGCATGCTCGCTACGAGTATTTTTTATAGTGTAACCTGGAAAGCTGACAACAGATCTTACAATTTGCTGGGGTGCCAGGATTCGAACCTGGGAATGCCGAGATCAAAACCCGGTGCCTTACCGCTTGGCGACACCCCAAAGAAGTCAGGGCGCTATTGTGCTGTGCGTATCGTAGGGTGTCAATTCACTATTGCACGAAAATTAAGGTATTTTCCATTGGCGGATGACAATACGGAGGTTAACCCCCTGTTTTTTGATAATTATTTTTACAGGCAGGGTAAATCCATTGATTGCTGTAAAGTCAAGGTAGCGTATCGTCCAACCATTTTGCGTGAATAAACTAATCTGTTGGTGGGTATTTTTTGTGATGGTCGCGGGTAAATGCGGAACAGGCGAGCCGCGTAACCAAGAATATAAAAAAGAGACAGGTAGTGACCAGCCGGTTTCATTTAAGAGAAGTTGTTCTGCACTTCTCGCAGTATGTATTGTGCCGTTGGCGGTGGTTAGCTGCACGTTTCCGGGTTGTCCTGTGATCTGGATTGCACCACTGTTGAATGGGCCGGCGAGTTGTAGCGTATAATGCGCGTTTTGTTGCTGCCATCGCCAGTGTGCGGTGGTGTTACCATGCGGAGTCCAGATGGCGATGGCGCCAATGGCATGCCAAGTATGCAGTGTCTTGTTGGGTAACGTTTTTTTGATCGTTTCGGGTGGGGATTGTTTGACTGGCTGCACAGTACTGCACCCAGTCAAATAACTAACCAGCAAAAGAGGGATAAGAATTTTCAGGGTGATTGTCATACGAATATTGTACAATACTGTGGTCCAAATAACCGATTAAATCCATGCCTATTATCGCTTGCGGAATCAGTCATAAAACAGCCCCAGTCGCTTTACGCGAAAAGGTGGTGTTTCCCCCCGACAAACTAGCACTGTATTTGCAGGACTTGGCGGGTAGTGAAAATTTGCAGGAAGCAGTGCTGCTCTCGACCTGTAATCGTTCTGAATTGTATTGTGAAACGGATCATCCCATGGAATTAGTGGATTGGTTTTGTCGTCAGCATCAAGTGGCGCGTGATGTATTATTGCCGGCCTTTTATTTTTATGAAGAGATGGCAGCTGTTCGGCATATTATGGAAGTGGCGTGCGGTTTAGATTCGATGGTGCCCTTTGAGTCGCAAATTCTTGGTCAAATGAAAACGGCATTTTCTGAAGCCTGTGCGGCAGGGACAGTGGGGCCACTGTTCAATCGTTTGTTTCAGCAAGTGTTTGCTGTCGCAAAAGACGTGCGGACGAATACGACCTTGGGTGCGTGTCCTGTGTCTGTTTCATCAGCGGCAGTACGTTTCATGCAAGAGAAATGGGGTATGCCGTTGTCTGATGCGCATATTGTGTTATTAGGCGCGGGTTTGACGATTGAGTTAGCGTTGCGGCATTTATTACCGTTATCACCTAATCAGGTGACGATTGTGAGTCGTCAAGCGACCTCTGCAAAAGTCTTGGCGGAAAAAAATGGTCAAAAATCAGGGGTGCGCGGTGTAGGGTTTGATGTGTTACCGGCTGTATTAGAAACGGCAGATATCGTGATTGCGGGGACGGCGAGCCCGCAGCCGGTGATTACCTTAGATATGTTAGCTGCACGGCGTTCACCTTTGATGTTAATGGATATTGCGGTACCGCGTGATATTGATGCGCAAGTAGCAACATTACCCGTGGTGCAATTGTATTCGATTGATGATTTACGTGACTCATTGCGTGATAGCATGCGTGGTCGCGCGCATGCAGCAGAGAAAGCACGTGAAGAGATCCAAGCGTGTTCAGAAGCGTTTATGCGTTGGTTGGTGTCGGTCGATCAAGTCACTGCAACCATTCGTTCGTTTCGCGAGCAAATTGAAGCGTTATGTGCGAAAGAGTTAGCGAAATCACGGCGGCATTTGCAACGTGGCGATGATCCTGAACAAGTGCTAGCGTTATTTGCGCGTGCATTAACGCAAAAATTATTACATATGCCGAGTGTTCAGTTGCGTGAAGCGGGTATTGCAGGTCGATTTGAAATGCTTGAGCTTGCGCGTGAATTATTTGCGATTCCAGAGAGGCGAATTCTTGCATCATGAAAGCATCCTTACAAAAAAAATTACACACATTAGTTGAGCGTCATGAGGAATTATCAGCATTATTGTCTGATCCAGACGTGATTAATCAGCAGGAGCGCTTTCGTGATTATTCACGCGAATACGCGCGTCTAGAACCGGTGACGCTTGCATTTTGTCGTTATGAAACGTGTTTACGTGATTTTGCCGAAGCGCAAGCTATGTTAAAAGATCCGGATCCAGCGTTGCAAAAAATGGCAAAACAAGAAATGGATGGCTTGCAAGTTGAGATTGATGCACTGGAAAAAACCTTACAAATTTTATTATTACCGCGTGACCCATGTGATGACAGTAATATTTTTTTGGAGATACGCGCGGGTGCGGGTGGCTTAGAAGCGGCGATTTTTGCCGGTGATTTAGCGCGGATGTATACACGGTATGCAGAACGGCAAGGCTTTCAAGTGGAGTCGGTGAGTGCACAACCAGCAGAGCAAGGCGGCTATCGCGAAATCATTTTACGTATTTTGGGTGAAGGTGCGTACTCGCGTTTTAAATTTGAATCGGGGGTGCATCGTGTGCAGCGAGTACCAGCAACGGAAGCGCAAGGTCGAATCCATACCTCAACTTGTACCGTCGCAATTTTACCGGAAGTGGCAGAAATTGATGAAATTAAAATTGCACCGAATGATTTACGCATTGATACGTTTCGCGCGTCGGGTGCTGGTGGTCAGCACGTGCAAAAAACGGATTCCGCGATTCGTATTACTCATTTACCGACAGGGATTGTGGTGGAATGCCAAGATGAGCGTTCGCAGCATAAAAATCGTGCGCGTGCATTATCATTATTAAGTGCGAAATTATTAGCAGAAGAACGTGCGCGGCAACAAAAAGAAACAGCAGAAACGCGGCGAAACTTAGTCGGTACCGGTGATCGTTCTGAGCGTATTCGCACGTATAATTTTCCGCAAGGGCGTTTAACAGATCATCGCATTAATTTGACTTTGTATCGTTTGCTTGCGGTGATGGAAGGTGATTTAGACGAAGTGGTGACGGCATTAGTGCAAGAATACCAGGCAGATTTATTAGCGACGTTGGGTGAATGAGTGTGCCGGTTTCTTTGTCTATTGCAGATATATTAGCGGCCGCGACGACGTGTTTATCAACCCGATCGACAACATCTCGCTTAGATGCAGAAATAGTATTAGCGCATGTCTTAGGCGTGGCGCGCAGTTATTTTTTTGCCTATCCAGAAAAAGAAATTTCTCTTTCAGACTATCAGCTTTTTGCTGATTTAATTGAGAAAGCAGCACAAGGTGTGCCGATTGCGTATTTAATTGGTGCGCGAGAATTTTGGTCGTTATCTTTTAAAGTCACGCCGGCTGTCTTAATTCCTCGTCCTGAAACGGAATTATTAATTGAAAAGATGTTGGATTATGTAACGCAAAAAAATGCGCTGATTGCAGATTTAGGAACGGGTTCAGGCGCTATTGCGATTGCGTTGGCGCACGAGCGTGCTGCGTGGGAAATTTATGCGACAGACGCGAGTGAAGATGCGCTATGCATTGCGCGTGAAAATGCAAAAAATCTCGTGTCTGATCGCATCAAATGTTTGCAAGGCGATTGGTGTGCTGCGTTGCCAGCAAAGTTAAAAAATTGTTTTACGGCGATTGTGAGTAATCCACCGTATTTAGCCAGTGATGATGTACATTTAGCTGAATTAGCATACGAGCCAAAGATTGCATTGGTGGCAGAAAGAAATGGGTTGGCAGCATTTGAAAAAATCATCGATGAAGCAAAACTATTTTTAATAGCAGATGGCTATTTATTTTTGGAGCATGGTGCAACGCAGGGAGAAAGCGTTCGAGCATTATTTCAGCAAGCGGGTTATGCTGCAGTACAAACGGTAAGTGATTTAGCTGGTCTGCCGCGTGTGACATTTGCTCAGAAAAAATAAATTTTTTTGTTATCTATTCCCGTAAATTTTTCATGATTACACTTGATTGAGTGTTATTTTGCGCTTTTAAATTGTCACTCGACGCAAGCAGGCGGTCATGACGCACTAGCAAGCGTTCACTTTGCACTGACAATGTCACTCTGTACTGACAAGCTGCCACCCTGCAACAAGTGCATGGTGATAACTTTGTAAGTTGGGGATGAAAAAATAATAAAAAATGTGAGGTAACACTTTGCGAGTAACTAACTGAGAGTGTGAGAAAGGGTGGCCAATCTAAATTTTTTCAAAAAAATTTAAAATATTAAGGATGAAAACATGCTAATTTCAAAAAGTTTAATCAAAGCATTAAGTGAAGCTGAAAATATGGATGATGTTATTGTCGTATTTAATAGAATTGCAAAAGAAATAACCCAAGAAGAAAGAATGCATGGGTTTTTAGAAAAAAATTATGCTTTTTTTGCTGAAGCAAGTAACGTATTTTTACGTTATGGCGCAGGAGTATATTATTCAGTTCTAAATGATAAATGCTATAGTGATAAAGAAGAAAAATCGTATAGATATGTTAGTGACATGTTGAGAGCAGCTAAGGAACAATATTTTGCCACGCCTGAATTACAATTTCCTAGGATAGATGCATGGAAAACCTATCAACAGATTACATCGGTAGAGGAATTCGCAGGAAAAAATTATGACGCTGAAGCAATGATGAAAGAAATAGCGGATATTTATCAGCAAAAAATAGACTTAGCGAAAGAGGCAGTGACATCCTATCAAAATAAACAATACTGGAAAACTATTGAGGCAATTTTGCAGGGAGCGCATACTGAATATTTAAATTTTAATCATAAAGATAAAAATTTCGATAATGCATTGATTGGTCGTGCTATTCTAGAAAAGCAACAAGCAGTCATTGCCGCATTCATTTTTTTGGGCGCTACAAATTTTTATAGTTTAGAAAAGTATGTTGAAGAGTTTACATTAGTTTTCAAGGAGGAAAGCCGTCATCCTGAGGCTTTAAAAAAAGAGATACTAAAAGCACTAGCTGATTTTCAATCAAAGAAACTTTTATTGGAATACCGCGGGGATGTAGATGAAAAAAATTACAAATTAATTCAATTTTTCTCTAAAGATAATTTTCATATTTATGATTATATGAATTACAATGATTATTGTTCATCAACGCAGAAAGAGTTATTTGCAAGGTTTTTAGAAAAAGTATTGGCAGCAGACTTGCCCGAGTTTATTGAAAAAATAGCTAGAAATTTGATGCCTAATTTATCCCCAAAAGAGTATTTTGATTGTCTCATTGAATTAGAGAAAAAAGCAATTCTTACAGGGAAAGAAAAAATTGCTGATTTTCTTAACGACCATTTAAACTCACTTCCTCATAATACCATTTATGCAGATGTTTGGCGTGAAAGAATTCATTTTTTTGCAGAAGAAAAAGATATAGTCAAGTTGAATAATATATTTATATTAAATAGAGATTATTTTCTAGAGTTATCAAAAGAAATAAAGCTCGATAATTTTTTTAAGCTGAAAGAAACAGCAAGAAAAGATAATAGTATTCTTGTTTTTAATATTTTATTAAATGATGGATATAAAAATTGTAATTTAGCATTATTTCTTTTCTCTTGTATTAAATGGGATTGGCAAGATGTATTCGCAAAATTATTAGAACGTGGCGCAGATATTAATTTTTATCGCTATGCTAAAACGCCTGCGCAATTTCTGCTGCTGCCATGTAATGGTTTGTCTGCTGAAAGAAAAAAATCTTGGCTGATTTTTTTGCATGCCAAAGGGGCAGATTTGACTGATATAACGAATTACGCGATACGATTGCATAATGATTATGTTCCATTAGTTAAAACAAATGAAAATTTAGCAGAAGAAGTGAAAATCTTAGAAGAATGCATTGATTATATAAAAGTGAATCAATTAGACAAAAAATGGGAGGCTGAGAAAGAAGTTTGTGAAAGAAAGGAGGATGAAAAAAAAGAGGCAGAAAGAAACTTTGAAAAAGAAGATGAGTCATTAGAAAATTTAGTCTCTATGAATCACATTCCTGAGGTTAAAATAGAGGTGAGTAGGAAAAAAAATTCTACGATGCGATTGTTCTCGTATTTTGATTGTGAAGCGAAACCAGAAAATTCACAAATGGATAATCCAAAAGAATTGCAGGGTATTCGTGCTGATGCAAGATCAATCAAGAGGTAGTTTTCAAAATATACTTGTCATCCCGCGTATAAAGATATGCACATAAAGCGCAGATGACAAATACAGATAAATAACAAGAGCAAGGTGATAGCTTGTATGTGCTGTGTGAAAAACAACAACTGCGTAGTGCCAGCTCACAAGGCTCTGCATGATAGTGTGAAAAAGAGTAAGCAATTTAAATTAGTTTAAAAATTTAATATTAAGGAAAAATATGCCAATTGCCAAAGATTTGTTAGAAAAATTTAGTCAAGCCAAAAACGCAGACGATGCTATTGCAACATGGCAACCGATTGCAAAAGAATTAGCAGAAGAAAAAGCAGAGTGGTTAGAGGAGGATGCACTAAGACCGTTAGTTTATAACGCGGTCTTACGTTTTGATGATGGTTTTTATCCTGTCATTGCAGAAGAAGGTAAGAATTTATTCGATTTTGTGCGCAAGATGGTGTTGCGTGAGAAGCGACGAATCATCTCTGATCCTAATTTACGATTTCTTGAAGTCAATGCATGGGAAGCTTATAAAGATATTCAATCTAAAGATACATTTTATGGAAGAAAATTAGAAAAAATAAAAAAAAGAGAGCGTGCTGTATACGAGAATAAAATGAAATTACATACCGATGCCAATAAATTTTATGAAGAAAAAAAGTATTGGCAAGTAATAAAAATTATATTGCAAGAAGTTGATTCCGAATCTTTATTGAGAAAAAGTTTAGAAGCTAATCAAGTTGCATTAGCGTATAGTTTGGTTTTATTGGGTTGCACAGTTGATAAAGACTATCTACCATATTTAATTGAACTTAAATGGAAAAATGAGTTTCCTGCTCGATTAAAGCCTGTTATTGAAGCTTATCATACATTTCAATTTTCTTTATATAAAGCAGCTATTGCAGGTGATGCAGAAGCCGTCCGTCAGTTGCTGAGTTTTCCTCGTCACGCACAATTCCGTTATTATTTTTATAATAACATATCCAACGTTAATATTTTTGATGCTTATAATCAATCATTTTTTGGTGCTTTAAAAACAGACTCTCCAGCACTCGTAGAGTTATTAGGCTGCCACTGTTCTCCTTTGGTTTCTCCAAATCGTTTTTTTGATACATTGGTCAACTTAGAAGACGCTGCAAAAAAACAAGATAAGAAGAAATTATATCACTTTATTAATGATTATTTGTCTTCTTTGCCAAAAAATGAAATATATCGTAAAATTTGGAAGACAAGAATTAGTTTAGCAATTCAGAGAAATGATTTTCAAACTATTCAAAATAGCTTCGCTGTCCATGATGATTTTTTAGCAAAAATTATTTTTGAAGTGATTGATCATGAAATTGAAGTTATGGTGGAAATTCAAACTTTGCAGCAATTAAGTAGAGCAGAGAGTGATCTTCTATGCAAGAGGGTTGAAGATATAATTAAACAGTTGCCAATGCTAACAAAAGACGAGTTAAATGCTTTACTATTTACCAGTATCTCACTGGACTCACAAAATTTATTTTCAGCGATTTTATTTTTTAACACAGAAATCAATTCTCACAACAAAAATCTTCATACAGTCTCGCAGTTTCTTCTTTTGCCGTGTAATGGTTTAACCGCGGAGCGTAAACAATCGTGGCTGAGTTTTTTACATGAAAGAGGGGCAGATTTATATGGCCTTATTCATTTTGCACAAGCTTTATATGATCAATATAAAATATTAAGTCAACATAACGAAAATTTAGTGAAAGAAGTGATTATCTTAGAGCAATGTATTGCTTATTTAATGGATAAGAAGTTAGACGAAAAATTTGAAGAAGATCTTTTGATACAGAAAAAGATGGATGAGGAAAAATCGCAAGAAAGGGTGGATGAGAAAAGTATAGAGCTAATTGATAAAAAAGAAAAAATTTCTTTTATTGCTCAACAAGCACCTAATGTGATGCACTTAGAACAAAGCATGCGAAATAACTCGAGCGATTATCTTAAAATAAAAAAAGGGCGTGTGCAGCAATTATTTTCCTTTTTTGCTTGCAGTTCTTCGAAAGATCAAAAATTAATAGATCGTACGCATCATGATAAAGATAGTAAGAGCGTACTTTCCCGCTCGTGGAGCATAAGAAAATAACGTATATTTTTTCATCAAAAAAGTTTACATGTGAAAGTGTTTTTCTCGGGTATGACGCAGGCAACATTTTCACATGTTTTTCCATTGGCTTTGAATAAACAGAATACGGGTAGTGGCTCGTAATAATGATAATACTTTTCTATAAAATTATGATTTTTGATTATTTCAAACTTTTCATTGCTCATGTGCAGAGCTTCATCTATCGTCATATCTTGGTTTTGCAGTAATATAGAGATATTTTTGTTTTGTAAAATATGCCATTCTTTAGATCCTTTTTTGATATCTTTAAATTTCTCCCATGAAATGATTTTATTTTTTAATAAATAGAATATATTTAAATTTTCGCTAAAATTAAGCGTGGTTATCTGATCTTCTGTTAAATATTTAAGATCACTTAATGAGAGAGTTTTATTTTTTAATAAATAATAAAAATGTTTATCATCAATGAGATTTAATTCTTTTTCTGATAATGTTATTAAAGCTTCTTCAAGTGAAACAATATTATCGTGAATTAATTCAATTAAATGATCATTTTTTTTGTTGCTAATTAATAAATAAAATTGTATTGGTGTAATTGATAATGCTGTGTTTAGAAAAACCAAGAATTTTTTATCAAAAAAATTATCTAGTTTGTTTTTCTTAAGCATAAATTTCTGAAAAAGTGTCAGGCGAAGATTGTTAATTTTTTCATTTGACATTGCCTGGATATGATTATGGGTAAATATCGGGGGTAAATAAAATGGTTTATCCAGTAAAGCACTAAAAATGATATCTGTTAATTGAGTGTCATCGTCTTCTTGTGGTTCCATTTCTTCCAGCGCTTCTAATTTTAATCTGTGCATATTTTCTAAAATAAATAAATCATGCTCATTCAGCGGTGTGGTGTTGTCAATTGATTTTAAGTTATTATTTAAAAAATCACGCAATTCTTTGATTGGATTTGAGTCACCAAAAAATTTTCTTTTCTTTCCTTTGTAATAATCATAAATTTTTAACGCAGCAATAATCTTCATCTTTGTGATAGTATGTGATGAAAAAAAATGTGACTGTAGTTTTTGCTTAATGCATTCTTCCTCTTGCAAATATAAAAACATATAAGTTGTCATAGTGCTTTCCTTTGATCGAGAAAAATTCTAATAAAAATATTTCTTTTTATGAAATAATATCGTGTCGAGAATAAATCATTATCCTGAAAGAATTTGATTTTTTCCAAGATGCGTGTTTGTCTGATAATGATTCTGAAGGTGTCTCTAGGGGGTACTAAGTAGTGGCTATTTTTTTTCGATGTGAAATCAGTTGCGCGATGATGACTAATAGTAGTGTGAGGGTAAAGGTCACGCTGCATAATGCATTAATTTCAGGTTTGACACCCGTTCGCACCATGGAATAAATCTTTAGCGGTAAAATTTCAAAACTGGGACCTGAGACAAAATAACTAATAATCACATCATCTAATGATAACGTAAAACTCAGTAGCCAACCTGCTAATAAAGCAGGCCATAATAGGGGTAAAATCACACGTGAAAAAATAACGGTATCCGCTGCGCCTAAATCTTTGGCTGCTTCAAAGATGTAATGATCAAAACTTAACATGCGGCTATAAACCGTTACCGCAACAAACGGAATACAAAATGTGGTGTGTGCAATTAAAAGTGCTGGAAAGCCGGAGGGAATGTTAATTAGGCTAAACTGCATTAAAAGTGAAATACCCATCACAATATCGGGTAACAAAATTAAAACAAAAATTAAACTAAATAACAGTTGGCGTCCAGTAAAACGATAGCGATGTAGGCTTACTCCGGCAAGCGTCCCAATACATGTCGCAAGCGTTGCAGCAGAAATACCTAAGATTAGCGAATGTGAAATAGCTTGCCATAAATCTTGATCTGTGAGTAATTCTTGATACCAACGTAAGCTAAAACCATGCCATAGTAGTGAATATTGCGCTTGATTAAAAGAACAAATGATTAACACTAAAATGGGAATATAGAAAAAAGCATAAATAAGTGCTAAGTAACTATAGGTTGGGATTTTTTTTATATGAAAGGTTGTAATCATGTGAAATTATCCAATTTGCCGCGTGCAGTACGCCAATAAACAAACAATAAAGCAAGTAAAAGCAGCGTGAATACCATGCTAATCGCTGAGCCTAGCGGCCAATTTTGTGCGATCAAAAATTGATTTTGTATGAGATTGCCTAACAACATGGATTTAGCGCCCCCTAATAAATCGGGAATGTAAAAAATTGTCATGGCGGGTAAAAAGACTAAAATACAGCCTGATAAAATGCCCGGTAATGTTAAAGGCAAAATAATACGACGGAAAGTGGTCAATCGATTTGCCCCTAAATCACGTGCTGCATCAATGAATTGATAATCTAATCGTTCGATACTGGTGAGTAGCGGTAAAATCATAAAAGGTAATAAATTATAAACTAAACCAACCATGACGGCGGTATTAGTGAATAATAAAGGGAGCGGATGATGAATGACGCCAGCCCATAAAAGTAAGGAGTTAATAATGCCATGTGTTTTTAAAAGCGTCATCATTGCGTACGTGCGAATTAATGAGCTCGTCCAAAAAGGAATAATAATCAGTAAGACAAAAAAACGCCTAAAACGTGAATGCATGCGCGCCACGAGAAATGCAAAGGGGTAGCCGACAAGCAAGCAAATCAGGGTGCAGCCTCCTGCAAGATAAAAGGATTCACGAAAAATGCGTAAATAAATGGAATTATTTAATAATTTATAATTTTGAAGTGTGAGAGGTAATTCCACTAAATGTTTACTGCTGTGATGTAAAAAACTCGCAAAAATCACTAACAGCATAGGAATCAATGCGAAAAAAAGTAACCAACACCATACGATGGTGAGCGAAGTGTATTGAAATAATTGATCACGTTTCATAAGGTAAAACAATCTCCCAGCCTGTTAGCCAGTTAATCCAGACTTTTTCACCAAGGGTGTATTCTAAGCCATCATCATTTTCATCAAAAAACTCTGTTGCAGCGACCAATTGATTGGAGTCAACTAAACGTACCATGAGATCCACAGTCGATCCTTTGTAAATCACTTCTTCAACGATGCCCGGAAAAAAAGTGTCTGTGTTGCCATTTGTTTCCGCAAAAGGATGGACGCGTAAATCTTCTGGTCGAATTAATATATGGGCTTTTTGACCTGCAGAAAAATCGAGTGTCGTTTTAATGAATCTTTTTTTGCCATGAATTTCAATTTGTAATTGACTATTTTCAACTGATAAAATGTCACCATCAAAAATATTCACTTCACCAATAAATGTCGCGACCGTTAGATTGCGTGGATTTTCATACACAGAACGCGGCGTACCAATTTGTTCAATCCCACCTTCTTTCATCACGACGACACGATCTGACATAGATAATGCTTCTTCTTGATCATGTGTGACAAAAATAAAAGTAATACCTAACTTGCGTTGTAATTGTTTTAATTCTATTTGCATGGTTTTTCGTAAACGATAATCCAGTGAGCTAAGCGGTTCATCTAATAATAAAACTAAAGGACGGTTGACCACAGCACGCGCAATGGCAACGCGTTGCTGTTGGCCGCCACTCAATTGTTCGGGTTTACGTTGTGCAAAACGCTCAAGTTTGACAATGCGTAAGGCGTCGAGTACACGTTCGCGAATTTCTTTTTCTGGTAGTTTTTGACAACGTAAACCAAACGCGACATTTTCAGCGACAGTCATATGCGGGAAAAGGGCATAACTTTGAAAGACCGTGTGGACATGACGGCGATGCGGCGGTAAGCCTTTGACATTGCGATGATTAATGAAAATATTACCGCTGGTGGGTTCCTCAAAACCCGAAATGAGGCGCAGCAGTGTGGTTTTGCCGCAGCCTGATGGACCCAGTAACGTGAGAAATTCACCGTTCCTCACTTCAAGGTCGATATCGCACAGAATGTCATGCCCGTTAATGACTTTCGACACACCCTGTAATTCAACGATATTATTCATATTTTTAGTTTTTTCTAGGCTCATGCCTATCCCTGTCGTAATGAAATGGGTTGAGGGTTATTGTAGGGTGAAAATTATTGATTGCAGCAGGGGGGATGTCCAGCGGTTTTGCGTTGTGCGGTGAGATGCTAAATTTTTAGCGTAGGGTGATTCGCTTGTGAAAATTTTAGAATATAATCATATAGTTATAGATTATTTGGTGAAAAAATGAATATAATCAATAAGATGTAAAATATCAATTTATTTCAATAAAATCAATTATTTATCTAAAAATCCTTCGTGAGACGCAGGGCCACCTCATATAAAATGATCTTTTTCTTAACTATTTTTTACAAAAAGAAGCTGTCATACCGCGCTTTATGCGCGGTATCCAGT
>CAZYJL010000014.1:0-24749 GCA_964647825.1 uncultured Coxiellaceae bacterium | reverse complement strand
GGTTTAATTTTATTAGTCATCTACTCTTGCTAATAACATTACTCCGGGGTTTTTTTATTGTGTTTTATAATAATCACGGGCTGCTTAGAGAGAGTATATTTAGTGAAAGAAAATTCTGTACTACAAATAGGGTATTTAAAGAATAACTTTTTGACGAAAGAAAACTCTATTTTGCAAATACTGGCATTGTGTATTTCTATATTTGTTGCTCTTTTATACGTTGCTGGCCTGAATTATTATCATTCTTATTTGAGAGAGTTTGGCTTTGATTATCAATTGTTTGATCTTGATTTTAATAATGCAGTTTTTTTAGGTGGGGTGGTTTTTTATTTATTAGTAAACAAAGCGTTAGTATTAATTTTTCTTTTTACTATTATTCCTATATTTTCCATGTTTATTTTTGATTTTTTATTGAAGAAAAACTATCTTCCAGAATCATTTTTTTCTAAAAAGTCATATTCTTTTCATCCTTTAATTGAAAAACATGCTGATCAAATAGCAATGATTGTTTTGATTTTCGCTGGTGTTTTGTTTGCCTGTATTATCTATGCTGCTGTTTATATGTTTTCTTCTAACCTAGGATATGAAAAAGCAAAAAAAGTTAGAAGTACTTACTTGAAATCTTTTTCAACTATAAAAAAGAATAAAAATCAAATAAAAGATTCTGACTTGTTCCACTTCTACGATTGGACGACACATAGGTTTGTGCCAGGTTATATTGTTGCTGAAACTAGCCAATATTTTGGTGTTTTCTTGAAAGAAAAAGGCACTTGTATTATTTCTTCACAAAATGGCGTATCACTAAAAAAAGGGTATTATATTTGCAATTGATTACAAATTTTAAATCAAATTGCTGTGTTTGATTTTTAAATTTTTTTTGCTTGAGTTTAATATGATTATTGTCTTTTTTGGTTTATCAGGTGTCGGAAAAACTTTCTTGGGGCAATTGCTCATAGAGAAGTATCCAGAATTTTATTTTTTTGATGGAGACGATATTTTAACAAGTCAAATGCAGGTGGCATTACAAGAAAAAAAGCAATTTACGCAACAGATACGAGATGAATTTACCAATTTAGTGATTAAGAAGTTGAAAGAACTGAGTGAAAAACATCAATTTATTTGCGTTTCTCAGGGGTTCTATAAAGAAAAGAATCGTGCGCAATTGATAGCTGCATTTCCTTCATTAAAATTAGTGCATGTGTATGCAGATTCGTTTTTGATTCGTACAAGAATAAAAGAGAGGATGAATAATTTTTTAGACGCAGATTTTTTAGAAGCTCTCTCTCTTTGTTTTGACGAACCAAAAAAATATGATGCCGTTATTTTTAATACACTTGATCAAAAATATGCAGAAGATCAAATAAGTCAACTTATCCAAAAGTGGCGTGATGATCCCTGAGTTTTATAGCAGTTTTGTTTGATTGCTGCGTAATTGCTGCAGAGAAAAATTAATCTTGATAAATGGCTGCTGTTTTTTGGTAGCTAGCGATATGACTATTTTTATGAATTTATGGGATTAGCAAGTTTTATTGGCGCGCCCGGAGAGATTCGAACTCCCGACCCCTTAGTTCGTAGCCAAGTACTCTATCCAGCTGAGCTACGGGCGCGTAATTTGATGCGCGTATAATATACCTTTTTCGTTTTTTTTTCTTTATTTTTTACTAATATTTTTCACTTTTTTTCACTAATTTTTTAGCTTAATCTGTTTTATGTTCTGTATGTTTTGTCTATGGCGGAGAGAGAGGGATTCGAACCCTCGATGGAGTTTTAGGCCCCATACTCCCTTAGCAGGGGAGCGCCTTCAGCCGCTCGGCCATCTCTCCTTGTCCTTTTTGATGACTGGTTAAACTTAACGCCAGTTTACTGGTTTATAAAAATTTATAAGCCAGATTGTCCTTTATCTCCATCTTCTTGGCTATCAGTATTTGAGCTAACTTGTCCTGTTGATGCGCCACCGATTTTTTCCTGTTGTATCCGCTGATAAATTTCTTCACGGTGTACAGAAACATCTTTTGGTGCATTGATTCCAATTCGGACTTGGTTACCTTTTATACCTAAAACAGTCACTACTACATCGTCGCCGATAATAAGCGTTTCACCCACACGTCTCGTCAGAATGAGCATTTGTTACCTCTCCTTAAACTGCCCTGTTGTATTTGTATGCATTCCCTGATTTTCAATTGCTGCCATGGCAGACCCTCTTTTTATGGGGGGTAATGTCCTAATGGCTTGCATTTCGGCCAGCAATGGTAAACAAAATGACAGTTTCATGCAAATAGCTTTTTCATTTTTTTTGTTTTTTTATTTTATGATTATCTATCTCCTTGGAGTTCCATATAGACAGGCTGCTTTTCGGTAGAGAGTTGATCTAGCTTAAAGGCTGCATGGAGTGCTTGGATGCCATGATTGAGGGTTTCTTCCGGGATAACGACGGAGATCTTAATTTCAGAGGTAGTAATCATTCGGATATTAATTCCTGCGTCGCCTAAGGCATTAAACATGGTGCTAGCCACACCGGAGTGCGAGCGCATGCCAATACCGACGATAGACAGTTTGGCGACATCTGCGCGGCTGCGCACGGAGATGGCGCCGAGTTCATTGGCAAGTTCTTCTATAATTTTTATCGTTCGAGGGTAATCTTCACGATGGAGTGTGAAGGTGAAATCAGTTGTTTTGCCCTCTGTGGCATTTTGCGCAATCATGTCGATCTCAATATGGGCCTCGCTAACCCTGCTAAGAATGAGTCCTTCGACGCCGGCGCGGTTTGGTACACCTGTTAGTGAGATAAGCGCTTCTTCTCGACTGAAGGCGATGCCCGAGACCAATCTTTTTTGCATAATTTTTTCTTCGTCTGTCACGAGAGTTCCTTTGCCATGGCTAAAAGTAGAAAGTACACGTATTGGGATATTGTGATGGCTAGCCAGCTCAACCGAGCGCATTTGCAATACCTTAGCGCCAAGACTAGACATTTCTAGCATTTCTTCGAAGCTAATTTCGCATAAAAGAGAGGCGTCAGGTTGCACCCTAGGATCGGTGGTATAGACACCCTCTACATCGGTATAAATTTGGCATTCGTCAGCCTTGAGCGCCGCAGCAAGTGCAACGGCTGTGGTATCAGAACCGCCGCGTCCTAAGGTTGTAATATCACCCCGCGAATTGACCCCTTGAAAGCCTGCAACAACGACAACATGGTTATTAACCAGATCTTGTTTGATGCGATTGGTTTCGACGCGAAGGATACGAGCACGTGAGTGATGGTCATCCGTATGAATGCGTACTTGCAGGCCGCAATAAGAGCGTGCTGGACACTGTTGTGCTTGCAGGGCCATAGCGAGTAAAGACATCGAGACTTGTTCGCCAGTCGCCACAAGGACATCATATTCTCGCGAGTTGGGTGTTGTTGCTAGTTTTTGTGCCAATTGAATTAATCGATCTGTTTCACCTTGCATAGCAGATACGACAACGACCACTGCATGGCCGGCTGCTCTTGTTGCTATCACACGTTTAGCAACATGCTGAATGCGCTCTAATGTTCCGACAGAGCTGCCGCCATATTTTTGTACGATCAGTGACATCGTTACTTCCTGAAAAAAAGCCTAGTTATGATCTTATATTGCAGACATAGAGTCTAGCATGAAAAAAGTAGTGCTTTAGTCTAAGTGGTGATCAAGGGCTAAGTTGATAGGGGTTAGGTAAGCTATCGTCAGATTTTGATTTATCGGTCGCATGCTCCGTAGTAGATGGCATTGTTGTGCTTATTTCTTGGTTTTCTTGCTCAATCAAAATACGATAGCCGTTTTTGTCTGTTTGATGGCTATCATTTAAGGTTGATGAGGGTTGACAGTCTGTTTTGATTGTTTTTGCAAATCTCATTAGACTCGCAATCCCCTTGAATGCTTCCACGGCTATTCCTACATAGGCAGCTTGTGGAATGCTTTTTACCATGACGCAAAAAATGCTTGCATCGGTTGCAAGTGTGCCAATGGCATTTAAAAATAAGTGAGTGCCTTGTTGCCAATGCTTATCTGCTTTTTCACTCTCAGCCATGATTCTGCTATCTTTTAGTCGATAGTATTCGCTGAACTCGCTCGCACTTTTCAGAAACTCCAATAATGCTTCGATAAGGATGGTGACGCTAAAAATACGGGCCGGTGCTAATTTTGCATATTCTTCTGATTTGGCAAAGAAAGCCATACCAACGGCAAGTGTATTCGCTGTAGTAAGTAGCATTTGCGCTAATAATGCGGGATAACGTATTGCACCTTCTTTTTGATTAAGCGTATTGTTAGCAAAAGCAATCCAGCCGGTAGCAGTCAGTGTAGAAAACAGTGGGTAGCGCCAAAATTCTTCAAATTTTTTTGCCAAGTTTTTGTGTTCAGAGGCTTCTTTAAGTATGGCAAAGATACTGACCATCGCTGCTCTTGCAGTGGTCTCAGATGCAGGTACAAGATATTTGAAAATATTTTCTAAACGCGTTTGGATGGTTAGTGTTTTTTTTTTCATGGATGCAGTTGGCAATAGATTCTTATTGTTATCGGGTTCAGTTTTTTTCTGATAGTCAGTGAAGATTTCATTTTCCTCGATAGCTATATAAAACGCATCTTCTTGATTTTTTTGTTCCTTTGGACTGGGCACGCTACGTGATAACATGTGATGTTGCTCCTATAAAAAAGTGAATGTGTTGTATTGTCTCGAGTGTATTTGCTTGCTTGTCATTGATTTCTATTTAATTCATTTTTTTCATGTTTATCCAAGTCGTGACAGCGTCTAACGCTTTTGTAAGATGTTCTGGTTGATTGCCACCGCCTTCTGCTAAATCAGCACGACCACCGCCTTTGCCATCCACTTGCGCTGCAATATATTTTATTAATTCACCTGCAGGAAATTGTTTTTGTAAATTGCTTGTGACGCCAGCGACAAAGTTAATACGATTATCATTGACAGAAGCAAGAAAAATAATTGCTTCGCCTAAACGATTTTTTAATTGATCAACTGCGTGACGTAATGCGCGATTATCCATTGCATCTACTTTGGTGGCTAGAAAGGTGATGCCATGCATTTCTTTTTTTTGTATTAGCAATGCTTGACTGAGGTTGCTTGCTAATTTTTCTTTTAACTGTTGAATTTCTTTTTCTAATTGCCGACATTTTTCTTCTGATTGTTGCTGTTTTTGCAGCGAATTTTTTTCTTGCTGTTTGATCCAGTCAAGCGCACCTTCCCCTGTAACAGCTTCGATGCGTCGGATACCTGCAGCAACACCTGATTCGGTGGTTAATTTGAATAAACCAATAGCACCGGTGTGATGCGCGTGCGTGCCACCGCATAATTCAACGGAATCACCAAATTTGACGACACGAACTGTCTCACCGTATTTTTCGCCAAATAATGCCATGGCGCCTTCTGCAATTGCATTTTCAGGTGTGGTTTCATGTACGGTAGCTGGATAATTTGCGCGGATTGCTTGATTCACGGCACGCTCAATAGTTTCCATTTCTTCTAACGTGAGTGGTGCAGAATGTGAAAAATCAAAACGTAATTTTTCTGGCGTGACGAGGGAGCCTTTTTGTAGAACATGTTCGCCTAAAATGCTTCGTAAAACATGATGCAATAAATGCGTTGCCGTATGATTTAAGACAGTCGCGTTACGCCGCTCCAGATTGACCTCAGCAACAACAGTGTCATTGATGGTTAATTTTCCATGGATTAATTTACCGATATGTAAGTAGGTGTTTCCCTGTTTTTGCGTGTCAGTGACAGAAAAAATTGCATCTGCAGTTTTTAGAAATCCTTGATCACCCACTTGCCCGCCTGCTTCTGCATAAAAAGGTGTATGATCGAGTACGATAATGACTTCATTGTTTTTATCAGCAGTGATTTGCGTAATCGGTTTGTCTTTTTGATAGATCGCTATAATTTTACTGTTTTTGATAGAAAGTTTTTCATAACCCATAAATGTTGTTGGTTGTATTGTCTCTGTCTCAGGTAAAAAAGATTGGGTAAATTGACTTGCTTCACGTGAACGTGTGCGCTGTTGTTGCATTGCTTTTTCAAAGCCAGCATGATCAATGGTCAGTTGACGTTCGCGCGCCATGTCAGCAGTTAGATCAACAGGAAAACCATAAGTATCATATAATTTGAAAACTGTTTCGCCTGGAATAATGGTGTCTGTTAATGTTTGAATGGTTTGCTCAAATAATTTGATGCCTTGTGAGAGTGTTAAACGAAATTGTTCTTCTTCGCGTTGTAAAATCGCGATTGTATTTTCAGCAGACTTTTGCAGGGCTGGATAAGCTGCTTGCATCATCGAGACAAGAGGTTGGACTAAACGATAAAAAAAGGGTTCATGTAAATTCAGTTTGGCACCATGACGGAGTGCGCGCCGAATAATACGGCGTAGTACATAGCCGCGCCCTTCATTGGCAGGAATCACGCCATCGGTAATTAGAAAAACAGCAGAACGAATATGATCGGCAATCACGCGTAAAGAGGTATTTTGATAATCTGTGATATTGGCAAGTTTTGCAGTAAATTGAATTAATGGTTGGAATAAATCGGTATCATAATTATTGTGCACGCCTTGCATGATAGCGGTGATGCGTTCAAGTCCCATGCCGGTATCAACAGATGGTTTAGGTAATGGTGTTAACGTGCCGTCTTCATCGCGATTGTATTGCATGAAAACTAAGTTCCAAATTTCAATATAGCGATCGCCATCTTCATCCGGTGAGCCTGGCGGCCCGCCTGCAATACTAGGACCGTGATCGTAAAAAATTTCTGTACACGGACCGCATGGCCCTGTCGGCCCCATAGCCCAAAAATTACTACTTTCTTCACAAAACGAAAAACGTGTCGGATCAACCCCTATTTCTTTGATCCAAATGTCAGCGGCTTCTTGATCATCACGAAAAACAGTGATCCATAATTTTTCTGCAGGCAATTTTAATTGCTCTGTTAAAAACTGCCATGCAAATCGAATGGCGTCACGCTTAAAATAATCACCGAAACTAAAGTTACCAAGCATTTCAAAAAACGTATGATGGCGTGCTGTATATCCCACATTTTCGAGGTCATTATGTTTGCCGCCAGCACGCACGCAGGGTTGTGATGTGGTTGCGCGTGGTGCGGGGGCTTTTTCTGTACCAAGAAAAATCGATTTAAATTGCACCATGCCCGCATTAGTAAAAAGGAGTGTTGGGTCATTGTGTGGAATCAGGGAGCTGCCGGGAAGAATTTTATGTTGGTGCTGTTGAAAATAGCTTAAAAATTGTTGGCGAATTTGATTGGCGCTTAAGTTGTTTTGCATGCTCATGTATCCTGATTCTCTAAAAGTGCTCGTATCTTTTATGATGTAATAGACTAGTAGATCGATTCATTTATTCTGTCATGCCGCGTTTTATGCACGGTATGACAAGATAGACAAAATGAATGGATTGGTCTACCAGTGGTTACTTATGCTTTTAAAATCATTTCAATTTGTTCGCTTGTGAATCCACGTCCTAATAAAAAACGCATACAGTGTGCCCGTTCTTTATAATCAACAGGCATTTTATGTTTAAAGCGTTTTTGATAAATTTTTCTTAATGCCTCTAGCCACGCATTGTCATCGGTTTGTAGTAACTCTGCAATCTCTTCTTTGTTAATACCCCGTTCAAGTAATTCTTGTTGAATATGTAATGGCCCGAAACCTTTTTCGCGACGAGACTGAATATAGTTTTCGGCGAAGCGACGATTCGATTGTAAATTTTCTTTTGCTAATTGTTGTATCGCTTGTGAAATAAGATCACTGGCAAATCCTTTGCGAGATAATTTACGGTGTAATTCTTTTTCAGAATGTTCTCGACGCGCGAGCAAATCCATTGCGGCGCGTCGAATAGGTAAGAATTCAGCAAGACTCATGCTAATTCAGGTTCCATTTTTTCTTGATTGTCTTCTTCGCAAGGAGAAGGCAATGGCACAGGTCCAGAAAGTAATTTTTCGCGTAGAAGTGTTTCGACTTCTTTTGCGATTTCTGGGTGTTCACGTAAAAAATTACGCGCATTTTCTTTGCCTTGGCCGATACGCTGTCCCTTGTAACTGAACCAAGCACCCGCTTTATCGATCATATTGTGTTGTACACCCAGTTCAATGATTTCACTTTCGCGTGAAATACCTTCGTTGTATAAAATATCGAAGTTTGCTTGTCTGAAAGGTGGCGCGACTTTATTTTTGACCACTTTCACTCGGGTTTCACTGCCGGTAATTTCATCGCCATTTTTGATACTGCCAGTGCGACGAATATCGAGGCGGACGGAAGCATAAAATTTCAGTGCATTACCACCTGTGGTGGTTTCTGGATTGCCGAACATGACACCAATTTTCATGCGGATTTGGTTAATAAAAATAACAAGTGTGTTCGAGCGTTTGATATTGGCGGTGAGTTTACGGAGGGCTTGTGACATGAGGCGGGCTTGCAGTCCCATATGTTGATCCCCCATTTCGCCCTCGATTTCTGCTTTGGGTGTGAGGGCCGCGACGGAATCGATCACCACGACATCGACACCGCTGGAGCGCACTAACATATCGGCAATTTCTAGGGCTTGTTCACCGGTGTCTGGCTGTGAAATTAATAGTTCGCTGACATTGACGCCTAGACGTGCAGCATAGGCAGGATCGAGTGCGTGCTCTGCATCCACAAAAGCGGCCGTGCCACCGATTTTTTGACAGGCAGCAATGACTTGCAAGGTTAAGGTCGTTTTGCCGGAAGATTCTGGACCGTAGATTTCAACGATACGACCGCGCGGTAAACCGCCAATCCCTAAGGCGATATCAAGCGAGAGTGAACCGGTAGAGATGACTTCGATATCCCGTACAGCTGAGGCATCACCCAAGCGCATGACAGAGCCTTTGCCAAATTGACGCTCGATTTGGTTAAGCGCGGCATCAAGAGCTTTTTTTCTATTTTCTTCCATTGGTTGATCCTTATTTTTTGGTCAGTAAAGTGGCGAAGAGGTTTATGTGCAAAGTCTGTTTGACACTGTGCAGCTATGAAATCAAATTTTCCAGCTTTTTATAAGTTTTTTTGTAACTACTCAGGTAGTCAGGATTTTTTCACTTGACTGACTGCAATCGCGGAACAGCAGGTTGCATTTTACCAATGGAAATGCGCTTCGTGAATCATGAAAGGGCGCTGCGTCGATAAAGTACTGTCTCTGCGGGACCCGTGTTATGCAGTCAAGTGAAAAAATCCTGACTACCTGAGTAGTTACGTTTTTTTATTATTTTTCTATCAGCATAATACATTTTTTGAGCGCCCAAATGACTGATTGTTGACGCACAATGGCGCGCGTACCTTGGAAGAGCTGTTTCTCTGCTTGCGGTGGTTGGTTATTGATTTTCCAACCAAACCAAACGGTGCCAACGGGTTTTTCGCTCGAGCCGCCGGTAGGGCCTGCAATACCTGTAATGGCGATACTCAGTGAAGCAGGGCTTGTTTGTAGTACCCCAGTGGCCATTTCACGAGCGGTTTCTGCGCTGACCGCGCCATACGTCGTAAGGGTCTGTGGGCTGACGTTTAATAGATCAATTTTTGCCGTATTACTGTATGTGACAATGCCACACTCGAACCATTGTGAGCTACCAGCTATAGCGGTGATCGCTGCAGCGAGTTTGCCGCCGGTGCATGATTCAGCTGTGACGATTTTTAGATTCTTTTTTTTGCATAATTTGCCCAATGTGCGAGCTAAAGTGATGCAGGAGTCGGTCATGTCTCTTTACCTATAAAAACAGCTAGCGTATCGTGCTGTAAATTTTTGCGGAAGTCATCTTTATTATGAAAAACGACTCTCAATTGAACACAAAAAAAACACAGCACACCCCCATGATGCAGCAGTATTTGCGTATTCGTGCAGCACATCCTGACGCATTGTTATTTTATCGTATGGGTGATTTTTATGAATTGTTTTTTGCGGACGCAGAAAAAGTCGCCCGCTTGTTAGATTTAACATTGACGACGCGTGGCCAGTCGGCTGGTCAGCCGATCCCTATGGCGGGCGTTCCCTTTCATGCAGCAGAAGCGTATATGGCGAAATTGTTACGTCAAGGTTATTCGATTGCGGTATGTGAACAGGTGGGCGAAAGTGCCACAGGCAGTGGGCCAATGCAGCGTGAGGTGGTCAGAGTGTTAACACCGGGGACGGTGAGTGATGCAGCGTTTTTAGAAGGTCAGCGTGATAATTTATTAGCTGCAATCCATGTGTTGTCAAATCGTTTTGGTATCGCGACTTTAGATATCAGCAGTGGTCGTTTTTTATTGTTAGAAGTATCGGGCTATGAAGCGTTAGTCGAGGAGTTGGCACGTTTACGGCCAGTAGAATTATTAGTCAGTGAGCAATTTTCTTTTTCACTTGCTATGGAAACAGTACGTCGGCGACCTGAGTATGAGTTTGCATACGATGTGGCGGTGCGTTTGTTGGTGCAACAAATGCAGACGCATGACTTATCAGGATTTGATTGTTTAGATTTACCGATTGCTTTATCTGCTGCAGGTGCTTTATTACATTATGCGAAAGCCACGCAGCGTACGCAGTTACCGCATGTGCGTGCGATTCATGTGGAGCGGCGTGAAGATAGCGTATTGTTGGATGCAGCAACACGTCGCAATTTAGAGTTAATGCAAAATTTTTCCGGTGGAAAAGAAAATACGTTGTGTGCGGTCTGGGATAAAACAGTGACAGCCATGGGCAGTCGGCAATTGCAGCGTTGGCTAGCACGACCGCTACGTGATCATGCGCAATTACAACAACGTCAACAAGCAGTACAAGAATTATTAACACAACGTCGTTGGCTGGGTTTGCAAACGATTTTACGTCCGATTGAGGATCTTGAGCGTATTTTGGCGCGTGTTGCTTTAAAATCGGCGCGGCCGCGTGATTTAGTGGCTTTACGTTCGTCGTTACAACAATTGCCATTGTTACAACAACACTGTTTTGTCGCGCCATTATTACAAACATTACAAACTGACAGTGCTGAATTCCCTGCATTATTAGCAGAGTTACAGCGTGCGATTGTTGATAATCCGCCTGTGGTGTTGCGTGATGGTGGCGTGATTGCACCAGGTTACGATGCAGAATTAGATGCATTGCAAAAACTTAGTGACGACGCGAGTCAATTTTTATTAGACATCGAAGAGCGTGAGCGTCAACGCACAGGGTTATCGACATTAAAAGTAGCGTATAACAGAATACATGGTTTTTATATTGAAATTAGTCGGTTACAAGCAACGAATGCACCAGCAGATTATACTCGTCGGCAAACATTAAAAAATGTCGAGCGTTTTATTAATCCCGAATTAAAAGTGTTTGAAGAAAAAGTATTAGGTAGTCGTGAAAAAGCGTTAGCGCGTGAAAAATATTTATATGATGTATTGCTGGATCGTATCGTGAGTGAATTAGATGCATTGCAAATCACTGCGACGTCGTTAGCTATATTCGATGTGTTAACCAATTTTGCCGAACGTGCGGATACATTGCGATTATGTTGTCCGACATTTACGACGACAACAGAAATTACCATTACAGGTGGACGTCACCCAATGGTGGAGGCTGTCTTGCAACGGCCATTTGTTCCAAATGATACGCTGCTAACAGCAGAAAAGCGCATGTTAATGATTACCGGGCCAAATATGGGTGGGAAATCCACTTACATGCGGCAAACAGCGTTAATTGTTTTATTGGCACATACGGGCAGTTTTGTGCCGGCCACATCGGCGCGTATTGGGCCGATTGATCGCATTTTCACACGCATTGGCGCAGCAGATGATTTAGCAAATGGTCGTTCGACATTTATGGTTGAAATGACGGAGACTGCAGCAATTTTGCATCATGCAACAGCAAATAGTTTGGTGTTAATGGATGAAATTGGTCGCGGCACGAGTACGTTTGATGGTCTTTCGTTGGCTTTTGCCGTGGCGAGTTATTTGGTACGTGAAGCGCGTGCACTTACCTTGTTTGCAACACATTATTTTGAGCTTACGTTATTGGCCGAGGAATTGTCTGCGGTATGTAATTTACATTTTGCAGCAGAAACCGGGGTAAATAATGAAATTACATTTTTGCATAAAATAAAAAATGGTCCAGCAAGTCAAAGTTATGGTATTCAAGTAGCGCAATTGGCGGGTGTGCCACGTGCAGTGATTCGGTTAGCGCAAGAAAAATTACGTGAATTAGAAAAGCAAGAAATCATTCATCAACAACAATTATCTTTATTTAAAATAGAGAAAAAAAATAATTTAGAAAAAGATGAAAAATTAGATAAAAAAGAAATAATAAAAGAAGCAAAAAAATTAATAGAAAATCATGTGGTGATACAAAAAATAAAAGCACTCGAGCTGGATGAATTGTCGCCACGCGCAGCATTAGACTTTGTATGGGAATTGAAAAAATATTGTGAGACAGAGGAAGGCGTATCTCTTACATGTGAATAGCGTCGCTGAACTTATTTTATTAATATGTTTATTGAGTATATGTCTCACGGCTAGGGTCACCCCATATGAATTGATGTTTTTTCTATTTTAAATTTGGTTTTTGATAAAAAACTAACTATAAAAAATCTTGTCATCCCGCGGTTTATCCGCGGGATCCAGAAAATGATAGATAAAGAGATTGGATACCGCGCATAAAGCGCGGTATGACAGCTTCTTTTGTTAAAAATGATTCATAAAAAGACCGTTTTATATGAGGTAGCCCTAGTCTCACGGCCTGTTTTCTAGTTAACCAATTGATTTTATTATAAAAAAGTGATTTTTATATCTTATTGATTTTATTTGTATTTTTTTAAAAAATAAATTTTTATATTTAAAAACAATAAGTTAGGTATTCAATGTTAGAAGGGTGATTCGCTATCAAGGGAAAATGAAATACCTTGATGATTTATCAGTTGATTATTTGTTAAGGGATGTGAGGCGATAAGCATATCATGTCATTGTGTTTATCAAGTTCTTTCATGAATTCGTCAAATTCTTTTATCACTGGCAGGATATCTGTTTGTAATGTGCCAATATGTTTTCGTTGTCTATCTTTTTCTTGAATAATTGCAAATTCAGATGTAATAAAATTATACAGTGCATGAAGTTCTGCGTCTGCTTTAGAAGATAGTTCCTCTTCTGTCAAGTCGTCTGTAAAAAAATCGATATCGCTTTTTTCTTCTTGTTCATTGCAAAAAACAGCAATTTTTTTCGCAGAAGGTAGCTGTGCTGGGCTGAATAATAGACTTGTAATACCGGTGGGAATATAATTTTCAGCAATCATTTTTAATTTGTATCTAATTTTAAAGAGATAAAAAATAGGAATAGTTTCTATAGAATGACCAATAGAATGTTGTGCATAGGTTTCTTCCTCAAATTCTTCAGGAATGCTTTCTTGATCATCATCTATAGCATTTTTTTCCTCTTTTCTTTTTTTAATAGATAAAGAAAGTTCTTCATATCTTTCCCAGATTTTTTTTGGATTAAAGCGATAGTTTTTTTCTGTTAAAAATCGAATATAGGTTTCTGCGACTTTTTTGCCAAATTTTTCAAAAAAGACCTGAAATGCTGGAATAGTAATAGTTTTTCTTATGACATTTTCTATATGTGCAGAACGATTTTTAATGATATTTTCTTCTTCACGTTTTATTTCTTTTTTTTTGGCATCAATGTCACTTGTTGGCATGTTCTCTAAATTAATATTTTCATATATATCCAGTGTGGTGAGGCAGGCTTCAAGGAAGCCAGTGTATTTATAATGAATGTAAATTGGATCCACGGCTAACTCTTGAAATAGTTTGATTTTTTCTTCAGGGTAAAGATTTTCAGGACGATTTAAAAATTTTTTAAATTGATTTATCTTTTTTTTGCAAAACTCTTTACTCCATTGTGAAAGAGAGGATGTTTCCATTTGATTGGTTAACCAATAGGGTGGGGCGGAATCTTCTAAATTAGGAAAGTTTTCAATATCCTTGCGAGATAAGCGAAACATTTTTTTTGTTGGTGCGCGTAAGAGTTTGAAGCGGCTGGTTTTGTGTCTGATAAGAATGCGCAATAAACTCATGTCATAATCAAATAAAGTGCATTTTCCACCGCCAATTTTATCCTTTTTAGGAATACAGAAGTTGCGAAAGTGGGCATCGCCTTCTTCGTTAATAATCCATGCAACTGTCATTTTTGCTAACCATTTACGCAGACGATAGCTGTAAAGTAAATCAGTTGAGTTTTTTGTTGAAAACTGTTTATTAAATTTTTCATGAAGAATAATGATTTCTTTTTCTTTTTCGAGGAGTGCTATTCGATTATTGTGGCGTAATTTTTCATAATTTTCGCTAAAGTCATTTTTTTCAAGGGCGGTGAGTAGGATAGATTGTTTGTTTGTAATTTTAATTTCAAATTTTGGGATGTCTTCATCGCTTGCTTTTGTTTCAGATAGTTGGTTTTCGATCCATTGTAACCATTCTTTTTCTTTTTCAAGCAGAATAATTTTTGATTCAACTGCTGTGATTTGTTGATCGAATTTTTCTAATTCTTCAAAACCATTTTCAGCAAGCTTTGGGGGGATGGGGAGTTTGAGTTGTGCTTCTGTTGGTGGGTTGTCTGCTGCGGCGGTAAAATAGGGGATTTCTGTTGAGCAGACGCCGATTGGTTGCTGTTCGTCATTATAAATAGCAAAAGTGTGTGCAACTGACGTGAGTAAACCAATGCATCTGCTAGCAATGGCTTCGAGAGGTGATCGTAAAGAGTTGAAGCGATTTTTCTTGAGAAAATAAGTGTTTATTTTGCCCGGTTTTTTTATCTTTTTTTCTGTGTCAATTTCTGGTGCGATAAATTCATGGCAAAGCGATACCGCATGAGTGGAAGAGGTTAATGTTTTTTTCTTTACGAAATCGCTATAATATCTACCAGTGACAGGCATTTTGGGGTATGTCGATTTTCCTATTATTTCGAAGGAAGCGCTATCTTTCTCTTCTTTAGATTCAGATGCGGCCCCGAATCGAAAAAATGAAAAAATATCCGCAGATGTTCGCAAAAGAAAGTCTCCTCATCATTTATGTGCGCTATGCGTAAAGTTTAGCGAATAAATATTAAGGAAATATTAATTAAAAAAATTAATATGATTATTAATATTGTCATTAAAATCTATTTACTAATTATTTTTTTTTGTTTCTTTCTATTAAGTAATTTGTGAGCGCAATAGCCAGTGTGGAAATAATCAATGTCAAATGGATCAAGACTTGCCATTTGATAGAATTATTTGACTGACTCGTCGGGTCGATAAATGTTCGTAATAAATGAATAGAAGAAACACTAACAAGGGCGAGAGCGAGTTTTGTTTTGACAGTGCCAGCATTGACATGGTCTAACCATTCCGGGCGATCAGGATGCTCATCTAAGCCGAGCGGCGCAACAAATGTTTGATAACCGCCAACAATGACCATAATTAACAAGTTGGCAACCATGACAACATCAATCAGATCGAGGACGCGTAACATGATTTGTGTGTGTGAAATACTATTTGTTTGTGAGATTAATAGACTCAATTCGTGGATAAATAACCATGCATAAATAAGCAAAGCAACCGCTAATCCAAAGTACAAAGGCAATTGAAACCAGCGACAGAAAAAAATAAGTTGTCCGAATGCTTGTTTTAGTGTGCTCATGTTTTTTCTCTTTTCTGTACAATGCGCTAGAAAATATAACAGTAATGACCTGTTACTCACAAGTCGTTACAATGGATGAATGAGTTTTTCTTTATTTTAAGGAAATAGGATGATTGGTCAGTTATGTGGGCGTATTCTGATAAAACAACCACCGATTTTATTAGTGGATGTGCAGGGTGTCGGTTATGAAGTCAATGCACCAATGAGTACATTTGTGCGTTTACCGAAGATAGGACAAGACGTTGTGCTGCATACGCATTTGATCGTACGGGAAGATGCGCACCTTTTGTATGGTTTTTTTACGGAAGAAGAACGCCAATTGTTTCGTATTTTATTAAAAGTAAATGGTGTGGGGCCGCGGATGGCATTGACAATTTTATCACGCATGAATCCGGATGAGTTTGTTGGTTGCGTTGCGCGCAACGATACGGATAGCTTAGTGACGTTACCAGGTGTTGGCCAAAAAACAGCAAGTCGACTGATTATCGAAATGCGTGATCGTTTAAAAGATTGGCAAGGTATTACGACACAAGCTGCGTTGCCTGTTGAAGCAAGTGATATTGCCAGCACACGCCATGCACTCTTGCAAGATGCTGTTTCCGCATTAGTTGCGTTAGGTTATAAAGCACAAGAAGCAGTACGGATGATTGCGCGTGCAGATGATGGTGTGCTTGGTAGCGAGGACTTGATTCGTTGCGCTTTACGGGAGGGAATGGCGTGAATGAACAAAGGATGGTGTCTCCTAGTGAATTGACGCATGATTTTCCTGATCGTGCGTTACGTCCCACTCGTTTGTCGGACTATGCTGGCCAACCAGCGGTACGTGAACAAATGGGTATTTTTATTGCTGCTGCACGTGCACGGGAAGACGCGTTGGATCACGTTTTAATTTTTGGTCCACCGGGGCTCGGAAAAACAACGTTAGCCCATATTATCGCGAATGAAATGGGTTCAGGTTTGCGCCAGACATCAGGCCCTGTGTTAGAAAAACCGGGAGATGTCGCTGCTTTACTCACCTCGTTACAACCACGTGATGTTTTATTTATTGATGAGATTCATCGCTTAAGTCCTGTTGTCGAAGAAGTGTTATATCCTGCTATGGAAGATTATCAGCTGGATATTATGATCGGCGAAGGACCTGCGGCACGTTCGATTAAACTTACTTTACCGCCATTTACCTTAGTTGGTGCAACCACACGTGCAGGTTTATTAACATCGCCATTGCGTGATCGTTTTGGCATTGTGCAACGGCTAGAATTTTATTCCACAGCAGATCTTGCTGCGATTGTGACGCGTTCTGCGAGTTTATCAGGGATGCAAATCGATGCCACGGCTGCTGAAGAAATTGCGCGACGCGCGCGCGGGACACCACGAATAGCAAATCGCTTATTGCGGCGCGTGCGTGACTATGCTGAAGTGCGTGCAGATGGACACATTGTTTTATCCATTGTTCAATCGGCCTTAGATTTGCTGCATGTTGATCAATATGGCTTTGATAGGATGGATCGTAAATTACTCTCTGTATTGATTGAACGATTTGATGGTGGGCCAGTCGGTGTCGACAGTTTAGCTGCTTCCATTAGTGAAGAGCGCGGTACGATTGAAGATGTGATTGAGCCGTATTTGATTCAACAAGGTTTTATGGTGCGGACAGCGCGTGGTCGAATGGCAACTCGTCAAGCGTACACGTATCTTGGGTTAAGTGTCCCACTGGCCAAACAAAAAAATCCAGAGCATTTTACGGAGGAAAATTAGATGGGTGTTGATGCATCATTGTGGGGCTATTTTGCAAATGCCGGTTGGATGGTGAAAGGCGTCATGATGTTATTGGTTGGTTCATCGATTGTGTCTTGGGCCTATATTTTTCAGCAAGCCAGTGTCTTGCGGCGTGCACGTCTTGCGGCTGAACAATTTGATCGTAAATTTTGGGCAGGCGGCGATTTGGCAGCGCTGTATGAAAAAAGCATCCAACAAAAGCATCAACCGGAAGGTACGGAAGCATTTTTTCAGGCAGGTTTTCGTGAGTTTTTGAAAACACAAAAAGTTGCTCAAGGTATTCCTGAAAAGCAAATAACCAGTGCTGAACGTGCGATGCATCGAATGCGCTTACATGAAGAAGAACGTCTTGAAATGCGCTTACCTTTTCTGGCGACTGTCGGTTCTGTTGCGCCATTTGTCGGGATTTTTGGTACGGTATGCGGCATTATGTTGACGTTTCGTACGTTAGCCACTGTGCAGCAGGCTACGATTTCAATGGTCGCGCCCGGTATTGCAGAAGCACTGATTGCAACGGCTATGGGATTATTTGCAGCGATTCCAGCGGTGGTTGCCTATAATCGTTTTACGACAGAGGTCAACCGATTATTAAATCGATTTGACATGTTTCAGGAAGCGTTTTTAACCATTTTACATCGTCAGGCGCACACTGCATGATGAAAACACGACGCCCAATGGCTGAAATTAATTTAGTCCCTTTTATTGATGTGATGTTAGTTTTGTTAGTCATTTTTATGATTACTACGCCATTATTGACGCAGGGTGTTAAAGTGGATTTGCCTGAGACGACAGAAAAGGCGATTCCACCTGAACAACAAGAACCTTTAGTTGTTACTGTTGATGAAAAAGGCGAGTTTTATCTCAATATTGCGCCACATCCTAATCAACCGATTACTGCACGTATTTTATCGCATTTAACGTCAGTTGCTTTAAGTGCAACAAATCGTCCAGTTTTTGTGCGTGGTGATAAAAATGTGAATTACGGTAAAGTGATGGAAGCGATGAGTGTGTTGAAGGCTGCCGGTGCCAAAAGCGTTGGATTGGTGACTCAACCGCTCGCCCTTCCTGCAGAGAGCGCGGAGAATACAGGCTGATGGCTTGGCAGATGACGCAAAGTAAAAAAGCTTTTTTTTTCTCGATTTTTTTACATGCGCTGCTTGTTTTTTTTCTAATAATAAATATAGATTTTTCGACACATCGTCGAATTGTGGCAGAAAAAGGGAATGCAGCAGAAGAGGTGATTCATGCGGTTGTTCTTAGTGCAATACCAAAAACCAGAAACAATCAAACTCAAACTATACCTGTCACGTCTGCTAATATCGCTAAAAATAGTCAACAGCAGATTGCTAGTCACAATGCGGTGCAATTAGCGGTAAGTAAGATAGACGCCAGAAAGCAATATGCAATTGCATTGCTTCCTAAGAAAAAACAAAAAGATCAGTTGTTATTAGACTTAAAGAAAGAAGTAGAGCGCAAAGCAGATCACATCAAGTCAATTAAAAAAACACAAGCATTACAGCATCAAGCACAACGGCTCGCACAAAAGAAAATGGCAATGGCATTTGCACAACAAATGAAATCATTAAATAAAGAAGCATTACATCGGGAGTTGGTGAGTGAAACGAATCGTCTAGACACACTACAAGAAAAGAAGATGCAAGGCGAGGTTGATCGTTACCGAGCATTGATTTTGCAAGCGATTAGTCAGCATTGGCGATTGCCAGGCATACCTGATAAACATTTGTACACAGATTTGCTAGTGCATTTAGCACCGGGCGGTGGTGTATTAGATGTGCAGATTGTCAAAAGTAGTGGAAATGTTGGGTTGGATAATTCAGCACGCGTTGCCGTTTTTCGTTCATCACCTTTGCCGGTGCCACAAGATCCGCAAGCATTTGCAGCGTTTCGGGCATTTGTCCTGCGTGCAAAACCAGAGGATATATTAGCAACCTACTGATTTTTAATGGGTTGTTATTGTTTGGATGAAAAGGGTTAAAATAAACTATTATCTAAGGCTCAAGGTGTCGGCAAGTATCAAGGAGATACAGCGTATGATGCCAGAGTATTTTTCATCTATTATTGCTTTTTCTACAGTGTTGTTGGTGGCTGTCTTAACGGCGGGTTTGAGTATTTGTTTACTTTATCTTCGCAAGAAAAGCAGTCAACTGCGTATGTTACGTAAAAAATTACGTGATGAAAAAGAAACACGAGAAAAGGCCGAAAACGCACTCATTGTTTTAAAAAAACAAGTAACTGAAGTGACGTTACAAGATAGTTTAACAGGCTTACCTGGGCGTCAAGTATTTGAAGATCGTCTTGCGGTAACAGTCACACAAAGTACACGTTATCAATTGATTAGTAGTGTCATGTTCTTAAATCTAGATCGATTTAAAATCATAAATGGTGCGTTAGGTTTGGATTTTGGTGATAATTTATTAAAAGAAGTGGCGAAGCGTTTGTTAGATTGCATTCGTCAGGTCGATACAGTGAGTCGTTTTGCAGGTGATGAATTTGTTTTTATTTTTCCGCAACTCACTAAAGCAGAAACCGCAGCGTATGTTGCTAAGCGTTTGTTGGATACGATTTCTCGTCCTTTTCAATTGCAAGATCAAACAGTGTATTTGACAGCCAGTATTGGTATTGCCATTTTTCCAATGGATGGTAGCGATGTGCGCACTCTCTTAAAAAATGCAGATAGTGCGCTACATCAAGCAAAAGCACAAGGTAGGAATACTTTTCAATTTTACCGTGAGGAGATGCATGCGCTGAGTAAGCGAGAATTAATGTTAGAGTCAAGTTTACGTGCAGAAGCGGTTTATCAGGATTTTACTATTTATTATCGTCCTGAGATTCATTTGGAAACACGCAAAATTATTTGTATGGAAGCATTGTTGCGCTGGCAGCACCCTGATTTTGGTTTGATTTCCTTAGAAGAGTTTGTTCGATTGGCAGAGAATACAGGCAAAATGGCCGAAGTGAGTGAGTGGATGATTCGTACTGTTTGTCAGCATTTATTGATATGGCGAGAACAAGGGTTGTTTTTTGGTCCAGTCTCTATGCCACTTGCATTGTCGCGTTTAGAAAACACGAACTTTGTACATCATATCTCGAGTATTCTGCAGGAATGTCATTTGGATCCTGAATCACTCGTATTTGAAATGACGGATACAACACTGCATACACGTATTGTTGGCATTGAAAAAATGTTACGTATGTTAAAACATTTAGGTGTGCGTATTGCAATTAACAGTTTTGGAACAGGTAGTTTGCCTTTGTATTATTTGCGGCGTTTGCCTATTGATATTTTTCGTATTGATAGCCTGCTTATCAAAGATATTTTAGTGAATCGAGAAAGTGAAGCAATTGTGAGTATGATTATTGCATTGGCAAAGAGTTTTGGTGCGAATGTAGTCGCTGAAGGCGTCACCAGCATGAGTCAGAAAAAAAAGTTGGTGGAGATGGGTTGTTTGATGATGCAAGGGGATTTATTTGGCCAGCCTTTATTGGCACACGAGCTTACCGCAGGGATGGCGCAGGAGATTGTGGAAAGCGTGTAGTCTGTGTTGTATCATCTTTAGTGTTTCTTCTAAATGCGGCTTTATTAACGATGCCTTCCCAACCGCAAAAATGGATGCGTTTTTATTGTTGTTTGCTGGCCTTGCTGATGTCGGGTCCACTGCATGCTATGTTAAGTATGGAATTAACACGTGGTGTGGTAGGTGCGATTCCCAT
This sequence comes from uncultured Coxiellaceae bacterium, assembly GCA_964647825.1. Classification (GTDB taxonomy): domain Bacteria; phylum Pseudomonadota; class Gammaproteobacteria; order DSM-16500; family DSM-16500; genus VFKI01. The sequence continues at coordinate 3,578 of CAZYJL010000014.1, read as the reverse complement.
TGCGGTTATCCCTTTTTCAGGCCAAGCTAACATGCTACCAGAAGATATTGCCGCGGTGATGGCGAATGATTTACGTAACAGCGGGCGTTTTCATGTTTCCAATACAGCATTGGCCGGCGATGCGATTGTGACTGGGCAAGTGACGCAGTCAGGTCCGGGGCATTATCGTGTGCAGTTTCAACTACGCGATCGACCTGCAGGTGCGTCTAATGGTAGCTCATCAACTTTATTAGCTAGTCAGCAAGTGACGGTGAGTGCTTCTTCTTTGCGTGCAGTCGCGCATCATTTTAGTGATATCGTTTATCAACAACTTACCGGTGTGCGTGGCGTATTTTCAACGCGCCTAGCTTATGTTGTTGTGCAACATCCAGCAGGTGTTCCACACTATACGCTTGAGATAGCTGATGAAGATGGGTATAACCCGCGACCGTTGTTAGTTTCTGCTGAACCGATTATGTCGCCGGCTTTTTCACCTGATGGCCGTAAAATTGCTTATGTGTCTTTTGAAAACAAACGTGCAGCGATTTATTTGCAAGAAATTGCCAGTGGGCGGCGTACACTCATCAGTGCTTACCCTGGGATTAATGGCGCGCCGGCTTTCTCGCCTGATGGAAAAAAATTAGCATTAGTCTTGTCAAAAGATGGCTCACCGACTATTTATTTAATGGATATTGCCACGCGGCACTTGCGTCGTTTAACACACGATTTTTCAATAAATACGGAGCCATCTTTTTCACCTGATGGTAAATCACTCATTTTCACATCTAATCGTGGCGGTACGCCGCAGATTTATCAAATACGCTTGGCGGATGGTGCAATCAGCCGGGTGACCTATGATGGCCGCTATAATGCACGTGCTTCATTTAGTCCCGATGCGCGTCATATCGTTACCATTAATCAAACGTCAGGTTTATTCAATATTGCATTATTTGATATGGATAATGGTGTATTTCGCGTATTAACACCAACATCAGGCACAGACAACGAATCACCGGCCATGGCGCCAAATGGCAGTATGGTACTTTATGGCACATTGTATGGTGGTCGTAGTGTCTTAGCGATGGTATCGACGGACGGTAGCATTCAGGTGCGATTACCTGGACGCAATGGTGAAGTACAAGATCCTGCTTGGTCACCTTGGCACGTGTCGTAATTAGAGGTAAAAATTGATGGAATTAAAAAGGGAGAGCGCTCGATGAAACTGAAACAATGCTTACAGGGTTTACTGGTGGCGGGTAGCTTGTTGATTTTAGCAGCGTGCTCGACCTCGCGTCATGGGAATGCTGCGGGTAGTGGTGCAGGTGGCGCAGGTGAGTTCAATAATGGCTTTGGTCAAGAAAATGCGCGGGCAAGCGGTATTGGTGAAACTGATCAGTTTGCGGGTGGCAGTATGCATCATGCCGCAAGCAGTTTGTTAAAAACGAAAACCTATTATTTTGATTTTGATAAAAGTATGATTCGTGCTGAATATCGTCCAGCCATTTTGGCAAATGCAGATTGGTTGGTTGCGCATCCGAATCAAAAAATTATCTTAGAAGGGCATACGGATCCACGAGGAAGTCGTGAATACAATGTGGCTTTAGGCGAGCGTCGGGCCGAAAGCGTAGCAAATTTATTGAAAACGCGTGGCGTCAACCCAGACCAGATTCGTGTGGTGAGTTATGGTCAAGAAAGGCTGGCTGTGCCCGGACATACTGAAAGTGATTATCAGCAAGATCGTCGTGCTGTGATTGTGCTGGTGAGGCATTGATTTGGAGTGAGTTGGTCATGATCTTATGCTTAATAAGGCGGCTGGGATGTGTATTGCGCCGTTGTGTTTTTGTCAGTGCTGTTAGCGTGACATTGTTATTTTCTGCTGGGGTGGTTTCATCAGCTTATGCGGATGATGCGCCGGTGTATGATGCTGACAATTATCCACCATTTGATGGGCAAGCAGATGGTGGGGCGGAATTAGCGTCCCCTTCACCAGCACTTCCCAATACGCAGTCAAGCGCGGCACGCATTGCACGATTGGAGCAACAAGTTGCTGCTCTGCAATCAGTGAGTTCAACAGAAAAACTGGATGCATTACAAGCAGATGTCCAATCTTTGCGTGGTCAATTGGAGCAATTGAGTCATCAGTTGCAGCAATTACAATCTCAGCAGCGTGCAGAGTATACTGATTTAGATCGCCGACTCTCTGAAACTAAAGGAGTTGCAGAGGCTGCAAAAAACGCAGTAGCTGCTTCAGTGGCAGTGATACAATCAAAAGAAACGACTCCAACGTTAAATGCGAAGCCACATGTGTCACCTGTTCTAATACCCGCGCGTGCAAAAACGATTAAAAAAGCCGTCGTCAATCCTGCGGTGACTGCGACAACGAATACCGTATCATCGGTCGCTGTCCCTTCGAAAACACCGGTAAATTCTGTGAAGCCTGCGCAACCGAATGTGCAAGAAGAACAACGCACTTATCAAACGGCTTATGATTTCATTCGGGCAGAAAAATATGATCAAGCTATCGTGACGTTACAAAAAATGTTAGCAAAATATCCTTCTGGCCAGTTTGCTGCAAATGCACATTATTGGTTAGGCGAGTTGTATGGATTGCAAGGAAAAAACGCGCAATCGGCAGCTGAGTTTCAAATTGTTATTAAAAATTACTCGGATAGTCCTAAAATTGCAGATGCGAATCTTAAACTAGCATTAATTTATGCAGCAGAGCAGAAGTGGGATGCAGCTAGAGCAGTGTTTAAAAGGGTAATTAATCATTATCCGGGTACAGCTTCGGCGCGTTTGGCAAATGAGCAATTAAAGCAATTAAAGTTAGCCGGGCATTAATTTGTGAATCGTTTACGTATCACAGAAATTTTTTTTTCGCTGCAGGGAGAGACACGAACAGTTGGCCTGCCAACAGTGTTTATCCGGTTAACAGGCTGTCCTTTGCGTTGTGTTTATTGTGATACCGCTTACGCTTTTCACGGTGGGCAGTGGCAAACAGTTGATGAAATTCTTGCGACAGTGAAAACGTATGGTGCGCGGTATGTGACGGTCACAGGGGGGGAACCTTTAGCACAACCGGCATGTCCTGGGCTTCTAAAGTGCTTGTGTGATGCTGGTTATCAAGTTTCCCTAGAAACGAGTGGTGCTTTAGATATCTCACCTGTTGACACACGTGTAAGTCGTGTGATGGATATTAAAACACCTGCCTCAGGCGAAATGAGTAAAAATCGTTTTGAGAATATTGCACAATTGACGTCACATGATCAGGTGAAATTTGTGATTTGTGAGCGTGCGGATTATGACTGGGCAAAGACGATTTTAGACCAATATCAGTTACCTACACGGTGTGAAGTTTTGTTTTCGCCTGCTTATCAGGCAATACCGGTAGGTGAGCTGGCTGATTGGATATTACAGGATAAATTGCCGGTCAGATTACAGATTCAATTGCATAAGTTTTTATGGGGTGATGTGTCTGGCAAGTAGTAATATGTATTTAAGTAATTGATCAGTGCGGGTGTTTTTTTGTAACAGCTAGTCCGTGTTTTTTAGCTTGACTGCATCACTTGGGTCCCGCAGAGACATTGTTTCATCGAAGC
>CAZYJL010000013.1:0-27384 GCA_964647825.1 uncultured Coxiellaceae bacterium | reverse complement strand
CCAAATTTAAGATAGAAAAAATATCAAGTTATATGAGGTGGCCCTGGCCGTGAGACATATGAGTAGGCCCAACGACACTATCTAATAGGCCTACTCACTTAAGTGTTTTAACAAGAAAAAATTCAACTCGCTAATGCGTTATCTAACTCAGGTAGAATCTTAAAAAGATCGCCCACTAACACATAATCCGCTGCTGCACACATCGGCGCTTCTGCATCAGAATTGATCGCAACAATGACTTTGCTATCTTTCATACCCGCTAAATGTTGAATCGCACCCGAAATCCCAACTGCAATATATAAATCCGGCGCCACAATTTTCCCCGTTTGACCCACTTGCCAATCATTGGGCGCAAAACCTGCATCGACCGCAGCACGTGATGCACCAATCGCTGCGCCTAATTTATCGGCAATTTTTTCTAATAAATTAAAGTTTTCGGCACTCTTCATTCCGCGCCCACCTGATAACACAATACGTGCTGACGTTAATTCTGGTCTTGTCGACTCATGCCGCGTTTCTGAAATAAATGTCGACAATGTATTCGGAATCTCTTTTTCTAACATTATCGTTACAGCTTGAAACGATTGCTCAGGCAACACAGGTGAAAATCCCGTCGCACGAATAGTTAACAATTTTATTTTTTCATTTGTTTTCACGGTCGCTAACACATTGCCTGCATACATTGGTCGCACAAATGTATCGGGTGAAAGAATGGCAACAACATCAGATAACATCGAGACATTTAATAAAGCGGCTACACGTGGTAAACAATTTTTACCATTGGCTGTCGCTGCCATCAAAACAAAATCATACGACTTGGCAACATCAGCAATCAGCGCAGAAAAATTTTCTGCTAAATAATGCGTATAGTTTTCTGACTGAACAATCATTACTTGATGAAGTAAGGAAAATTGACGTGCTTGTTGTATTAATTCTTCAGAGAGATTTCCTGCGAGTAGCAAATCCACTTTGCCATTTAATTGGTTTGCTGCAGATAAAACATGTTGATTCACTGCTTTAAATTGTCCATCCTCTATTTCTGCAACGACTAGAATTTTCATGTAATGACTCCTGTCTCACGCAATTTTTTAACTAATGCTTCCGCCGTTTCTATGCGACATTTTAATCGTTCTTTTTCTGGTGCACTGACTTTTAACAGTTGGTACCGTGGGGCAATATCCACAGAAAATTCAGCAATCGGTTTCACAACAAGCGGTTTCGTTTTTGCTTTCATAATTGCAGGTAAAGAAAGATAACGAGGTTGATTTAAACGCAGATCTGCTGTCATCACAGCGGGCAATATTAATTGCAGAGTTTGCAAACCACTTTCCACTTCACGCGTTACTTCAAGTGTTTTTTCTTGTAGGATGAGTTTTGAAACAAATGTGCCTTGTGACCAATTTAATAAGCCTGCTAACATCTGTCCGACTTGATTATTATCTGTATCAATCGCTTGTTTTCCTAAGAAAAATAATGTCGCAGCTTCTTGCTTGACTAGCGCTGCGAATAATTTTGCTGCTGCTAACGGTTGAATTTCTTCTATTGTTTCGATAAGTATTGCACGATCCGCGCCCATCGCCAGTGCAGCGCGTAAAGTCTCTTGGCACGCTGTTGGTCCAATTGACACAGCAACCACTTCTATCTGATTATTTTTCTCTTTTAAACGAATCGCTTCTTCTAATGCAATTTCATCAAATGGATTCGCTGACATTTTCACATGCTGTGTATCAACACCACTGCCATCAGGTTTAATACGTACATGCACGCTGTAATCGACAACACGTTTGATCGCAACCAAAATAATTATTTTTTCCATGTCGATGATTGACCTCCTTTCATGATAACGCTAGTGTAAATTCATCCCTATTTTATAGGAAGGACAATTGGCATGAAAATTCAAAATGCGGCCGCTCTGATTACCGGTGGCGCATCAGGTATGGGTGCGGCTGTGGCAAAACAACTTGTGAGCGCTGGCGCTAACGTCACCCTCCTTGATCTCGATATCCAACGCGCAAAAAAGTTAGCCGATGAATTAGCTTGTCTTGCATTCGAGTGTGATGTCACAGATGAAATGAGCGTGACACATGCTATGCAAAAGGCGGAAGAAAAACAGGGTATTGCAACGATTTGTGTGAATTGCGCGGGTATCGTCACAGCCAAAAAACTAGTCGGCAAACAAGGTCCTATGGCATTACCTGATTTCGAAAAAATAATTCATGTCAATCTCACCGGCACATTTAATATCATGCGGCTAGTTGCAGCAAGAATGATACAACGTTCACGGGAGACAACCACCACTTCACACGGCATCATCATCAATACCGCATCCATTGCAGCATTTGAAGGACAAATTGGCCAAGTGGCGTATAGTGCGTCCAAAGGCGGGATTATTAGTATGACCTTACCTGCCGCGCGCGAACTAGCCGCATTTGGCATTCGTGTCATGGCCGTTGCACCGGGTTTAGTTGATACCCCTTTATTTGCCAGCCTGCCAGACAATGCGCGTGCCTCACTCGCCGCGTCCGTACCTTTCCCAAAACGCCTTGCCGAACCCAAAGAATTTGCCTTGCTCGTCCAACATATTATTGAAAATGAGATGTTGAATGGTTCTGTCATTCGACTCGATGGCGCACTGCGGATGGCGTGATAGTTATTATTCTTTTTATATTACGCGGTAAACTTTATTTAATGGACGAGTATTTTCCTGTAACGCAAAACCGGCAAAGATTTATCTCCGATATGATCTATTTCACTATCGCCCGTTTTATGAAATCCAACTGCCTCATAGAAATGGCGTGCTTGGTTATTACCTGCAAGTACCCAAACAACTATCTCTTTAAAATTATTATTTGAAACATTATCAATTATCACTTCACATAATTGTTGCCCCAGTCCCTTACGCCAAAATTCAGGTAATAAATAAATAGCACTAATCTCCGCAACTATTTTAGGATCGCCATCAGCATCACGAGTAGGGCAGACACTCGCAAAACCAATTAGTGTATTTTTATACTCAATCACCCACGTTATTACTCCCGCTTGTAAGCGCTCTTGCCACTCTTGCTCTCGTTTGGTTAACGATAAATTATTAAGTATCTCATCTGGAATCAGTCCACGATAAATGGTTTGCCATGTATTAATGTGTATAAACGCAATCTGATTTGCATCAGCTTCCGTCGCGCGTCTTATCATTACTTTCATTGATTTTTTTTTGGGATTGCTATTTTTTCCATGCATCATCATGCTTCTCTTTTTTTTAATAATAATTTATATGAAAAACTAGAAATATATTATTCTATATGCACTATTTGATCTTCTAAATTCGTTTGCTTTGCTTTTTTTAATAAAAAAACCAATGGCATCATCAAGAAAAAACTCAAGGTAATAAAAGAAAAAATTCCTACATACGCATTCATTTGTGATTGCTGATGAATTAACTTCAATAAATAGGCTTCTCCCATTGGGCTTGATGGTCCTAATGAGAATGGCGCAAGATAACGCGCAACAGCTGGATTAAATGGATCGACATACTGACTCAACTGATTCCATGCAATTTGTCCATACCGCGTTAATAGAACAGAGACAATCGATATGCCCGCAGAGCCGCCCAATGTGCGTAATAAACTAAATAACCCCGCCGCTTCCGCGCGCATACTCGGTGCAAGTGTCATAAATGCCACCGCAGACAATGGCACAAACACCATCCCGAGTCCAAATCCTTGAATCATCATCGGCAAAATAATCCAATCTGAACTCATCGCCAAATTATAAAATGTGCAAATATAGGTACCCGCACACGTGATCATGATTCCCAACAAGATAATCCAACGCGGATCCACAAATCGAATCAACCAACCTGTAATAGACATACTCAGCATGGCAGCAATCCCGCGTGGCGCTAAAACCCAACCAGTCAAAATCACTGGATAACCTAATAATCCCTCTGTCATGAGTGGCAGAATCACCATCGAACCAAATTGCGCCAAACCAAAACAAAATAATAAGGTACTACATATTGCAAAATTTCGATCTAACATAATCCGTAAATCAAATACGCGAGACTCGCGTGTCGTTAAATTATGTAATAAGAAACCAGGCAAACACGTTAAAAATAAAAATGCCGCGACACAAATATCCGATGCATGAAACCAATCTGCTTGATTGCCACGATCCAGAAAATATTGAAACGATCCAATCGCTGTGGAAATTAGCAACAAACCTAACCAATCCATTTTCCTTTCTTTTGTTAGCGAATCAGGTACCACCTCGGCAGATAACAAAAAACAAATAATACCAATCGGGACATTAATATAAAAATTCCATCGCCAACTCGCCAATTCTGTAAGATACCCACCTAACGTTGGACCAAGAATTGGGCCAACCATCACGCCAATTCCCCAAATCGCCATTGCGCTGCCACGATCTTTTTCGGGAAAAATACTCACCATAATCGATTGCGATAGGGGAACTAACGCTGCACCAAAAACACCTTGCAATAAACGAAAAATAACCATGGATGTCAAACTGCCTGCCGCACCACATAATGCAGATGCGACGACAAAACCACTAATACTGATTAATAAATATTTTTTTTGTCCTAAGCGATCCGTAAAATATCCAGTTAATGGCATAAAAATCGCAGCAGCAACTAAATAACTTGTCAGAACCCATGTAATTAAATCAGGCGTCGTACCAAACGAACCTTGCATGTGCGGTAAAGCAACATTCACGATAGTAATATCTAACACTTGAATGAGCGTTGCACCCATCACGGCAATAATTACCAACATCCGGGTGAAAGGCGGCAACACAGTATAAGAATGCGATGATAAATTACTCATTGCGGTGCAATGTAACCGTTGCAGACGATCCTACCCGCAAAGGGAAACGTGGATCAGGATCCAAGACACGAATGCGTACTGGCACACGTTGTGTAACCTTAACCCAATTACCTGTCGCATTCTCTGGTGGTAATAGAGAAAATGCAGCACCCGTGCCACTACTAATACTCTCCACCACACCACGAAATTCTTTATTCGGATACATATCAATGGTAATTTTTGCCTTTTGACCAATAGAAAGTTCATGAATTTCAGTTTCACGAAAATTCGCATCGATCCAAAATTCTTCACTGCTCACTAATGCAAATAACGGCTGATTTGCAGTAACGACATCACCAGGGCGTAATGAAAGATGCGTTATCCAGCCCGTTGCAGGCGCATAAATTTTTGTATACTGCAAATTTAATTGCGCAATGGATAAAGCAGCTTCAGCTAATTTTTTTTCAGCAACGGCAGAGCGTAAATTTGATGATGCAATATCACCGGCTTCTTTTGACGCAACTTTTTTTGCAACCAATGCCAATGTGCGTTCTGCCGTTGTTTTTGCTATCTCCAACTTTGCTATTGCATGTGCAAGTGATGCTTTATCTTGTTCTACTGTTGCAATGAATGTGGCTGGATCTAACTCAAACAACAATGCACCAGACTGCACTGCTTGATTATCTTTGACATATAATTTATCAATTGGGCCACTGACACGTGAAGCAATTTGAATTGTATTGGCATTCACATACGCATTATCTGTACTGACAAATAAACGCGTATACAACCACCAAAAAAGACTCCCTAAAACAACCAAAACAATTAAACCCGTCAGAATATGACGCTGAATTTTTTTCTGCTGCATGATTATATCCTCATTGGCAGAATCATTAACTCTTTGCCCATTAAATGCAAAGAGCGCTGCAACGTTGTCGGTGTTTCATTATGTAAAATTCGTGTAAACCAGTTATCGTGCTCAAACACCAAACGACTTGCAAAGAAGATACAATTTGGATAACGCTCACTCATTTGACGGGCTTCTGTGGTTAACATTTCTACTGTATCTGTACCGAAAATTGCTTCACTCTCTGCTGACAAACCATATTGATGACAATAATCAACAAAATATTGTAATATTTGATTCACTTCCGTCCGCATTTCTTGTAAAGCACGCTGCCCTGAAAAACTTTCTACATCTACTACCCCCGCACTGACAAAAACAAAATTTCGAAAATAGCGAGGAAAAATTCGAATCACCGACAACAATGTATGCATCCCTACGCCCACACTTTTTCCAACAAAAATAACAGCAGTGGGTGCTAAAGGATCCGCGTGTGGTAAAGGATCATTTTTCTCTCGAACAATAGGCAATCGTAATTGAATATCTAACTTGGCTAATTTTTCATTCACTTTCTGATAATGACGACGAATCAAAAAACAAACGCCAATCACTGTACAGGTCAATAATAAAGTGACCCAACCGCCCGATTCAAATTTGGAATATAAAGTAATGCATAAAATACTCGAGGTAATCAAACAAGCAAATAAAGAAAATAATAAACGCGCTTTCCAATGCGGTGATGCTTGCTTGCGATGCCGCATCCAATACACACTTAAGCCTAATAAAGACAAAGAAAATGTGATAAAAACATTAATACTGTAAAGAATCACTAATAGTGACACACTGCCACGACTCCATAATAAAATCAGCAATGCAGAAATACCAAATAAGATCAACCCATTTTGCACAACAAGACGTGTAGACAAATGACGAAAACGATTCGGTAACCAACCATCTACTGCCATATTCGCCAGCACGGTGGGTCCTGCTAAAAAACCGGTATTCGCAGCGACAAATAATAAACCCGCTTCGGATAACAGTGTCACCAGTAGCAGCATTTTACCAATCCACGAATCACCCAAAATAGAATGAAAAACAACGGCATTTAGTGTGAGATGGGCAATGGGTTTTGCATCCCACAAAAGATACAACAAAATAATACCCGCTGCGGTAAAACTGAGTGAAATCGCCATGTAAAACATGGTCCACTTCCCAGTGCGTACCCGCGGCTCGCTTAAACGATTCACATTATTTGATACAGCTTCCAGCCCAGTGTATGTACCACTCCCTAATGAATACGCATGCAACGTCAACGCCAATACCGGCATCCAACCCAAAACAGCAGCAAGACGTTTTGTGCGATCCAGCGTATCGGGCACAATCGATAACAACCCTTTACTGTGCGCTGATATGCCATAAACAATTAACCCAAAATGTAAAATGACAAACCCAATAAAAATTGGTAGTAAAAATTTAATTGACTCTTTCATGCCACGCAAATTTAAACCCATTAAAAAAATAAGCAAAATTGCTTCTGTTGGTAATCGATACCCAGCAATCGCGTGTGGGAATAAACTAAATAACGCGTCCACACCACTCGCCACCGACACGGTAATTGTTAAAATATAATCAATAATCAGCGCTGCGCCTGATACCACGCCGACCCATGGACCAAGTAACCGCGTCGCAACTTTATATCCGCCACCACCGCTAGGAAATAATTCAATGACTTGGTTATAACCTAATGAAATAATAAAAACAGTAATCGCTGTGGCCATCGCCACATAGAGCGCAAGATGCGTGTGTGTACCAAGTGCTCGAAACGCTTCTTCTGGACCATAACAGGATGACGATAAACCATCCGCACCTAATCCAACCCATGCCAAAAAAGCCACCAATGACACATGACGCAACACTTGCGGATTAAATGGATTAATCGGATCACCCAAGACCGCTTGTTTAATTCTTGAGACAATTGACATCTTAGCTCTGTTTCCTCATTGCAAGGCCTGTCCTTGACTGTACTGACTTACCTAACTTCCCTGCAATAAACCAACCCGCGGCGACAATCTTGACTAAATCAATCCCTGTCGCAAAGCCTAAACCCTCAAGCATGTAAAGTACATCTTCCGTGGCCACATTACCACTTGCGCCTTTCGCATAAGGACATCCCCCTAAGCCTGCCACAGAACTATCTATCACACGAATACCTGCCTGTAGTGCAACATAAATATTCACGAGTGCTTGGCCGTAGGTATCATGAAAATGCACAGCTAATTTTTCAACGGGTACCTGCTGCACGACTGCTGCTAATAATTTTTGAATTTTAACAGCTGTCCCCACACCAATCGTATCGCCCAATGAAATTTCATCACAGCCCAACTGCCATAATGTTTCACAAACCGCTGCAACCGCTGCGGGCGCTATATTACCTTCATAAGGGCAGCCCGCAACACACGATACATAAGCACGCACCCATATGTCTTGTTGACGTGCTAGCGCTACCATCGCTGCAATCTCATCCAGACTCTCTGCCACAGAACGATGAATATTTTTCTGACAAAATGTTTCTGACGGCGTTGTAAAAACAGAAATAGCGCGTGCACCCACAGCTAACGCATTTTGCATGCCTTGCTGATTTGGCACAAAAACCGGATACGACACAGCAGGATTTTTGTTTATTGCTGAAAAAAGAGCTTGATGATCAGCTAATTGTGGGATCCACTTTGGCGAAACAAAACTCGTCGCCTCAATCACAGATAGTCCCGTCTCAGATAATAAATGAATGAATGCAACTTTATCTGCTGTGGTTAAAATTGTTGATTCATTTTGTAAACCATCACGCGGGCCCACTTCAACAACTTTAACAAACTCACGACCCACAGCAATCTGTGACATGTTTACCTCATTTCTTGATAAACGCCAACATCCTCTCTTGTGCATCCTTCGATCGCCGCATCATTGCTAAATGCTCTGCTGTCATCTGCAATATATCTTCAGAAAATTGCTGATTCGCCAGACGATTGACTAATAATTTACTCTCTGACAAGGCATACTGACTATAATTTAACATCGAATTGGCAAGCGCGAGCCCAGTCGTTTTTAATGCTGCATATGGCACGATTTTATGCAATATACCAAGCGAATACGCTTGTTCTGCTGTTATTTTTTCTGTTGTCAAAAAATAATACCGTGCTACTGATTCACCCATCACACGTACTACCCATGGACTCACAACGGATGGACAAACACCCATCCCGACTTCAGGAAAACGAAAAAAAGTATCCGTGCTAGCAACGACAATATCCGCCGCACACACAATGCCCATGCCACCGCCTAGCACCGCGCCTTGTGCCAAGACCATGACGGGGCACGGGAATGTCGAAATCGCATGAAATAATCTTGCTAACGCTAATGCATCTGCGATATTTTCTGCCTCTGACTTCGTTGCCAATTGTTGCATCCAAGCAATATCTGCACCTGCACAAAAATCATGACCAGCAGCGCTGAATACCAATAAACGTAGCGCAGTATCTTTTGCATAATGTGCTAATTGCGTGGTCAGTGCATGTACCATTGGGCCATCTAATGCATTACGCTTTTCTGGCCGATTTAATTGAATTTCAATCATGGTTTTTGTTGATGTTAATTCATTAATACGCAACATAAATTACATCCTAAAAAGACCAAACGACGTAGAGGTTATCGGTGCATTTAATGCGACCGATAAACTCAATGCTAATACCCGTCGTGTATCTAATGGATCAATCACCCCATCGTCCCATAATCGTGCGCTTGCATACCACGCATGACTTTGTTCTGAGTACTGCGCAATAATCGCTTCTTTGGTGCGATTTTTTTCATTATTTTTCTGACCCACGGACGTTAACACACCTGCCGCTTGTTCACCGCCCATGACTGCAATTCTTGCATTTGGCCATGTCCACAAAAACCGTGGGTCATAAGCTCGACCACACATTGCATAATTACCCGCACCATAACTACCACCAATGATCACCGTCATTTTTGGTACAGCAGCACAAGCAACCGCACTCACTAATTTTGCGCCGTGTTTTGCAATCCCATCTTGTTCCGCTTTGCTACCCACCATAAAACCCGTAATGTTCTGCAAAAAAATCAAAGGAATTTTACGTTGACAACATAGTTCAATAAAATGCGTGGCTTTTAATGCAGACTCTGAAAACAATACACCGTTATTTGCAATCATTCCGACAGGTATACCCGCAAGGTGCGCAAACCCACACACAATTGTTTTGCCATATAAGGCACGAAATTCATCAAATACAGAGGCATCGACTAAACGTAAAATGACTTCACGCACATCAAAAGGATACCGCGGATCGGCAGACACAATGCCATAGAGTTCTGTTGGATCAAGACGCGGCTCTTCAGAGGGTTGTAATGCGATTGTCTGTTGTAATTTTTGCTGATTAAAATGCGCAACACTATTACGTACTATTTGCAACGCATCCGATTCACTCTCCGCATAATAATCCGCAACACCCGATAGACGACAATGCACATCCGCGCCACCTAACGCTTCAGCCGAGACATTCTCGCCTGTTGCTGCTTTTACCAAAGGTGGGCCCGCCAAAAAAATAGTCGCTTGATTGGCGACCATCACCGATTCATCAGCCATTGCTGGTACATACGCACCACCCGCCGTACACGATCCCATCACGGCGGCAATTTGAGGAATCCCACGTGCCGACATACGCGCTTGATTAAAAAAAATTCGGCCAAAATGCTGTGCATCTGGAAAAACATCTTCTTGCATTGGTAAAAATGCACCGCCAGAATCCACTAAATAAATGCAAGGTAAATGATTTTCACTCGCAATCGCTTGTGCACGTAAATGTTTTTTGACGGTAATCGGATAATACGTCCCTCCTTTTACCGTGGCATCATTCACAATCAACATGCAATCAATACCATGAATTTTACCAATCCCGGTAATAATACCGCCTGCTGGAATAACATCGTCGTATAATCCCAAACCGGCTAGCGGCGATAATTCAAGAAAATCTGTTTCTGTATCTAATAAAAGACGTAAGCGATCACGAGGTAATAATTTCCCGTTTGCAACATGACGCTCCCGTGCAGACGCTGATCCACCTACTGCAATTTCTGCTAATTTTTTTTTAAGCGTTCGTACATCCCGTTGCATTGCGGCGGCATTCGTACGAAATGTCTCGTGATGCGTATCTACCTGCGTCAATGTCATTTTTTCATCCCCGCTCAAACAATTCACGTCCAATTAACATACGACGTATTTCAGATGTTCCGGCACCAATTTCATATAACTTTGCATCTCGCAAAAAACGACCCGCAGCATACTCATTGGTATAACCATTACCACCCAAACATTGCACTGTTTCATTTGCCACGCGCATCGCACACTCTGCAGTATAGAGAATAATGGCCGCAGCATCTTTTCTTGAAAAAAAATGCTGCGGTATTGTATTTTCCGCATCAGCATCATTTGCTAACATCGTTAGCCATGCTCGCGCAGATCGCAACGCAACATACATATCTGCTAATTTTGCTTGAATTAATTCAAATTCACCAATCGCTTTACCAAATTGCTTACGTTCTCGTACATACGGCAAGACTAAATCCAAACATGCTTGCATAATGCCGACAGGGCCCGCTGCTAGGACTAATCTTTCATAATCCAATCCTTTCATTAATACATGCGAACCGTGATGCAATTCACCTAAAATATTTTCAGCAGGCACACGGCAATCTTCAAAAACTAGCTCTGAGGTATCCGAACCACGCATGCCTAATTTATCGATTTTTTGTGCGGGTGAAAAACCCGAAAAATTTTTTTCAACAATAAATGCAGTAATCCCTTGCGAAGATTTTTGTTTTTTTTCCGTACGTGCATAAACAACAATCACATCTGCCACAGGACCATTGGTAATCCACATTTTGCTGCCGTTTAAAACAAATTCATCACCAACGCGTTCCGCACGTAAACTCAAGCTCATCACATCTGAACCGGCCTGTACTTCGCTCATGGCTAAAGCACCTATCCATTCACCCGTACATAATAATGGTAAATATTTTTTTTTCTGCGATTCTGTGCCATTTAAACGAATTTGATTCACGCATAAATTTGAATGTGCGCCATAACTCAACCCAACGGCAGCGGAAGCACGACTAATTTCCTCCATAGCAATCACATGTTCGGTATAGCCTAATCCGGCACCACCATATTGCTCTTCTACCGTAATACCTAACAAACCCAATTTTCCTAATTTCGGCCATAATTCTCGTGGGAAATAATTTTCACGATCAAGCTTCGCAGCAAGTGGCAAAATTTCTTGTGTTGCAAATTGGCAAATCGTTTCTCTTAATAAAGCAAGTGTTGCTGCACGTTCTTGCTCACTCGAAACCATTAAGTGACTCCTTGCAAAAATAAAATAACCGCTGCCAAAAACCGTGATGCTTCACCGCCCGTGACAGCACGATGATCAAACGTTAAAGACAATGGGGCAATTTTTCGAATCACAATGGCATTCTCACGTACAACCGGTTCTAACCGTACTTTGCCACACCCCAAAATTGCCACAGCCGGCGGGACAATGATTGGATTGGCATATCGTCCGGCAATTGTCCCAAAATTGGAAAGTGAAAAAGTTGCTGCTTGGAAATCACTCGGTTGTAACGAACGCGTTTTCACACCTTGTTTGGCACGATTCACCATGTCGCGTAATTCCGTTGCAGAACGCGCAGCACAATTTTTCAAAACAGGTACAAATAATCCTTCTGGCGAATCGACTGCCAAACCAATATGAATGTCATCATGCAAGGTCAAATGGAAATTCTTACTTTTTACATCGTAATGAAATGTTGCATTAAGTGCCGGTACTTGCTGCAAGGCAGATGTTAATGCTTGTAATAAAAATACCGTAAAATCGGCTGGTGCATCGGTGACATCTGCATCCTCTACAATCGTTACCGGGACAATCTCATGATGCGACTGCATCATCGCTTGTGCCATCTGGCGACGCACACCTTGTAATGGCATTGTTTTAGAAGAAGTAGATAGCGTTTGATTATTTATTTCGGCATGTATTTGTATTTTATTTTTTTTCACTTCATCTGCTGCACGCTGCACATCTTCTGCCGTAATTTGTCCTTGCGGACCTGTCGGTTGTACCGACTCTAATGCGACCTGTAATGTATTAGCTAATGCTCTGACAGCTGGCATCACTTTAACTGATTTTTTTAATGCATTTTGCATTTGCTCAGATGAAAAAACCGTATTATTTTCGATAAGAATCTGTGTACTTTGTGGCAATTCACCCACCACTGTCCCCGCATCCACACGGATCTGCGTTTGCCCCACTTGATTATCAAATTCAACTAACGGCGCATGCGTTGGAATAATATCACCGGGTTTACCATATAATTTCAAAATTTTTCCTGCATGCGGTGCAGGCACATCGACTAACGCCTTCGCTGTTTCAACACTCACCATCGGTTGGTCGACTTGTACCGTATCGCCCTCTTTCACATGCCATGCATGAATTTCTGCTTCTGCAAGACCTTCACCTAAATCAGGTAAACAAAATAACGTCATTTTATGCAAACTCCATGACCTGTTGAATCGCTGCCATTATTTTTTGTTCATCGGGTAAATAATATTTTTCAAGACGACCATACGGCACAATCGTATCAAAGCCAGTCACACGTTGAACGGGCGCTTTTAGAAAAAATAATCCTTGCTCCGCGATAGCAGCAGAAATATCGGCACCAATGCCACCAGCGCGCGCTGCTTCATGCACAATCACGCAGCGTCCAGTTTTTTCTACCGATGTTAAAATAGTTTGTAAATCCAATGGTTTTAACGTCGCGACATCAATCACTTCAGCGTTTATCCCCTCTGCTGCTAATTTTTCTGCCACAGCCAATGTTTCTTTTACTAAAGAACCCCATGTCACCAAAGTAATATCGGTTCCGACGCGCAAAATAAAACACGTATCTAATGGCAACGCTTCACCCAAATCAGGCACGGCTTGACGTGCATAGCGATATAAACGCGCAGGCTCTAAAAAAATCACGGGATCAGGATTTCGAATCGCAGCCAGCAATAAACCATAAGCACGTGCGGGTGAAGAAGGCATCACCACACGTAAGCCAGGAATATGCGCAAATAAGGCTTCTGTACTTTCTGAATGATGTTCAGGTGCACGAATACCACATCCATAAGGTGCACGAAAAACCAGCGGACAAGACAAACGACCTCGCGTGCGATGACGTATGCGAGAAGCATGATTAATAATTTGATTCATCGCAGGATACATAAATCCCATAAACTGAAACTCAGCAACGGGTTTTAAACCAGCAATCGCCATACCAATTGATAAACCACCAATCATCGATTCTGCTAGCGGTGTATCACGCACACGCGCTGCACCAAATCGTTCCAGTAAGCCTTGTGTCGCACGAAATACGCCGCCATTACGTGCAATATCTTCACCCAATAACACCACCGATGAATCTGTCTGCATTTCATAAGCAAGTGCTTGCGTCACTGCTTCCAATAAGGTGATTTCTGTCATACCAATAGCCTATTCTTCCAATGAAGCTCTTTGCGCAGCATACGCACGCGGTAATGTTTCATAAAGATAATCAAACAAAGAAGAAAGAGGTTGCTCTGCCGTCACAGCCAAATACGCTGCGACTGTTTCCTCCACTTCTTTTTCACAATCGGCCTGCAAACTTGCTTGTGTCTCTGACGTTAACGCATGATGCGATTCAAGATAGCGCTGTAAACGCATAATGGGTTCTTTTTGCCATTCCGCTGCGCGTAACCCTGCTGGTTCATAACGACTTGCATCATCTGCAGTCGTGTGATCATGTTGCCGATAACAAAGCATTTCAATTAATGTTGGTTGTTGCTGAGTGCGTGCTTTTTGCAAGGCGTTTGCCACTGTCTCGCGCACGGCAATGACATCATTCCCATCGACTTGAATCCCAGGAAATCCAGCAGCAATCGCTTTTTGTGCGATGGTTTCTGTTGCAGTTTGTGCGGTACGTGGCACAGAAATTGCCCACTGATTATTATTGACGACAAAAACGATTGGTAATTGCCAAACACCCGCGACATTCATGGCTTCATAAAAATCGCCTTCCGATGTTGCTCCGTCACCACATGTCACTAAAACAGCTCGCGCTTCACCACGTATTTTTAAAGCCGTTGCAATCCCAGCTGCATGCAATAATTGTGATGCAATCGGCACTGCATAGGGAAGATTATTGACGGAAGAAAAAAGATTACCACGTTCGTCGCCGCCCCAATACAATAAAATATCTGATGGCTTCACCCCCCGCTGCATTAAAATCGCTAGATCGCGATAATAAGGTACAAAAACATCGTCTGGCGCTAACGCATCCCCTGTCCCTACAAAAACAGCCTCCTGACCACGTGTTGACGGGTAGGTTCCCATTTTACCTGTTCGTTGCAAGGCAACGGCTTTTGCATCTAAGGCACGCGTGAATAGCATGAAACGATACAACTTTAAAAGGTGTGAGAAATCCTGTGCCAATGGCGGACTCTCCGCCGCAGATTTACCCTCTTCATTAAGGTATTGGTAAAAGAAAATTTCGAACTGCGCAACGCTTTTCAACCCGCTACACTCCCTGTTTCATCACGAAAGATGCATCCCAATTGGGTATCAGAGTAGCCGCCGTTGACTAGCGACGTCAAGCGTTGCTTTTTAAAAATGACATAGAAAAAGTCTCTAGCATGCCGCATCGCTTTGCATTAAAGTGCACAATATTTATATTAATGTTAGCGCTTAAAAAATAGAATGATATTCTCTTGAGGAGAGGTACTATGCCATTTGATACATCGTTTAATGAAAAAATAAAAAATCTTATAACACGTTATACTGAAGAAAATAAAGCACTACAATTAGAAGATAAAACTGAAAAAATATTAACAAAAACCGATTTTTTTTTAAAAGAAAGTAAAAAAATTTTAAAAAAAGGTTTCGATCTATGTGATGATGCGATCAACATAGTTAAAGGAAATATCAAAAATACAGAAAAAAAAGAAATCATTGAAAAAACACATGAATACATCAAAAATCTCTGCAACAAATATATTGACGAAAAAATTGTTATCCCAAAAGAAAATCCACAAAATTGGCATGCATTACTTGCTTGGCTTGGTGAAAAAGCAGATGGTGACACCAAACAACCAGCATTTTACGGACGCTTCCACATGTTATTACATGCAATTAGAACGGTTATTCTCAAAGAAATAAAAAATTTAGACGTGGACATTCCACAAAATAAAACTATCATCGATGACTTAAATGAAACGTGTCAATCTATAAATGCATCCTATGCAGACACAGAGAAATTACATGAAAAAATTAAATGCGCTACAACAAAAAATATTAAACTCTCTCAAAGCGTATTATTAACTTGGTTAGGTGATACTAAGTTATTAATCAGTGAGAGTTATTACAAAGAATTCTATCCAGAAAAAAGCTTGCTTGGCAAAGGTCATCGATACAAAGATGGATACCCTATTATTTTTAATCAAGATTTTGATGATCTTTATTTGACAGAAATCTTGCCAACAGCATCCATAAAAAAAGATAAATTAAAAATAATAGAAGAAAAAAAAGAAGATGAAGAATATCTAGAAATTCAACATATAGATGCAAGAGATATTGATCGTCCTTTATCTCAATCATCGAGCACCATATTTAGCAAAACGTCAGCACAGGATGATGAAGAAAAAAAAGATCAAAAAAAAGAAATTACAATCAATACATTAAGCCGAATTTAAGCATTCCATCAGAAAACAAGCCATCTTCCCTGTGCTAAACTGTTGTTATCCGAGCACAGGGAGGTCGCGAAGATGTCCTCTTTACTGCGAATGGAATTGCAGGCATTAGCGGCAAGTCTGTTTTTCATGGCTTCAATACCAGAAGCCTTCGCTGAACCGTTACCACCTGCCTATTTACAAACAACAGCAGGCCCTGCGATTACACATCATAATACTGCGCTGATGGAATTTTATATCGCACGTTATCAACAAGCGGTCATGCATCCTTGGCAACCCATTCCAACGGATTCTGTTTTAAAAAAAGGTATGCGCAGTCCATCAATAGCATTATTACGCGCGCGACTTATCGCAACTGATGATTTGCGTCCTGTGGAAAATACAACAAATGATACTGAAAACAATACAACAGAACCAATGGTTATTCATTCAAACGCACTTGCCGATACAATGGATTTATTTGACGACACGCTACAATTAGCTGTACAGAATTATCAACAACGCATGGGATTAAAACCTGATGGCGTTGTTGGTGCAGAGACTTTACGCGAACTGAACATTCCACCTGAAGCGCGTCTACAACAAATCATCATTAATTTAAAACGTTGGAATGCACTGACACCACAATTAAGTCAACGATTTATTTTAGTGAATATCCCAGATTATCGTTTATATGCTTATGAAGATGGTAAAAAAATATTTGATATGAAAGCGATTGTTGGCAAACCAACACGCAAAACGCCGGAAATTACTTCACGCATCACCCGTGTTATTCTAAATCCCTCGTGGAATGTACCTGATCTGATTGCAAGAAAAGACATCGTGCCAAAAGTACTCGCAGATCCAGATTATCTTGATGAAATGCATATTCGTATTTATGAAGGCCCTGAAAAAAATGCGCCAGAAATTTCTGCCAATGAAATTGATTGGGAAAGTCTGGCTGAAAGTGCTGAGAGTGATGAGGATTCTATCAGCAGCGTAAAACATTTTCCTTGGTTTTTACGCCAAGCACCGGGTAATGACAACGCACTCGGCCGCGTAAAATTTGAATTTCAAAATGCAGACAGTATTTATTTACACGACACGCCAACTAAAAATCTTTTTGCTGAAGATCAACGTTTATTTAGTTCAGGTTGTATCCGTCTCGAACACCCCTTTGCGTTAGTCAATTATCTCATGCAACAAGATCCGACATGGGATGATAATAAAATGCAAAATTTATTAGATACAGAACGAACAATCTATATACGGACACCGAAACCCACACCAATTTTTATTACTTATCTTACTGCATGGGTTGATGAAAATGGTGCATTAAACTTCCGTGATGACGTTTATCATGAAGATAACCCTGAACAACCTGTACAACCGCTCGCCTCTTCAGATTGATAGCACGATAATATTGAAAACCTATTTTATTTTTTCGTCACAGTTCAGGTAGTCCGTGTTTTTTAATAATAAATTCAATACGTTGCAATTAAATTGACAGAAATTATATAAAAATCAATTAGTTGCAGCATAGCTGTTTTGTCTTTATAAATCAACAAGTTATATAAAAGATGGCCCGTGAGACAGTCATCACCTCATTAAAAATACCATGTCACAAAAATAATTTTGTATTTTCTCTTATAATATAAAAGTGAAATAACAAAACGGTATTTTATTGTTTCACGAGGAGACTATGCCACATGCATTTGATAAAGATGTAACAAATGAAGAAAAAAGTGAGATAAAACATTATAGTGATGCTCAACGTGATGCTTGGGTAAAAAGAGATCCCATCCATCCTCGTGAGTGGTCATTAGCAAAAACTCTACTTGACGCAGCGCCTGAAGGCACAAAACTATCACGCAAAGATCTCGCTATTGCTATAGAAAAAGAAGAAAAAGAAGAAAAAGATAAAATTTCTGTTTTCCATTCATTTATCAAATTAGATAAAAAAATTTATGCTTTCCCAAAAAAAGATCTCAAACTTGGCGAAGGTTCTTTCGGCATTGCAAAGTTAATCCGTGATGCAGAAAATAATTTTTATGTATTGAAAATCGGTAGATCGACTTTAAAAAAAGAAGGAGAAAAAACATTCATACCAAGTGCTTTTTTTACTATAGAAAATGCAAGAAAAGAAGAAGAAATTATAAGAGACGTTCGTGAAAAAATTGATATGGGAATCATCAAAACCACAGAAAGAATAATAGAAGATAGATCAACGAAACATTATATCCTTATGCCTTTTCTTGGATTAAGTCTTTCCGGTCCAACTATCGATATTACACTTGCACAACGTTTTTTTCTTTTATTACAAATAACGATATTACATTCCCACGGTTACCTGCACAATGATATTCGCCCAGAAAATATTGTGATAGATCACAAAGGAAGACCCTATCTAATAGATTTTAGTATTAGCGAAAAAATACCTGCGGAAGAAAAAAGCCGGTTCTCTAAAGATATTTATGATATTATTACAACTTTAAATTACAAAGGTATTTATTATGAAAAAAATATAGATAAATTAGAAGATAAAAAAGAAAAAATAATATTTAACTCTTTACATTATTCTGCATCCACACTAACCGCAATTTTTTTATTTGACTGCCTCCTTAGCTTACCAGAAAAAGAAGAAGAAAAATGTTTGCGAGAATTTTACAAGCTCTCTCAATTATTTCTTTACCCGCTAGATGAAAAAGAACCTGAATCTTTGGAAAATAAAAATAAAATACTTTTTAGCTATATGATCATCAACCACCTAACCATAGATACTCATGAAGACTATTTAAATGAAAAAAGTGTAAGAAATCTATTTAATATTAAAGATATAAAAAAAAGACTACTTAGTCCCAGCAATAAAGAATTATTAGCTTCATTAGGTGCGCTGATAACACTCTATCATGAGCCATCTTTTGAAAATAAATCAGAAATTAAAGAAAATATCAATCAAGTAATTTATTGGCTAATCATCTATATTTTTAAAGGTGTATGGAATGTTAATGATACAGAACTTAAAGAGACAATGACTTTGCTTGAAAAAAAATTATCGTCCACTGCTTGGCTTAAAAAAAAGAATACTTTCTTGCCTCTCTTTAAAGTAGATGATAAAGAAAAGCTTATTAAACTAAAAGAAGTTTTTAACACTATTATTAGTATTTTTACTAAAGAAACCTCACTAAAAGAAGAAAAATATACTGATATAACGGTAAAAAAACCTTAATAAAATTATCGTAACTAATCAGGTAATCAGGTTTTTTTACTTGACTAATCGCAATTGCTAAACAACAGGTTATATTTTATCAATAAAAATGCGCTTCATGCATAATGTAAGAATGCTGCTTCGATAAAGTACTGTCTCTGTGGGACCCGTGTTATGCAGTCAAGTGAAAAAATCCTGACTACCTGAATAGTGACAATTTATCTATTCTTTCAAAAGAAAGAACTCGCTTATTATTACTTTTTTTGCTACCTTGCACGTTTTAATTTTTTTAACAAAAATCTCATATATAATTATATTTAAAAAGGAAAAAATATGTCGCTAAAAAAACTCTTTATCAAAAAAAATGAAGAGCGACGCATTCGTGCAGGTCATCCGTGGATTTTTAGCAACGAAATTGATACAAAACTCACGCCGTTAAAGAATTTCATTGCTGGAGAACTAGTCAATGTCATGTCCCACGATCAAACTGCGTTAGGCACAGCATTTATCAATCCCCATTCATTGATTACCGGACGACTTTTTAGTCGTGAAAAAAATGCCACTCTCGATCATACGTTTTTTATTGATAAAATTCGTGCAGCGCTCGCTCTTCGCGAACGTTTATTCCCTCGCCCTTTTTATCGACTCATTTTTGGCGAGAGCGATGCCCTTCCTGGCCTTATCTGTGATCGCTATGATCGTCATCTTGTCTTACAAATCAATACTGCGGGCATGCAAGCTGTTGCACCAACGCTGATTGAAGCTTTTCTCGCTGTTTTACCAAACACGGAAAGTATCTTATTCCGAAATGACAGTCCTATTCGTACAATGGAACAATTACCTATAGAAGTGACGCCTGCTTTTGGTACACCACCAGAAAAAATAACACTTGAAGAAAATAATTGTTTATTTATCGCACCGCTTGCTTCTGGACAAAAAACCGGCTGGTTTTATGACCATCGCTTGAATCGCAAGCGTTTAAGTCCTTATGTGAAAGGAAAACGCGTACTTGATGTCTTTAGCTATCTTGGTGCATTTGGGATACAAGCCGCCTGTGCAGGTGCACATGAGGTGGTTTGTATTGATGCATCCCCTTTATCAAAGAACGCCATCACCGAAAATGCTGCGCTCAATCAATTAACAGACAAAGTGAATACAATCACTGACGATGCATTTGTGGCTCTACAAAAACTAGCGGATAACCAAGAAAAATTTGACGTCATTATTCTTGACCCGCCTGCATTTGTAAAAAAACAAAAAGATCTTCAAGTAGGGTTAGCTGGCTATCAACGCATCAATATGGCTGCTTTACACTGTCTTTCCTCAAATGGTTTTCTTGTTTCTTGTTCGTGTTCGATGCAAGTCAGTCCAAGTGACTTACTCATGTGTGCACGAAAAGCTGGACAAAAAACAGGACGATGGTTACAGCTCATTGAGCGTGGTCACCAAGCGCCTGATCATCCTGTACATCCCATGATTCCAGAAACAGATTATTTAAAAATGCTGGTTTTACATGCACAATGATGACAATACATTATCATCGATCAGTGGGGGTGTTTTTGTAACACCTTAGTGAGGGTATTGTTTGACAACTTGACTGCATATCAGTTGCCCATCATGTTGCAAGTGATCAAAGCCATGCCCTTTCTGCAGTAAAATGCAGCTTGCTGTTTGACAGTTGCGGTCAGTCAAGTCGTCAAACAATACCCCCACTGCGCTGTTACTGCTATATCAATCCAGCTAATAATTCATGATCCGGTGCAAGTAATGCTAACTTTGTAAAAACATCCCGATCCGCTGCGGGAAACGTTGACAGTATCTGTTTTAAAGAAATTGACGCTTGGACTGGCGCGGGTTGAATTTGTAGAAAAAATTGACGAAACATCCCACGAATCTGTGGAGAAGAAAAAATTGTTTCTGTTGTATATTTCGCACGCTGTAATTTAAGCACCGTACGAATCGCATCTGCTGCATACTCACGAAAATCTGTTTCTAAACGCTGTTTTTCAGTAACATCCAACGAAGCAATTAAATTATCTAATAACGCTTCACGCTGCGCATAACATAATTTACGAATCTTCTTCGCAGACGCTTCTAATTCTTCTATCCGTCGTGGATGACTCGTCATCTCTATCATGGCAGGTGTGTTCACTTGCCAATCATTTTTGAGTGCGCTTAGAAAAAAAGCTGCAGGATTTTGTACCCGGCCTTCACGAAAACTACGTGAACTTTCTATCACGGTTATTTTCTCGCAAATAAATGCTTCATCATGCTGCGCAAACACTTCTTTCATTTGTGACATCGATAAACCATATTGCTGTGTTAATATTGTTTGCAAAGGTGTTAGCTGTTCTTTTTCTGAGTTAGTTAATAAGGGTATTTCATTTTTTTGTACACCTAAACGCACACGCCGTGGACGTTCTTTTAATGTGAAGCGTAACTGTTTCACTAAACGGCCTTCTCTTGCGTACTCAGGCTCGATCACTAAATCCGAATAGGTATTTACCTCCTCAATGGATTTATCAAGCACACGGCGCTTAAAATCGCGAAAAACAGTATATTTGTCAGCAGGCACACCCATTAATTTTCGAAAGACAGTCATATCAAACCATTTCGTTACGCCTAACCCACGATAGCGAATGCAATTTTCGTACAATGCTAATCCATATCCAGAACGAAAACGTGATTGAATAAACAAATTGATACGACCAAACATACTTGGCGAATGCAGTAGTTGTTTCATGCGCGGTGAATAAGCATAAAAACATTTCGGGCCTTGTAAACTGACACTAGCCAAAATGGAACTTGCCGTCCAATCCTCCACACCTGTCACATCATTGACGACATTCCATTCGATGACTGTTGCTAAGAGGCCTCGCAAAGCATCACGAATGACTGCGTGATTATTCCCTTGATAAGCAATTAATTGGCAAAGTTCTTTGACAGAAATTTCATGTTCTTCACGAGAAATAAGTTCGTCATAAGCATGGTAAAGCAACGCATTGCTAATTTTACGTTGTAATAAACTTAAGTTGTTCGTGCAGTGAATAATCGCAGCATGTTTTTTAAGCTCACGATGCGTCGTTTGCTCGACTTGTTGTTCTTTTTTTTGTTCTCCCACATCCGTCACAATGACTCCCATAAACGTCACATCTCCATCCCATAGACGTCACAAACTTTCCCATAAACGTCACATTTTTTCCCATAAACGTCACATTTCAAGCGAAAAATCCCTTTAATTTCATGTGGTTAGAGCCTCTTAAACAAAAGATAAACAAAAGATAAATAAAGAACAAACTCTACAGTGTCGTTTTTTTTTATTTTTCCCTGTTTATTAAGCAATCAGCCGGATAATATATTGTGCTACGTGGTAACACAATATAAGGGATGTTCTATGAAAATTATTGCATTTTTAAATAACAAAGGAGGCGTTGGAAAAACAACGTGCAGTCGAACCATGGCAGAGTACTTTGCCAAAGTGAAAAAAGTCCCAACGCTAGCGATTGATTTTGATCCGCAATGTAATTTTTCACATCAATATTTAAAAATGGAAATCGATCCTGCCGCACCAGAAGGATTAATGCCACCTATTCATCCAGATTACGATGCGACTCATCCAGATGATATGGGTTGGGATGGCCGAAGTAGCATTGCAGAAATTTTTTATGGTCAAGGTGTGGTGCCCTATCCAACGTACATTGAGCAATTAGATGTGGCGCCAGGCCATGCAGAAAAATTACTTGCAGCTGAAGCTGTCAGAAAATCTGATGTTGTTGATAAAGTGCACAAGCAACTGTTGAATTTTTTATCTTCACCAGATGTTATGGCTGCTTATGATACAGTTGTGATTGATACGGCGCCTTCCAAAGGCCCTTTGACAGTCAGCGTGATTCGTGCAGCGACGCATATTGTGATTCCATCAGTCATGGAAGAACAACCTGTCCAAGGTATTTACGGTATGTTGCAATTATGGATGCAAGAATCCTTGGTACGTGATAAACATCGTCCACTTCATCTTGTGGGTATTTTACCCAATATGTTCAAACAAACACGATTGCATCGTGATATTTTGCGAAGCTTGGAAGAAAATTCAGCAATTGGTAAATATATTTTACCTGTTCGATTAAATCAGCGCATTGTTTTTGCAGAAATTGATTCTGAAGATGCCACACCGCATTCCATTTTTGATTTTCATGATAAACATGTTGCTAAACAAGAAGCATTGGAAGTCTGTGATTATATTGCCGAAAGGATATTAACATGAGTCGAAAAAAACGTTTTGGTGTCTCTGAAGCTATTTCACGTGGTTTAAGTGAAACGATTCACGTTGTCGAAAATAATGCAGGCACATTTCGCAATGTGATGTTACCGCTCTCACGCATTGAACTAGATCCTGATAATCCGCGTAAATTAGCTATCACTTTAGCGGATATCCGGAATGGTCTAGACATGACAGATTCGCAGTTAGCTCAGAAGCAAATTGAATTACAAAAATTAAAAGAATTAGCAGTAACGATTGAAAGCAGCGGTATTATTAACCCTGTTGTCGTGTATAAACATTCAGATTTATATCGTGTGGTGGCAGGTGAGCGTCGTTGTCTTGCATCGATTCTTGCAGGTCGTGAAGAAATTGATGCGCGGGTATTTAATGAAAAACCCAAACCATTTGATTTGAAACTCATGCAGTGGGTAGAAAACACAGCACGTGAAGATTTAACATTGGCTGAGCGTATCGAGAATATTAGAGATATTATTCGTGAATATGAAAAGCAAGGATATAGTGAAACCGTATCTGCAACCGTTCTAAAAGAAATTACTGGTTTGTCTTTATCACAAACGAGTTACTATTTGACGGTACTACACGCGCCAGAGGATATTCAAGCGGCAATTTACGAGGGTCGAATTAATAGCCTTGATAAAGCAGCGGTCATTGCATCTGTTGCATCTGTCAGCTTACGTCATCATTTGTTGTTGGCCTGTATGGAAGGCTGCAGTTTGAAAACACTACGTAAAATGATTACAGAGAACAAGAGGATAGAAAAAACAGCAAAGCATAAAAGTCAAAGTACTTTGACAAAACGTGGACGAATTACTTCTCGTGTGAATTTGGGTGTGACGCGACATACACCGGTAGTAAAAACCATTGTGCATGCAGTGTTGGCAGAAGAACGTTATAAGAAATATGTGAAACTATTTGCTGACGTTGACTGGAATCACTATGATCACGCCGCAACAGCTTTTCGACAATTGATTGATATGCTTGAACATGAAATAACAGGATAAAAACATGTCAGATAAAATCATTATGACATCAGTAAAATTACAAAAGCAGTTACATTTACATTTACAGCAACAAGTCATTAGTGACGGTTATGGGATGCGTGGTAAAAGTCGTTGGATCATTGAGGCAGTAGAAAGTTTGCTGCAATTACCAGACTATCCTGTGTTAGTTGATATTGCAGGTGAAATGGAAGAGTTGTCCGATATTATTAGTATCCGCTTGTCAGAAAAGCTAGCTAGGGAAATGGATCAAGCAGTAATCAATATTCGCAGGCAATTTCCAGCGATGGAAGGGGTAAAAAGTAATTTAGTCAGAGCAGGTATTTTGCAACGACTTATTCGGAAGAATACTTCGGTGACCGAATAGTTAGTTATCTATATGATTAATATAGTTTTTAATTGGATTTAATTAAGCTGATCATGGTAAATATTACTATTCTGTAAAACAATTCATTATGTTGTTTATGATTCTCTCTTTGTTGTTATCCCATGCTTCTTGCGTGGGATTAATCTAATAGATCGATTTACTTATTTTGTCATACTGCGCTTTCAGCGCGGTATCTCGTTCATATGAGTCTTTCTTTAGATCCCGCAGATGAACCGCAGGATGACAAGTTAGACAAAATGCATGAATCGGTCTACTAGGTTGAGATATGTGACGTTTATGGGAGTCTCTATCTGGGTCACTGATCGATTGATTCACCTGCGAATGTGACGTTTATGGGATAGCTCTACCATGATGATTTGACGTGTTTTTTCATATTATAAAATGTTCCACGCGGAACGCGGGTCGTTTCCTTACAAATCATCATAAAAGCTTGGGGGCATCACTCAGCGTGTTAGATACCTTGTTGATTTGTTGACTCGAAAATTCTCTTGAATTTTTTTATTCTATCCCTATCTGTAAAGAGAGTGACTTGTTAGATTATTTATTTCATCAAGAGAGGGTACATTATGAATCTTTTACAATATGAGCCATGGAATATTTTGAGTGAATTAAATACGTTATTAGAGCCCAATGCAAAGCGTCTTAAAGCAGGTGAGGCGAATACAGATAGTCGTTGGGCGCCCGCTGTCGATATTCGAGAAGAAGCGAAGCAATTTATTGTAACAGCGGATTTGCCTGGTGTAGACAGTGATCAAATTGAAATTTCTACGGAAAATAATGTGCTAACAATTCGTGGTACGCGTGAAATCACACGAGAAAAAGAGACGGATGCTTGGCATCGTGTGGAACGAGTGAGAGGTGAGTTTTATCGTCGTTTTGCGTTACCTGATACAGCGGATTGTGAGCACATTAAAGCAAAATCAAAACAGGGTGTGTTGGAAATTATTATTCCAAAACATAGTTCAACACAGCCGAGAAAAGTGAAAGTAGAATCAGCAGATTAGAATAGTTATGTTTTGCTGGTATAGCGTTCCGAATGTTTTACTAGACTATCACTTTATCAGTGGAAGGATGAATTTGATAGCATAAGCAAAGCGTTGTACCAGCTTTTCTATTCGTTATATTAGTTATTTTTTTGACTTGTAAATTTAGCACCCACTTTTTTTGTTTTCGAAATGTTTGCTTTGATTGTAGATAGCGAAGCATAAAAAAATAGTTGTATTGAAAAAGGAGAGTGTTATGCGATTACATGCAATCGGTCGTATTCTGTGCGCTATGTTTTTATTGACTATTTCATTTCCTATACTTGCAAAAACAATTGATCTCTATGATCAGCCAACGAAAGAGGCAAAAGTGATAGGAAAAATTAATACAGAATCTGGTATTGTTCCAATTTTTAAACAAAAAGACGGTAAATGGATAAAAGTAGGGGATCCACTGAATGGAAATACGGGATGGATTCAATCCACGGAGATGGAATCTGCGATAGCCAATGCAGGTGGCTTTAGTTTTAGTCAAACGTTTACCAGTGATGAAAAAAATGCACCTGTTTGGTCGGTTAAATTTGGCACACCAAAACCAATGACAGCGCAAGAATCTGCTGCATGGGTTAAACAGTTGCAATTGAATCAGCAGACTATACAGAAAGAAATGCAGCGTATGATGCAATCATGGTCTGCAATGGATACATTGTGGATGAATTATCCATTTGTCTTGCCTGTGATGATGGTGCCTGTGCAACAAGAGGTCATACAAAAATCTCCAATGCCTGCAAAAACCACGACCACACCAAAATAATCGAGGCTGTTGACAATTGGATATTTTTAATCATTTTACGAGAAAACATTTAGTACCAGCCATTTTTTTTGATACTGTAAACTTTTAAATCACTGGCGAGCGGACAGGATGTCCGCAAGAGTAAAAACCAGTGCATGGAAGACTAGGGCCACTTCAAATAACTTGATATTTTTTCTATATTAAATTTGGTTTTTGATAAAAAACTAACTATAAAAAATCTTGTCATCCCGCGGT
>CAZYJL010000012.1:0-31506 GCA_964647825.1 uncultured Coxiellaceae bacterium | reverse complement strand
AGGCAGAGCCGTCAGATTTACAGTCTGATCCCTTTGACCGCTCGGGAACCCCTCCCAAAAACAGGCCCTGAATTCTCGTTCAGTAACATCAGGTTGTCAACTTACTTTTACAAAGCTGGCGGACGGAATCGAACCGACGACCTACTGATTACAAATCAGTTGCTCTACCAACTGAGCTACGCCAGCACAACTATTAAGCCTGAAGTCGACAGGCTGGCAATTCTATTCAATCTTAGTGGTGATAGCAATTGTTGATGAACAATATCAAATACTTATTTTACAATAAGCCGGTACTATCACCGCATTGTTATAAGACAGCAAAGAACAAACTGAGCCTTACCCTTGAGTAAAAACTGTAAAGGAGTAATAATTCGCTTTGAAAAAATAAGCGATTTCCTCAACCTAATCAAAGAAAAAGGCAAAATATGTCCGCTCAAAGCATGACCCTCGTTGAGCGTAGAGCGACCTACACACTCTCCGCGATACTCAGTATGCGCATGCTTGGCCTCTTTATGGTTTTGCCACTCTTCGCCCTCTACACAAAGCAATTAAATGCGACAACGCCTTTTCTTTCTGGACTCGCTGTGGGGATTTATGGCCTCACACAAGCTTTTTTCCAAATACCGCTTGGCTTATGCTCAGACTACTTTGGAAGAAAAAAAATCATTTTATTCGGGCTTTTGCTATTTATTGGCGGCAGCTTACTTGCAGCTATATCGTCCAACATATACACCATGATACTTGGACGCGCACTACAAGGGGCTGGCGCGATCGGCAGCACCATTATGGCACTGCTCTCAGATTTAACGCGCGAAAATCAACGCACAAAAGCACTTGCAACAGCGGGCGTATCGATTGGTTTTTCCTTTACACTTGCAATGATTGTTGGCCCAATGCTAATGCTACTCACGGGTGTAAAAGGCATGTTCTGGCTAGCAGCATTCTTCGGTCTCGTTGCGATTTTTCTCCTAGTAAAACGCGTGCCAACTCCGCCAACACTCCCCGGGAAAAGCACCACATGGACAATCACCGCTCTTTCTGCGGCACTCTCCACGCATCTTCTTCGCCTATACATTAGTATTTTCGCTTTACATGCTATATTCACTGCAACTTTTATTGCGTTACCTATCAATCTAGATAATCTTGCAGGCATAAAAGAAAGCCAACAGTGGGAAATTTTCTCTCCCGCACTCTTCATTGCTTTTTGTTTAAGTATTCCAATGATTATTATTGCAGAAAAAAGAAAACAGATAAGAAAAACCTTTCTCATCTCTATCATTGCACTTGCTGTCGCAGAGCTGCTATTCTCGTTCTTCCCTGCAAACTGTTTTTATTCATTTTCTGCGCTTGTCTTATTTTTTGCTGGATTTTCCACACTGGAAGCTTTGCTACCTTCCCTTGTATCCAAAACTGTCAACCCTTCGCTTCGAGGTAGTGCGATGGGAATTTACTCATGCGCTCAATTTACTGGCATTTTTATTGGTGGATTACTAGGAAGCAAGTCCCTTGAAAAAGGAGTACATATTTTAAATTATTTAAATTTACACACAACGACTTATATACTGTGTTTTACTCTGAGCTTATTCTGGATTCCTATCGCACTTGGTATTCATAAAAAGACTTCACCCCAAATATAATTTTCTAGGAGAGCTTTTATTTATGGCAAAAGGTAGTGTTAATAAAGTTATTTTAATTGGCAATTTAGGTCGAGACCCAGAAGTACGCTACACGCCGAATGGTCTAGCGGTAGCTAACTTTTCTATAGCAACAACAGAAGCATGGAAAGACAAACAATCAGGTGAAAATCAAGAAAAAACAGAATGGCACAGAATCTCCATGTACAGTCGATTGGCTGAAATTGCTGGCGAGTACCTTAAAAAAGGATCAAAAGTTTACATTGAAGGACGTTTACAAACTAGGAAATGGCAAGATAAAAATACTGGCCAGGATCGCTATACAACAGAAATTGTCGCCGATTCCATG
Organism: uncultured Coxiellaceae bacterium; assembly: GCA_964647825.1. Taxonomy (GTDB): domain Bacteria; phylum Pseudomonadota; class Gammaproteobacteria; order DSM-16500; family DSM-16500; genus VFKI01. The sequence goes on along the minus strand of CAZYJL010000012.1, from coordinate 29,523 downwards.
CAAATGCTTGACAGTAAAAATAGCACAACAACGTCTCAAGAATTTACTTCAGCAACGTCTCTTCCCACGCAAGAAAAAAGTCATCGCGCTGAAGCACTGCAACCAGAGATAACTGACCATATTGATGATGATATTCCTTTCTAAACTAAAAAAAATAACGTAACAGCTCAGGTAGTTAGGAAATTTTAACTTGACTGTCCGCAATCGCCCAATAGTAGGTTGCATTCTACCGATGGAAATACGCTTCATGAAGCATGAAAGGGCGCTGCTTCGATAAAGCAATGTCTCTACGGGAACCGTGTTATGCAGTCAAGTTAAAATTTCCTAACTACCTGAGCTGTTGCAAAACAAATAAAAAACAAACCCATTGGGCTCACCCTCATTTAAGTGAACCCAATGATTTTAATTCATAAAATATCTCTTTTTATGTAATCACTATTATATATTTGGAGAAAGACCACCATCAGTCAAGCGATAGATCAAAGGCAGCAAAAGCAACAAACTTCCTAAAAAAACAAGCGTCAAAACATTAAATAAAGAACAAGCTAACGGATTATCCCGGTACTGTCGATATCGCACAACAGATGCAATGATAAACATCACACCCAGTGAAAGTGATGCACTTGCCATAAAACTAGAAGCAATGGAAACTGATACCAATAAATTATTAGCCACCTCACCAACCCCAGAAGAAGCTCTACTGTTCGCCGCAAATATATTTTTTGCCCACAAAAATAAAAAGATAACTAATAAAATCATTGTTTTAGCTTTTTTAATAACTGACTCCATAGATGACACCATACCTATCACAATAAAAAGATGGCAAAATTATAAAGCTTTGCATCCACTATGGACAGGCTTGGCCATGATCATCAAAGAAGCTGTCGCGCCATTTGAATGGCCTCCTGAAGGATATAATATAACAACCCCTTCACAATACGGCGTCTTACTCATTCATGGATTATTAGATTCATGCTTTATCATGCGCGATATTGGCCAATCACTTTACAAAGAAGGCTATTTTATCAAGTCCATCCTGCTTCCTGGGCACGGCCTAAGCCCCGATGCGTTATTGTCTATTCGCGCTACACAATGGATAAACGCCGTTAAACTCGGGATTGATGAACTCAAAAGCAAGAAAATTGAGAAAATTATTCTCGTCGGTTTTTCGTTAGGCGGCTTACTCGCACTATTGCATACGCTACATGACAATCATATTGCAGGCATTGTGTGCTTGGCACCGGCTTGCAAAATACGCTCGTGGCTCGCCAAACTAACCACTTGGCAGCCAGTTCTTGGCCACCATTTCCCCAGCACACAGTGGCTAAGTACTTTAGAAGAATGTGATCCAGTAAAATATCGTTCGACACCAACCAATGCTGTCAATCAAGTTTACCAACTCACTCAATTATTAAAAAAAGAAAGCAATAAAAAAAATTTTCTTGCTTGTCCAATTTTTTTTATTGCTTCTGCAGAAGATAGCATTATCTGCAGCAAAACAGCGCTAAATTATTTTATGCAAAATCAACATTCAGCGAGCAAAGCAATTCTTTATTCAAGCAAACTCAAAAAAAAACAGACATATCGTCATGATCACCGCATTGAAGTACGCAACAGTTATTTACCAGAATATGGGATTATGCATTTTTCACATATCTGTCTCCCAGTTGCACCGCATAACTCACATTATGGAAATCAAGGTGACTATATCTTTGCAAGCCACATCAATCCTAAAAATTGGCATTATGGAGAAACAAGAAATTTTGATGAGACCAGTATCATATTAAGGAATAAATTTAATATAAAAAAAATGCATTATGGCAGATTAACTTTTAACCCAGACTTTGAATATATGATAGAAAAAATAAAAGAATTTATAAAAACTCTATAACCACTCAAGTAGTCAGGTTTTTTTAACTTGACTGCATAACACGGGTCCTGCAGAAACAATACTTTATCGATGCAGCACCCTTTCATGATTCATGAAGCGCATTTTCATTGGTAAAATTCAACCTGCTGTTGTGCGACTGCGGTCAGTCAAGTTAAAAAAGCCTGATTACCTGAGTAGTGACATAACTAGTCTAAAAATATGATTGTTTTATTCCTTTTGCAGAGAAAACATAATCTCATTACGCCGAAGAAAAGGTAGAATCCATGGCGGATTATAAAATGCAAAAATTGGTTCTCCAAATAATTGTATTTTATTTTTAGCTGCATAATCAGTAATTTCTTTTAAATGCATGTTGATATTTTTTTCAGAGTTCATACCAGAAAATCGTATAACTAAATATTTTTGTGATGCTAGTTCTTTTAAACGAATATTTTTTTCTAATGGAACAGAGAGATTTTCTAATGCATACCCTGCAGGCATGACAAAACGCACATACCAACCCTGTTCACTTTCTTGCTGCATAACAGGCGCGGTCATAGCAATTTTTTGATTCGACTTATTTTTTCCAAAAATATACCCGGCCAACGAACGAAATCCTGCATTAATCGCAGAATAGCGCTCACCTTTCATTGATACCTCAGCAATAAGCATTGCTGGATAATCACGTACTTCTATAGCCCCTTCTGAACGAACGACTGTGTAATTTGGCTCGGCAACCCGATAAGCAAAAACCTGCCAATAAACTAATGCGATAATAAAAAAAATACACAATCCTAATATAATAGTGCGTGACATTTTTCAATACTCCAATACAAGAAAAAAATTCAACTTATTATTGAAACAGATCAATCTATTATAAAAAATCAAAAAGGCGAAGAATCATTCCCCGCCTTTTATAAAGAATCCACCTAAAAAAAGTTAACAATTTTTCTTTGTGCCATTAGGTAACGTTGCACCACAATAACTCGACGCACGATCTAACTGACTTTGTGAAATATTAGCACCATAAAGGTTAGCATCATCGAAAACAGCATCATTGGTTAATGCACCTTCGAAATTCGCATAACTCAAATCAGCATGAGAAAAATTTGTTTTCACTAAGGGAATATAAGTTAAATTTGCATAACTTAAATTAACCCCTCGCCAATCAGCAGAAGATAAATTGCTCCCATAAAATACCGCAGAAGAAAATGTGCCTGCGCCTTTTGAGCCGGTCAAATTCGAATAAATCAATGAAGCATTAGAATGATTACCTGTCAGCTTGGCGCCACTCAAATCACAACTGGCGCATTGATTATAATGATTGAATCTTACAAGATCATCTGGTTTATACGTGACACCCGCTAAAGCAGCGCCTGCTGCGCCCATTAGCAAACCTGCGACAAATACTTGCTTCCATACTTTCATCATAAATCCCTCCATGAATTAAGAAGAAGTAGGCTAAATACATAGCGTCTATGGATACTGTAACATAAACATAAATTTTTTATGAACACCTAAAACATTTTTGAAATCTTAGATAAAACAGGGATATGATTATTAACACAAAATGCTTTATTTTTTACAAAACAAGGTGGCTCTGCCTCACTTTGAAAAGCTGTAGCAACACAATCTGATTGATTTTTAAAAACATCTTGACAATTAGGCATTTCGACTAATGGAACGCAAGAGAGTTTTTCAAAATCAAGGCAATAAGGTTGATTAGTCACTTTTTCATCGATCGGTATACACAAACAATAAGGATATTCATCTGGATAACAACCATCTTCATCCGGGCCACACACAAAATATTTCTCCTCTGCAACAGAAATGGCCCCGTAGCAAACAAACAAAAAAATAAATAAAAACCGCAACAATCTTTTACGCAAAAATAAATTATACATTTTCACCTCTTTTGATAAGTAATAATATGAATAATGATGAGAGAATAAATAGCATGTGCTCGCTTAGTTTTCTTAAAAAAATAGATCATTCGCTAAGAAGCAATCACTCAATAAGCGCATAGCATCTAACTGTTTAATTGAGGTACAATGAGTGCATTATGGCTTTTTCCACATTAACCAACTCATTGATTCTGCAGGGAGGCACATGAACACCTATGCAATTGCAGGCATGCTTGCCGGCGTTCTCTCATTAGGTGGCTACATACCCTATATAATTGGCATCCTAAAAGGTGAAACACGCCCCAACATTGCTACTTGGTTTATTTGGACAATTGTAGGTGGCTTGTTAGCATTTTCTTTTTTAGAAAGCGGTGGAGATCTACATAACGCTTGGTTACCATTTGGTTATTTCATAGGTCCTTTTATTATCGCAATCCTTGCCATACGTTATGGCTACAATACTTGGAGCAGACTCGACATCTTATGTCTTATTGCGGCGATAATAAGCATTATTCCTTGGCTAACAATTAACAACCCTTCTTATACATTAATTATTAATATATTTATTGATGCAGTTGGCGCCATTCCAACCCTCATTAAATCATGGAAAGAACCAGAAACAGAAGATTTTACAGCATGGACAATTTTCTTTATTGCTAACACTATCCAACTTTTAGCAACTGAAGTATGGAACATTTCATCAACATATACTGTTTATCTTTTCTTACTGGCGGGTAGTATTTTTGCAATGACACTCAGAGGAAAATTAAAACGAAGAAAAGCATCTATAAATAAAACGTAATAAAAAATTATACTTACATTTAATTTAAGAATATACTGGTTTTATTGCTAAATGTGCATAAGATTGCGACTCTTTTTTTTCTTCTGAAAGAATAATGCGTGCATCGACAGCAATCATTCCAGTTTCATTAATAATCAAAGGATTAATATCCATTTCTTGAATACAAGACAGCTCGCAAACCATATTAGATACACTCAACAATAGCTGAACACAACCTTCTAACTGTGTTGACGTCAGCGCCTTCAATTTCCCCGCAGGTTTCATCATTTTTGCCTGTTCAACTAACTGTCTTGCAGCAAATTTTGTTAAGGGCGGTAATGCTAAGACATGGTCACCTATCACTTCTACTAATGTCCCACCTGCTCCAAAACTAATGACTGGACCAAACACACTATCTTTAACAACACCAATCATAATTTCACGGTCGTATAAATTTTGATAGTGTGGTTCAATTGTCACGCCGAGAATTGCAGCGCCAGGACAGTGCGTTTTTATCTTCTGCATCATTTCATCAAAAGCAATCTGTACTTCCTCAACAGAACGAATATTTAAATACACACCACCAACTTTTGATTTATGAGAAATATCTGGTGAATTTATTTTCATCACAACAGGAAAACCAATTTCTACTGCCTTTAGAATCGCGGCAGAGACGGTATCAACGGCATAGGTTTCTGTGACGGGTATGCCAAATAATTTTAAGAGTGATTTAGACTCTATAGTTGTTAATAAAGTGCGTTTTTGTTTTAAAATACTCGCTATTATTCTCTTCGTATTATTAAGCATAGCTAGATCTATGCGAGCCGAGGGAACTTGAGATTGCTTTAACAACTGCTGATTTGCATAGTACATCACAAGATAATGAAATGCTTCCACTGCTTTTTCTGGTGTGTCAAAACAAGGAATTTTATATTTTGCAAATAATTTTCTTGATGATCTTACTTGACGCTCTCCCATCCAGCAAACCAATAGTAACTTATTTTCTTTTTGAATATGCTCAATCACTTTCTCAGCAACTTGCAGAGGATTAGACATTGCCACAGGCACAAGCATGACTAACATACCATCAATATTTTCTTGTTTTCTACACAATTCTAACACAGCTGCATAACGCTCTGGCGTTGCATCACCAATAATATCTATAGGATTTTGATGTGACCATTGTTTTGGTAAAATTTTATCTAATTCGCAGACTGTATCAGCTTGTAATGGCATCAATGAAACTGCCAATTCTGCTGCACGATCTGCTGCCAACACACCTGCACCACCACCATTGGTAATGATCATCAAACGATTACCTGAAATTTTTTTTGCACCAATCAATATCTCTGCAACCAAAAAAAGATCTTCCATTTTAGCGACTCTAACCGCGCCACCCCGTCGAAGTGCTGCATCGAACACAGCATCGCTACCAATCAAAGCACCTGTATGTGACAATGCAGCACGCACACCAACAGCATTTTTTCCGGCTTTTAAAACGATAACAGGCTTACATGCTGCTGCATTTTGCAAAGCACGCATAAAATGCTGCGGATGTCTTATTCCTTCGATATACAACAAAATACTTGTTGTCTCATTATCTGCAGCAAAATAATCTAGCATATCTGCAAAATCTACATCGACTGCATTGCCTAAAGAAACCATTGCAGAAAAACCAATTTTCCGGCTGACAGCCCAATCTAAAATACCCGCGCTAAGCGCACCGGACTGTGAAACAAAAGCAATTGATCCTGGCAATACTGCATTATTATCAAAAGAAGCATTCATTTTTTTTGCGGGTCGCATCACCCCAAGACAATTGGGACCAATTAATCGTATTGAATAACGCTGTGCCATTTCATGGAGTGCTAGCTCTATTATTTTACCTTCTTCACCCATCTCACTAAATCCAGAAGAAAGCACAATAGCTGCATGAATACCTTTCTCTCCACATTCTGCAAGGATTGATGGAATGATCTTGGCAGGCGTTACTATAATCGCTAAATCAACTGAATCCATAATCGTTGCCACTGATGAAAAACATGGCTGACCTTGCACAATTTTATGCTTTGGATTCACAGCATATAATTTCCCACGAAACTGACCACGCAACAAATTCTTAAAAACTTTAGCCCCCACTGAATTTGACTCGTTACTTGCACCAATCACCACAATAGAAGAAGGTGAAAAAATTTTATCTATCGAAGAAAAATTCATTTCTTATCATCCTACCCAACTTACTTTATCTGTATTTTTCTCTGTACCGGACATTTTTTTATGCTGTAAACTTTTAACCCACTGATCGTAAAAAACAGTCTTCCATGCACTGAATTTTACTCTTGCGGACGTCCTGTCCGCGCGCCAGTGTGCTAAAAGTTTACAGCACAAAAAAATATCTGGTACAGCGTGTATTGTTATAGACTAATAAGATTCAGTATAAACATATAGATAAAAAATTAACTAAAATAAAATTTTGTCATCAAAACACCCATCTCATTGATTTGTATATATTTTATAAAAAACCACATGACAAGTGGCATATAATGTTCAGTATGTCTCCGTTATTTAAAGCCTGAAACAAGATTGCCTGACAACCATTTCCAATACACAAAAGGAACAAAGTGTATGAAAAATGAGCAAATCTTTCCTCAGCTTGAAATTAAAGACAGTCTCAACGGATTTGGCGTCTATGCAACACACACAATCCCTGAAAACGCTACTTTGTTTATTATGCAAGGAAAAATATTAAATTACCCTACGCGCACTTCTGTGCAAATTGATGAAAATCGCCATATTGAAGATCCTATTGCGGGTTGCATGAATCATGCTTGCAAACCCAATGCGCGCGTTGATCGAAAAAATCGCGCATTCATTAGTCTTCGAAAAATTGATAAAGATGAAGAAATTACTTTTGATTATCGAGAAAATGAAGATGCACTTGCTTGTCCTTTTGTTTGCTCATGCTGCCAAAAAAAAATCACAGGAAAAAGATTACTCCCCTCTTAACAGAATCGTAAATTTTTCTTGTCAATGTAATGAAAAAGCAACTACTCAGTAGTTACATGAAAAATTCATTGCATTGACAATCAAAGCAAGTGCGGTATAGTGTGCCGCATTCGCCGGGGTGGTGAAACTGGTAGACACGCAAGTTTCAGGTACTTGTGGGGGAAACCCTGTGGAGGTTCGAGTCCTCTCTCCGGCAGATTTGATTTTTTATATTACAACACCTCACGCACAGAATACGTATCCACCAACTCTTTGAATGGATGATTTAATATAATCGTTTCAAGACGATCCGGACCAGTTGAAATAATATCAATCGGAATACCGGCAAGTGCCTCTAAACGTAACAAAAATTTCTGCGCATTGCTTGGCAACTCTGCAAAATGCTTTACACCTCTCGTTGACTCTTGCCAACCAGGCAATACTTCATAAACAGGCTCATACTCCGATAAAATCTGCATATCCACTTTTTCTGCAGAAAGGAGATTTCCTTCATAGCGATAGCCTGTGCAAATACTGACGGTATCAAATCCATCTAACACATCTAATTTAGTCACACATAATCCCGACAGACTGTTTAGTGTTGCTGCACGTCGCAACAATACTATATCCAACCAACCACAACGTCGCGGACGCCCAGTCACAGAACCAAATTCATTGCCACGCTCACCAATTAATTTGCCAATTTCATTTTTCAATTCTGTCGGAAATGGTCCTGCACCGACTCGTGTTGTATACGCTTTAACGACGCCTAAAATTTTATTGAAACACAATGGGCCAATCCCTGCACCGGTACTCGCACCACCTGCCACCGTATTAGATGAAGTCACAAAAGGATACGTACCATGATCAATATCCAACAATGTCCCCTGCGCACCTTCAAAAAGAATAGGTTTGCCAGCCACACGTGCTTCTTGCAATAACATCGCTACATTTGCACGCATTAGACGTAATCGTGGCAACATAGAAATCAATGCATCATAAGTAGACTGAAAATCAATTGTCTGCACATGATAATAATTTTTTAATAAAAAATTATGGTATTCAAGCAAATCTGCTAATCGCTCAGCAAACAATTTTTCATTAAAAAGATCACCAAAACGTAAAGCTCTTCTCGCAACCCGATCTTCATAAGCAGGACCAATGCCACGCCCGGTTGTACCAATCGCTGCATTGCCTCGCGCCTTTTCACGTGCTTGATCAAGTGCAACATGCGACGGTAAAACAAGCGCACATTGATCACTAATGCGTAAACGCTCCGTTACAGCACTATCTTTACGTTCAAGCTCGGTAATTTCTTTTAATAGCTCTTCAGGAGACAGCACAACGCCATTCCCAATCATACATAAAACATGACGATGTAAAATACCTGAAGGAATTAAACGCAAAATCGTTTTCTTGCCATCTATCACTAACGTGTGACCAGCATTGTGGCCGCCTTGAAAACGCACAACCACAGCGGCTTCTTCCATTAGCAAATCAACAATTTTTCCTTTACCTTCATCACCCCATTGAGCACCCAATATAATCGTATTTTTACCCACGATAGCAATTGCTGACATGAAATTAATTTACTCCAACAGAACGTGTTCTTGGCTCAACGCCATGAAAATAATTAAAAAATTGTCCATCCGGCTTAAGCAACAAGATATCTTTTTTATCCGCAAAACTATGCTGATAGGCTAACAAACTCCGGTAAAATGCATAAAAATCACGATTCGTACGGTATGACTTTGCATAAATCATTGCGGCTTCTTGGTCACCCTGCGCACGACGCATGGCTCCTTCCGCTAGTGCTTTTGCTTTGATCACGGTAACTTGCTGATCAGCGAGGGATTTAATCTCTTCTGCTTTTTCAATGCCTTCCGCACGCTTTGCCTCAGCAAATTGTCGACGCTCCGTCGCCATACGACGAAACACAGAACCCATTACATCCGAAGGTAATGTAATTTGCCGAATACGCACATCTGTCACACTCACACCTAAATCTTTACCGACAGAGGCTGCCTGTTCCTGAATCGCCAACATCATTGCAGCACGTCCTGTTGAAATCGCTTCATTACTCGTGCGCTTGCCATACTCTGCACGCACAATATCATTCAACCGTTGCTCAAGTAGCGTATCAGCGCGTACAACGCTCCCACCTGTACTAATATAGAATTTAATCGGGTCTATAATGCGCCAACGAGCAAAATAATCCACAACGAGATAGGTTTGTTCTTTTGTGACAACCGTCAGCAATTGCTTAGATGACGTAGCAATCTGTTGCATTCTTGTATCAAAAAAGCGCACCTGATCAATAAACGGTAATTTTAAATGCAGACCGGGTTGCAACACCACGGAAAGATCCGCATCTTTTCCTTTTTCCATGCCAGCAATTTTTCCAAGACGCAAAATTAATGCGCTCTGACCTTCTTTGACAGTAAAAATAGCGCCTGAAAAAATAAGCACGAAGCTAAAAATAAATACAGCCGCGATAATTTTAAGAATATAAGTTGCCTTCATTTTTCACCTCCAGCATCGCCGGATGATACGACAGAAGATGCAACGGTAGCAGCAGATTTTGGCGGCAAGCCTGCCTGCTTTAGTAGCTGATCCAATGGTAAATAAAACACATTCCCTGTCGAACCCGTATCGACTAGAATTTTAGTTGTATTTTTCAACACATTTTCCATTGCATCCATATACATACGTTGTCGTGTGACATCGGGGTCTGTTAAAAAAACTTTCAACAACGCTTCATAACGCGAAACAGCAGCTTTTGCTTGTAACACTTTTTGCTGTCGCCAACCCTCCGCGTCTGCCAATGTACGCGCAGCGGCACCTTGTGCTAAAGGAATCACTTTACTGGCATATGCCTGTGCTTGATTAATGGAGGTTTTGCGGTCTTGCTCTGCACGATTCACATCATTAAATGCTGCACGTACTTCATCAGGCGCTTGCACCTTACGTAAGGTCACACCTTGTACTTCGAGCCCTGCATCATATTCTGTTAAAACACGTCGTAATCGTGTTAACACATTTGAAGCCAATAACTCTCGACCGGTTGTCAAAACATCATCTAATTTCATCGTACCCGTTACTTCAGATAATGCACCGGCTGCAACTTGTTTAATCGTCTCATCAGGATCCACCACATGGAAAAGATACGCTTTCGGATCACTGATCTGATACATCACGGTCAGCTCTACATTCACAAGATTTTTTGACTGATCAGAATTAGCCGCATCATCCGACAACGAACCAACACCCGGGACCACCGGCGCATCACTATGATCGGATGATTTAGTAAGAAAGTCGCCATCAATCGAAAAAGAATGAATTTGCTGCACATTCAAAATATATTTTTTTTCGATAAAAGGAGCGATCCAATGCAGTCCGGGTTGAAGTGTGGTTGTATAACGCCCAAACCTTAAAATAACCGCCTCTTCTGCAGGGTTCACAATAAAAAACCCTGACAAAACCCACATAAAAATAATAATTCCAAAAATTGTACCTAAGCTTGCCAAGCGTTTATTGGTCCCGCCTGTCCCTGTTGTATTCCCACCTTTGCCTTTCTGTTGGAATTGAAAAAATCCTTTTATCTTGCGCAAAAAATCGCCTAAAAGTTTATCCAAATCAGGAGGCGAAGACTGATTCCCCCCTCCACCAAACGGGTCAGGGCGACGACCATTGTTACCGGGTTCATTCCACGGCATGGAAGAGTACTCCAAAATTCTGCAGCAGTTTATCGAAAGACCAAAAGAATGATTCTAGTGGCCTAGCATCGTATACGCAATCATGAAGAAAAAAGAGGAAGGCAATTATACCGTTCCATTAAGTACAAAAATTCAAAAAAAACATTTTAATCAATCTGTTACTGAGAGCCTGTTGGCAATAAACTCCGTACCGGACATTTTTCTAATACTGTAAACTTTTAAATCACTGGCGAGTGAACAGGATGTCGGCAATAGTAAAAACCAGTGCATGAAAGACCGTTTTTTACGATCAGCGAGTTAAAAGTTTACAGTATTAAAAAAATGTCGGGCACAAAGGGCAATGCGTTATTTTAAATCATGTGACGAGAAAACAGGAAGTTTTCGAGAATCAAATCCAATCAAGAAGCGTGTATTTGATATTAAAATGATTAAAGATAACCTATTGTTAACAGACTCTAGTTTTATTCTTCATTTTTTTTATCACGCTTACGATGAAACCGTTCCCACTCTTTATCAGGCAAATTAACACGCAAACAAATATTACCAGCATCATCTATTTCTTCTGCCAAAACAGCAGAAATGGCATAAAGCTCTGCCCGCAATTTTGACTCATGTGGTTGTGTGACCAACCAACGTTCCGTTCGTGTTCCGGCCAACGCCTTCGCAATAGCATGAAAAAGAACGTCTATCCCCGCACCTGTCTGTGCGGATACAAACACACGTAGACCATCGCCTTCTTGCGTAGCAATAAAGGCGTGCTGTGCACTTTCAAGACTATCAATCTTATTGAAAACGACAATTTGTGGCACCCTTTTTGCATCTAGGCTTTCTAGCACATCCTGCACCTCGCGCATCGTCTCTTGCTTACGCGTGTCTCCCACATCAACCACGTGTAGCAAGAGATCTGCCTCACTCACCTCTTCAAGCGTACTCCGAAAAGCCGCAACTAAATCATGAGGCAAATGACGGATAAATCCCACCGTATCTGCTAGGACAACCGGTCCTATACTCGGCAACGCCATGCGACGCAAAGTCGAATCAAGCGTTGCAAACAGTTGGTCTGCAACCAGTACATCTGCTCCAGTCAAACGATTAAAAAGGGTCGACTTTCCTGCATTCGTATAGCCAACAAGCACAACTGTCGGTATGGCTGAACGACGACGCGAGTGACGACTTAACTCGCGCTGTCCTCTTACTCTTGCCAAGCGCTCTGTTAACAATCGCATACGCGTACGAATTAAACGCCGGTCCGTCTCAAGTTGCGTCTCCCCAGGCCCTCGCAACCCAATCCCACCACGCTGTCGCTCAAGATGTGTCCACCCTCGAATTAACCGAGTTGAAAGATGCTTCAACAATGCCAATTCAACTTGTAACTTACCTTCAAAACTGCGAGCACGTTGCGCAAAAATATCTAAGATTAATTCGGTGCGATCAATCACCCGACAGCCTAGCAAGCGCTCAAGATTTCTTCCTTGAGCGGGTGATAGCACATGATTAAATGCTATTAAATCCGGATGGAATTGTTGCACAGCCTGCTGAATTTCTTTTGCCTTGCCGCTACCCACAAAATAACGAGAATCGGGTGCTTTACGCACAGCTGTTATTATTTCAAGAATTTTTGCACCAGCAGCTGAAAGCAATCTTTTAAATTCTTCCAAGTCTTCCTGCATGCTATCCGTGCTAAAATCAACATGAACCAACAGGACAGATTCCCGTTTTTCGCGCGAATTTTCTGTCGAATGCAGCATTAGCCCGTCGGATCTTTCGGAGGAACCGGCCCGCCTTGGCCATTGTTATCATGATTACCGTTGTTGCCGTTATTGCCATTATTACCGTTATGACTTAAACCGCCATGATGGCCATTGTTCCCATTATGTGGCTGATTTGAATACTCCATAGGAGAGGAAACATTACGCACAGGCACAACGGTTGAAATAGCATGTTTGTAAACCATCTGACTCACCGTATTCTTTAAAAGAACAACAAATTGATCAAATGACTCGATGAGTCCCTGTAGTTTAATACCATTCACAAGATAAATTGAAACAGGCACTTTTTCCCTACGCAGTGTATTTAAAAAAGGATCCTGTAATGATGGCCCCTTCATCATGTTGTTATTCTCCATGTTTTTCATTTTTTCCGGTTTTAGATGAATTGCCGCTTGCGATTGCCGGCAGCGAACGAAGCAGTGAGGATACTCCAGCACTTTTACACTGGCAAGGAATTCATTTATTACGAGAAAAAAAAACTTGCCATGTCTATTGCGTACAAATCAAATAGACAAAGTCTCACATGAATTTTTACAGCATAATTTGCAGCTTTTCGTTGTTTTATTTAGTATACACTTCTGTATATTTTTCTTTATTTTGTCCAACAAAAAACTCAACACTTTCTAACTCTTCGGTATTATATGACTGAAAAAATTATTCCCCGCCGTGTTTGTAGTACGTGTGGACAGAAAAAACCACTGGCTGCTTTTTTACATATCAGCGCCAAAGAAGGCGCCATCTACGGCAGTATCTGTGATGACTGTCGCAAATCCGGCCTAGACAAGAAGAAAAAAATCACACTTAGCGAAGAAGAAGCAGGCTCAACAAGCTCGCGTCATCGCATCGGCGCACTACAACGCCTACAACAGGAGAAAGAACAACTACGGCAACTCAAAGAAAAAAAAGCAAAACATCTTATTGAACAAAAAAAACGTGAAAATACAAAAACAGAAAAATCAAACCTCACCAAACAAAGTGAAATCGAAGAAAAGAAACGATTCGGTTTTTTTATCTCCCCTATATCAGAGACAAAAGATTTTCCTGAGAAAAAAATCGCGCCACCGCTTGTAGAAAAAATGCCAGAAGAAAAAGACTCTTCCAAAAAAATTAAATTACCCGGTGAAAAACTTGATATCTATGAAGAAGAAAAAAAACACCGAGAATTTTTAAAAGAAAAAGAGATAAAAGACTATAAAATCGACAAGATTGGTGGAGCAACAATTGATGCGCCCACTACGGGTACAGAAGAAAAAAATAGTGCAGAGTGGCAACGTTTTATGGATTACCTTGGCGGCAACTCTTCGCTCGGACTCGCCAGACAAAGAATGCGCGCACTTTTTAATTCAGGTGCACAAAACAAAAAGAACAGCCAAGATAACAAAAAAACACGCCCATTATCTGAAAATGAAAATACAGACAAAGAAGACTATACGCTCAAAGATAACCCTCCAAAAAAACATCGACAACGCTAAAGCAATTCACAAAAACGTGTTAATCAAACGTGAAAAATACTCACTAAGCTTTTTCTATTTTTACTTTTTTTCTATCAATTCACCTTGAGCATTCACTTTATAGTCACTGCCGTTATGTCGTAGTGAAATAATGTGCTCTACGCGTAACGCGCCTTCACGTACTTTAACACGCAATATGTCTGGCTGTGTTGGCAACAAAATATCATCTGAGAAAACTTGTACAGTCAAAATAGCATGTTGAGCAGGATTCGACTTTCCTCGCAACAGTTCTTCTGCTTCCCCCTGATTCAAATAAATAGGACGATTCACGCTGTGCTCATACAAAGCTTTAGGCGTCATCAGCGCAGCCCAACTTCGCAAGACCATCCCCTGTGCATTATATAAATAAACATAAACAGGTTGAGTTGGCACTGTCGCTAACTCGCTTATTTTCTGTTGATGATGCGTATCGTTTTCTGCAGGTTGATAACGGCTCGTAAACTCAGAAAGAAGCGACGCAATATCACGACGAACAAAATAAAATTTATCACCTATATCATATTTCTCACGCAATACATCATCATGGTGCACAACTGTCTGTATCAGTGCTATCAATTTCGCATGCTGCTCCCTTTCTTTCTGTGCTTTATCGACTGTCATTGCGCCCCACCCGAAAAAACCCCAAAAATAGCATAGAGAAAAAGACACCCAAACAACAAGTTTATTTCTTAAAATCTACTAATAACGCATCTATTTCTTGACTTGCTTTATTTAAATAAAACGAAACTTCTAATAGATACTGCACTGACTTAGATTGTGCGCCTTCAGGCGTCAATGGTGCGGCACTCTGCAGCGCCATACCAATGTTGTATGCCTGCAAAGCAATTTTAGCTAATGTATCCCTAATATGCTCCGCTTCAGTTAACAAGACAGGATTATTCACGCAACTTTTCCTGATTCTGTAGAGCTGCATCGCCGTCTTCTTCCTCGGCCGATGTTTCTTTTTCTAAATAAGGATCACCTAATTCTTTATTACGCTGAATCAACCATGCACGTCGTTGCAAATACGCATCACGTAAGAAGACATATTTATCGACTGCCGCTTGATCCATCACATTTTCATAAGCCAGCAATTCTGCACGATGCGAGATCAATGACAACACAAAAATACTATTACGTACATAGGAAGGATTAATATACGGATACAATGAAATATAGTAGGTTACTGGAATACCAATCGCATCACGTGTGGTACTTGGTCCAAGAAAAGGCAAAACTAAATACCCAGAATTTTTATACCCCCATTGTGCCAACGTCAAACCAAAATCTTCTTTATTATGTGTTAATCCCATGTCGGTTGCGACATCAAAAAACCCCAAAATACCGACTGTTGAATTGACCCCAAAACGCCACGCATCACGTGTTGCTTGATAAAAATTTGCTTGCAGCACATCATTCACAATGGTTGGAACGGTTTCAAAATTATCAAAAAAGTGTCGAATACCCGTCACAAGAGGCTTTGGCATAATTTTATTATAGAGTGTGGCAATCGGCTTCATAATCACACGGTCAACAATATCGTTAAAACGATACATCACTCGATTAAATTTCTCATAAGGATCGACTGGATTGACATAGTAAGGATCAACAGGCTGAACTGACGTAGATGCTACATCTGCAGGCGCCGCCAAGACCTGACTCACAACTGGCGCTGTTAATAAGGAAACCAAACAGCACGCAATTATTTTTTTATACTGCCCATCAATCATTCATACCTCAGTCTCTATCCATAAATATAACAATCGGAAGGTGAATATTCCCTAGTCGCACTGACGCGATACTTCGCATAGTTATAACAGGCCCCATCAGAATTTTCACCTCCAAAACAAGCTACGCTGGCGAAGTTTCTTTAGTATAGACTGGAAACTGCCGACAAAGCTGCTTCACATTATTTTTGATAGTTTGCAATAAATCCTCATTGCTTGGCTGATCTAATATATCGCAAATCCAATGTGTCAATTGCTGACATTCTTGCTGACGAAAACCACGCGTGGTGATGGCAGGTGTGCCTAAGCGAATACCGCTCGTCACAAAAGGCGACTGCGAATCATTCGGAATCGCATTTTTATTTACGGTTAAGCCTGCCCGACCAAGCACAACTTCTGCTTCTTTGCCTGTAATATTTTTAGCAGATAAATCCACCAAAATAAGATGATTATCTGTGCCACCGCTGACAATACGGTAACCACGCTCTTGTAGAATGGCAGCCATACACTGTGCATTGTCTAATACAGCTTGCTGATACTCACGGAAACTCGGTTGTAAAGCTTCAGCAAATGCCACGGCTTTTGCTGCAATCACATGCATCAACGGTCCACCTTGCCCACCGGGGAAAATGGCTGAATCTAATTTTTTCTCCAACGCAGGATTCGATTTTGCCAAAATAATCCCGCCGCGCGGCCCACGTAAGGTTTTATGCGTTGTTGATGTCGTCACATCCGCAATCCCAACAGGCGACGGATACAAACCAACGGCGACCAAACCTGCAACATGCGCCATATCTGCCATTAAAAACGCCCCAACACTATCAGCAATATCGCGTAAACGCTGCCAATCCACTATTCGCGAATAGGCAGAAAAACCAGACACAATTAATTTAGGACGATGTTTTTTTGCCAATGCTTCAATTTCTGCGTAATCAAGCCGCTCGGACGTTGCATCCAACCCATAAGAAATAAAATGATAGAACTTCCCAGAGAAATTAACGGGCGAACCATGCGTTAAATGCCCACCGTGTGCGAGACTCATGCCCAGCACCACATCCCCAGGAGCAAGCATCGCTGCGTAAGCTGCGGCATTTGCCTGTGAACCGGAATGCGGCTGCACATTTGCGTAATCTGCGCCAAATAATTTTTTAACACGCGCAATCGCTAATTCTTCAGCAACATCAACAAATTCACACCCCCCGTAATATCTTTTGCCCGGATAACCTTCAGCATATTTATTCGTTAAGACCGACCCCTGCACTTCTAATATGGCGGGACTGACATAATTTTCAGAAGCAATCAATTCAATATGTTCTTCTTGCCGATTTTTTTCATTTTCAATACTCTGCCAAATTTCAGGATCGGCTATACGCAATGGAATAGTTTCTAACATCGTTATTTTCCTATATAAAATTATATAAAATAAGTAACGGCTCTGGTAGTCAGGATTCTTTAACTAGACTGCATAACTCGGGTCCCGCAGAGACAACACTTTATCGAAGCAAGCGCCCTTTCATGACTCATGAAGCGCATTTCCATTGGTAAAATGCAACCTGCTGTTGGGCGATTGCGGTCAGTCAAGTTAAAAAATCCTAACTACCTGAGCTGTTACTAAAATACTAATCACACTGCGTTTATTTTTTTGGGGTCACACTGTGCCAATAATTTTTCTGCTTGCTCCGCACGATATTTTTTTATCGCTGCTGCATACTCTGCGGTATGCACACCCAAAATGGCTGCAGCAAATAAAGCCGCATTAATCGCACCTGCTTTCCCTACCGCCATTGTCGCAACAGGAATCCCTGCTGGCATTTGCACAATGGAAAACAAAGAATCCATCCCAGCTAATGCTTGCGTTAAAATCGGCACACCAATCACGGGTAAAATTGTCTGTGAGGCAATTACACCGGGTAAATGGGCTGCACCGCCAGCGCCAGCAATAAAGACTTTTGTCCCTTGTGCTTCTGCTTGCTTAATATAAACAGATAAAGCATCAGGCGTACGATGGGCAGATAATACACGCGCTTCACACGAAACACCTAACTGCTCTAACCAAAGACTTGCATGCTCCATGACCGGCCAATCGGATGCAGAACCCATCAAAATACTGACTGTCATTTCTTTTTCTCCTATATAAATAATTAAAAATTTGATCAATAAAAAATAAACGACTGCACCTAATGCCGAAAACAGCGTGTCCCGGTAAACATCATCACTAAATTCAATGCATCACAAGCGGCAATGACTTCCGCATCACGCACTGACCCCCCTGGTTGAATTACTGCTATCACGCCAGTACCTCGCAAACGTTCGATACTGTCAGGAAAAGGAAAGAATGCATCGGAGGCTAATACTGCCCCCTCAGATTTTTTTCCTGCTTTTTTTATCGCAAGGTCAACCGCATCAATACGCGACACTTGACCTGCCCCGATTCCGACAGTTGCTAAATGATTTGTTAACACAATGGCATTCGACTTCACATGCCGCACCACTTCAAAGGCAAATTCTAGTTCTGCTAGCATCTCAGGTGTTGGTTTTTTTTGGGTAACGATTTGCAAACTCTCTACCGCTATTTTTGCAGTATCACGCGCCTGTATTAATAAGCCACCCGTAATATGCTTGATTTCTTGTGTTACCACGTTGGTCGTCAAGTCAGCTTGCAAGACACGCAAATTTGGCTTACTTGCAAAAAGCGCTAATGCGTCTGGTGAAAATGCCGGTGCAATCACCACTTCGGTAAAAATCGTGAGGATAGCAGCCGCAGTCGATGCGCTACAGGGTCGATTGAATGCAACAATGCCACCAAAAGCAGACATAGGATCCGCTGCCAATGCGCGCGCGAACACTTTTTCCGGACTCTCATCCAGTGCCACACCACACGGTGTCGCATGTTTGACAATCACGCAAGCAGGCTGGGAGAACGCACGGACACACTGCAAGGCGGCATCTGCATCCACAAAATTATTAAAAGATAAAGGCTTTCCTTGCAACTGTTTTGCTGCTGGCACTCCCCCATTTTCTTGCGACAAACGCCATAATGCTGCCGGTTGATGCGGGTTTTCACCATAACGCAGTGTCATGATTTTTTCTAAAGCAATCGTTTTTTCTTCTAATTTATTTTTATGATTATTTTTATTATTTATCTGATTTAATTCACTTAATTCTAATTGATTTCTTTCTAATTGATTATTTAATTCTAAGTGGTTTGATTGTTGTTTATCTTGCTGTGACAGAAGCCATTTCGTGATCATGGTATCGTAGACGGCCGTGTGCGCAAATGCACGTAATGCCAGTTTTTGCCGTAAAGCGAAAGAAAAATCGTTTTTTACTGCAGCAAGCACTTCTGCATAATCTGCCGCATCGACGACAACGCCAACCCATCCCATATTTTTTGCCGCCGAGCGAATCATCGCTGGACCACCAATATCAATATTTTCGATTGCTTCATCGAACGTCACCACAGACTTAGCAACTGTTGCAGCAAAGGGATACAAATTCACGACCACTAAATCAATAAAGCCAATTTGATGCTCTGCCGCACTGGCTGCATGTTGATCGCGTAACCCTAAAATACCGCCGTGGATCAAGGGATGTAGCGTTTTTACACGACCATCCATCATCTCAGGAAACTGTGTCACCGCTGCCACATCGGTCACTGCAATATTTTCTGCACGCAATAATGCTGCTGTTCCACCAGTCGATAAAATTTCAATACCCAATTCGGCTAACCCTCGGGCAAAAGGGACAATACCTGTTTTATCTGAGACAGAAATAAGTGCACGACGCACTGTAATACTTTCTTGATGCATGTCACCGTCACCTTTTTTATTTATCCATCAGGCCTGTTGACAATGCGTTATTTGTTATCATTTTACGAGAAAACAGGAAGTTTTCGAGAATCAAATCCAATCAGGATGAGTGTATTTGATGTTAAAATGATAACAGATAACGCATTGTCAACAGACCCAATCAACAACCTCCAACTTTTTGTAACGCCTCAAGCAACGCTTGTCCTTCAAGTGCTTGTACCCGCATTTTTAATGAAGCAACCGTATCATTCGATAAAACAGCACAACGTTTTTGATTCACAATCGGACCTGCATCGACGTCTTCTGTCACTTGATGCACCGTACAACCCGTTTCTGCCACACCTGCTGCTAACACTGCTGCATGCACTTCTTCATTCATTAAACCTGCAAAATCCGGCAACAAAGAAGGATGCACGTTGAGTATTCGCTTAGAAAATGCTTGCACAAATTGCGGCGATAAAATACGTAAATACCCAATTAATAAAATAAAATTAACACCATACTCCAAAAAAATCGCACGTATTTTTTCATCATACGCAACACGCGACAAGCCCGTTGGATCGACAAAAACATTGGGAATTTCAGCGTTTTTCGCTTTCTCTAAAATACCTGCTGTTGCATGATTACTAATGACAATTGCAATCTCTGCAGAAAGTGCGCCCGACTTGATAGCAGTCAAAATAGGCAACAAATTCGTCCCACGTGTTGAACCTAAAATCCCTAAACGTAATAACGGTTTTGTTGCCTGATACATACAACTTAGCTTCCTCGTAATCGTTGCATTATCGCAACTCGCTGACTAATTAAATCAGCAGTACCAATATCTTGTCGGTGAAATAATGGGCCTTGCACTAAACAAATCGCTTTTTCAGCCGCTTGTTCTGCCTCCGTCAGTGTGTCAGCGACACCCACTGCTGCCACGGCGCGAGATCCCAAGGCAATTAACTTACCAGCACATGTATCCACCGCGGCCAAATAGATTTGTTTAGCGATTGCCTCTTGATCAATGCGAATTTCCACATTTTTTTCGGGTCGATCAGGATAACCATTGGGGACGGCATATTTACACACCGTCGCCTGTGGTGCAAAGTGAATTGGATAATTCGCTAATTGACCCGACGTCATAGCGACACATAAATCAACGAAATCAGATGTCAAAATAGCCAAGACATTCATCGCTTCTGGATCACCAAAGCGGGCATTAAATTCAATCACCCCAATGCCATCTGCGGTTGCAATAAAACTACCGTATAAAATGCCATGATAGTTTTCTTGGCATTTTGTTTGTAATGCGTGAAAAACAGCACGCGTGATTTCTGACGCTGTCGTGATATCTGCTTTTGTTAAAAAAGGTAAAGTATGATCTGCACAAGAAAAACTCCCCATGCCACCTGTATTGGGTCCAACATCTCCCACAAAGGCACGTTTATGATCCTGTACAATAGGCATAAAAAAAACATCAACACCATCACAAAAGGCCATCAATGAGAATTCTTGCCCAATAAATTTTTCTTCAATCACAAATGAACGATTTTCAGCAATTAAACTTTCACAAAACGCTAATGCTTCTAATAATGAATGCAAATGTTCCCCTGCAACGCGCACACCTTTACCGCCAGCCAAACCATCTGCTTTAATCACATAACCTTGCGCATCAAACGTTGTTAACCATTCTTCCACCCCTGCAATATCATGAAAACACTGATAACGAGGCAGCCCAGGAATCCCAAACTCGCGCATTAAATCTCTAGCAAACACTTTACTCGTTTCAATCTGTGCCAATCGACGACGCGGGCCAACTGTTGCAATCCCTGCTGCCCACAACGCATCGGCTAAACCGACGGCTAGTGGTGCTTCAGGGCCAATAATGGCTAGCGTGCAATTGGCGGCACGCGCAAACTGCACGACTGCCGCCGTATCACAGATATTCCCGACAAGAAAGCCGGTGGCTAATTCCATCAACCCCGGATGATGCGATGACGCAACACAAAAAATTTGCGGACGATTCGATGAACGCACCAATGCACGTGCAATGGCATGTTCGCGTGCACCAGATCCAACTAATAAAATTTTCATTCAAGACATCCTGTGGTGCCGACAATATACTTGCCATCCAAACAAGCCATGCACGGTTGATAGTCGGCTTGTTGCGTCGTTCTCACTGCGGCCTGTAAATCGTCTTGTGTTTGATAGAGCAGAATATCAACGCCTAAAAATTCACGAATTGCATCACGATGACGCTCATTAGCAATGAGTTCATTTTTTGATGGCATATCAATCCCATAAAAACATGGAAATTTGACAGGCGGACAAGCAGACACAAAATAAATTTCCTTAGCGCCTGCTTCACGCACAATCCGTGCAATTTCTCGACTCGTTGTGCCACGCACAATACTGTCATCGAGAATTAGCACACATTTCCCTGCCAATTCGGTTTTCTGCGCGGTTAATTTATAACGCACATGACGATGACGTGCTTGACCATCCGGCATAATAAATGTGCGTCCAATAAACGCATTTTTATATAATCCTTCGGCATAACGCACGCCCAGTGCAAGTGCAAACGCAGCTGCTGCTGTATTCGATGTAAAAGGTGCTGGCACCACCACATCGGGCAAGCTATCTGGATGCACACTTTGCCAATGCGCCGCCAATTTTTCGCCCATACGCTGTCTCGCTTGATAGACACTCACCCCATCCAACGTGGCATCAGGACGCGCAAAATACACATGTTCAAAAATACACGGTGCAAAGGTTTTTTTAATTAATTGGCGCCGAAAGAGAACACCCTGTTGATCCACAAAAACAACTTCACCTGGTGCCACATCACCCGTTGCAGTAAAACCTAATGCCGAAAACATTGTATCTTCTGACGCAAAAATATAGTCTTTTTTAATTTCTTTCTCTTCTTTTTTTTCTTTATTTTCTTGTCGCTCGATATGACGTTCACCACAGACTAATGGACGAATTCCATGCGCATCACGAAACGCTAATAATCCGCGACCAATAATTTGACTTACCACCGAATACGATCCACGCGCGACTTGCAAAATATGCAAAACAGCATCACAAAGTGCATCAAACATGGCAGCACTGGATGTTAAATCTACTTTATTTTTTTCTGCATTTTCTAAGTCTTCTGCTAACAAATGCAATAATACTTCAGAATCCGAAGACGAATTTAAATGACGATGTTTGTGTTGCGTCATGACCGTCGCAAGTGCCGTATGATTGACTAAATTACCATTATGCGCCAACGCAATCCCACGAGGTGATCCCGTCCAAAACGGTTGCACATCTTCAATATCGTGTCCGCCTGCTGTTGGATAACGCACATGCGCAATTCCACTGTGCCCGCGCAAATAGGCTAAATCGTCTGCTGAAAAAATTTCGCGAACATACCCAAGGCCATGCTTCACATAAAATTTACCAGCAGACGTAATCATCCCTGCTGCATCTTGACCACGATGTTGCAAATGAATCAAGCTGTCATACAATGCACTCGCCACCGGCGTATGACTAAAAATGCCAACAATACCGCACATAATTACTGCGCACCCACAGTGACAGCATGCTGTAATTGTTGCGTAATTCGATCAACCACCGAGACAGTGGCATGGTTTTCTGGAAAAACAAACTGTTTTCCCGTAATCATTTCATAAAGTTTGATATAACGTGCTGCTAATTCAATGACTAATTCATCCGGTGCAGCTGGTAACACAGCATCATGATAAGGATCACTATTTTCAATAAACCATAAACGCAAAAATTCTTTATCAATATTTTCAGGTTCTTTATTTTCTGCCATACGTGCTGCATAGCTCGCTTGTAACCAATACCGACTCGAATCCGGTGTATGAATTTCATCAATTAAAACAATATTGCCATCGGCATCACGACCCATTTCATATTTTGTATCAACCAAAATTAACCCATTTTCTGCCGCTTTTTTTACGCCAAACTCATATAATTGCAACGCATACGTGCTTGCCCTTTCCCACTCGTCTGGCGTCATCAAACCTAACAAGATAATTTCTTCTGGCGTGACTGGACGGTCATGTACCGCGTCTTTGGTCGTTGGCGTTAAAATCGGCTGCGCTAATTTTTCATTTTTCTTTAACCCTTCTGGTAAAAGATTACCACAATACTGTCGTGCGCCTTGCTGATAATGCGTCCATAAAGACGTTGAGGTTGTGCCAGTGATATAACCACGCACAATAAATTCCACAGGAAAAACAAAACATTTTTTTGCAATCGTCACATTTGGATCAGGAATCGATAACACATGATTCGGCATAATCACCCGCGTTTGTTCAAACCAAAATGCACTGGTTTGATTGAGTACTTGACCTTTGAATGGCACTGACGCTAACACACGATCAAAAGCACTTTGACGATCCGTGGTAATTAAAATTAAACGATCGCCAAGATCATAAATATCACGTACTTTGCCACGAGATTTTCTGCCGCCGGTTAGCAAAGCAAAATCGGTTTCTGTTAAACAATTTGCTAATGCTGCACGAATTTTTTCTGCTCTTTCATGACAAACCGTTTTATTTAGCTGTTCAATAGACATAGCATTCACTCACATAAGGGTTAAATAAAATATGCGAATCCAGTAATTGTTCGCGACATTGCGCAGGCATCTCGAGACGCCATAAAATACTTTGGCGTAATGTGATAGAAGATGACAAACCCACATGATGCGTTAAATACTGTTGTTTCTCTTTGCCTTGCACATCATCATGTGATTGCACTAAATAAAAAAAGGTTTCTACATCTTGTTTTTCTAATGATTTTTTACTCGATATCTCTTGATGCAAATTCTCTTTTTTTAAAAAATCTCGATCTATTTTTCCTTCTTTACGGTCATTCCATAATGCACCACTCGCACAAATGTGATGAAAAATATCCGCAGAATCTGCTATCACTTCCCAATGCACATAACGCGTGACAGTGGCAGGAATACCGGCCTGTTGCAATGTCTGTTGTACGGAAATAGCCTGATTATCCGTCACAAAAGAACGCACTATGACTTCTTGCGCCGCTGGCGGTATTTCATATTTTTTTATTGATGCAAAACGCGGCTGATAATGCATTGGCCCAACACGTTGCACGCGTCCTTTTGCAATATACTCTCGCATCGACTGAAAAATCGGATCGCCCGCTGTGGTGCGTTCTGGATGCGGCATCATCGCTAAGACATTGCCCGCACGATTGGAAACCGCTGCAATATTCGCCACGGAACCATTGGGATTCACTGGAAAAGAAGAGTGAATTTCCCCCGCGGCATCACAGTATTGAAAAACATGCATCCCTTGTGTTTGCATTTCTTGCAACAATGCTGGCGGAATGACAAAGCGTCCTTCTGCATGCGCCACCGGAAGATGCAAAATCGTTTCTGGCGATAATAAGCTGGTAAATGCATTGAGTTGGTAATGATCGGATAACCGCATATGTACCCATGCATTATAAAAACCTGTACCGATGACATCACCTTTTACTTCACGACGATTTTCAGTTAATGCCATCGCTAATTGATAGTGCGGTAATCCCGGCACCAGTCCTGCTTCCACTAAAATTTGTGCGCCATTACAAATACCTAAAATGGGTTTACCTTTTTCACCTTCTGCACGAATGATTTGCATTAATGGATCACGCGCCGCAATCACACCCGCACGTGAACGATCTTCATACGAAAATCCGCCAACTAAAATATAACCTGCACAAGTGGAGAGTATTTCTGCTGGTTGATTCCACAAAAAAGAAACCGGTTCCATCCCGGCACGTCGCACCGCCATTGCGGTTTCACGTTCACAATTCGATCCTGGAAATTGAATAATGGCAATCTTCATCACGCTGCCCATTCCACGGTTTTTTCGCCGGTTTTAATCCGACCAATTTCATAAAAGGGAAACGCAGGAAATGCTTGCAAAATTGCTTGTGCAAGTACGGCTTGTTCACGCGGCAACACCACGACTAATCCCACACCCATATTAAATGTACGATACATTTCAAGTTGCGTAATTTGACCTAGTTCTTGCATTTTTGAAAAAATGGCTTGGACTGGCCAACTACCTAAATGAATTTCTGCCGCACAACTCGCCGGCAAAATGCGAGGTAAATTTTCAACTAAACCGCCGCCAGTAATGTGCGCCATACCATGAATCGTAATATTATTTTTTAATAATGCAGCAATCGGTTGCGTATAATTCAAATGCGGTTCTAATAAAATATCGCCTAAAGACCGCGTAAACCCCGGCAAAACATCTTGTACGGTATAATTTCCTTGATCGAAAAATAATTTACGGGCTAACGAATAGCCATTCGTATGCAATCCTGACGATGGAAATGCCATGATGACATCGCCCGGCACAATGTTTTCACCTGTAATCACTTGATCTTTTTCCACGACCCCCGTGATGACACCGACTAAATCATGTTCGCCTGGTAAATACGTGCCTGGCATTTCTGCGGTTTCGCCTCCCACCAAGGAAATCGCATTTTCACGACACGCTGCGACCATCCCTTGCATAATACTTTCGACAACACCAGGCGATAATTTTTCATTCGCAATATAATCGAGTAACGTTAATGGCGTTGCGCCAAGCACCACAATATCATTGGTGGTCGCGCTCACTAAATCACGACCAATGGAATCATAACGATTCATTAAGCGCGCCAACATGATTTTTGTGCCGACGCCATCAATACTTTGTACTAACACGGGATTTTTATAATTTTTTACAATGTCACTTAAATCATATAACGCACCAAATGAACCCAAGCCCGTTAACACAGCGTTAGAAAACGTGCTTTCGACTTGTTTTTTGATACGATTTACAGTTTCATTGCCCGCCGCAATATTCACACCTGCCGCGGCATAATCAATCATTGTCATACACATTTTTTCCTTAGACCTTGTTGATGTGCTTGTGCCGCCACCGCAATATCTAACATCACACAATCCTGCATATTTAACTGTTTTTTAGCTGTTGTGCGGCCAATCACGCTAAACGCACTATGATGTTTTGCGAAAATAGATTTTATTTTTTTCAATTGCGCCGGCGCCACTTCTAAAATAAAGCCACCCGTTTCTGAAAATAATTTTTTTTCATTAGCTAATTCACCCGGCAATTGCACATCGACACCAATATGATTTGTAAAACTCATCTCTGCGAGCGCAATCGCTAAGCCACCTTCTGAAATATCATGCGCGGCAAGCACACAGTTTTCTGCCATTGCTTCTTGCACTGCGCGCAATTCATTCCCAATACTTGCCAAATCAGGTTTTGGCACATTCGCGCCGAGTGTATTGAATAATGCATAATAAATACTGCCGCCGCATTCATCTGCACGTGGCGTAGTTAATAACAACAAAGAATCTGTTGCTTTAAAATCACGCGTCACGACTTTTTTGACATCCGCCACACTGCCCAAACAACTGATCATTGGGCTTGGTGGAATCGCGCCGTGTGTCGATTCATTGTAAAATGAAACATTGCCTGCAATAACAGGTAAAGAGGCGTCAGGAAAGTCTTTTAAGCCAATCGCGCGACACGCATCGACAATGCCACGCACCGCTTCGACAAATTCCCACATTTGTGCGGGTTTTTCTGGATTACCAAAACACAAACAATCCGTGATCGCAATGGGCGTTGCGCCTACGGCAGTCACATTGCGCGCGGCTTCTACGACTGCATTCACCGCACCCCAATATGGATCAATACGACTATAACGCGGGGAATGATCTAACGATAAAGCGACACCCACTTGCCGAATCTCAGCCGGATACTGTGCATCATTAAATGGCTGCAAAATACCCGCATCTGCCAGACCTGCTTCTAAAATTGTTCGACCTTGCACTTGTTTATCATATTTTTCAAAAATCATATCGCGTGACGCAATATTTTCATGCGCTAATAATTGCAACAAAATTTCATTGAAATTTTCAGGTGAAGAAAGTGTTGGCTCTTCACAAGGCACTCGTGCCGGCGGATGAAATTCACGTGTTTGCACAATGCCTTTTGTCACATCAGCAGCGCGCGCATAGACAATATCTTGACCCTGTGACCGTACCCGATAATACCCATCCCGTCGCAACGTTCCAATGACCTTGGCACACGCACCAAATGAGACAGTCGGCAAAGCAAATTCTTCGTTATAATGCGCACAAATTTCATCTGCCAAATGATGTGGCACAATCCACATAAAACGCTCTTGTGTTTCGGCACACAACACCACATGAGGAGGTAAATTCGCCATACTCACAGGCACGGCATCGAGATCGATGTCTGCACCAAAACCGCCCGCATCCGCTAATTCAACCGATGCACAGGCAATCCCGCCCGCGCCTAAATCTTTAAAACCCACTTGTTGTGTCAAACCACGCGCATGGATTTTTTGAAATAATGCATAATTCGCTTTTAATAAGTGACGCTCTAAAAACGCATTCGGTTCTTGCACAGCGCCACGTTGACTCTCTTCTTTGGTGACATCTAAATCCATCGATGCAAAACTCGCGCCACCAAATCCACTTTGATCGGTTGGTTTACCCACTAAAATAAACACATACTCGTTATTCGCTTCTTTTGCCACAGCAGGCGCATAGGAATGAATGATTTCATCTTCGCGCACGATGCCAAGTGTCACAACGGTGACCAAACAATTATCGTTATAACCCGCATCAAAATACACATCGCCAGCAATCGTCGGCACACCGACAGGATTACCATAGCCCGCAATTCCTGCCACCACGCCTTGCTGAATCCAGTGCGTTTTGGCAGCTGCTAAATCGCCAAAGCGTAAACTATCCGCAATCGCAATCACTTCTGCACCCATACAACACACATCGCGAATATTGCCACCCACACCGGTGGCAGCGCCTTCATACGGCACTAATTGCGAGGGATGATTATGTGATTCATGACTGACCACCACGCCATAACGCACACCCATTTTATCGGTGGCGAGGGCAACAATACCGGCATCTTCTTTCGCACCCAAAATGACATTTGGACCATCGGTGATCATTTTTTTGAGATGCACTCGGCTCGAGCGATAAGAACAGTGTTCGGAACCTTGAATCGACCAAAGCACCAATTCAGCCAGCGTTGGCATCCGACCTAGAATATGTTGTACTGCCCGGGCTTCCGCCACAGATAGGCTAAGCTGATGGTCTATCAGATACTGCTGCATTTGCTCGTTCGAGAGCGACGAAAGAGAAGAAAAATCAATAAGATCGACCTGCGATTGCGCCGTCATGAAAAGAACCTATCCGGAATCTGCGAGGGCGCCAAAAATAGCATGAAATGACGCCGTTAGCGAGAATGAAACTGTAGAATATTTTCGTGCGACGTCGCGAGTGAGCGAGTGTGTCACAAAACGATAACGACCAACGATACCTATGTCTCACGGGCAGGGCCACCTCATATAACTTGATATTTTTTCTATCTTAAATTTGGTTTTTGAT
>CAZYJL010000011.1:0-42475 GCA_964647825.1 uncultured Coxiellaceae bacterium | reverse complement strand
CTGGATACCGCGCATAAAGCGCGGTATGACAGCTTCTTTTGTTAAAAATGGTTCAGAAAAAGACCATTTTATATGAGGTGGCCCTGTTCTCACGGCCCGTTTTTTAGATAACTATATGATTATACAAGTAAAAGTGAATTTTCTCTTGTGCGTTGATTCTACTATCTATTTTTCTTGGGTGAAAATTTTTATTAGTATAATCATTAGGTTAAATTTTATATAGGCTATTATTTAACAGTGTTTTAGACAAAATAGTGACAGTGTAATTGTTTTGATTTGTTTATATATTAAATTTCTGTACAATTAGCGCGCAAAATTACTTAACTTATGAGGATAGCACATGTTGAAAAAACAAGTGGTTGCGATGGTGTTGGCGGCAGCAAGTTCAACGGGTGTTTTTGCAGCAAAAGGGTTATGCCCGTCATTGAATGATTTGGTTCATCAATCGGATGGTGGGTGGAGTGTCAGTGCAACGGCACAACAAGCAGGTTGGTATATCAAACCAACTGATGCGATTGGTATGTTACAACAAATTGATAAAGGGCAAGTGACGGATGTTGTTGTGAATATCGATGATTATTTTGTAAGCCCAAGCATGCCATATGGTTCAGGGTATGTGACCTGTAAATACTTTTTCAAAGTCGCAGACCGTGGTTTAATGCTTAAAAATATTGAACGGTTCATGGTTGGTGTAGAGGATCTGAAGAATTTTACCAAAACACCAAGTGAAGCAAGTTATGAATGTTCAACAAGTATTGGCACAGCTGCTAATTGTCAATGGTATTAATTTTAAGATAGTTTAAAGCGTGTTTCTAAATAATCTATTTAGCATCACTGAATAGATCATTGCATCAATCTAAAAACACGGTATTTCTTTTAATTTCATAAAGAATACCGTGTTCTCTTAATAGTGTTGATTTCATCTAATTTTTTATTTCTCATGATTATTTGTAATGAATGATTTCATTCGACATTCAATCTGCTAAAAATTTTTTTCTGAATTAACTGCATTTAGTATCGATGCATTTTTTTGTTGCATCAGAACAGGAGATGTCGTGATGTTATTGGAAGAATTGCTGACGCTGGCAGTAGTGCAACATGCATCCGATTTGCATCTTGCACCCGATATGCCGCCGCTATTCCGAATAGATGGGCAGTTAATTCGAATGACAAATCTACCGTTATTCACTGCCAAATGTATTCAAAAATTATTAGATAAACAGCTGAGCACGTTGCAGCAAAAAAAATTAGCGGCACGGCAAGAAGTTGATTTTTCTTTTACGATTCCCTCATTAGGGCATTTTCGGGGTCATGTGTTTCGGCAACGCTTAGGCATTGCTGCCGTTTTTCGTATGATTCCAAGCAGTATTCCTTCTTTTGCAGATTTATTTTTGCCAGCTATTTTTAGAGAAATTGTGAACTATCCGAATGGATTAATTCTTGTGACAGGGCCCACGGGATCAGGGAAAAGTACGACACTTGCAGCAATGGTGGATTATCTCAATACGCAAAAATCTTATCATATTATTACTATTGAAGATCCTATTGAATTTGTGCATACGAATAAAAAAAGTTTAATTAATCAAAGACAAGTTTCACGTGAGACAAAAAATATGGCATCTGCATTGCGTGCTGCATTACGGCAAGATCCTGATGTTATTTTATTGGGAGAATTACGTGATGCAGAAACCATTCGTTTGGCGTTAACTGCTGCTGAAACAGGGCATCTGGTCATGGCGACGTTGCACACACATTCTGCAACTGGTGTGATAACACGGATCATTGATGTGTTTGCAGCTAGCGAAAAACAAACGGTGCGTACCATGTTGTCTGAATCATTGCGTGCGGTCATTTCACAAATATTAGTGCCACGAGCAACCAGAGGTCGTATTGCCGCTTTTGAAATTATGTTAGCAACACCGGCCATTCGACATTTGATTCGTGAAGATAAAATTGCGCAAATGAATAATGTGATTCAAACAAATCGCGCATCTGGTATGTGTTCGCTTTCACAATTTTTGCAAGAATTGTCGGAAAAACAACTGTTATCCCCCGATTTTTGTTATTAATAGATTTATTTATTTTGTAATAGCTCAGTGGGGGTATTGTTTGATGATTTGATTGCATATCAGTTGCCCATCATCTGTTGTAGGTGATCAAAGCCATGCCTTTTCTGATTTCATGAAGCGTACTTTTATCACTAAAACGCAGTTAGCTGTTTGGCTGTTGCGGTCAGTCAAGTCATCAAACAATGCCCCCATTGAGCTGTTACTTTATTTTTCCTTGTTTGTATGATGTTTTTTCTTGTTTTGATACATAATATTATCTGCTTTACGAATGAGATCATCGAGTTGTGACGTATCTCTTGCTAATTCTGCATGAAAGCCAGCGCTGACAGAAATGCGTTGTGAACCAGCTAAAACAGAGTTGACATTTTGTACGGACTCGCGAATTTTACGGTAAAACCAATCCGGTTGATTGTCTTGTAAAATAACAGTAAAAAAGAATTCATCCCCACCTAAACGTGAAATCACATCTTCTTTACTAAATTGGCTTAGAAATTCATTGGAAAGCATTTTTAAAATATTATTACCATATAAATGACCTTTGGTATCGTTGATATGTTTAAAATAATCGATATCCACCACGCCAATGCCGATATTTAAATTTAAACTATTTGCTTTTTCTAATAGTTCGTGCGCATGATTGAAAAAACCACGGTAATTGTATAAGCCAGTTAAATCATCATGTTGTGCGAGATAAATAATTTTTTCTTTTTGCATGATTTCAGAAGTAATATTTTTTTGTACGCCAACATAATACCGTGTTTTCTTTTCACCATTTTGAATCGGCGCAAGACTTAACTCATTCCAGAATGGGGTGCCTTGTTTTGTAAAGTTTTTTATAACAACACGGCAAGCAGTTTGACTTTTGATGGCTTCACGGATAACTTCAAGTGCTTGCGCATCATGTACATCACCTTGTAAAAAACGACAATTTTTCCCAATGACTTCGGCACTGGTATAACCGGTCATTTGTTCGAATGCTTTATTGACGAAAATCAGCGGTTGATCGGGTAAGTTCATATCGGATATTGTGATGCCATCGTTTGCGTTATCAAGTGCTTGCATCGCTAGCATAGGATCAATAAATTCGTGAGTTGTTTTTTGTTGCGACATAGATGATCTCCCTGATCAATTTTCCGTATTAAAAAATAATTTATTGTCACCTCAGAGGAGGGCGTGTTGAACGACTTTACTGCATATCAGTTGCCCATCAGCTGTTGTAAGTGATTAAAGCCATGTCTTTTCTGATGACATGAAGCGTACTTTTATCAATAAAATGCAGTTAGCTGTTTGGCTGTTGCGGTCAGTTAAGTCGTTCAACATGCCCTCCTCTGAGGTGACAATTTATTTAAATAAATTATAGTGTCTCAAAAGCAATTGCCGTGGCTTCACCGCCACCAATGCATAATGCCGCAACGCCACGTTTTAAACCGTGTTGCTGTAATGCAGCGAGTAATGTCACCACAATACGTGCACCACTTGCACCAATGGGATGACCAAGTGCACACGCACCTCCATGAATATTCAGTTTTTCGTGAGGAATCGCAAGCGCTTGCATGGCAGCAAGTGTCACAACGGCAAATGCTTCGTTAATTTCAAATAAATCGATCGTTTTCATATCCCAATGAATTTGATGTAATAATTTTTTAATGGCGTGAATAGGCGCAGTGGTAAACGTTTCGGGTGATTGTGCGTGTGTACTTTGGCCAATAATACGTGCTAATGGCGTTAAACCAAGGGCGTGAGCTTTTTTTTCACTCATTACTAAAACAGCAGCGGCCCCATCGGCAATCGATGAAGCATTGCCCGCCGTGACGGTCCCGTTTTCCATAAAGATAGGTTTTAATTGCGTGAGTTTTTCAATCATGACAGAGTTGGGGTGTTCATCTGTATCGATGATTTGCGTGCCAGTACGTATTTGTTGCGAAAGTGGAGTAATTTCACGGGAAAAATATTTTTTTTGAATCGCTGTGCGAGCACGTTCAAATGAGGTGAGTGCAAAAGCATCTTGTTTTGCTCGACTGATGTTTTCTGTTTGTGCGCAAAGATCTGCGAAATAGCCCATCGGTTTTTTATCTGCAGCATTTTCTAAACCATCACACATGAGATGATCGATACAGGCTGCATGTCCCAATCGAAAACCGCTGCGTGCGTGTGGTAAAAGATAAGGCGCTTGCGTCATGCTTTCCATGCCACCCGCGAGAATACAATCACGCGATCCGCTGAGAATTGCATCACGGGCTAACATGATGGTTTTCATACCGGACCCACACATTTTATTGATGGTTGTGCATGGCGTATGGTTAGATAAATCAGCAAGCAGCGCCGCTTGTCTAGCGGGTGCTTGACCAATGCCGGCAGATAAAATGCAACCCATCATGACTTCTTCAATACTATCTGGTGGAAGTGCGGTTTTTTGTATTAATGCACGTAATACGGCGGCACCCAATTGTGGTGCAGTGAAGTCTTTTAAGCAGCCTGACAAATTACCTTGTGGTGTGCGCGCAATCGCAACAATGACAACAGCATCCTTCTGCATTTTCTTTTCCTATTGTGAATAATGTCCTTAAACTATATTAGGGCTCAGTGCTATTTTCTCTCTTTTGTCACGATAAAGACATAAAAGTAGTGCAGGCAGTAATAAAATAATCATGCTCGTTACGAATATCATTTCATAATGCATCGCACTACCTGTGTTGATTGTCTCGGGCGGTAAAAAGCCAATCACTTCTGTGAGGATGCAACCAAATAATCCTATCACGCAAACGATACTTAATCCCCATTTTCCACCAGGGATAGTAAATCCTGAGGTAGGTGTTAATGTATTGTCGCGTGCCATTTTGAATGCACCAATAAATAAAATAACATACATGAGTGTATAGAGTTGGGTGTTTAATGAAGTTAATAACCAGTATGAGCCATTGATGCTTGGCATCACCAGAAACGCTAGACAAAATAAAGTAACTAACATTGCTTGGGTGATGAGTAAATTGCGGGCAACGCCGTGACGATTTAGCGTACGTAAGAAAGGCGGTAAATAATTTGCTTCGCCTGCTTGTAATAAACCCCGGGCAGGTGAAATTGTCCAACTGATAATGCCGCCAATACTGCCAATAATAATCATGCCAGTCATAATGGGCATGAGTGGGGCGAGATGCCAAACAGCAAAGAAATGGCTAAATGCTTGTAAAACACCGTTCACTAAACTGATTTCATTTTGTGGCAAGACAATTGCAATCGCCAGTGACCCTGTGATCATTGTTACTAAAATAACAATCACCGAGAGACCCAGTGCGCGTGGAAAATTCTTTTGTGGATTTGCAATATCGCGTGCATGCACCGCAGCGAGTTCTATACCGAGGAACGATGTCATAATAGCAGTAAGGGATACCCAGCTTTGTGGATTAAGAGGATTAGGCACTGTATTATGCATGGTGAAATGAATATGTAATGGTTTCCCAGAGAGTAGCCATAAACCTGTTAAAATAAGAATGACAACGACAGGAATAATTAAGCCAGTAATCGCGCAGAAACTGGCAAACCAAGCAGAAACACGAATACCTCTTAAATTAATAAATGTGACACTCCAGAATAAACTGAGAATAATGCTAACAAGCCATAGTTTATTTTGTGCGAGTGTGGGGGATATCAGCCATGCGAGTGCGCCCCCAATAAAAGACAAAATGGTTGGGAACCAAACTAAATTACTTACCCATTGCAACCAAATAGCGATAAAAGCGAAATGATCGCCAAGTGCAGCGCGCGTCCAATGATAAACACCGTGCGCAGTACCGGGTCGTGCTGCAAGTTGTGCTGAAATTAGGGCGGCTGGAATAAGAAATATGAAAGCAGCGATCAAAAAGGTAAAAATGAGAGAGGGGCCAAACAGAGCCGCG
The DNA here is from genome assembly GCA_964647825.1 of uncultured Coxiellaceae bacterium. Lineage (GTDB taxonomy): Bacteria > Pseudomonadota > Gammaproteobacteria > DSM-16500 > DSM-16500 > VFKI01. The sequence goes on along the minus strand of CAZYJL010000011.1, from coordinate 36,513 downwards.
GCAGGCAGGTTGCGAATACTGTCAACAGCACCTGTAATCAGTAAAATAAGGGTGAACAGCGTCAACCCTTTGCCGTTTTGCATGCCTTCCTCTCGTGTACGTGAACAATTGAAGTAAACTGTGTTTAAAAATAGCGTGTTATGTTATATAAAGCGATCTTTTTTTGCAAAGAAAGGAAGTTTTCTACGCATTTATGATCACAATTTCGCGGAATGATGGGGAAGAGACCAATGAAAGCCGGGTTCGGCCATCTAGTTGGTTGCAATCACTGCATTGTTAATTTAGGCATTTTTCATGGCAAATCCATTTATGCGGCGAGCATGGCGTTGCCGATAACGTTGCCGTTGTTTTTGGGCAAAATCTTCTAATTGTCGGCGCAAGGCATCGAATGCGTCACGGATTGCAATACCAATGTTTTCATTGAGCTTATGGCTTACAGCAAATTCCTTGCCGGGAGCTGTTAGCTCAATACGTAAGCTATATAACTTACCTTGATGTTGGTGCTTTTGCGGCATGCATAACACAATACGACATTGGTGGATTTTTGAAAAATATTGGCTGAGTTTTTCTGCTTTTCGACGAATGGTTTCTTTGAGTGAGAGAGAGTCGGGCATATCGCGGATGGTGATATGGATCGCAGTCATATCGATACCTCTTTGGTTTATTTTTATCCTATATAAGTAGTATAAGCCTAATTACAGACAATGTGGCAAAGAAAGTGATTTCGTTTAATTTTTTATATCTATATGATTAGATTGATTAATTTAAAAAAAAGCGCGTGAAGTTGCGCTATAACATCAAAAATAGCTTAGTGATGTCTATGCCAGTCAACTATGCAATGGGGCAAGTATGTGTAGTCAGTAGGTATGCATTTCTTAGGTATTACGTTAAACTGACGTTTGTCAGTGTAATGTCATTACGAGGATAGGCTATGCAAACTGCAAAGTTGATACAAGTTAAAATGCAAGATCAGACGATCCGTGAATTAAATGAGGTGCAGCAAAAGATTCATGCGCCTAGTGTATCTGATACTGTTCGACGTTCCGTTGGGATTGTGCATGCATTGACACGACATGTTGAAAAAGGCGATCGCATTATTATTGAAACAAAAGATGGCGAAAAACGCGAAATTATTATTACAGGCATGGAATAAAAAAATAAAAGTGTGTCGAGGGGGCATAAAAACAAAACGTCACGACTCAGGTAGTCAAGAATTTTTAACTTGACTGCATAACACGGGTCGCGCAGAGACCGCACATTATCATCGCTGCGCCCTTTCATGATTTATGAGGCGCATTTTTATTGGTAAAATGCAACCTGCTGTTTAGTAATGGCGGTCAGTCAAGTTAAAAAATCTTGACTATCTGAGTAGTTACAGCAAAACAGGAATTTCTATGATTGAAGACAGGGATAGCGAAATAATTACAACAATTTCCCCACTCAAAGAACAAAAAGTAACGCCGGTGCATCGATTATCCTTTGCTAAAAGTATTTTATCGGGTCTTGCGTTACTTTTTTTAGTGGGGATGTTGGTGACGGTGATTACCCACGATAATGCGATTTTTGATGCGTGTAAAACCGTTTTACCCCCTATTGCGACATTGATTATTGGTTATTATTTTGGAGAAAAACATAAAGATTGAACTTTCTCTGGGTTAACATGTTCATTCAAGCGCCAACACGCGGTAATTTCAACCGGTTCAGGTGTAGCGAGTGCCGCCTGATAGGGAGCTGTTGGTGCAGTTAAAAATTGCAGATGACACTTGCGATTTTTTTTTAGCAAAATAGTTTGCTTTTCTTTTGTCTCATCTAAAAAAAACTCTGATAAATTAGCAAAAATGCCTTCGCCTGTCATTTTGATGACAGCTTCTTTGCCTGTCCAAAAGCGATAAAAAGCTGGCATTTTTTCTGTTAGTGGTAAAGTGTCCAGCTTTTGATATTCTTCTTTTGCGAAAAAACGTTTTGCAATCGCAAAATCAATGGTGTCACGCATTTTTTCAATATCAATACCGAGATCAATCGTGTTTCCAATCGCGTAAATAATTTGGTTATCAGAGTGTGAGAGATTAAATGTGATTTTTGTACTGTGCGGGTCTAAAAAAGGTTTTTCATGAGGACCTTTTTGAAGAATAAGGGTCTCTGCTGGTTGCTGTGTATAGAAACATAAGATCTGGCGTAACAAACTGCGTGCGATAATAAAGCGATCGCGGTGTAAGGGAGCAAGAAAACGTGCTGCGCGTTCTCGCTCTTCTGGGTTGAGACTATGTATCAGTTTTGCTGTATGGGGTTGTAATAACGTGCTATCGACTTGCCAAAGATGCACAGTGTTTGTTTCTGAAATAGAAAAAAATCCCCCCACCGATCTGTTACCTTTTCATATAATTTATTAGGTACTTGTAAACTGATTCATTTATTCTGTCACACCGCGCTTTATGCGCGGTATCCAGTTTATATGAGTGTTTCTCTGGATCCCGCAGGATGACAAAATAGACAAAATGTATGAATCAGTCTACTAGAGTGTATCGTTAGCATTTCGTCACTACAATAAATATTGTCCACCATTGATTGTTAAATTAGAGCCGGTAATAAAGCTACTTTCATGTGAAGCAAGAAATGTGACCGCTCGAGCAATTTCTTGTGGTCGACCAAGACGCCCGACGGGGATTTGTTTGATAATTTTTTCACGTATTAATTCGGGGACAGCTAACACCATTTCGGTTTCAATATAGCCAGGTGAAATGGTATTGACAGTAATGCCGCGCGAAGCGACTTCTTGTGCGAGACTCTTCGTAAATCCATGGATGCCGGCTTTAGAAGCAGCATAATTGGATTGACCATATTGGCCTTTCTGTCCGTTGATCGACGAAATATTAATAATGCGGCCATAATAACGTTCTACCATGCCGTTAATCACGTGACGTGTGACGTTAAAAATACTATCTAGATTAGTCTCTAGCACACTTTTCCATTGTTCTGGTTGCATGCGACAGAGTGGTACATCACAAGTAATGCCGGCATTATTGACCAGAATATCAATCGCGCCATATTCTTCTTCGACTTCCATGATCATTTGCGCGCACATACCAAAATCGGTGACATCGACGTGTTTAATCGCAATATCAAATCCGGCTTTGCGTTGTTCTGCTTGCCAAGCTCGCGCGCTTTCATGATCGCCGTTACGATGATAGGTAGCAATGACTCTTGAATTTTGTGCATGAAGGTGCTGACAAATAGCGGTCCCAATACCACCCATACCGCCTGTGACAACGGCTATCCTATTTTTCATGGACATGTGTCTCCTTGCTGTCGCTGCGAAGCTGAATCCTAGAGAAAAAATCGTATCATGAGCATTAATAAATCGAACCTAGCATTAACCTGATCATCGTTAGGGTTATTCCGGAATAACTAAGAGATTTTTTAAATATAGCGCATTATTTAAAAGGCGAAAGGTAATGCGGTAGAGAGAAAAATTTAGTTTGTTGTGATCCGTCTGCATGACAAATCAATGCCCCGCCTTGTGTGTGCCATGCGGGTAGCACTGTACGTGTTGCGTGTTGATTATTTAGTATAAATGTATGGGTAGCAGGCAAGTGTGTATGGCCGTGAATAAGGTGGAATGATTGATATTTTTGTAACACGGCGACGACTGCAGTGGAGGTAACATCCATTAACTTGGCATCTGTTTTTGCTGTATAGAGATTACTTTTTTGACGTAGATTTTTGGTAATACGTTCTCTGATAAAGCGCGGTAAGCATAAAAAACATTTTTTAATAACAGGGTGATGTGCAAAGCGACGAAATTTTAGATAAGTAACATCTTGCGTACATAGCGTGTCACCATGCATCAACAGTGTGGGTATGCCATAGAGAGAAATGACGTGTTCTTCTGGTATGAGCTGACAGCCGCTGGCACGTAAAAAATTTTTGCTAATAAGAAAATCGCGGTTGCCGTGCATGAAATAAATTGGCAACCCTTTTCGGGTCGCTTGATGGAGTGCATGGATAATCTCTTTTTCATGCGGGCGAATCAGATCATCACCTATCCAATAGTCAAAAAAATCACCTAGAATATATAACGCATCAAGATTGTTATTAATGCAATCTTCCATAAAATGTAAAAATAATGAAGTATTTTCAGGGTGGTTAGCCGATAAATGGAGGTCGGAAATAAAAGCTGTTTTCATAGGATTACCAAGAGCAATAAGTCTCATCGTATTCTATACTTAAAGTGAGGGTTCGCCCAACGAGGTCTTTATATGCAGATTTTAACGCATTCCACCGATACTGCATTATGGCTACAGATGATACATGATGCTGAAGCATCTTGTTCGGTCTCGCTTAATGCAGAGATGGAGACTTATTTGGTTTTTTTGTTGGCACGCTATCTAAGCCGGACAGATCTTGCGAATCAGCGTGTTGCACCGACTTTTCTTGAAGGGATGCATTTGTCGCCAACCCTACGGACGGTTGTTTTGCAGGGTGTGGGTGATCGATGTTTACTCTTGTCGGGGCTTTATCCTCGAGTGGCGACTAAGCGGCTTGTGCGTATTAGTTATTTCGTCAACCTTGGGCGTTTGGCTTATCGAGTGATTTCAGAGAAGGAGAATGATTTATATGCTAGTTTGGAGCAGCAGTTCGTGCCGTTGATGGATGTTTTGCAATCTATCCGTCAGCAAGATATGCAATCTTGTCTTATGCCACTAGAAGCTTATGAACTTTGGCGAGAGACAGGTAGTCAGTATGCTTTAACAATTCTTAAACAGTATACAAGGGGAATACCCTTTACTGGGCGGGTGGAAGAATAGAAGGTGGAAATTTCTAGCCATTTTTCCCGATTGTCTACTAGAATAGGCGGCCTATTTTGGGTCAAATTGGAAGGGGTGTTTAGATAATGCGTCTGATTCTGCTTGGATGTCCAGGGGCGGGGAAAGGGACTCAAGCCAAGTTCATTATGGAAGCATGTCATATTCCGCAAATTTCAACCGGTGATATTTTGCGTGCGGCAATAAAAGCGGGCACGCCGTTAGGCCAGCAAGTGCAGAAAACGGTGGCTGAGGGTGGCTTGGTGTCTGATGAAATGATGATAGCGCTTGTCAGTGATCGTTTGAGACAGCCAGATTGTGCGAATGGTTTTTTGTTAGATGGTTTTCCTCGTACGTTAGAACAGGCTGATGCCTTGCAGCAAAATCAAATTGATCTTGATTATGTGATAGAAATTCATGTGCCTGATGCAGTACTCGTTGAGCGATTAGCCGGCCGTCGTGTGCATCCTGCTTCAGGTCGCGTATACCATGTTGTCCATCAGCCGCCAAAGCGAGAAGGCTTAGATGATATCACTGGTGAGCCGCTGGTGCAGCGTCCGGACGACACAGAAGAAACCGTGCTGAAACGCATAAAACTGTATCACGAGCAAACAGAAAAATTAGTAAACTATTATGCTGAACAAGCAGCCGTTGATAACGTACACGCACCAAAATATATTCGGATCGATGGCACAGCAGATGTTGAAACGGTGAAACAACATATTCTGCAAGCAATAAAACAATCGATAATTTCTTCAGGGAGTGATGATGATGCAGGTAGGCAAACATACGCTTAAAAAGTATTTAGTGGCTGTTTTGTTGTTGGGTTGCATGATGCAAACCCTTTTAGGGTCTGTGGCGATAGCGCAAAGTAATACAGCAACGCCAATAGGCTATTGGCGAACAATCGATGATGTGACAGGTAAGCCAAAGAGTATTATTCGTATCTGGCGAACACAAAATCAGCAACTTGCGGGTGAAGTCATCCAAATTTTTCCAAAGCAAGGTGAATCTCCTGATAAACGCTGTGTTGCGTGCAGAGGAAAATGGCACAATCAACCAATTGTTGGCATGGTTATTTTGTCAGGTTTAAAGCCTTTGGAAAAACAATGGGGGCAAGGCGAAATTCTTGATCCTGAAAATGGTAAAACCTATAAGTGTTCTTTGCGATTAGCAGAGAATGGAAAAAAATTACGCGTACATGGTTATATCGGTGTCCCACTTTTTGGACGGTCCCAAACATGGGAGCGTGTGGATTTGATGGCTGGCTAAGAGTAACGCTCTTTGATTTATGCGAAAAGTAAGGCGATAATTTTTTAGTACGCGTTTATGAATAAATGGAGAGTCGCTTTCATGGATAGAAAGCAGCCGTCGAATGATGAACGCATGCAAGTACAATTTTGGGGTGTGCGAGGGACGTTACCGGTTCCAGGAAAAAAAACGGTGCGATATGGTGGGAACACCAGTTGTATTACGTTAACAGTAGGGAAATATTTTCTCATTTTTGATGCCGGCACAGGGATTAAAGAGCTTTCACGTTTTCTCGTTCATGAAAATCGTTTCCCATTAGATGCAAAAATTTTTATTTCGCATCCACACTATGATCATATTAATGGCTTACCTTTTTTTGAACCGTTATATATGGCGCATAATGTTTTTGAGATTATGGGGACAACGCATGGTGCAATGGATATTCGAGCTTTAATTTCTGGTCAAATGGATAGTATTTATTTTCCCGTGACAATTAATGAATTTATGGCAACACTTTCTTTTCGTAATTTAGGTGAAGAGACATTTTTTATAGGTCCTTTGCAGGTTGAAACGTTCCTATTGAATCATCCTGGCGGTTGCATGGGTTACCGAATTTCATATCAAAATAAAGCATTTTGCTATATTGCAGATAATGAATTGTATCCTGAAGAGTCTGTCCATTTCGATGCGGTGTATATTGAGCGACTGAAAAAATTTATTCACAATGCAGAGAGTGTGGTAATTGATACAACCTATATGGATCATGAATACGAAAAGAAAATGGGTTGGGGGCATTCTTCGGTAAGTCATACGATGAAGTTAGTACATGCAGCAAATGTTCAGCGCGTTTTTTTATTTCATCATGATCCTGCGCAAATGGATAGAGAAATTGATTTAAAATTAAAAAAAGCGCGCGCGTATTTAAAATCCTATCGTTCCAAGACGCGTTGTTTTGCTCCACATGAGGGCGATCGAATTTATGTGTAAAACGCGAATGTTGAATAAGCGCAACATTGCTACCTGAGCTATTACTAATATTGACTATTTTTGTAACTACTCAGGTAGTCAGATTTTTTAACTTGACTGACCGCCATCGCCCAACAGCAGGTTGCATTTTACCAATGGAAATGCCCTTCATAAATCATGAAAGGGCGCAGCTTGAATAAAGTACTGTCTCTGCGGGACTCGTGTTATGCAGTCAAGTAAAAAATCCTGACTACCTGAGTAGTTACCTATTTTTACGATTTTTATTTTTTTCCGAATCATTCGAATGATCTGTTTCTGTTTTATTGAAAAAAGACTGCCATAGTGCAATATTTTCTTTTGTTAATTCTGTGATTTTTTCGAGAGGGTTTTGACTATTGGCTGCTTGTTGGAATTTTTGTAAATAGTCTTTTATATTTGGTTGCAAGCTGGCGAATGAAGCAAATCCCTTTTCTAAAAATTCTCGCATCGATTGTTGTAGTGGATTACCATAAAATCGAATAATCGCTTGTAAGATTTCGCGGGTAAAAAAAGGTGATTGTCCTGTTTCTTCTTCATTGATAATTTGCAATAAAATATAACATGTCACATCTTCTTCTGTTCGATTATCAATCACACAAAAAGGTTGGTTAGCAATGACTAATTTTTTAATATCATCAAGTTTAATATAGCAACTTGCTTCTGTATCATACAGGCGTCGATTCGGGTATTTCTTAATAATGCGTGGCGTTATCATTATTTATGATTCCATAGAAATATAAAAAAATACGTCATTTATATAAATTGTTTTTTTTATTCTAGCATAAAATAAATTATATTATTTGTTTTATCATTTCACAGAGAAGAGAAACGTACATTATTATTCAATAGCATATAATATCCTTTTTCCCAAAGTGTCCTATCCATGGATTGCAATTGAGAAGATTCTTTCGCTGTGAGAATGAGTGGTAGCAGAGGTGCCATAGAGGCTGAAGTAATATAATATTGACAACGTGCAGCAATTGTTTCACGAAAATAAGCACCGCCGTAACCAACAAAGCGATTAACAAGTGGCATGACTGGACAGTCATTTAAGCCATCACCAATATAGCCGATATTCTCATGCTGTTTTTTTAATTGATTGACAATAACACATTTGCCTTGATTGGTGGCAAGCGGCGAGTTTCTATCAAAATCAATATAATGACCTTCTGTATCAAATTGGATATTTACCGCAAAAACATGGGATTGTTCTATATTTAGAAAATTTCCAAGTAGTAAGATGGATGGCGTTAATCCTGCAGAAATAATATAAATTTTTTTCTCAAGTTTTTGTAACGTACGAATGACTGACTGCGTATCTTCGGTGAGTTCAGCAATATACTTTTTACCAAGGCGTATCATGTCATGCTGTGAAGGACGTGTCATGTGTAAACGTTCATGATAGATAGTTGGTGTGAGACCTGTTTCTGCCATTGCGCGGGCTGTCAATGCTTTGACAGGTTCAGCCACATGGTGCCAACTTGCAAGTGTATCAATGCCTTCGATGCGAGATAAGGTGCCATCGCAATCAAAAATAATTGCATCAAGAGGAAGCGGTAGTTGCCAGTCTTTTGGTAGCATAGCGATTTTTTCTCACGTTACTTTTTAGGAGATAGGTATAAAATGTATCGCATTCAGGTGCTCAATTCCTTGGCCAATGCTGGCCTTGCTCGTTTTCCGGCGGAATCTTATCATATTGCAGACACTATCGCGCAACCGGATGCGATTTTAGTCCGTTCACACGATATGCATGATTTTCCTCTATCGGAGTCTGTTGCTGTGGTGGGCCGCGCGGGTGTAGGGACGAATACGATTCCATTAGAAAAATTTGCGCGTTTAGGTATTCCAGTGATGAATACACCGGGTGCGAATACAAATGCAGTGCGTGAATTAGTTATCGCTGCGATGTTGATGGCAAGTCGTCATTTAATTTCGGCGGCAGAGTATGTACGTGCATTAAATGCTGTGAATGAGAATGAATTAAATACCCTAGTCGAAAAAAATAAAAAACAATTTGCAGGTTTTGAATTACGCGGTAAAACATTAGGTGTGATTGGGCTAGGGAATATTGGTGTGAAAGTAGCTAATTCAGCAGCACAATTAGGGATGCATATTCAAGGTTATGATCCCGCAATTACGGTAAAAAATGCGTGGGAATTATCTTCCGACGTGCGGCAAGCGCAAACGATTGAGACATTATTAGCGACCTCAGATTTTGTTACACTACACGTGCCATTAATTGATGCGACACGTGGCATGATTGGACAAAATGCATTACAAAATATAAAAAAAGGTGCAGTATTGTTGAATTTTTCACGCGGTGAAATTGTTGATTCGCAAGCTATTTTGGCGGCACTAGAGGCAGAAAAAATCTCAGCCTATGTGAACGATTTTCCAAATTTGTTATTAAAATCGCATCCTCGCGTCATTAGTTTTCCTCATTTGGGTGCATCCACCCGTGAAGCAGAAGAAAATTGTGCAGTGATGATCGTGAATCAAGTAAGAAATTTTTTAGAAAAAGGTATTTTAGAGAATGCCGTAAATTTCCCTAATATTGCTTTACCTGATCATCCATCGGCACAACGCATTGCCTTCACACATGAAAATTGTCCAGGGATGGTGGCGCAAATTACAGCCAAATTAGCAGCGTTAAAAATGAATATTGTCGGATTACAGAATGGCTCATGTCAGACGATTGCGTATACACTTGTTGATGTGGATTCAGAAATTGATACTTCTTTATTGCAAACACTGGCGAAAATCGAAGGGATGATTCGTTTGCGTAAATTAGGAATGGCTTGTCAGTAACAACCATTTCGCAGTAGGCTGTATAGAGTTTTTGAGGACAGGGAGGTCCTTATGCAGTGTTTGAGTAAGATCCGACAATGGTTTATGCTTGCTTTAATTGGATTATTTTTCTCGTGTGTGCTCTCTCCCGCTTTTGCTGCTTCACCGAATTATGGTGAAGCGTTACAAAAATCCATTTTTTTTTATGATATTCAGCGACTCGGCAAGCTCTCCGCTGCCACGGGTGTTCTAGCGAATCGGGTGTATTGGCGCGGCGATTCTTTTTTACAAGATTATGCGTTGCCTAATACGGAAGGCGTGATTGATCTTGGTGGTGGCTTTGCGGATGCCGGGGATAACGTCAAATTTAATTTTCCAATGGCAGCTTCTATGACATTGCTGGCTTGGGGGGTAGTAGATTTTCAGAATGCTTATACGCAGAGCGGCCAGTTACAAGCGATATTAGCCAATTTACGTTGGGGGACAGATTATTTATTAAAATGCTGGGATGCAAAGAACAGCAGATTATATGGTCAAGTGAGTCCTGATAGTGTCAGTGCAGAACATAGTGCATTATGGATGCCATTCGAAGTCGTGGATCAAGCCAGTATTGATAAAAAATTACCGCGTTATGGGTATTATGTTGATGTCGTCCATCCAGGCACCGATCTTGCGGGCGAAACAGTTGCAGCGTTAGCAGCGTCTTCATTGGCATTCAAAGCAACAGACCCAGTTTATGCACAAACATTGCTGAATACAGCGAAAGCGATTTATAACACGTTGGTTAATGTCCCGACGAAAGGAAAATATTCAGAGAATATGGGCCGTGTTTCGGATGGCGGCTGGTTAAAAGCAGATGTGGCGCTTTTCTATAATTCTTGGAGTGGCTATGAAGATGAAGTGGCGTGGTCTGCCATGTGGTTATACCGTGCAACACAAGATCCAACGTATTTGGCTGTTGCAGAAAAATATGTGCCTTTTGGTAATACGATTTCCACGTTGTCATGGGATGATAAATCGTATGGCACATATTTATTGATGGCAAAATTTTTACCTAGTACGAATGCGAATCAACTAAAAGCAAAACAATCTGCACAAGCGTGGTTAGATGCATGGTCGAAAGGCAGCACAGATCATATTTTTTCTGCAGGTGGTTTAGCCATTGCGTCTGCTTTAGCGCCATGGGGTAACGCACGTTATGCAGCGACAACAGCTTTTGGTGCATTGCTATACGATACTTATTTTTCTGTGAATACTTATGATGCATTTGCAAAAAAACAAATTGATTATATTTTGGGAGTGAATCCAAAGAATCAAAGTTTTATTTGTGGGATGGGGCCGAATTTTCCTAAAAACCCACATCATGCAACTGCTCAAGGTCGCTGGAGTGGCAATAATGACGTACAGCATCCAGAAGATAATCGTCACATTGCCTATGGGGGGTTAGTGGGTGGCCCGAAAGATGCAAATGATACATGGGTTGATGATCGTAATGATTATATTGGGAATGAAGTTGCCTTAGATTACAACGCGGGCTTTACCGGTGCATTAGCTGCTTTGTATGCGGAATACGGTGGTGCGACTTTGCCTGCTAGCCAATTTCCACCGACTGCTGTCTTAGAAAATCCACCTGCCGATCAAATTTTTACAAATGGTTCGGTGCAATCTGCACAGAGCAGTGGCGGCACATCGAGTATCCAAGTGAGTTTACTCGCAACGAATCATAGTGCCTGGCCGGCGCGCGTCAGTAAGAATCTTGCCGTACGGTATTTCTTAAATTTGGCAGATAAGCCAGCGGGTGGCACAGTTGCGGTGAGTACGTATAGCACGGATGCTCGTGCGGTGATTTCGCCACTGACGTTATTCGATGCAGCTAAACAAATTTATTATGTAGAGGTCTGGTTTAAAGATATCCCGATTTATCCGGGTGGTGACGAAAGAAGTATTTCTTCCAAGGAAACGCAATTACAATTCCGTTTCTCTTGGAATCATGATTATACGAAAGATTGGTCGTATGCAGGATTGGGAAGTAATAATGTTTACAAGAGTGTGAAAAATGTCCCGGTTTATGAAGTGAATAATGGGCGTTACACGTTACTTTATGGCACAGAACCTGCTTCTGTCCCACAAGGTAATTTAACGTTATCGTTTCCTTCAGGAGTGCCAGCACAATGCCTAGGCGGCACGGATTCATTAATCTTAAGTTCGGGCGACAAACCGCAATTTACGCTAGGTAATACAGCATTTACTTATACGATGCCAGTCGGTGGGCCTTATACAGCGGCATTAGGTTCTGCGACGCAACCTATTTTGGTGACTGGCGGAATTTGTAAAGGTACATTGAGTGCAAATACGGTGAGTGTGCCTGGTAATCTCAGTGCAAGTTATCTTTTTACGCCTACTCCTGCACCCGATCAAGGGACATTACAACTTACGGTTGCGACGGCGTCGGATGCAAAATGTACGGGTGCAGTCGATACGTTGTATGTCGATGGCAGTTTGACAGGTAGTACGTTTACCTTGCCTGCAGGGCTAAATAAAACGCTGCTTACGGGAAATCATACTTTAAAACTTGCTTCGGAAACGGGTATTGCTGTCACAGGTGGACAGTGTCAATCAACGTTAAGTGTTTCTCAGGTGACGATTGTAAAAAATACAACGAGCACTGTGACAGTGACGTACCGTTATCAAGCAGCACCCGCGACAGGCACGTTACGACTGAGTGTCGCGACAGGCTCCGATACACGTTGCGCAAATGCAGCTGATACCCTGTATTTAGATGGTAGTACGACAGGAACAGGATTTACCGTGTCGAATGGTGTTTCTCGTGTGGTGGCGACTGGTTTGCATACAGTGGCATTAGCTTCTGCAAATGCTATTCCTGCCGGTGGTGGGCAAACAGGCACTTGCACCAGCACCTTGTCCGCGGCACAAGCGATGATTACTGCAAATCAAACATCGACATTGACGGTGACATATCAATATAAAGGGACAACGGGCGGTACGTGTATGTTAGTGACACCAACAATTACGTCAATACCGATGTGGGATGTCAAAGTTGATATTTTCCAAGTAGGCGTTAAGTTCTCTGGCTTCCCGGTGGATGGCAGCGGAAATGTCGTGATGAATGGGACACTCTTGATGAAAAATAATGTCCGACAGATTTGGGCAGATCAAGGACTGAGTTTTACGACCACCAATAAAACCGTCGGAATAGCTGGAAAAATGTATGCTAACACTGGCGCAGGGACGTTTAATTTACAAGGATTTTTAAATGATGGCACGCCAGTAGCCATGAAAGTCGGGGATAATCCGGTCGAGTCTTTGGTGATGAATGGCGTGATATGCGGACAATGAGTATTTGTAATAGATCAGTGGGGTGTGTTTTTTTGCTTAACTGACCGCAATTGCCAAACAGCAAACTGCATTTTACTGATAAAAGTACGCTTCATGTCATCAGAAAGGGCATGGCTTTGATCACTTTCAACAGCCGATGGACGACTGATATGTAGTTAAGCAAAAAAACACACACCCACTGATCTATGACGATTATTTATTTTTCGCATCCCATGCTTCCATCAGTCGACCGGCAAGCCGAGTCAGGCGCCGGTTTTCTTGATTATTGCTGACGGCAATTTGTACGGCTTTTTTTTGAGCGACCAATACAACTAATTTTTTGCCACGCGTCACACCTGTATATAATAAATTGCGTGCAAGCAAAGCGTAATGTTGTGTGGCAAGCGGCATGACGATAATTGGAAATTCACTGCCTTGGCTTTTATGAATGCTGATTGCATACGCCAATGCAATTTCATCAAGTTCGTTAAAATCATAGGTGATGAGACGTGTTTCAAAATCAATTGTGACTTGACCTTCTTCTTGATGAATTGCTTGGATATGACCGATATCGCCATTAAATACTTCTTTTTGGTAGTTATTAATTGTTTGAATGATTTTGTCACCCGGCGCGAAAGTCCAACCAAATCGGGTTAGTTTGGGTTCTGCGTGACCGTTTAATAATTTTTGTAAATCGCTATTGAGAGCAATGCTACCTAATCCGCCACGATTCATCGGCGTGAGCACTTGGATATCACGAATGGGATTACATTGAAAATTGCTAGGAATTCTATGAGCAACAAGGGAGAGTAATTGTTCACGAATTTCTTCAGGTGTTTCTGCTGAAATAAGAAAGAAATCACTTTTTTTATCGCCTTGTATGGGTAGATTACCATGATTAATACGATGTGCATTTTGAATGATTTCCGAGCCTGCTGCTTGGCGAAAAATTTCTGTGAGACGTGCCACAGGAATGACGCCAGAATGAATTAAATCTTGTAATACGGCACCCGAACCGACAGAAGGTAATTGGTCGACGTCGCCTGCTAAAATAAGTGTCGTGTGATCAGGTAGTGCTTTTAATAAACTATGAAATAACATCAAATCGATCATCGAAGATTCATCAACGATTAATACGTCAATAGGCAAAGGATTTTCCTGATGATGTCGAAAAGCAAAAATACTTGGATCGAATTCTAATAAACGATGAATCGTTTTCGCTGACATGCCAGTTGTTTCCATCAGGCGACGGGCAGCGCGACCAGTGGGTGCACAAAGTGCCACACTACGTCTTGCTGCTTGCAATATTTTTAAAATACTGTTGATGACAGTTGTTTTTCCTACACCAGGACCACCCGTAATAATAGAAATTTTACTGTCAATGACTTTTTCGATAGCTTGTTTTTGAGAGAGAGATAATTGAATAGCAATTTTCTTTTCTACCCAAGGAATGGCACGTTGGCTATTAATCGGTTGGCCTGTATTTTTGGTCAGTAATAATCGTAATAAATGACTGGTGACGCTGCTTTCTGTGCGATGGAAGGTAAGGGGAAACAAACACATTGTGCCATCAATGCAATCTGGTATTAAGTGACCCGCGCTAATTTCAGCATCAATTGCTTGGCAAATACGTTCTTCTTCAATATTGAGTAATTTTGTCGCAGATTTCTCTAGTTTTTCACGCGGTGCGGCACAATGTCCGCGTTGACAGAGTTCTTGTAAGACATACTGCACACCTGCGCGTGCACGAATCAGTGAAATGGGCTCAATGCCTAATTTTAAAGCAAGGGCATCCGCCATTTTGAAGCCGATACCATGGATATCCGTTGCAAGGCGATAAGGATTTTCTTTAATTAAACGGATAGCATCATTCCCATAAGTTTTAAAAATACGTACTGCACGTGCGGTAGTGATCGCATGCGATTGTAAGAAAACCATAATATGGCGAATCGATTTTTGTTCTGACCATGCAGAAATAACGGACTGTATGCGTTTTTCACCAATGCCATCTAATTCGTATAAACGCTCTGGCTGTTTTTCAATAACATCAAAAACTGTTGCACCAAATGCGGTAATTAATTTTTTTGCAAAGCGCGGGCCAATGCCTTTGATAATGCCGGAAGAAAGGTATTTTTCCATTCCGGTGACAGAAGCAGGCGGTGTGGTTTGTAGTGATTTAGCACGGAATTGTAGTCCAAAACGAGAGTCATTCAGCCAATTTCCTTGGCAAGAAATGATTTCTCCGGCTGAAATTTGAGGTGCATTCCCTGTGACAGTGACAAGTTCGCGACGATCAGTGACTTTGACACGTAAAACACAGAAACCATTTGTTGTATTATGAAAAGTGATGCGCTCAATGGTCCCTGAAAGCGTTTCATCTTGGTCTGAAGTAGTTACATTTTTTTGCATGTGACACTGTTCCTATTCGTTATTCGTTATTTTATGTTTATTTCGTGTTTATTTTTTCAAGTAATCTGCTAACATTAGCGTCCTTTTTATCATAGTAGGTAGGAGTAAGACCACAGATGGCCAGAGTAGCAAAAAAAGCGAAACGTGTCGTAAGTAAGAAATCAAATATAAAATTAACGGCAAAAGCAAAAGTAAAAGCAAATGTGAAAGTAAAAGCAAAGGCAAAAATACAGGCGAAGAAGAAAGTAGCTGCGCCTGCAAAAGCGATTTCTACTGGGAAAATCCTTCGCCAAATTGAGAAGCTCGAAAAAGTGATTGCAAAAGAGCAGGCTCAATTGGGTAAGTTATACGCAAAATCAGTCGTGATTATCGGGAAAACAGAAAAAAAATTAACGGCACAGCTTGAAAAACTCAATAAAAGAAGCATTGCCGGTGCAAAGCCAGCACGTGGCCGTAAACCCGCAAAAAATGCAGCGAATGTGTTGCAAGAACAATTAGCTGGTGTGCAGAAAGACTCACAAGGGTTAGCAGAAGCCTATGAAAAATTTCTTGCAACACAACAAGCAGTCGTGGCTTTTGAAAAATCATGGAAGAAAAAACCTGCTGTTGTGAAAAAAGAAAAAAAGGCATCGAAAATTAAGCAAAAAGCTGTGAAAACGTCAATTGATGAAGAATACAGAAAACCTGCACAGTCCGATGTTGTTTTACAAGAACAAGAAACGGTTGAAGTATTATAATTAATAAAACAAATGAGGAGAGTAAATGTCATGGTAAAAGTAAAAAAAAGCACGAAGAAAATAACAAAGACGACAGCTGTGAAGAAAACAGCAAAGCCAGCATCTAAATCGACGGCTGCTTTGCGGGCTATTTCAGAGAAAGAAACACGTGTTGAAATTTTACGCTGTATAGCAGAAGAAACCGGTTTGACAGTCAAACAAGTCAGAGAAGTTTTTCTTGTTGCCAGAGCAAGAGCAGCGCGTCATATGATGAAACGTGGTTCAGGTGAATTTTCTTTGCCAGAAATGGCATTAAAAATTACGCGTAAAACTCGTCCGGCAACCAAAAAGCGGATGGGGCGCAATCCTAAAACCGGTGAAGCTGTCATGATTCCAGCACGCCCAGCACGTCAAGTCATTAAAGTACGTGTTTTGAAAGGATTGAAGGAAGTGATTGCTTAAGCAATTGTCAATAGCGCTTAGTGTAGTGCTTCATTTCTTATGTCTGCCTAGTAGACCGATTTATTTATTTTTTTATTTTGTCATCCCGCGGTATGTCCGCGGGATCCAGAAGAAACTCTCATGTAAACTGGATGCTGCGCAGAAAGCGCAGTATGACAGAATGAATAATTTGGTTTATTAAATATCGCGTATAAAGCACGGTATGACTAAAGGTATGGCGGAATGATTGAATCAATTTATTAGTGAAAATCAAAAAAAGGAGGAGAATCTCTCTTCCTTTTTTTATGGGTGAAATAATAGGAATTAGATATGACGACGTTTGTTTTTCCGGGACAAGGTTCACAAGCTATTGGTATGGGTAGCGAGCTTTTTCCTCTTTTTCCAGAAATCGTCCAACAAGCTGATGAAATTTTAGGGTACTCATTAATAGAACTTTGTTTACACGATGATGGACGTTTAAATCAAACTGCTTATACGCAGCCAGCCTTATTTACGGTGAATGCATTACATTGGTTAAAAAAACAGGCAGAGATGAGCACTGTTCCACAGTATGTCGCCGGCCATAGCTTGGGTGAATACAATGCATTATTTGCAGCAGGGGTCTTTGATTTTGCGACGGGCCTTGCGCTAGTGAAAAAACGTGGTGAGTTAATGAGCCAAGCCACTGGCGGTGCCATGGCAGCGATTATTGGTTTGACGGCGGAAGCGATTGCCGCTTTAATTGCACGTGAAAATCTGCATGAAATTGATATTGCTAATTTTAATTCTTATACGCAAACCGTCATTACTGGAAAAGAAGCAGCGATTACAGCATCTCGTCATTATTTTGAAACAGCGGGTGCGACTTTTTTTCCATTAAAGGTAAGTGGTGCGTTTCATTCACGTTGGATGCAACCGGCACAACATGAATTTGCTGAATTTATTAAGCAATTTCCATTGCATGCGCCAAAAATACCGGTTGTTGCAAATATTACAGCACGGCCTTTAGTGAAGGAAAAGACTGCAGAAAATTTAGTGCAGCAAATTGCGAGTCCCGTGCTATGGTTACAATCCATGCAATGGCTACTTGCTGAGGGTGAAACAGAGATCGAGGAAATTGGACCCGGGCGAGTATTAGCCGGATTATTAAGGAAAATCCGTGCAGGGAAATAAGCGATGCACTGTTTTTACTAATCATCGCTCAACTTGTCAGGTTTTTTTATTTCGTAAATTGCAATAGTCTAATAGCAGCGAGTATTTTAGGTTTTTATTATCCTGCAATTCTAGGTTATCACTGACAAAAACTGAATACCGCGCATAAAGCGCGGTATGACAGAGTAATACTAAAGTAGTCCGTCAATGATGCAGCGATCTAAAAAAAACTGACTAACTGCGCTATTACCATTTTGTAATTTTTTTCATGAAATAGCCCGCGCCATACAAAACAATGCCCGTTAAAATAAGACAAGCGATACGCACGATAGAGGAAGCAGAGGCTGCATCATAGAGTAGTGCTTTGCCTGCTGCAAAACTAAAAACAAATAAGGCAGAGTTTGCCATGACTTTATCTTTGCGCAGAAAAGAAAAGAATAAAACAGCAACAGCATAGAAAAGCCATAAAGAAGAAATCGCCAGTTCGCCGGATAAATCACCGAAACGATATAATGCCATTAATGCAAGTAAATGAGTGACGCCTAATAGGACATAATCATAAAAATTTTCATGTTTAAGTGAAGTAAAACAATTGATTCGTAGCAACCAAAGGCTTGCCACTGCAGCAAAAGAGACTAGCAAAAAAGGTTCATTATTAAAAAATAAGTTACTTGCGATATGCACATATTCGATTAATAAAATGACCCAATAAACAGATAATCCGGGAAGATAAAGAAAGGTTTCCCTTTCTTTTATGGTGTTTTTTGGTAAAAAAGACATGACTAGTAAAATAAAGACAAATAACCATGGTCGTAATGTATCAGTGAGTAGTTCAATATACACAGCATGAAAAAAGATGATTGAAACAAATGCAAAAATAACTGATTCACTCTTCAGATAATGACTTTTTAATGACAGTTGAGCTATTTTATAGAGTGCTAAGACACCTCCTGCAAATAATAAGGCTATCCATGGGGCAAGGGTTGGTTGAATAAAATAAATTGCATAATATTCTGCTGCATAGAAGAGTAACAGTACTGGAAAAAAAGCCCATGCTTCATGAACACTTAAAGAAGTGTGATGACGCCAAGAATAAATATATGTTGCAATGGAGAATAATATAAAATGAATCGGCAAAAGAAGGGTGATTAAATAGCGTGTATCCAACATAAAAACAATATTCGAATTAACGAATACACTATTTGATAAAATCGCAAGATAGGCAGCAGTAATTGCTAATACACGTGATTCTAAATAAATTGAAATAAAAGCAAATAAAATAGAACAACATAGCGAGTAATATAATAAAAAATGCATTTCTGTATTCATATAAAAAGCAAGCGGTAATAAATAGCAACCAATGGCTGCTATCACAGGATAAATAGAGTTTCTAATTTTTATATAAAGTAAAATACTCAAGACAGCTATAATGCTAATGAGTCTGATGGACAGATTAAATGAAAAAAGCGCATAAACAGAATGCCCCGCAAGAATAGTTAGAAAAAACACAATAATACCTGCGGCGGGTAAGAGGCTTGCATAGCCGCGGTCGAATTTGAGTAATTGAATGCCTGACCCAATTAAAGTGATGCCTAATAATGTGGTGATGCCAAGAATACGATGTGGCGTTAACCAGCCTGTTTCAATGGATAGTTCTATAATAAAACCGGCGGCGACGACGAAGCAAATGACGGCAACGATACCGAGCCATGTACCTGAGGTGATTTTTTTATTAATTAAATTTTCTTCTATGATATCGTGATTATTTTTTTCTATCGTTTCAGTCGTTAAGACTGTTTTATTTGTTGGCCAAGCATTTGGTGGTGTATCGGATTCTTTTTTATTTGAAAGCTTTTCTTCAATGGAGGCTAATCGATCTTCAATGGAATTTAAGCGGGATTCAATATTCGTCGACATGCGTCATGTGCTCCATGCGGAATAGGCTGTGACAACATCAATCTTAGCTATTTTAACAGAAGCGATGCATTTTAGGGTGACGGCTAGCTGAGGGAGAAACATCGAATCATTAACTTATTGTTTATACAAATAAAAATATTTTTTTTCAAAAATTACCAATAAAATCAACAAGATAAAAAATTCTTGTTTTTTCAATATAATCAATTAGTTAAGTCAAAAACGGCCCGTGAGACATACGGTTGCTTCATTAAAAATAGGCTAAATAAACTTTACATTTTCTGCTCGCATAAAATGATTTGATCGCGTCCTTTTTCTTTAGCTCGATAAAGCATTTGATCAGCGGCATGCATTAAATCATCTAGTGTTTTTCCATGTAATGGATATATGGCAATACCCATCGAAATTGTCGGGGCATGGATCTCTTGTTGATGAAAATGTATTTTTAATTGATGAATTTCATCTTGAATTCTTTTAGCGCGATTCAATATTTCTTTTTCATTGACGTTGCGCATTAATAATAAAAATTCTTCGCCGCCTAGCCGACAAGCAATTTCATGTTCGACCAGATATTTTTTTAAAATTAAGGCAACCATTTTTAATAATAAGTCGCCTGCATCATGGCCATAAGTGTCATTAAATTTTTTGAAATAATCAATATCAGCAATAATAATGCCGAGTTGCTTTTTTTCTCTTATTGATGAAGCTAATTCACGTTTAAATGCATCAATCAGATAACGTCGATTATATAATTCTGTGAGTGGATCAATATTTGATTGTTGTTTTAAAATAAGGCGAAGTTTGATGCTCGCCAATGATAAGCCGATTTGTTCTGCAGTGCGGAGAGCATAAAGCAATTGAGTTTCAGAATTATTTTCAGGATGAATTTTCTCTAAACAAAGTAAACCAAGTGTCTCACTTTGCGCAATCATGGGTAAGCAAATTTTTTTAGTATTATCTTTTTTCAGTGATGAAAAATGTTGGCAAATCACATCGACGTTTGGATTATCAACTAAATAATATTGTCCGCGGCGTAGAGCCCAGCAATCTTCAGTAGAAAATAAATCTGTTGTTGAGGTGGGATCTTGCCAAGACAGGACAGGTTCAAGGTGCTCACGCGACGAAGATAACAAATATAAGGTGCCCGCCGCTTCTGGAAAGATTTTTTGACAATAATTTTTAATGACAGCAAATGCTTCTTCATAACTTAAACAGGATTGTAACATGTCGTTCATTTTGCTAAATAAAATTAGTTTTTGATTGTTTTGTTTTTGTGCTGAAATAGTTAAATTTAGCTGAGTATTTACATCTTGTATTTTTTGTATCATAACAGCACGTTCTAAGATATCGCTAGTAACAGATTTTTTTAATTCAAAAAGTGCAATAACTACTTTTGATAATAGGCCCAAAGTTTTTTTTTGTTCAGGCGATAAACTTTTGGGTTGCATATCTAATACACATAGCGCCCCGACATGATGCCCTGCTGCAGTCGTGAGCGGTGCGCCTGTATAAAATCGGATATGCGGTTCATCGACCACAAATGGATTATGATCAAATCGTTTATCTTGTTTTGCATCATGAATTTCTAAAATATCAGGTCCCAAAATTGTATGGGCGCAAAAAGAGATTTCTCTTGGAATCTCAGTAATTTGTAAACCATAATGCGATTTTGTAAATTGACGATCTTTATCAACAAGATTGATTAAAGAAATCGGTGTATGACAAACAAGCGCTGCAATTTGTGTAATTTGATCAAAAATTTCTTCGCAAGGCGTATCAAGAATTTTATATTCTTTTAGTGCCGCAAGGCGCTCATTTTCTTTTTCTTTATTGATTATTTTCATGATGATTGCTCGCTAACAAAAACCATGTTATTCCTTTTTAACAATGTATTAATATGGCCTGACAATCACACGTGTGCCGATCGATGCAAAATTATAGCGAATCCATTCAGCATCAGGGATACGGACGCGAACACAGCCATGGCTCATATGCCGCTCTACCATCATTTGATCCGGCGCACCGTGCAGCGATTCACCGCCATTAAAGAACATACAATAAGGCATTAATGAGCCACCTTCACCCAGCGGATATTTTTTTGAACGACAATCTTCATTACCTAATGAGTATATTCGGTAGGTGCCTGGTGTTGTGCGACATGGACGACCTTCATCTGCACAAAAATCTGCGCCAGCGGAGGCAATGCCAGCGCGCACTAGCATGCCGTTTTCATCATAGGCGCCCCAAGCAAAATTATCTGGTTCTACCAGAATGGTTTTTTTCCCATTTGTATCCAGTGTTTGTGGCAAGCGTGAAGCATATTTGCTTTCATTGAATGAGGATGAATAGGGTGCTTGCCCACGGTAGAGCGGCAATTGTGATGATCTTGAATCATCATCACTTCCTGAAAAAAAACCAGCAGGTGAATTTGTCGCACAACCACTCAGTAAAGTGAATAAGGCTGGTAATAAAAGGAAACCATATCTTGCTATCAGAAAGAGCCGCATCGCACCTCTCCTTGAAATACTGGATCCTTGTAAAAATAATTATACGCGCGAAAATCACTTTATTTTGTTTAGAATTGAGACGTTATAGCGATGTTGTGACCTGTTTTGATACAATCAAAATGCTAGTAAACTGATTTGTAAAGAAATTTATCTTTTACATTCACAGCAGGTTAAAAAAAGAGCATAGTGGGAATTTTTTTATAGAATACAATAAGATAAAAAAAATAAAGTGATAAAAAAAAATCGCATTTATTTTCATCATTTGGAGATATTGTGCTGGAAGATAACACGCAAGCAAGTATGCAACGACCTAATACGGTATTGGCGCACTATATTGCTGAACCCGAAAACGTGACAGAGCCATGGGTTTACCAAGAAACACAACACTATGCTTTCCACGACGTGGTAAGTGAAATCTACCTATTGACATCGCAATTTTGGCCAAAAGTACCCATGAGCACGCGAGGCCGTTTTTGGCAACACCGTCTCGTTCTTTATCGTCCTAAACACATCAAGACGACGCAAGCTTTACTATTCGTGACGGGTGGCATTCGCTTTGAACCACATATAGACCCACCAAAAAATACAACCGATTCTCATCAGCTAGATTTTGCACGTATGGCAGCAGAAAGTCATTCGTTAGTTGTGCATTTGCAAGATATACCTAATCAATATTTAATGTTTGAAGATGGCATATCTCGAAAAGAAGATAGTTTAGTTGCTTATACTTGGCAGCGTTTTTTGGACAACCCAGAAAAAAATAGTTGGTGGCCAGTGCATTTGCCGATGGCAAAATCGATTGTTAAAGCCATGGATGCTGTGCAAGCCATTTGTGCGCAACGCAACGATTTACGGATAGAAAATTTTTTAGTGACGGGTGCGTCTAAACGAGGGTTGGCTACTTGGTTAGCGGCGTTAGCAGATGAACGTATCAATGCCATCGTTCCTATTGTGATTGATATTTTAGATACAAAAAAAGTGTTAGCACGCATTCTTGAAAATTATCAAGGTCAATGGCCAGAGGCATTGAGTGACTATTTGCAGCAAATGATTCACCATCGTATTCATACGCCTGAGTTTACTGCATTAATGCAAATAGAAGATCCATTAACCTATTTGCAACAAGATTGTCATACTTTTTATCGAAAACGTTTGTCAATTCCAAAATATATTATTAGTGCGAGTGGCGATGATTTTTTTGTACCTGATGCGTTAGCGATTTATTTTGATCAGTTACCGGGTGAGAATCGAATACGTGTTATTCCAAATCAGTCGCATTATATCGATATGCAAATTGTTGAAAATGCTTTGTTAATTTATTATCAAGAACTGATTCAAAACAACGCTACATTACCTAAATTACGTTGGGAAAAAAATAATAAAGGCATCATTGAGTTTATTCGAACAACACAACAACCCATTGCTGTGAAATTATGGCAAGCGAGTAATTTAGTTGCGTGTGATTTTAGAAAGTCTTCTAATATTGTTTGGCAAGATAGTGAGTTAATAGGCAATCAAAAGAAAAATGATTTTTATTTTCCTATTGATATGTCTTGTCCAATAAAAGGATGGAAAGCTTTTTTTGTGGAAGTTCTGTTTGAGCAAAAAGAACAAATACCATTTATTTTTACAACACCCGTGTTTGTGATGAAAGCATAATGAGTTGCTGAGCATTTTTTTTGATTTTATTTTTTTATTCTAATTTTTTAATTTTATTTTTTCTAAATTTTTTTTAGAAATTTCTTTGGATCCCGCGGATAAACTGCGGGATGACAGCGTTAAACGCGATGACGGCATTAAACATAATGACATTTCATCAATAAATGATAAGTAATCCTAAGCATAATGAATTGTGTATAAAGCTATACATTTCTTGCAGGGTAACAGCGTTTCTTGACTTAAATTAGATCAAAAAAAGCACATTTTAAACCGTCTAGCTTTATCTTTTTTTACCACGTTTTTTATAACTTATTGAAAAATATAATAATTTTTTTTTGATCAAAATATAGACATTTTTTAAACACCGACTACACTCAGATTATGGTCATCTCACATAAGCGATTAAATTATGATGTACCGTATTTTAAAACAAGCTGTGTCGTCGATCTTCCTTCCAAAATCGCGAAGGGTGGATTGGCTTGATCGTCTCGCTTGTTTATTCGTTAGCACATTCTTTACTATCTCTGCTTTGCAGGCGAATCCTGTTTTAAATAACGTTGAGTCTGGCCAAGTATCCGTTCAACAAACAAGTACAACAACCACGGTGAATCAGGCCAGTGATAAAGCAATTCTTAATTGGCGTAGTTTTAATATTGGCGCTGGTGAAACGACTCGCTTTAATCAACCAAGTGCATCGTCTGTTGCTTTGAATCGCATCGATCCAAATCAAGGGGCATCACAAATTTTTGGGCAATTAACAGCAAATGGCCGAATTATTTTAGTGAATCAAGCAGGCATATTTTTTGGTCCTGGTGCACGAGTGGATGTTGCAGGTTTAATTGCTTCGACTGCAAATATATCGAATGCCAATTTCCTTGCAGGCAATTACATTTTTGACCAAGCATCGCTAATGAACGGCAGCATTATTAATCAAGGTACCATTGTTGCTGCACAAAATGGCTTAGTTGCCTTAATTGGCAATAATGTTGAAAACGATGGCACGATTCATGCACGTCTGGGTAACGTTGTGCTGGCATCAGGCAACACATTTACTTTGGATTTCACAGGTGATCAATTAATTAATTTTGCGGTGGACGGAGCCGATCAATACACCGGCAGCGTTAAAAACAGTGGTTTGATTGCCGCAGATGGTGGGACGGTGCGTTTAAGTGCAAGAGCCGCTGCAGGTGTCATTGATAATGTCATTAATATGTCAGGTGTCATTGAAGCGAAATCCGTTTCGCAACAAAGCGGTACGATTATTTTGGCTGGGGGAGATTCCGGTAAAGTAAAAGTCAGCGGTAAGTTGGATGCGTCAGGTAAAAATAGTAATGAAATCGGCGGTGATATTAATGTCACGGGTAAACAGATAGAAATTACGTCAACTGCTGAATTCGATGCCAGTGCAAATCAACGAGGCGGTGACATTTATATTTTTGGTGAAGATACGCAAGCAGCTGGTTCATTCAATGCACAAAGTTTATTTGGTGATGGGGGGTTTGTCGAAACATCAGGCACGAATAACCTTGATGTCATTGGTGCACGCGTCAATACACAAGGCGCCACGCAAACGGGCTTGTGGTTGCTCGATCCTATTGACGTAAATATCACTAGCGCATTTGCAACGACATTAATAAATAATTTAGCTACGAATAACGTAAGTGTTACCACAACTGGTACGGGAGGGAATGGTGACATTGCTGTGAATGCGCCTTTGATATGGACTTCTACAAATACGTTAAGTTTGTTAGCTGATCGCTATATTTATATCAATGCACAAATTAGTGGTGTCAATGGTGGACTGATATTAAGCGCAAGCAATAGTGAGCAAAGCTTAACAACGGGCACCATCGGTAATGGGACATTAGGTGGCGTTAGAAATTCGATTACTAGCGCAATTAACGTAAAAGATTTTATATTGAATCAAGGTCAATGGTTCCAATCAGCGACGACATTACCTGTATTTAATGTCACAGGAAACTTTCAAATTGCTCCTGGTAACACGTATAACAATGCATTTAATGCACAGTTTACGCGTATTAACACCACGAGTGGCAATGGCATCACCGATGTGTTTGGATTGCAAGGTATAGCAACGGGACCGCTCAACACAAGTTATTCACTTCGTAATCCCATTAATGCAACCGTGACTGCCAACTGGAACAGTGGCGCTGGATTTGTGCCGATTGGAAATAGTGCATCGCCTTATAGCGGACGATTTGATGGTAACGGTTCTCCAATAGATGGTTTGTTTATCAACCGACCCACTGAAAGCAATGTAGGTCTTTTTGGGCGCGCTTTATTAGGCAGCACAAATGCTATTCTTGATACAGTTGTAACAAATGCGTCCATTTCAGGTGGTGACAATACGGGTATCTTGATTGGTCTGCTGGATGCAAGCGGTACCTTTGGCGCTTTTGGACATGTTTATAATAATTACACTTCTGGAACGGTCACTGGAAACAGAACTGGCAGCTCATATGGTGTTGGTGGATTGGTTGGACGCACAACAGCGGGCACCAATACGCCTACCATCAATTATAGTTACAGCACAGCCTCTGTTACAGGCACAAGCGCATTAGGTGTCAATGCAACAGGGGGACTCGTCGGTACTTCTGCAGGAAATGTTAACAATTCCTGGTCCTCTGGCCTGGTCTCTGATGTTGATAATTCACCCAGTGGTTTAATTGGCAATCGTATTGGTGGAACTATATCAAATAGTTTCTGGGACACACAAACCAGTGGTCAATCAGGTAGTTCAGGTAGCACGGGTGCTGCTGGATATCGCGGCATGACCACAGCGCAGATGCTGAACACGAGTAACTTTACCAACACGGCCAATGGATTTGTCACAACTGCATGGTCACCTGTATTTTACTATTTCGTTGATGGCATCAGACCTATTCTTAATGTGGAGTACAGTACAACAATTACAAATGCGCACCAATTACAATTGATGAATTCCAACCTGAGTGCCAGTTACACCCTTGCTAATGATATTAACTTAAGCGCTGTAAGAAACAATAATAGCGACATCTGGGGTGGCACGGCTACAGGTGCAAACAAAGGCTTTATCCCCATTGGCTTTGCAAGTTCATTTACAGGTTCTCTCAATGGTAATGGCTTCGATATTCTTAATCTCTACATCAATTTGGATGCACCAGCCAACCATGTAGGTTTATTTTCAGCATTCACCGGCACACCTACAATCAGCAACCTCAATGTCAGGAATGCGTTAATTAATACAACAAATGCACAAAATAAAAATGTTGGTATTCTTGTTGGTGCCGCAAACGGCAACATTTCCAATGTTGGCGTCACAGGCAGCATCACAGCCTCAGGCGGCAGCATCCGAGTTGGTGGCATTACTGGCACAACCGGGCAAGGAGGAAGTGTCACCAACATCTCGAATTCTTACAGTATTGTCACGCTCAGCAATACCACCTCTGCTGGAACTTACAATGTCACAGGCGGTTTGGTCGGGTCATTTTTTGGTGCGGCTTCAAACATTAATAATTCTTATAGCAGTGGCAGCGTGACCAGCAGTCCAACCTCACCCTCGATTCATTATATTGGTGGTTTTGTCGGTGAAAACCAGGGCACGATCAACGATAGCTATACTAATGCGAGTGTCACGGTTAATAGTGCAGCTGGTAGTTATGGCGGATTTGTGGGGTCTAATAATACAGCTGGGGCATCCATTACGAGAAGTTATTCAACCGGGCCCGTCATTGTAAATACTTCGGGCGGCAGCATTGGCGGATTCGTTGGTACAAACTCGCAAACGATTACCAACAGCTTCTGGAATACCGCCACATCGGGTCGTTCGGCAGGTTTTGGGACGAATACCGGCACACTGACCGCATTGACTGGTGGTTCGATCGGTGGTGCCGTTGATTTATCTTCTCTTACAACCTTCGCTAATGCAGGCTGGAATATAACTGACAGTACTACCACAACGGCTAGCACATGGAAAATAATTAATGGTACTTCTTATCCTTACTTGACGGTTTTTTATGGCACAGCCAATGCACCACGGGTCATTTCAGGTACTACTGATTTAGCAGTCAATACGTCTTTACAACTTAATCCCACCAGCAGTACAAATGACTTTGCCTTAAGCAGCCTTTCTACCCGTACAGCAGCAAATAACAGTTTTTATTTCCTGGTACCCAATGGCACAATTGCTGACAATGAGGGTTTCTTGATTTATGCACCGAATGCAACTGCTAATCTTGTCACGTCTACACCTGCTGCCGGCGCTAATCTAACTAACTTGTTTGTGAGAAACAACACAATCAGTTTAGGTGACAGCCGTGGACTTGCTGTTACAGATACCATGCTCATGAATGCAGTCAGCAATATTTCTGGAAGTAGCGTTTTATATTCCGCTAATTCATCCGCCATCAGCTTTAATAATGCTGTCTCTTTATCAGGCAATTTAAATGT
Source organism: uncultured Coxiellaceae bacterium (assembly GCA_964647825.1). GTDB lineage: Bacteria > Pseudomonadota > Gammaproteobacteria > DSM-16500 > DSM-16500 > VFKI01. Next base: position 8,085 of record CAZYJL010000011.1, on the reverse strand, counting down.
TGGTTCGAGCTTATTAAACAATGGCAGCTTAACGTTTAATAATACAGTCAACGGTGCGTTTGCAATTTCAAATACAGCTACATCAGGCACCACAATTTTCGGAAATACAGTGGGTGGCACAACGGCCTTAAGCAGTGTCAATATTTCAGGTGCAAGCACACTTCGATCGATCACAACCACAGGCAGTCAAATTTACTCAGGCCCTGTCACATTAGGCGCAGCGACAACATTAACATCACCCAACGGGATCACATTTGGTAGCACAATCAACGGCGCTCAGTCCTTATCTCTTGTCACTGACAGTGCAACGTCTACCTTTGCTGGTTCAATCGGTGCAACGACTGCATTAAGTAGCTTCAGCAACAGCGGCGCCACCAGCCTGGGTGCACTTGCCAACGCGATTACGACGACTGGTGCACAAACCTTTAGCGGTGCGCTCACGCTTGGTGCAAATACTGCATTAACGGGAAGCAATATCAGCCTGGCCGCAGTCTCAATCGGCAGTAACAACCTGACCATCAATCCCGGTGTAGCTGCAACGCAATCCGCTCCTATTTCAGGTACAGGAAATGTGATTATCGGAGGAAACGGCACTACTACATTTTCACAAGCTAATACTTACACAGGCAGCACAACCATATCTGGAAGATTGGCGCTATCAAACGTGAATTCACTAAACAGCACCAGTTTCCTCCTGCTAGGCGGCACTTTGGAAAATAATAGCAACGCCTTGACAATAAATAATTTAAGCAGCCTGATTGGCAATTCAACCTTGGGCGGTTCTGCAAACATTACTGTTAATTCAGGCATTACTGATGGTGCATCATCATTCTCATTAACAAAATCGGGTACAAATACTTTAACACTAAATAATACCAATGCTTACGATGGCGGCACAACAATCAGCGGAGGAACCGTTGTTATTGGTGCGAATAATGTATTTGGAACGCAGGGCGCTCTCATTATTAATGGAGGAGCAATCCAATCAATTGGCAATTATGCGATAGTCAACCCATTATCAGTAGGGATTAATAACGCAACAGTTAGTGGGAATCAAAATATTACATTAAACGGTGCTGTTTCACTAACAAGTGGAAGTTTAAATATTACAAATTCAGGTAACACTATATTTAACAATATTATTGGCGGCCCAGGAGGTATTAACAGCACAGGGACAGGAACCGTTGTTTTCAACAGCTCTGTGGGACAGGTGGTAAATTTATCCAGCATAAGTATTACAGGGTCAACATTTTTGAATAATAATTCAAGCATCACCACAACAAACGCTGGCAATCAAAATTATGCTGGATTATTAACACTTGGAGGAAATTCAACTCTTGCAGCAAACAACATTACATTGAATACTGTTTCACTAGGCTCTAACACATTAACTCTATCTCCATTTTCTTCCGTCACACAAAGCGGGGTAATATCAGGTGCTGGAAATTTAATCTTTAGTGGCAGACAAAATGGTTTAAATACCTACGGGATACTTACTCTTTCTCAAGCTAACACGTATACTGGATCCACATCTGTAAGTTCCGGCACACTAACTGTTTCAAATGCTAGCGGTCTAGGCACAAGCTCAAGTATAAATATCTCAAATGGTGCCGTATTAAATCTTAATTTTAACGGTACATTAAACTCAAATGGTACAATATCTCTAGGTGGTAATGGCCTAGGAAACGGAGTTTTAATCAATAACCAATCAAGTGTCACTTTAAATAACCCAATTATACTTACGGGTAATGCAACTTTTAATTTGCCTGGAAATCTAATTTTAAATGGTTCCATCAGTGATAACAATTTAAATTATTCTTTTACCAAAACCGGTAATAGTTCACTTACTTTAAATGGAAGCAATTCTTTTGGTGGCGCATTGAATATTAATGCTGGGGCTTTATTAGTCACCAACCCTAACGCACTTGGAAATGCATCCAGTATAAATATAAATTCTAATGTTGGAGCGCCCACTTCTATAGATTTCAATTTTGATGGCTCACTTGCAAATACAAACACGATCAACTTTGCTGGAGCAGCCATATTAAACAGTGGGGCAGGTTCAGCAGTTATTAACAGTTCGATTAACTATGGATTAAACGTTATTAACTTTAACAATACAGGTAATATAGTTTTAAATGGAATAATTAGTGGATCTGGCGTATTTTTCCAAAAAAATGGCACCGGTAATTTATCACTTAATGCAGCGAACACTTACTCTTCTTCAACCAACTTATCACAAGGGTCAATTACTGTTGGCAACAATAATGCATTAGGTACAGGCACCTTAAATATAAATGGCGGAACACTTCAATCATCAGGAAATTATACTATAGGCAACAACTGGACGGCTGGCTCAAGTACCGCAGGTTCTATTGGAGGCAATGGAAGTCTGACGTTATCAGGCAATGGAACAGTTAATTCAAATAACCTGAATATTAATGGGAATGCGAATGTCACCTTTGGAAGTATTGGTGGCAACGGCTCTATATCCAGCGACGTTAATACAGCCATCACTTTTAATAACTCATTATCTACATTGAGCAGTCTATCACTTGGTGGAAACGTTATTCTTGGCGCAAACGCTTCCAATATTACCACCACTGGCGCACAAACATATGGCAATCTCACACTGGGTGCTGCAAGTACAACCTTGGCGACAACGAATAGCGCAATTTCTCTCACGAACGGTGTATCAGGTGGCTCTACGAAATCACTGACGCTTGCCAACGGAACTGGCAGCACTGTTTTAGGTGGCACGATTAATATTGGCACCAGTATTGGCAGCTTGAATTTTACAGCCACCAGCCCTCTGTTCCTGCAATCTGCATCAATCAATACAAATAACACACCTTTATCATTAAACAATGCCATTACGTTGACCGGAAACAGCTCATTTAATACCGGCACTGCAGCGTTAACATTCAGTAATTCAATTAACGGCGGCTTCAATCTGACAAGCAGCGGATCGAGCAACACAGTTTTTGGCGGGAATGTTAATATAGGTAGTATTAACGTAGCTGGCCCCGTCACTTTTGGTACCACTTTACCTATCAGCATTGTTACATCAGGCACACAAACTTATTCTAATGCAACAACAGTTGCTGCAAATACAACTTTAAATGCGGGTAGCAATGCTATCAGTTTTGGCGGAACGGTCAGCGGGGCAGGAAGTCTAACCCGCCTGGGCAGTAGTGGCACCACAGCGTTTACCAATAACATTAGTGGACTGTCAAGCCTGAGTTTTTCAGGTCCAGTGTCACTAGGATCAGGTGTTTCAAGCATCAGCACCAGCGGCGCACAAACATATAATGGAAATCTTATACTGGGTGCTGCAAGCACAACGCTATCAACAACCAACAGTGCAATTTCTCTTTTAAATGGCGTTTCAGGCGGCTCAACAAAAACGTTGATATTGAATAACGGAACCGGCAACACTGTTCTGGGCGGCACGTTAAACATTGGTACAGATTTTGGAACATTAAGCCTGGCTGGCACCAGTCCTTTGTTATTACAATCAGTTTCTATTAACACAAATAATGCAGCACTCTCACTCAGCAATGCCATTACGTTGACAGGAAACAGCTCAATCAACACAGGAACCGGAAATTTAACTTTCGGCTCAACCATTAATGGAGGTTTTGATTTAACAATAACAGCAAATAACACCAGTATCAGTAATAACATCGGTCAAACCAGCGCAGTAAATAACCTTGTTATCAATGGACCGACGACATTTAACAATACGACGAGTGTTTATGTCAGCAGTATCGGCAATCAAACTTATAATGGCCTCATCACGTACAATAACAGCTCTGATGTTACATTTATGAATAATAATTCAGGAACTTTGACACTCAATGGTGTAAATGCGCCAAATGCATTTGGTATTTTTGGTCAGAACTTTAACAATACCATCCTGTCAGGAACCTATACCAGTGGAAATCGACTGGAATTTTCAAACTCAAGCCTGGCTGCTAACCTGGAATTAAAAGGCGTGACAATCAATACAAGATCTTTCTATACAAATTTACTTGCTAATTTAACGACAGGTAATAGCATAATTTCCACCAACTCGACGACAGGCAGTAGTGCTCTAACATTTGATAATAACTTGTCTGGACCGTTCGGTCTCACCGTCACAGGCGCTGGTAATAGACAATTTAATGGTAATATAGATGTTGCAAGCTTGAACGTTAATAACAACACATCTATTATCACAGCAAACAATATTACATTAAAAGGCGCTTTAAGCTTTAACAGTCTTGCCGCAAACATTGGTGGTGCAGTTTCACTAGGGGGCAGTTTAACCACATCCAACTCTGCGCTTGCTCCAATTAATTTTAACGGCCCAGTGACGCTGGCAAGCAATACGACTATTAACACCAGCAGTAATAATGTTTCTTTTGGTTCTACGATTGATGGTGGGTATGATCTAACAATTACAGCAAATAACACCAATATTGGCGGTTATATTGGTCAAACCAGTCAAGTGAATAATCTCACTATCAATGGACCCACAACATTTACCGGCACAACGGATATGTATGTCAGCAGCACTGGTAATCAAACTTATAACGGCCTCATTACATACAATAACAGCTCTGATGTTGCATTTGTGAATAATAATTCAGGAACCTTGACACTCAATGGTGTAAATGCTCCAAATGCATTTATTATTTATGGTGATGGTTTTAACAATACCATTCTGTCAGGAAACTATACCAGTGGAAATAGAGTTCAGTTCTCAAACTCCAGCCAGACTGGCAATATGGAATTAAAAGGCGTCACGATCAATTCAAGATCTTTCTATACAAATTTACTTGCTGATTTAACGACAGGCAATAGTACGATTGCCACCAATTTGACGGCAGGGAATACTGCTCTAACATTTGATAATAACCTGTCTGGACCGTTCGGCCTCACCGTTACAGGCACGGGTGATCGAAAATTCAATGGCAACATAAACGTAGCAAGCTTGAATGTAAACGGCTCAGTCACTTTTGGTGCCACTTCACCCATTAGTATCATTACAACAGGAACGCAAACATATTCTGGCGCCATAACCGTTTTAAGAAATACAACTCTAAATGCCAATAGCAACCTGATCAGCTTTGGCGGAACAGTTGGTGGCTCTGCAAGCTTGTCACGCTCAGACAGTGGCAATACTTCTTTTGCCAACAACATTAGTGGATTATCCAGCTTAAGCTTTGCAGGGCCAGTTTCATTGGGATTGGGCGTTTCAAGCATCAGCACCAGTGGCTCACAAAGTTACAGTGGAAACCTTGTATTGGGCGCAGCAAGTACAACTCTTTCTACAACCGTTAATGGTGCCATTTCTCTTCTAAACGGCGTTTCAGGCGGCTCTACAAAATCTCTTGCATTAAGCAATGTAACAGGGAACACTGTTTTAGGTGGCACGCTTAATATCGGCACAGATTTTGGCACATTAACCCTTTCTTCCTCCAGTCCAGTTACATTACAAGCAGCTACAATCAATACAAACAACTCTGCATTAACATTTGCAAATCCAATCACCTTAACTGGAAACAGTTCAATCAACACTGGTACAGCAGCGTTGACATTTAATAACACGATTAATGGTGGTTTCAGTTTAACAACAAGTGGATCAGGCAACACAACCATTAACCAAAACATAGGTCAAACCAATGCATTGTCCAGCCTCAGCTTTGCAGGTCCAGTGTCACTAGGAACAGGGGCTACAGGCATCACCACCAGTGGCGCACAAACCTACAGCGGAAACCTCGTATTGGGTGCGCCGAGCACAACCCTGGCTACAACGAATAGTGCAATTTCACTTTTAAATGGCGTAGCAGGCGGCACGACAAGATCACTGGTTTTAAATAACGGTACTGGCAGTACACTTCTGGTTGGCAATGTAAATGTTAACGCGCTGACACTTACTTCCAGCGGTCCAGTCACATTACAAGCCGCTTCGATTACAACAAATAACTCCCCATTAACATTTGCAGGTCCAATCACCCTAACAGGAAATAGTCAATTTAACACCAGCAATGCTGCACTTGTATTTAATTCAACCATTAATGGTGGCTTCTCTTTGAGTAAGTCTGGATCTGGCAGCATAACGTTTGGCAACAATATTGGTGGTACAACTGCCTTAAGTAACGTCAATATCAGCGGTCCCACCACCTTTGGTACGACCTCCTCAATAAGCGTTCGAACAACTGGATCACAACTTTATGACGGAGCTACAATTGCAAGAAACACTACTTTTGATGCCAACAGCAGCTCTATCAGTTTTGACGGAGCAATTACAGGTAGTGGAAGCTTAACTCGCTCAGATAATGGCATCACATTTTTGGGTGGGAATATAATCGGATTATCCAGCTTAAGCTTTGCGGGTCCAGTTGCATTACAAAGATCGACTACGAACTCCATCAACACCAGCGGTGGACAAACCTATAATGGAGCTCTCACACTCAGCGCTGTCAGCACAACTCTCAGAACGGCTAACAGCGACATTTTACTGCGAAATGGCGTAACAGGTGGCACGACAAGTTCACTGATTTTGAACAACGGTTCTGGCAACACACTTTTGGGCGGCACAACTAACGTGAATGTACTGAGTCTTTCTTCCTCCAGCCCAGTCACGTTACAAGCTGCCACAATCAACACCAACAATTCTGCTTTAACATTTGCAAATTCAGTGACATTAACAGGAAACAGCGTCATTAACGCAGGCTCGGCTATACTTGCCTTTGTTTCAACCGTGGACGGCGCATTCGGTTTAACAATTAACGGTACTGGAAGAGCTGATTTTAATGGCCTGGTTGGTAATACAACTCCACTTGCCCAATTAACGGTGAACACACCAAGTAATATCAATACCACTGCAATTACAACAAGCGGTAACCAGGCGTGGAGTGGAACCATTACTCGCACAGGTGCATTAAGCTTAACTGCAGGCGGCAACCTTTCATTAAGCAATGCCAATATCAGTTCGGGTAGTTTAACGGCTAATGCCAGTGGCACTTTAACATTGAATGGTATCCTTAATGCAGGTAACAACATTACTTTGAGAGCAGGCACAGCGTTTATTAATAATGCTGGAGCAAATGCATTGGTTTCAGGTGGACGTTGGTTAGTCTGGTCAGCCAATCCCGCAGCAGACACACGTGGTGATCTGGCATACAATTTCAAACAATATAATGCAACATATGGCGTGACCACACCTGCGCAATCAACGGGTAATGGCTTCCTGTACTCTGTTGCACCAGTTATCACACCTTCTCTCACTGGCACAGTCAGTAAAATTTATGATGCAACCACAACTGCAGTTGTAAACAGTAACTTCTTCAGCTTTGCAGGGACGCTGGATGGCGATACGCTTACATTCAATACACCAACAAGCGTAACTTACAATAACAAGAATGTTGGCAGCAATAAACTTGTCACTGCAAATGGCATTTCAATTGCCAGTGCCAAAAATGGTACTGCAGATGTCTATGGTTATTCACTCGCAAGCAGCAGTGCAGCAGCCGCCATTGGAACAATTACCCCAGCAACCCTGACAATTGATGCAGCAGCAAGAAATAAAGTTTACGATGGCAACACAGCAGCAACGGTGACACTGAGTGACAATCGCTTTAGCGGTGATGTACTCACCACCAGCTACACCGCAGCAAACTTCGATAACAAGAACGTAGGTACCGGTAAAGCTGTCTCAGTAAGTGGCCTCAATATTACCGGCACCGATGCAGGCAACTACACGTTCAACACCAGTGCCACTTCTACAGCCAATATCACTGCCAGAGCATTAACCATCAGTGCTGCCGGTATCAATAAAGTTTATGATGGCACCACAGCAGCGACTGTTACGCTCTCGGATAATCGTGTTGCTGGTGATGTCCTGTCACTCAATGCAACAAATGCGAACTTTGCAGACAAGAATGTAGCAACCGGCAAAGCCATTTCCGTTACAGGTCTTGGCATCAGCGGCACCGATGCGGGTAACTACACCTTCAACAGCACTGCCACCACGACAGCCAATATCACTGCCGCCAGCCTGACCATCTCCGCAAGCGGCATCAACAAAGTCTATGA
>CAZYJL010000010.1:0-59857 GCA_964647825.1 uncultured Coxiellaceae bacterium | reverse complement strand
GTTGCAAATGTCACATTAAATAATACTGGAACAGGTAACATTGATTATCAAAGCGCAAACAACGTCATCATCGCGGGGAATAATAGTGCCGTAGATGGATCATTCAGTGTACAAAGCGCGGGTAATTTAAACAGCGGTATTGTGATTGCAGATAAAGACATCCGTTATACAGCAAATGGTAACGTCACCATTGCTGGCAATAGCACGAGCAATAACGGTAACATCATCATTACTGCTGGAAACACCAGCAACAATGGCAGCGTATTACGTACTGCTGGCACACTCAAAGCCAATAGCATTACGTTAACCAGCGGTACGACAGCAGGCAATAGTGTTGGTACGACTGCACCAATCTTTACGCAAACCGCGGTGCTGAATGCTACCTCAAATAGCACGGTAAATATCAACAACATTGGTAACTTAAGCATCGCACAATTAACGGCACCAACTTCTGCTACCCTGCAGGCAAGCGGCAATATCACACAACAAACTGCACTGATTAATACCCCTGTATTAAAAGCAACTGCAGTCGGCGGCATTAATCTGGCACTTGATAATCAAGTAATAAACGCCAACTTAATTAACACTGGAAGCGGTGATATTGCTTTCAGAAGTATTGCTAATGGCCTGGTAACCTTTACTGGCAGCAATACAGCAGGCAACATCAGTGCCTTCATTGCAAATGGTAATTTACAGTTGAATGCCACCACAGCATCAAATGATGTCAATATGTTTGCTGCCAATGGCATTAATCTAGGCAGTAATGTCAAAGCGACAAACGGCGTATTAAGTTTGAACGCGGGAATCGGCAATCTTTCCCGCTCAAGTGGTACCTTAACTAGCAGTTCACGTATTAACTTGATAGCTGGCGGGAATATCGGTACCTCTACTGCTGCAATTGCAACTGCTACACCGGTCATTGCTGCTTCTTCTACTGGTATTGTGAATTTAAGCAATACAGGCGCCTTGAGTATCGCCCAACTGGATGCACCAACAGCCGCGATTATAAGAGCGACTGGATCAATCACTCAACAAATAGACCTGCTTAATTCAAGCAATATCAATACAACAGCCATTGGTGGTATCAACCTTGCTTTGAACAACTTAATTAGCACCGCAACTCTAAATAACAGTGGCACAGGTGATATTGTCTTCAATACCTTATCAACTGGCACAGTGGTACTGGCAGGTAGAAACAGTGCTGCTGGCGGACAATTCAATGCGAATGCTGTGAATGGTAGTCTGCGTCTGAATGGCATTACTGTGACCTCGAATGCCACATCCAGCGCAAGTGCTACATTCAACGCAGCAAATGATATTATCCTTGGTGGTAATGTCAGCGCCGTAGGCGGTGCATTAACGCTAAATGCAGGTTTAGCAAATAATGGCAGCATATTAAGCAGTGTGACTTCATCAAGATTGTCTGCTAGTGCATTACAATTAAATACAGGGTTGGCTGGTGGTAGCATTGGCTCCAGCACAGTCGCTGTATTAACCGCTACACCTAATTTACAGCTCAATAGCACGAATGATGCCTATATTAGGAACACGGGTACATTACAAGTCACTGCGGCTAATGCTGCTGGCACTCTGTCATTACTCAACTCAGGTACACTCAATCAATCGGCTGGCAATACACTCAGCGCCGATCAATTGATTCTGAGCTCTGTTGGTGGAACGAATCTGACCAACCTGACGAATCGCGTCAATAAAGTTACCCTCAGCAATTCAGGAAGTGGTGATATTAATTTCGTCAACTCAACCAACAACCTAAACACATCATTGTTAGTCGTTGGAACGAATAGCGTCACTGGCGGTAAACTCAATGTTACCGAACAAATGGGTGGTATGACGCTTGGCAGATTAAGCACTCGCTACGGTGACATGAACTTAAGTGCAGCAGGGGATATCAGCTTCACAACGGCATTATCTGCAAGCTCCACGGCATTAGGAACACCGATCAGTGTGAATGTGACAACGCCAGGTAGCATCAACGTGAATGCTGCATTAGCCATTACCTACGGACAATTGAACTTAACTGCGGGCAACCAAATCAATACAACTGCAGCGGTGACTGCAAGCACAGCAGCAACAGCTAATTTGATCGCCAATAACAACGTTAACGCGAGTGGCACATTAAATACGGCAAATGCTGGCGTATTAAATGTGACAAGTAACAATGGCGACTTGAACTTAAACGGCATCTTAACTGCAAGAGGAATTGCCCCAAGAGCAGCAACCCTCACAGCACCTGCCACACCTGCCGTTATTGGCCAAGTGAATCTGACTGCTACCGCAGGAAATATCAACTTAAATGCTGCTTCCACGAGTAATAGCTATGCCAATATCAACGCGAATGCATCTGGCAATATCGTGTTGAGTGGCAATGTCACCACAGCTAACGGTGCGCAAAATTGGAATGGGAATCTTGTTCTTTCGAATAACGTTACTTTAAGCGGCTTAAGCCTCAATTTCAGCAGTATTTCTGCTCCAAGTAATGTATTAACCCTTGCACCGACTGCTGTGATCGGTACAGCGACGGCAACGGGTAGTGTGAATGTTGGTGGGTTCATTTTAAACAGCGGTAACTGGTCACAAAACACGGTGGACTTACCAAGCTTTAATGCGAATAATTTCCAAGTGAATGGAACGAGCACCTTTGTACGCGCCAAAGGGGGTGATGGCAGCAGTGCAACGCCTTACTTGTTAGCTGATGTTTATGGCCTACAAGGTATGAAAAATCAACTGAACATGAACTATGCACTGGCTAATTCAGTAGACGCTAGTGTGACAAGCAATTGGAACGCAGGCGCCGGCTTTGTACCAGTGGGTAGCAGCACAACTGTAGTCTTCAATGGCTCATTCAACGGTAATGCCTTTAGCATAGACAACCTGACGATTAATCGTCCCACAACAAATGGCGTTGGTTTATTTGGATACGTTGGTCCAAACGCTTCAATCAGTAATGTCACAATGAATAACGCCAACATCCGGGGTAGCAATAACGTAGGTGCACTTGCCGGCACAATCAATGGTTCTGCTGCACAGTCTGCATTGATCAGTCATATACAGGTTAATGGTGGTCAGGTTATCGGCAGCAACAACTACACCGGTGGTGTCATTGGATATGCAAGATATGTAAATATCAACAATATCAGCAGCGATCTTTCCGTGACAGGTAAAGCCTACACCGGTGGATTGATTGGCTATTTAACCAATAGCGTATTGTCAGGTGGCGTGGCATCAGGCACCGTGCAAGCAACGGCAAACTATACGGGTGGATTAATTGGTTACAACAACTTAAGCACCATCACCAATGGCATTAGCATGACCAGCTTAAATATCAATAGTAGTTCAACAGATCAAACAATTTCTGGCATTAGTTATGTCGGAGGCATCACAGGTTTCAATTCAGCTGGCAGCCAAATCATTAACTCAACCATTTCAATCAACAATTTAATTAGTGGCTCGAGTTATGTAGGTGGTATTGCTGGTTACAATGCAGGATTAATTTCTGGTGACTTCTCACGGTATAACACTATCACTGGAACCGGAACGGGTGGCTATGTAGGAGGCGTTGCAGGTTACAACGCTGGCACCATCAATACTACTGATTCAAGTGGCAACATCATTAGCAGTAATGGTAGTAACACAGGTGGGATCGCAGGCTACAACAGTAATACAGGCAACATTTCCAATAACGTTGCAGAAGACAATGACGTGACTGGCACTACCAATGTCGGCGGTGTGACTGGAACGAATCTCGGTACACTTTCACAAAATACCGTAATAGACAATAGTGTCAGTGACAGCATCAATTTAACCAGCAGCACGAATGCGACCAGCGTAGGTAATATAACTGGTGCAGGCAACGTCGGTTCTCTGAATATCTTCTTACAAAGATAATAGAAAATTTATTTAATCGCAAATTCAAAAAAAGAGCAATATTAGCAACGATGAAGTAAAATTTAAAAATCCGCATCATCCTGTAAAAATTCAAGAAATAGCTTTTTATTCCATGTTTCGCAAAAAAGATAAAGTGCGCAAATATCCTATTTTAAAAAATAAAAATTACCTTTTGATATTTATTTCTAATACTAATCGAAAAATTCAATAGATATATAATTAAAAACATTTTTTTGGATTTAAAAATAAAAAAAAGAATTTAAAATATTGTAGCGTAATTTGTTGTGTAAAATATGAATACTATTTGCAATACACTTGTTTTCTAGGAATGTTACGCAATAATTTTATGTATTATTTGTTTTTATCATAAAAACACCACAATGCAACAAAAAAATAACATTTTAGCAATAAACTGTTGCTAAAAAATTTTAAAAAAAAATTTATATATTTAATTGATTGATTGTACCAATTTTTTACTTTTATATTTTTTAATTATTAAATTTATAACTAGATGACATTTCTGGGTTCAGGTATATTGTTTTAGTTGAATTAAATCGCATGCAAATCAATAGAAGGATTATTTTGTAGCAATTATTTGTATTTTGATCGTTTTGTTTTTCACTCAGGACAAAAGGAGTTGTCTCTATGAAAACAGCAAAACTAAAGTGCTTAGTGTTGGCATTATCTACGCTAGGTATGGTGCATGTTGCTTCAGCAGTAACCTTTACGAATAAAATTTCAGGTGTCGGCCCAAGTTTTTCAAAAGTTTACCCAATTTATTGTTTGCAAACAGCATCTTCTAGCCCAACAGTGACATGTCCTTTATCTCACGGTCAGTCGGCAGATCCAACAAATTGCAGCCAGAATCAATATTATGCGGGTGGCGCTATACGTTTTGGCGGTTGCGGGCCATTAAACACATATCTTGGTTATCTCGATTTTAGTTTCAATCCCAATGCACCAAGTGAAGAAGATCGTGTGAAAGTAAAATCCTATCAACCATTAGAAGGTGTCCACATTCTTGTGTCTAATCCCGGTGTGGATAAAAATGGAAACATTACTGGAAAAATTAATTACACCCCGATTACACCGAATCCTGATGTGATTGATGGGAATGTCCCTGCGACAAATTCATATTGGCAATATGTTGGGTTTAATCTGTCCGGCTTAGAATTTAGTAAAACCATTGACCCAACAGTTGTACCAAATTTATCTATTGAAGATTCAGAAGGCACCGGTGCACAATTCAATGATTATGTGGATGTCAGAAAATTATTGATGATGGGCTTCAATACAGTTCGTGTCCCTGTACGCTCCTCTTATTTACAAATGGAAGGGCCGAAAGGACCTGTACAAGGGCAATATCTGACATCTTATGTCATGCCAACGCTTGAATCTTTGACACAAGCAGGGGTAATGACCATTATTGATATGCATAATTACATGCGTTATTCCATTTTTGGTAAACAATTTGCAGGCTGTGCGGGTGCCATTGATCCATCTGCTCCTTGCCCAGATGGTACTTTAAATTTAAATGCACGTGACTGGGTTGGTTTGTGGGTCAAATTCTACAATAAAATTAAATTTAATAAACAGATCGATGAAAATTATGTAATGTTAGATTTAATGAATGAACCAACAGGCGTGCCTGACGATTATGTCTTTACAATCCAATTAGCGATTATTAAAGCGCTGCGTGTTGCTGGATTTAAAGGCTATATTTTAGTATCGGGCAATCGTTGGGATGGCTTACATTCTTGGTATTATCCTTGGACATCTTCAGATGGTACGAAGACATATAGCAATGCAACGTTGTTTAGCCGTGCAAACTTTAAAGCAGCAGGTATCACGGATATGAGCAAAATCATTATCAATGTTCATCAATACCTTGATAAAGATTTTAGTGGGAATCATGATGAATGTATGACAGATTTGAGCACGACAGGAACATCATCAGGCTTTAATTTGGAAACATTTGCAAAATGGCTGCAGGAAAATCAGCTCACTGCCATGTTATCAGAATTTGGTACGGGTAGAGATAGCAATACCTGCTCCATTGCATTAAAGCAGTTCTTTGAATATATGCGTAAATATTCAACAAAAAATCTTGCTGTAACAGGCGGTAAATATGGCTTTATGGGTTGGCAAATTTGGGGTGTGGGTCATGGTTGGGGTGATTATAATCTACGTGTGAAACCAACCTCTTATCATATAGATGTCATTAAACCTTATCTCAAACCTGTTGCACCAATGCATACGAAGAAATCACACCTTACGCATTCATAATATTTAGCCGAATGACGTAAATTGTGATTATTAAAAAACCCCCAATTGTTTATGAAATTGGGGGTTTTATTTTTATTATTTAAAGTTAATTTTTGACAGTAGCCGATAAAAAAATAAATGGTTTAGCTTTTTCAAATTTATCAACAACATTACCAGCGTAAATTTTTCCACCTGCAACTGTTAGCTTCATCACTGGTGCATTCGATGAGAAATCTAACATTGATAATTGTATCCAAAAAGTATTTGGACTCGTTGCTGAATCAAAGAAGTAAACTAAGTTTTTTTGATCTGCCACGGTACGCCAAATTGTTGAGGCAATATTGGGCTGTCCTGGAGTAGTAATACCAAGCGGGACACTCACGCTACGTACCACACCTAATACACCAGCAACAGCTTGATTAATATAGCTCTGATCTGGCACGTTTTGAATGTAATGTGAATCTGCTGTGAGTGGAATGGCGCTAATTAAAAACGATGCGCGTGCAAAACGATCGGAAGCACGATTTGTACCGGGTAAAAAAGTCAATCCACCAATATTTTTCCAATAAGTGTTTAATGCCAATTGTTCAGTAAATTTCGGTGAGTTTGTCATCACTTGAAACTGTTTACCATGATGAATAACTAATTTTCCTGAAATGTATTCAAAAATAGCTGAATCACCTGTGCGATCAGAAAGAGAAAGATGGGCTTGGGCGGGGCTACCATTTGGTAAAACTGGCGCAATAAGTTGAAACGGTTCTTTACTTAGCGCCTCAACTGCTTCTGCTGTTGTTGCAAAATTGTCTAAAACATATTGCACCCAAGCAGTTGTTGATAAATGTGGTTTATCTGCGGTCGGCGTACCATAATCGGATTCCACTAGATAAAGTGCATTAGCAACCAATCCTTTTTCATTCATACCATCAACACTACCTGCTTCATAAACAGACACAACAAGGCTGCCATATTTGGATGTCCATTGGATAGACTTATCTCCTGCTGCACCATCACGTTGCATGCCGCGCGGGAATTTCCAAATATTAGAGCGCATGTCTTCTGCCCAATCGAGTGTTCGGCCGGTGATCACGACATTATCGGACCCCAAGTAAACAACACGAGTACATGCAACCGATGGCAAAGAAATACAAAATGACAATAAAAATAGAAATATCTTTGATCTAAGAAATTTTCGGTGAATATGCATTACTTTCTCCTTGAAAAAATTGATGTTTGCTGCTTCCTGTTTGTTATGCATTTGCCAGTTAATTTTAGATTAATAGTGTGGGTTAAAATTATTTATTTTTTTCTAATGTTAAGCGTATTTAGGCAATTTGATTTTCTTATAAATAGCAGGGAGGTAATTAGATAATAAATTATCTATCTTCATTGCATCAGGTTGATATTGCCATGGACGACGCGGATAAATACGATCGTTTTCCCAGTAAGATGACCAATTGCTCGTCATTTTAATGCATTCTGCAGCAAAACCCTCTGTATGATACTGTGCTTCTACTTGTAAGCAGCCTGAGAGAAAAATATCGACATACGAACTAACAAGAGGGTAGTTGCTAGAAGCTAGCCTATTATTTTCTGGTTGCGGTACATAAATCCATGTCTGGCCATTTGGCAAAGGGGTTTGCGTCATTGAACTCATTTCTTCAGGAGTGACTAAAACACGGCAATAGAATGCTTCACGTGCATCATATTTTTTAATGTTTTCAGATAACACACGATAGACAACCGCATTCATTCTGCTGTTTGGGTTATATTTTACGCCAAGAAACGTTAAGCCACGCCCCATTGAATCACCACGAGCAAACCAACCACGTTGATAATGTTTAACCCATACTGGATAACCTTCTCCCGCTGTTGGATCCGTTGCCTGTCGTGATTTAGCGTTAATTAAACTACCATAACCAATGATATATTGTGCTTTATGTGAATCAATCTCAGGTAAACATCCAGTATCACGTGCTACACAACTACTACATAAAGAAAAAAGTAAAATCGCTTTAATGAATTGTTGCATTGTATAACCCTCACTGATTAACTTATGACTGTCTCAGAAATATTATTTGTTGCAACTGAAATTTATCCCATATCTGAATGGAAAAATAGATTTAATCACTGTGATACAAAATAGTTGGTAGAGATTCAAATTTAATCAGCAAAGCCTGAACTTCCTGTATATGTATGATCTAAGATTCAATTTAGTTCTGATAATCGACGTTATGGGTTCTTTTTTTAAAAAATTTATGTAATTACTGATGTAAATACATTTTACACAATAGAATTGCTAATTCTGATGCGGTAATCCATCAACAAAGAAACAGACAATACGCTAGATGAAATTGCAGACATACTGGATGATTGGCTGTTAGAAATAGAATGCCCAAAAAATATAGAAATTGATGATTTTCTTGATGAGTTTAGTTCATTTGATGAAGATATGAAAAATGATGCAGAGGATGATTTTTCTGTAGAGAGGGAATGTCTTTATAAAAAGAAATAAACGATCAGCCATTTACTTCTATTATTCGAGTTGAGACTAACTCATTGAGTTAACTGACTCTCAAGATGATTGACAAGCCCACTGGGTAATTTAAGTTCCGTTGCTAACTTGTTTAAATATTCTTTTTCTACCGGTTGATCTGGATCAATTGCAATTCTTGAAGCAAGATATATTTGTGCAGCCTGCTCTTCTGTGTAAGTGTTGGCGGTTATTTCTTGTAAATTAATAGGATTACTCAGTGCACCTAGAATGATACTTTTTTCTTGTGAAGAGAGCGAAGATTTTTCTAATGCATCAAAAATACGTTGTTGTTCTACTGCGTCAACATGACCATCCACCTTTGCAGCCATGATCATACTTTTTATTATTATGACACCAAATACATTATTCGCAACACCTGCATGATTGTTTAGTGGCTGTGATGAGATGCTATGCGTATTTTGTTGCATTTGGCTAGTATTAGCAGCGCCTTGATCATTAGATTTATAATTTTGATAAGCTTTTAAGGCCATGGCGCCTAATGCAGCCGCGCCACCATAACCTAATGCTCCGCCAGCAATGTTTCGTGCTTTTTTGCTTGTTAGCAATAGGCTTAGCAATCCGCCCGTTACCGCACCACCGAGAAATCCACCTAGGCCACCTTGGGTGGCTTGTTGTGCCACGTTTTTAGCTTTATCTGCCCAAGAACTTTGGTTGCCTTGACTGCTCTCAGTGTTCTCATTCTGATTAACAGGTAGATTATTTGATTGCCCAGAAAAAAATTGATTCAGTAAGTTGTTGATATCCATATTATTCATCCTTCTCAATTGTTAGGGTCAAGATGACTGGATGCACGAAAATGGCTAAATTTCCAAATATAATATTGATAAAATACATAATTAAATAGCGCAACAATGGTCCAAGTTGCTGTCCAGATTGATGCTTCCCTAAAGCTTACGAGATGCGCTTTACGGTGAAAAATGCCAAGATCCAAGAGCAGAATAAAGAAAGTGAGACAGATCAATAAAAGGTAAAACCACCAAAAAGAACTTACTGGAAAGTAGATATTATCCATAATAAATACCACATCCACTGAGCGAATAGGAAAATTTATAATAGCATATTCTTATTGTGTGTAGTGGGGTAAGCCAACCCTAATGAATTTACTTCCGCTTGTTAATAAACGCCTGAAGCGTAAATTTCATATCTAAAACGTCCGATTGTGCAATGCCTTAAAACTTTTGGCATTGTCACTTTACCTATAAAAGATAGCTTTTTTATTGGAGGCCAAGCCCAATTAGCCTAACATTATAAAAAAATTTTACGAGATTTAAGGCATAACTTTTTTTATTTGTAAATTATTTTTTTAATTTATCTGGACTAAAATAAGTCTCCTCATACAGGATAAACATCCGATACTCACGTATAAGAAATTTACCCATATGATTTCAAGGGTATAATGATAAAAGATCTAATAAACACGGCAATCCAGAAGGTGGCAACATGCCAATTACAATACTCATATTTATCGGAGCTGGTCTAGGTGGCATAGCTCGGTATCGGTTATCAAATTATATCTATTCACTGATAGGTAAAAACTTCCCCTATGGCACCTTACTGGTAAACGTCACCGGTTGTTTTTTCATGGGATTAGTTTTTACTGTATTACTTGAGCGTTTTAACGGCATTGGTTCAGAATTACGGGCATTATTATTAATTGGTTTTCTAGGCGGCTATACCACATTCTCTTCTTTTTCTATGGAAACTTTCAATCTTTTCGAAAATGGCGCTTGGTTCAGTGCCATGTTAAACATTCTACTCAGTGTTTTTCTCTGTACTATTGCAGTATGGGCTGGTGTCATCGGAGGAAGAAACTTATGAAAACAATTGAAGTATTAATGGTCAGAATTTATATAACAGAGGCATCTCAATTGCTACACAAGATTGTTGAACACCTTAAGAAAGAAGCCAAAATTCGCGGAATAAGTGTTTTTCGAGCGATTAGCGGATATGGTGAATCCGGAGATCACACATCATCACTGTTAGATCTCTCTTTGGACTTACCGCTAACACTAGAATTCTTTGATCATGACAAAAATAAAATTGAATCAGCTATTAACTATCTAGGAACAATAATAAAACCAGAGCATATTGTATTCTGGAAAGCAACTGCAATTAATTGAAATAAATTAGACAATTTAATTTCTACAAGAAATATAACTTTTCATTGATATTTTAACAATTCCTTGTTGCGCATGAATTAAAAGAGACAAGTTCGTAATATTTGCACAATATAAAAAAACAGAATAATTTCATCTGAAGTTTATTTAGATTAGCTGCTTAATTTGTGAGGCTTTTTCTCCAACTGCGTATCGATGAGTAAATATCACTTGACTGGAAAACAATATTATTTATTTCCTATTGCCGTCAACACAATCACACGTTTATTCGTCCCGTCTATTTGTAATATTTTTTGCACTTCCTTATCATAAAATGCGCCTACAGCACAAGCGCCTAAATTTCGCGATTGCGCCGCTAGATAAGCAATACCACTTCCAATGCCGCATTCTATGTTTGCGTATCGATAATCTCTTTCGCCATGCAACAAACCAATTTTATTTAGATCAATTACCCATGCAAAAACGAAAGCAGCCCGCTTAAGAACTTCCTGAGATAATCCAATCTTGTATATTTTATTGGAGAAATCACCGCCAGCAACTTTTTGTAATGCTGACTTTTCAGGAATATATCGATATATGCCTTTTGATAAACCATTCACGTGAGTCACTATAATAAATAATTCAACTCGGTTTCCTTGTTCAACTAAATTTGAATTTTTCAATGATGTAAATGAATCATAAATAATGCCAGAAAAGTCTTTCAAACCAATATCACGATCAGAAAATTGTCGGAATGATCTGCGATTTTTTATGAGGGTAAAAACATCGTCACCAGCTATTGAAGCTTGAGGTAATTTAATCAATGTATCCAAGTACAAAATATCACCGCTAACATTATTTGGAATCAAAATGTTAGCCTGCATTAGGTTTGGCACCCACTTTACTGATGTTAACTTATGTGAAAGGCGGGTGATTTCCATTTTATTAGCGTTTTTAGGCAAAGCAATGGAAGTGAACTGATGACTTTGATTTACCGATGTTAACTTTTTTTTTCCAAATATAATTAGAGATATAACACCTTCTTCATTTGGCGATAAATGTAAAACTTTTTCCATTTTTTCATCATCAAATAATCCCGTAGTGGTAAATGGCATTTTCATTGCTGTTGCAGCAACAGATAGATTAGCTAGAATATGTCCTGCATCTGGCAAAACATAGCGATAAGAACGATCATGATATTTCCAAACAGAGCGATCAAAATAAGCAGCCATAATAATAATCGCCGAAGTATTTTTTAATAAATCAGGATATGGGCTGGCGGAAGCCAGCAATGGAAGCAAAGCTTGATCACCAATCCTGATTAAGCTGTGATTAGCAGGGTGATAATAATAAATTCCTGATGCTAATCCCTTTATTGAAATTGCCGCAACATACAAATCATTTGGATATAATGCACCTGCAGATGCTGCTGCCCGCAATTGTATTTGTCCGCCAGGATAGGCTCGCGTTTCTGTTACACCGTTTGAATAATATAGTATGTTAGATATAGTTTGTAAGTTCATATCAACAACTGAGGAAAATGACTGTTGTAACAAGGCCTGATCGAGCGATATGTTTGAATATTTTGTAGGTGCTGGAAGAATGACGATGGGATAATCAGCATAGGTTTTATAGACGGGTGGCTTGGCAATATTAAATCTTGGTAAAAGCGCACCTCCACGAGTTAGATCACCTTGCTTATGTATGTAGTTTGCAGCGGGTATTTTTTCTCCTTTTGCCATAAGCCAAAGACGATTTTTAGTGGAGATTTCTTGATTATTTTTAATGATATTGACTGTTGCTGGGTTGATAAATTCATAAACGATAAGGGTAGCAACAGAAAAAATAATAACAGAGATAACGCTTATAAAAATTTTTTTGACTATTGGCTTCCATCGACTGTGCATTTCATCAACTAGAGTAGTTGGGCTATTTTTCTTAAGCCAAATATTAATAATTGGTAGTTGAAACCATAGATGAACACAGACTAGAAATAGTAAACAATAACCAAACAAGTAATGTAAGTCAAAAGCGGGTAGATCCATTCTTGCTACCCAAAACAATCCTAACCCTGTTGTGATAAATAAATAAAAAATTAAGTAAATAGCAGATATCATATTAATATCTCGTCTATTAACCGGTTTATTGATAGCAGCACGGAAAAACAAATAGATGATCATTAGAGTAATAGGGAGTGAAAACCAAAAAAATTTTTCCATAGTTTGTGCTGCTCCAGCTTATAGTAAAGATTTTCACATTTAGTCTTTAATATAATAGAGACGCTGCGACATGGACAGCTTTAGCGGCTCTGTTGCAAAAATTTTAAATTACAAATATTGAAGAAAGCTGTGTTAACTCAAATAAAATACCCCATCTCTGCCTTCTACTTCTAATCAAACTTTAAATCTACAACCTCTAGAAGAATGTTGGCTTATAATAAAAACTATTGTATATATCTTACAAATACATCATTTAAAAATAAGAGCTGAGGTTATTTTTGAATTTTTCTATAAAAATATTATTTTTTATAAGCCTAGTCTTGTTATCCTCATGTCAAGTTGCAACAAACACCTCTATTTTGCCACTTCCTATCCACACATTTAAAAACAAACATACTATAAATAAAAATCATATAGAGAAAATTCATAGCACTTTTGCCAAGAAAACTCCTTTTAAAATAGAAAAAAGAGTCACTCCGCTTAACCATTTTGCTGTAATTCCTCTTGGTACTTCTGGCGGTCAGTTTGATAATAACTTATCTTCTTATTTAATCTCCTCTATACAATCAAAGAATTGGATTGCGCTAGATGCTGGGACCACATGCAGTGAATTGAGTAAAATTTCTTATCCGATAACTATTAAAGCATATCTGCTTACGCATGCTCACTTAGATCACATTAGCGGACTTGTCATTTGCTCACCAATTGATAGCAGTAAAAATATATATGGACTTGAAACCACAATCAATTTTATACGTGATAATATTTTTAATTGGCAAATATGGCCAAATTTTGGTGATGAGGGAATTCCACCTTTATTAAAAAAATATCATTATATTCGTTTGAAAGTTGGAAAGCCTGTTGAAATTTCGAATACAGGAATTACAGTCACGCCTTACCGCCTTAGTCATGGAAAACTTAGCAATAACCGTCATTATCCATCAACTGCTTTTTTACTAAAATCTCAAGACTATTATTTGCTTTATTGTGGTGATACTGGGCCGGACAAACTAGAAAAAAGTGATGCACTCAATCATTTGTGGATTGTCATTGCATCTTTAATACGACAACAAAAATTAACGGCTATTTTTATTGAAGTATCTTATACGAATGCTCAACCTGATAATGCACTCTTTGGCCATTTATCACCTAAATGGTTACTTAAAGAATTACATGCACTAGCAAATATAGTTAACCCAAATAAGCCTAACTTAGCTTTAAAAGGATTAAATATCGTTGTAACACACATAAAACAAACTTCTGATAATCCAACTATTTCATCTGATATTCTTCATTATTTAGTGCAGCATAATGATTTAGAAGTGAATTTCATTATTCCAAAACAGGGCCAAGAAATGAAATTTTAACTCTCTAAACTCACAAGACTTATTTGCTCTTAATAATGTAAAAAAATAAACAATGACCTCATTGCCGTCACTCTTTTTTTCCTGTATATTTTACTTTAAGTGATTAAATTAAGAGCATTTCAATCATGAAAACTCTTCCACTGTTAAGTTTATGTTTTCTCACTGGATTTGTTTTATTTAGTTCTAGTTTTGTTCTTGCGACAGAGCCAGATCAACCTTCGCAATATACAATGACAAAAGAAAAGCTTGAAAACATGACGCCTCATCAAGCTTTGAAGCATTTAATTGAAGGAAACCATCGCTTCTTAACGAATAATATTATTAATCGCAACATACTCGCTCAGAAAAAATTTACTAGTAAACATGGTCAATATCCTGCAGCACTTGTCTTAAGCTGCATGGATTCTCGTGGTGTACCAGAGGTCGTTTTCGACCAAGCCGTTGGAGATATTTTTACGGTAAGATTAGCTGGTAACGTAATAGACAAAGATCAACTTGGCGGCATGGAATTTGCTACAAAAATAGTCGGCACCAAACTGATTGTTGTCATGGGACATACACAATGTGGCGCAGTAATTGGTGCATGTTCCAATGTTAAATTAGGTAATCTAACACAGCTACTCAATAAAATTAAACCGGCTGTTGAAGATGTAAAAAGTAAACAAAAGAATAAAATTTCCTGTGATGATGCTAAAACAATCGATAAAATTGCAAAACAAAACGTTTTAAATAGCATCAAACAGATAAAAAATACAAGTCCAGTGGTACGTGACCTACTTAAAAATAACAAAATAATGATTGTTGGTGCGATGCATCATCTTGATACTGGAAAAGTCGATTTCTTTGACGGTAATGGAAAAGAAATTCACTAACGTTTACATGTCGTGTCAGCTCATGATTAATGAGTTGCGGGGTAAACATTGAGTAAAATTAAAAAATTCAACACGTTGGTTACTGTCAATATTATCTTATCTGTTCTACTTTACACACTTGCAACATCAGTATTTGCTTTGACTCAAAATGAAAAACTTTGGATAGGCGCTGGAACAGTGCGCGACCTATCCAGTGATGGTAAATGGCGCTATCTTTTAATGACACAGGCGCGTTTTATTGATGAAAGCCATCCTGTCCAATCAATATTAGCTGAAGGTGGCATTGGCAATGTTATTAGCAAACATTCAACGTTGTGGGCCGGCTATCGCTACACAGGGAGAAACCCATATAATGGGTATACGCCTGAAGATCGACTTTTCCAACAAATTGTATCAAAATTATTAAGTTCTGATAGTAACGAAATAACTTATCGCGCAAGACTCGAAGAGTTGATAATCAGAGATACAGCTGGCATTTCTCTAAGGTTGAGACATCGCCTAGCTTTCACCCATAAAAAAGCCGTTATTTATAATCTAGAACCTTATCTTTTTGATGAAATATATACTCAATTAAATCGTACAGAATTTACTCCTAACTATTTTATTTTTGAAAATAGAGCCTTTCTTGGATTTAAAATAAGGGTTAACAAAAAAAAGTCAATAGAATTAGGTTATATGAATCAATACCAAATGCGCCAAAGAAATCAATCACAAAATGTAATGAGTCATGTTTTAGTAATCATGTACGATCTTTAAAATTTAGCTTATAAAATTAGTCTAGCGTATACTTTATCGAAATATTTCGTAGTATTAATATTAACCAAAGCAAACAATCGGCAATTTTATTCTTCTATACGCACCACGTACCATTCTCATATACAATGCTATCATCCAAATAAACACGTTCTGTAACAGCAAAGACATCGACATGATGCTTGGTTATCGCTCGGCGAAATTGTGTTTTTTTATAAATGCCATGCTTTGCACCTAAAGATAAATGAATACCACACATTCTCTCATAGGTACCAATATCGCTAACTATTTTTTTTTGAGAAAATGCACGATTTAAACCAAAGCCTAATTCACGCAACCAAATCTCACCTTCATCCATTCGAATATTTTCTAAAACCATCTCAAACTCTGGCGTTACATCCAATACATTCATTATGCGTCCTTTTTCCACAATTAAGGTAATTGGTTTTTCAGGACAATTCACCGAAAATGCTGTATCACCAAAAGCAAAGATGCGTACTCGACCTTGTACCGCCTCAAGATCACGTGCTTCTGTAAATACTTCACCAATTGGAAACTGACCACCAATATTTTGCATTTCTGAATAATCACCAATATTTAATTTTGCTGATTCTAATAATGATGAAAAAATTAGTTGCTCATTTCCACTATCGACCACTGCAGATTGCGCTCGATCAATCCTCTTTTTCAATGCATGACCAACCGTACGAAAATATGATGCATCATAAGCAAGAGAATCAATATAATAATTAACTTCTTTACCTTGCATACGGATTAAATGTGGATGCTCAATCACTTTTAATAATTTTTTAAATAGTTCGACACGAATACGAAATGCTTCTAGTCGAAAACTTGTTGATTGTATCAAAACAACTAAATCATGCGGCATTAATGTCGTGAATATTTGTAAAACTTTTTCAGCTGATATTGTATCAAAATCAATAAAAGTTGCCGTTGGCAAACAACGGCGATACGCTGCAGTCAGCAAATTTGACAAGGTACTTTGCGAATCAAAAACAACTACTGCTTTTTGTTCTGAGGAGTTATGAAGAATAACTGATGACAAAATAGTTTGGATATGCTTCGTCGCAAGCGCACTTGCATCGTGGAATAACATTTTCTTCGACATTAATGAATCTCTATTAAAAAACTGAATATCTATAAAGCATGGTTAGAAATATGCTTACTTCTTTTTTACATTGGTCTTGATAATATATTATGATTTTTCACTTTGTTATTAATTTCAAATAACAGATTATAGTCTAATGAATTATCAGTAACAACGCAGGCTACAGCAGGAACACAATGCTTTTTACAATAGATCTTTTAGGTTGCCCATCAAACCCACACCGATCTTGGGCAAAATAAGACTGATAGTAAAAGCTATCAATCTAAACAATCACGGTGCAGACATACAATCAACATATTATGCGTGACTCTCCCTCTACTAAATTTAAAACAAATAAAATGAAAAGTAATATACATTCGCAAAGAGATGGTGCGCATGATGTCATCACTAATGCAATGTTAACAAATACCTAGTTTAGCAGCATAATGAGTACAAAATATTGCGAACGGATCTACTTGTTTCTGATAAGATTTAAATGCAGCTAAATTAAACTTGATTTTCTCATTATTTCTATAGTATTGCGCCAAGTATGCATCATTAAATGGAGGCGTACCAATTACATTTTTGCAATCACTTGATAGCATAGGATTGTAGAAACCATACATTTTACCTTGATGTGGACGGCCATTCATTTTAACCCATCGACATTCAACATTGGCAAAGAAATTTAATAGATTTTGTTGATATTTATTCTGATCTGCATCACTCGGAAATCCAATAATTTCAATTGCAATATAGCGTTGTTTAGGATTTTTTGAATAAGTTGCACTCAAAATAGCATCATCACCGCGCAAGAATCTAAATTCTAATGGTACAGCCAATGCAAATCTATCTTCTCTTTTTTTCATCAGATCACTTACGTCATTTACAACACGTAATGCCTTCCAAGCGACATCCAATCCTTTATTATCATTATCTGGTAAAGGTATCGCATATGCCATGAACGTTACTCTTGAGGCACTTGTTAACCATGTTGATGAATGATTATTAATAGCCGTTTGCATTTTTGCCCGAATATTTTCAAAAGCAAAGCTAATCATGACACCCGCATTTGTCAAAACAGGTGAATGGTCTTGTGTATAACGAGCAAGTGCTTCAGCTGTCTCTTCGTACTTTCCGAGTAATGGCGCACCCCAATCATTATCTTTTGCAATCTGACAAGCAGATCGTATTTTATTTGGCTCATAAACATCATTTTCTTTTTTTTCTTTTGGCTTTTTATCAATATCCCACTTTAATGCTCTGATATTTGAAAAAATATAATATGGGTTATAAAAAGATTCAACTCTACTTTTTTCAGAAGAAAAAAGTAAATTCTTATATAAATGAATAAAATCTTTTTGTGAGTTGATTGTATAAAGTGATTGCGACCCAACTAAAGATGTTTTATATGGCCGTGGATCAAGATTGATAGTAACAGAAGTAATAACCCCTAAAGTACCTAAAGAAACACGCTGAAATTGCAAAGGATTAAAACCCTGAAAAGGTCTTGAATTACCATCATAAGTTATTACGTCTCCATTTGGACTCATTACCGTAAATGACTTAATTGTGCCTGGAAAATTTGTTTCATTCACCGTCGCACCATGCACATCTACAGCACTTATTCCGCCAATACTAAAAAAACCACCCGCCGTAACTGTTTTCAACATAAAATTATTTGCTGTAACGTAAGCATCTAATTCATCCTCACGAACACCAGCATTGACAGTAACGGTTCTGTCTTCAGGTGAAATAATCATACGTTGATTGCCATCAGGACCTAAGTCATGATAACAAGAAAGATCAATTAACCATTGTACTGATTCAGTATTATTCAAACTTTGCATTGCATTTATAATAATCGGCGTAGCTGAGTGTCTCTGGCCTGTGACATGGATTTTAATTTTCCCCTTTGCACTTGCTGCATCTTGAATAATCTTTTTTAATTCATCACGCGTAGTAGGCATGAAATAATAGGGTTGGTCATTCAAAAGTGGTTCATAATATTGGTTTCCAGTCCAATTTTTCCATTTAATTTCATATTGCTTTAAGACTAGCTGGGTACGTTCTTCGTGAGCATATGATAAACGACAGAGAAACAAGAAAATAAGTAGTAAAAAATTACAGGCATATAACTTCCTAAATATCACTAGATTTTTCCTTAAAATTTTTACTAAATTTCAGAAAATAATATTGATTAAATTATATATATATTCATTCATTAAAAAATATCAACGAGACAAATCATTCTCTCCTACAATTTAACCATAATTATAATCAAATTTAACATTCATAAACAATAAGAAATATAAAGTTAAGACTTCACTATTTAGATAAAATATAACATCAGCTTTTTTATTCGTCTCTTTCAAAAGAATATCCAATTTTATAGGTAAGCAAAATCAGACATTAATTATCAGCATAAATTATTGTTTTAAAATATTTTATCATTTAAACTGATAGCATGAGAATGACATTTAAACAATTAGAGATTTTCTTAGCTGTTGCAAAAGCAGGGAACATCACTCACGCAGCAAAAATATTACACTTAACACAATCAGCTTGCAGTATGGCTCTATCCACTCTAGAAAACCAATTAGGAGGCATTTTATTTAACCGGCATGGCAAAAAGCTCATTTTAAATGAAAGAGGGAGAGCCTTTTTTCCTAAGGCAGCGAATATCATTTCACAAATGAAAGAATTATGTGACCTAATGCAAGAAAAAAATAAAAAAACAATAACTGGACATCTTATTGTCGGAGCTAGCACCACAATAGGTAACTATTTACTACCTAAAGTGATTGGTGACTTTATCACTACATATCCGCAGACAAAAATATCACTCAGCGTGTCCAACACGGCAGAAATCGTTAAAAAATTATTAAAATTTGAAATTGATATTGGCATAATAGAAGGAAATTATCCCTCGAATGAAATTGAGTCTTTTACTTGGAAAAAAGACGAATTAATTATCATTACTTCTTCAGCAAGTATATTAGCTAAAAAAAGAAACCTCACGCTGCATATGCTGCATAATGCCAAGTGGATACTAAGAGAATCAGGATCGGGAACACGCGAAAAGTTTGAAGAAGCAATAGGCAAAAAAATCATCCCTTTTCTAGAATTGGGTAATACCGAAGCAATTAAACAAGCAGTATTAAATGGGTTAGGAGTAAGCTGTCTCTCCAAAACCGCAGTTGCTGATTTATTAAAAAGCAAACAGCTTGTAGAATTAAAAACCCCTTTTTTAAAATTAAAACGAGACTTTACAATTATTCTAAACAAAGAAAAATACAAAACTGCTATTTTAGATAATTTTATCGAAAAATGTAAAAAATCAGGATAATATTTTTAAAAAGATAAAGGATACTAAATTATTTTTTTAAAATTTAATAGATTGATAATTTTAGATATAGGATCAAAATGCAAACAGAAACATTACGTTTTATTTTAGGCGATCAATTAAGTTTTTCTATTTCTTCACTAGATCAACTAAACAAAGAAAAAGATGTCGTTTTTATGTGTGAAGTGCTTGAAGAAGCAACCTATGTAAAGCATCATAAACAAAAAATTATATTTATTTTATCTGCTATGCGGCATTTTGCAGCAGCACTCAAAAAGAAAGAAATTCGTGTACATTATATTAAACTTGACGATCCAAAAAATACGGGGTCACTGGAAGGAGAGCTTTCACGAGCACTTCTTTATTTCAAACCAAAGCAGCTCGTTATGACTGAGCCAGGAGAATACCGGGTTCTAGAAAAAATACAAAAAACATCACAAAAAAAAAGAGTAAATGTAGATATTCGAACAGATACACGCTTTCTCTGTACGAAAGAAGAATTTGCCACATGGTTTCGTGGAAAAAAAACACCAAGGATGGAATATTTCTATCGCGAAATGCGTGTTAGAAAACAACTGTTAATGGATAGCACCGGCAAACCTATTGGTGGCCAGTGGAATTATGATAAAGAAAATCGTCATCCAATTAAGCAAAAAATAATCTTTCCAGAAAGACCTAAGCATTCCATTGATACAATCACAGCCAATATTTATAAATTAATCAATAAAAAATTTTCAATGCATTTTGGATTAACAGAAAATTTTCACTGGGCAGTCACCCATAAAGCCGCTGAAAAAAATTTGATTTTTTTCATCCAGCACTGTTTACCTTGGTTTGGTGAATATCAAGATGCAATGCAGGATAATGAAGCATTTTTATTTCATTCACTTATTTCACCCTACCTTAATATCGGTTTATTGGACCCTCTCGAGGTATGCAAACAAGCAGAAGCCGCATGGTTTGCTGGTCACGCACCTCTTAATGCAGCAGAAGGATTTATTCGCCAAATCCTTGGATGGCGTGAATATATACGAGGTATTTATTGGTTACATATGCCCGAGTATGCAGAAAAAAATTTCCTTAATGCCACGCATAAATTACCTACATTTTATTGGCATGGCAATACAACAATGCATTGTCTACGGGAAGTAATAGAACAAACCAAACAGTATGCTTACTCACATCACATTCAACGCCTCATGATTACGGGTAATTTTGCTTTATTAGCTGGAATTAATCCCAAGGCTGTTTGTGAATGGTACCTCACCGTGTATGCAGATGCTTTCGAATGGGTTGAGCTCCCTAATACATTAGGCATGGCCCTATTTGGCGATGGCGGCCTACTCGCTTCAAAACCTTACGCAGCTAGCGGAAAATATATTCAGAAGATGTCAAATTTTTGTCAGAAATGTCAATTCAACCCTGATCAAACAACCGGTGAATCTGCTTGTCCTTTTAATTACCTCTACTGGCATTTTCTTAGAAAAAATGAAGAAAAATTCAAAAAACATCCAAGAATGCGGATGATGTACGCCATTCTAAAAAAAATGAACCCTGAAAAAAAAGAAGAAATTACCAAACAAGCAGAAAAATTTTTACAAGAATTAAAATAATACTAATAAGCTATTTAACCAATGTTTAATTTTATAAAAAAATTTTTTATATCAATTCATTCAATCAAGCCATAGAGTGACAATCCTATTAATACAATAACCACCCATAATCAAAAAAATAAATAAAACGCCAGCCAACATCAAAGGGCGAAAACCTGCGCGACGAAATGCACTACTTTGTGTGTGCAAGCCTAAAGCTGTCATTGCCATAGAGAGAATGACTGTATCCAGTCTATTTATGTAATTTATGAAATTAACAGGAATAAAATGAAATGAATTGATTACACCTACTAAAATAAACATTATTGCGAACCATGGCACTACAATGCCTCTGTGAGTAAATTTTTCGAAAGCGAAAATCACTTGGCTTTTTTTCTGCATGTGAGACAAAATTAATAAAAATGGAGCAAGCAATATAACACGTAACATTTTTTCGATAACAGCAATCGATGCTGAATAATCACTAATATTCTTTCCTGCAGCAACAACTTGAGCAACTTCGTGAACAGTAGATCCAACAAAAATGCCATAGGCTTTTTGCGATAATCCAAGATATGGAAAAAGTAACGGATAAAGAAACATGGATAAAGTACCAAATATAACAACAGTTGCCACAGCAATCGTAATTTCTTCTGATCTTGCACGCAAGACAGGGCCTGCAGCAATAACTGCAGCAGCACCGCAAATTGCACTACCCGCACCAATTAACATTGCAGTTTGACGATCTAAACGAAATACACGCACCCCTAATTGAAAAGCCAATGTAAAAACTGAAAATACCATAATAAAATCAATTAATATGCCAGATAAATTGACACTGGAAATTTGCTGGAATGTAATACGAAATCCATACAGAATAATCCCAACACGAAGCAATCTACCTTTACAAAAATCAACTCCTGAAGATACATTCAATGCAATATAAGGAAAAAAGGTATTTCCAGCAATTATTCCAAGAAGAATCGCTATTGTTAAAACACTTAAACCAAAATACTTGAATAACGGCAAAGCAGAGAGATAGATACTTGTAAATGTTAAAATCATTACAAATATCACCCCTAAGAAAAAAGGATTATTTCTATTCACTTGCAAATGGTTACGTAGAATTAATATTGTATTAAACATTTAACTCTCTCTAGACACTCCCCTATTGACAAGAGTTTATACGCATTTGAAAAATAATTAAAATGCAAATTTTTGATGTTGATATAAATTTTTTTTATACTAATTAGAATAAAGTTTCTATTTCTTTTCCAGTTAAAAATAAGCCTAATTTAGTCCTTCTCCATAAAATATCGTCCATAGTATTTGCCCATTCATATTTAACTAGAAAATCTATTTCATGTTGATATAATCCAGCACCAAAATATTTTCCTAGATCAGATAATGTCTTTACTCCAGCTAACAAAATGAATATCCTTGCACCATAATTCTTGGCATATCGATACACTAATTTTTCAGGTAAAAATGAATAATTTTCTTTTATTTTTTTAAAAAAGTCAGCGAAAGTATCACACTGAATTCTCCCTCCTGGAAAAGGTGTATTAGCCGTCCAAGTTGCCTGCATTTGCGGAAAATATGTATGTAATTTTTGCATTACTTGTTCAGCAAGTCGTCGAAATGATGTCAATTTACCGCCTATAATAGTAACTAATGGTGCTTTATTTTCATAGTCTGCAAGAAGAATCTTATAATCACGTGATATTTTTGATAAATTTTTAACTAGATCTTCTTTCTGTAAACAGCGTATACCTGCATAACTCCAACGGATATCGTTTAAATCTAATTTTTTTTTAAAATATTTATTTATACATATCAGAAGATAATTTTTTTCTTCATCACTTGCGATAGCAGATACTGGATGCGTCACCAAAATATCAGTTGTTCCAATGAGTGTAAATTTTTCCAGATAGGGTATTGCAAAAATAATACGATAATCATCTTGTTGTAAGATAAAGGCAAATTCTCCCTCATATAACTTCTCAACAACAAGATGACTTCCTTGTACAAGCTCAACGGCAAATGGTTGTTGAAAAGCATTAATTCGCTGTTGTACTTCCCGCACCCATGGTCCTGCAACATTGATAAGCGCTCTTGCATAATGCGTCTGAACAACACCTGTCAAAGAATTTTTTAACTGTACATGCCACAGAGAATCCAACCTATATGCACTAATAAATTCCGTATAGGTCAAAATATCTGCTCCTTTTTCTGCTGCAGATAATGCATTTTCAATAACCAATCTAGAATCGTCAGTAAAAAAATCATAATATGAAAATCCTTTGATAAATTGTGATGTTAATGGATTTTTTGGTATCTCATGACTTAAAATAATTGACTTTGAATGTGGCAAAGAAGAACGCTTTGCAAGATAATCATAGAACAATAACCCTATACGAATCATCCATGCTGGTCGCAAATGTTTAGCTTCCGGTAAAATAAATTGCATAGGTGAAATGAGATGTGGTGCTTTTTTCTCTAAGAGATTACACTCTAACAATGCATCTCTCACCATTGCAAACTGATAATGTTCAAGATAACGTAAGCCACCATGAATAAGTTTCGTGCTATAAGAAGATGTGCCTGAGGCAAGATCGCCTTTCTCACAAAGTGTGACAGTTAAGCCTCGCCCTGCTGCATCGCACGCAATGCTCGTCCCGTTAATACCACCACCAATAATAAAAATATCTTTAATTTTTTTCATAGAAATCCTTTCCTGTCACAAATAGATACCACTATGCTAAATCATAAATTTATTATATGTTACAATTTATTTTCAAAGTATAAAATTATCGAGAAAGCATTATGAAGGTTGGATTATTTGTTACATGTTTGGTTGATTTTTTTCGGCCGCAAATTGCTTTTGCAAGTTTGAAATTATTAGAGTACGCAAAATGCACTGTAATTGTGCCACTAGAGCAAACCTGCTGCGGGCAACCTACTTACAATATTGGTGACAAGAAAAATACGCAAAGGATTGCAAAAAATGTAATCTCACTTTTTGAAGACTGTGATTATGTCGTTGTCCCTTCTGGTTCTTGCGCTGGCATGCTAAGAAAACATTACCCTGCTCTTTTCCGAAATACCCATTTTTCAGAACAAGCAAAACAGCTTTCCAAAAAAACATACGAACTTACTTCATTTTTAGTGGACAAGTTAAAAATAGAAAAGTTAAATGCCACTTATGCAGAAACCGTCACCTATCATGACAGTTGCTCTGCTTTGCGTGAACTTACTATTAAAGAGCAACCACGCAAACTATTAAAGTTTGTTAAAGAGCTAGAAATCGTTGAACTTGCTGAAAGTGAGAGCTGCTGTGGTTTTGGAGGTACTTTTTGCGTGAAATATCCTGAGATTTCTAACAAAATGGTATCTGATAAAATAAAATCAATCAAAGACACAAAAGCAACAACGATTCTTTCAACTGATTTAGGCTGCTTACTAAATATTGCTGGCAAATTACAAAAAGAAAATCAGAACATTAAAGTTCGGCACTTAGCGGAAGTACTAGCAAATATGATAGATAAGCCTAGTATTGGTGAATAAACATGAAATAAATTTTATATTATTAGAAGAAAATAAAAGGATTTACTAATGCCAACTCACTCTTTCAGAGAAAAATCTATATCAGCATTAAATGATAAAAATTTACAAAATGCCTTACATAAATTAAAAAATGGTTTTGCTGCAAAAAGAAAAATCGCAACTGACCAACTACCAGAATTTAAAAAAATCAGTGATTTTGCTGTACAATGCAAAGATCATACCTTGGATTTTCTTGATGACTATCTGCTGCAATATGAATCTAACGTTTTAGCATCTGGTGGGCATGTACACTGGGCGACTAATGGAAGAGAAGCATGCAATATTGTTTTGCGTCTTTGTCAACAACGAAAAGCGCGGCGAATCACCAAGGGAAAATCCATGCTCACAGAGGAAATATTCTTAAATACTGCTCTAGAGAAAGCAGGATTTCATGTAACTGAAACTGATTTAGGTGAATACATCATTCAACTACGCAATGAAAAACCCTCGCATATTGTTGCACCAGCCATCCACGTATCAAAAAAGCAAATTGCAACCGATTTTTATTTGCATCACACAGAACAAGCCGTTGACCGAAATCTTTCAACAGTAAATGCACTACTATCTGAAGCAAGAAATTTATTACGTCAAGAATTTCTACAAGCGGATATCGGTATTACTGGAGCAAACTTTTTGATTGCAGAAACAGGTGCATCAGTCATTGTTACTAATGAAGGAAATGGTGATCTTACACAAACATGTGCAAAAACACATATTGTGATTGCTGGCATTGATAAAATTGTACCAACAGTAAATCATGCCCTGAACACTTTGCGACTATTATGCCGCTCTGCAACAGGGCAAGAAATCACATCTTATGTTACCTTTTCACAAGGTCCGCGGCGAAATGAAGATATGGATGGCCCCGAGGAATACCATGTCATTTTAGTAGATAACGGCCGCAGTAACTTATTGGGCACAAAACATCAATCCATGTTGCGCTGTATTCGCTGTGCCGCGTGTCTCAATCATTGTCCTGTTTATGCAGCAGTTGGTGGTCACACATACAGTTCGCCTTACCAAGGACCAATGGGCGCAGTCTTCTCCCCGCATTTATTTGGTTTGCAGTATATGCAAGACCTACCAAAAGCTTCTACCTTCTGTGGTCGCTGTGAATCAGTATGTCCAATGCAAATTCCTCTCACTAGCATGATGCGTGATTTCCGCGAAGAAGCATTACAAAAATACTTCACACCCATTACAGAACGAACAGGCCTAACCTTTTGGGCCTTTATTGCAAGGAATCCAAGGCTTTACCATCAATGCACTCGATTTCTCTCCTATCTGTTGCGTTTCTTTGCAAAGAAGAAAAAACATTATTCTTACTTACCTTTTGCAACCGGCTGGACACATTTTCGAACATTAGCAGTACCTGCAAACAAAACATTCCACCAACTCTGGAAAGCACAAAAAAATGACAAAGTCAAAAGAAATCATTTTATCTAAGATTCGTTCTTTTACAAAAAAAGAACATAGCTCTCTTCAACTTTTATCACGCGCGCCACAACCATACCTTAAAATGAACTTAATTGATTTATTTATAGAGAAATCAATTAATGTCTCAACACATATCAAACGTCTTAACTCACTGAATAACGCTGAATTTACGATAAGAGATATTTTGCAACACCATGAAATGCCACTTGTTTTACGTGCAAGCAAACAATTTAAACAAGCTACATTCCCTAATCTATATTTACAACAAGGACCCGCGCATGCAGAAGATAACGCAAGTCTCGTTTTTGCTTTTTGCGCAGTAGCTGAAACAGGCACACTTGTTATTTTATCTGGTCCAGAAAATCCAACAACATTAAATTTTCTTCCTCAAGTGCATATCGTATTATTAGCAACTAACGATATTTTACCGCACTATGAAGATGCATGGCAAAAAATCATAAGAGAACGTAAGAATCCACGTACCATTCATTTTATTACCGGCCCATCGCGTACGGGGGATATTGCACAAACTGTGCAAATTGGTATACATGGCCCAAAAGATTTGTATGTTTTACTTTATGAAAAGGATTGATTATGCAACGATTTTTCTCTCCCACCATACAAACGGATGAAAAAAAAGAACAACACAATACATTTATTAAAGAATTTAAAAATATTTTAAGAACAAATGATATTTTCAAGAAAGCGTTCTCTGAAAAAATAAAGCACATATTTCAAATACAACAAACCTCCAATCGCATGGTTAAAGCAGATCATATAGAAGCAGATTACAATACGGCAGCCAAAAAAATTTCTCAACTTTATTATGATGCAATTAAAGAACTAAACATAATGAATCCTATTAGCTTACAAGATATTATAAAAATCAATGTCTTGTTTATTGAAAAATATAATCACTATGCAAATGTTATTTATAAAAGTTACGGATTTTATACTGAAGCACTTGATGAAAAATTTATAGAAAGAACAAAGAAAATTGCATATATAAAATTTCTTTATTTTAAAAATCACAATTCTCCCATTATTATTCACATTCTAGGCAATAATTCACGAGAAGGTACAACAACAGCAATGATCGAATACGAAGAAATTATTCGTCTTGCACAAGAAGATAAATATCTATTAGAAAGAATTCTTCAACATATCTTCATTGTACACAGCAGCGCTGGCGGGAAAGCGACTGAAATCAATCTTGTAGACGGCATCGCCATC
Source organism: uncultured Coxiellaceae bacterium (assembly GCA_964647825.1). Lineage (GTDB taxonomy): Bacteria > Pseudomonadota > Gammaproteobacteria > DSM-16500 > DSM-16500 > VFKI01. The sequence goes on along the minus strand of CAZYJL010000010.1, from coordinate 31,503 downwards.
CCAGAATTAGCTGAAACCATTGAAATCAAAGTTGATAAAAATAATGTCTTGCTGCCTGCAAATTATTTGATACACAAGAATAAGAAAATTTCTTTACAACAATTCGGTGCACCTGATGCAATTCAAGTTATCATTAAACATAAAAATAATATGGTAATTTCTGATATCTATATATATAACGAAGATGAAAAAAAAGAATTTTTAATCAATATTCCTGTAAGACTTGCCTCAGCAGGCCTCTTTTTTGGATTATCGGAAGCAGAAATTAATGAAGCTGAATTTAAAGCAATCTTAAATAGAAAAAAATTACCTCATCCAAATTTTATTTTAGAAAAGGACTCATTTAATACCGGAGAAAATTGTAGACTTTCAAAAAGAATAATTGAAAATGAATTTTCAGAAAGAGGAATAGCTATTGAAAATTCAACAGTAACTTACATCCAAAAACAACAGCAAGGAATACGCGCATCAACAACCGCTGCATTACAGGGCCAATCTTTTAAATTATTTTTCTATAATAACCCCGACTTTTCCAGTTATATCAACTTTATGCCTACCGATCAATTATTAGTCTATAGTATGAATTTACTAAAAGAATTATTAACTGAACAAAAATATGTCCTGTCCAAGAAATACTTTCACCACCCCTTACCATTAAAACAAGACTGCCTACTAATTGCTTTAGAGGTAATTCGATACATCTTTAATTGGTACTATAAAGTTAATCTCTCACTTGAAGAAATTAGCTTTGATAACGCATTGTTATTATTTAATTTAAAAATCTGGCCTCAAATTGAAAAAGAATTAACACGACACAAAGATGAAAATCGAAAAAAACGATTTTTAATTACATATTTGACACCTATTCTTGCAAAAAAAGCAAAAAACAGCTCACCAGATGAAGTGCAATCTGCAATAGAACAACACCTGTCTCTTAAAAAGTAAACAACCAGAAACTAAATTTTTTACTATTAAAAATAACTTTTCAAAAAAATATTTTATCAATTCTCTTTTATCAAGAAATACATCTCAATTTCTTAAAATTTAAAATGTCTAAAAATTTTAATAAAATATTTATATATTTTATTTTTTATTTATTTTAAAAAAATTATATAAATAGAATTGGGCTATCCCCGCGTACTCATGCAATGCCATATCTGTTACAGTATAGTTAAAGCTTATTGGTATAATTGATAAAACTGGTGCGATATAATCTGACATAACAGCAAAAGTCTGTACACCAAAATAGGAGAAATATAATTTTGCACGCTTCATATGCATTGCTGATGTAACTAAAACAATTTTTTCACTATGCATTTTCTTTAAAATATGTGCAGAAAACTTTGCATTTTCAAATGTATTCTTACTATTCGATTCTAAAATAATATCTGTTTTATTTACAGCAAGTCCTAAAAGAGCATTTTTATACACAACGGCTTCTGACTTCCCAAAATTTTTATAAGCGCCGCCGCTAATTATTATTTTACAAAAACTATATTTTTCTTTACATACAAAATACTGATGTGCTGCCTCATAAATTCTTGCATAAGCTAAAATAGCTGGCTTTACTGCATTCGTCTTAGGCGAAACTACTGTACCTCCACCTAATACAACAATAATCATATGTTTATCCCAATTTATATTTTCTTGACCTTGACTTTTTTGTAAATAATACGTCAATAAAAAAGGTAATACACCGGAACCAATAAAGAAGAATAAAGTTATCGCTAGAATAAAAATAGATGCACCTGATTTCCTTTTCCCAATGAAAACCAAAACAAAAGAAAGTAAAAATAAAACCAAGAGCAACAACATACTCATAAGTATTTACTCTTTAAAAAAACCAAATATTTGTCGAAAAATTAACAAATTAATCATTTTTGTTCAAGTAAAATATCTTATCATTTTTATTAAACCATACTTGCTATTTTAAAATACATAAAAATCGAAAATGTTCACTATTATGTGCTAAGATAAAAACGTTCCAATAAATGGAGAAAACACGTGGATATGCAAGGAATGCATCAAGTGTTACGCATTATTCAATACAGCATTTCATTTACTGGTGTTTCTATTATTTTAGCCGGCGTACTACAAGCGCTTTATCGTTATATAATTTTTTTCTTTCGAAAAAAAATAAAAGACCAAGAGACTGGAATCAATGCGTTACGCGTTAGCCTTGGTCGTATATTAGTATTAGGTCTCGAGTTTATTGTCGCTGCAGACCTCGTAGGGACAACCACAGCACCAGATTATTATTCCCTTGGCATGTTAGCAGGTATTGTATTTATTCGTACCGTGCTCAGCTTTACCCTAAATTGGGAACTCGCATCACTCGACAAGAAGAAAAAATAAACTTATTTTTTACTTTAAGCTAAAATTATTTATACTGGGTATAAAGTCAAAAACAGACAACAATCATATAATTACAGCAATAACCACAACGACATTTAAAATGGATTTTATAGCGCTAGTCATTGGAATGTAAGTATTAATTAATCAAAAAAATAAATCCAATGACATAGCAGCCCTCTATCATTTAAAGCGCTATCCTCTATCCCCCAAATCAACACAATCAATCTGCTAGGTTCCAGGAGCACCTGTTTTACCCGCTGGGCAGTACACTACTTGATACGCCGTTTTTTGTGCTGCAACATTGCACTGAAATGACACGGATTTATCATCAAACTGATAGGAATACGCTGTTGGACAAGCGCGTTTTAACCAAAGAATACGATTAAAAACTAAATTTATCCAATCACTATTTTGCCCATCAGGCACCGTACAATTCGATGATTGTGCTGTAGGCACCAAACTGCCTGCTTTATTCCAGTTATAACAACCACAAACATTAGTTGTATAAGTGTACCCAGAATTCAAACTATTATTATCTGTTGGAATACACCCAAACATCGCCGCACGATCTGCTGGATACGTTAATGAAGCAGTCACCACATTGCCATATGATACACCTGTTGGCCCTGTTCCTAACGCTGTACCAAGCGCATATTCAGTATACAAATTAACATTAGTCCCCCACTGGCTGGCGGAGCTGTAACCAATATAATCCGCTATTGTCCAATAACCTAAAAAAGCACCACAACGGCGATTAATCGGCGTTTCTCCAGCTGTAGAAGAATTATATGCCATACCGCAATAATTACCTGTTCCACAATTTGTTGCTGACGTACACCCATCTTGGGAACCACCCGCTACCCAATAAAAATTGGCCGTATTATCCGGTGATTGTGTCGACGGCGGCGTGAAAGACCATGAACAAGCACCCAATGCTGACGATGCTGCAGGTTGAATCACTGCTCCTGCTGACTGACCACAGCCAAATAATTGCGACTGTGATGTATCCGCACCCACTGGTGCAAGCGAACGTACTTCACCTGGAATGTTAAATCCATTGATAATTGAAACATCATAGACACCATCACTTGCAGTTGCATTTGCCATATTCGTTTCAAATATAGTGGTTGGATTTTCCGCACCAACGCCTGCTTGACACGTTGCTGTCCCAGCAATAACAGGACAATTGGCTGTTGCACAAATGCCAGTCAATGCATTACATCCTGTTCGACCATAAATGGCACCATTTACATATTCTGTGACATTCAATACCTTTGTCGAAGGCGCCGCACCTGTTAATTGCTGATTAAGCTGATAATCTGGAAACGTACGCTGACCTGCAGGTGTTGGATCCGGACTTTTCGTACCACCCGCACCATTTTGAAACTCATACCAAACATTTTGATTACACTGATTTACAAATAATAATGTATGTGAAGCACCTTGATTCGTTAATGCATTGACAACAGTACTTGTTGTCGCTAATGCATTCATTGCACTACCATTATATGGCACAGACGCTGTCACAGAGAGATCTGCAGATGTTGCCGTTGGAATCGCTGATAGAAAAACAGAACAACTCGCGTTCGCTGCAAGTGTCGCACCAGAGCAGGTATCTGTTCCTTTGGTGAGTGTTGCGCTGCTATCTGCTGCGAAAGTCACTGTACCAAGCTTTTCTGTTGATGCATCACAATGATTCGTAAACGTATATTGGATGACATGATCCGCATATTGATAGGTAGAAAAAGGTAGCGGCAATGACACTGTCCCATTTACATGATGACATGGCGTACCAGCGGTTTGCACATTCGTTTGAGTAGATAATGGCACAGAAACAGATTGGCCATTACTATAGACATATGTCACACCAAATGAGGTTTGCCCTGTCGTCGCAGGAGAAAATGTGCCGGTCACAGCACAAGTAGACCCGGGTGAAAGTGCAGCTGCACAGGTATTTGTAACATTTGTTAAAGCAGAAAAATCAACAAGATTCACACTCGTTGCTGTTACATTTTCTGTACCATTATTCACAAAAGTAAATGCTATCGGATAACTTGTCCCTGTATACGTCACACTTGGTAAAGGTTCTGTCACATGACCACTAATATTTTCATTTGTTGTGATGGAGGATGCAGAAGAAGAAAGCCATGGTAGCGGCACTCGATTATGATGATAAGCTAATGTCAACTGCAACTGATGGGTGCGCGCTGTAATCGGCTGAAATGCTATATACACCTGACAAGAACTACCCGCCTGATTCTTTGCTGCAAGTGTTGTGTTACAGCCATTAGTAATCGTAAACGTTCCGCCCACATAAGCTGCACTGACTGTTAGGGGCACAGCAAAAGGTAAATTATTTGTCATCGTATACGTAACAGCATATGTACTACCTGAGGTGACATTTGCTGGCAATCCACCCGCCGGACTAAGAGACCAAGCAATCGGATCTTTTGCAGCACAAACAACACCCGAAAAAGATAAAAATGCAATAGAAGAAAATATAAATATTATTTTTTTCATGTAGACGATTTCCTTAGAATTTCAGGGAGATTGGCAGAGAGGGTAAAAAATACCGAATCCATTTTTACTTTGCCAAAATTTAACGTTTCACCAGACCAAGAATCTGCGCCATAATTCGTTTTTATATTACCTTGAAAAACATGTTCGTAACCTAATGTTGCTAAAATTGTTTTTGTAATTTGATAATCAATTCCTAAACCTATTGTTGCTGCTAATGCGTTGGATGTGCTACTACCAAAATTAGGGTTCGTTCTTTCTGTCACGGGTGGAATCGGCGCTTCACTATAACCATTTAAGTGATTAGTAATCACACCAACACCAGCAGACACATAAGGCATTATTTTTTTAAATTCAAATAAATCTAATTTTCCTGTCAACGTATAAAGATCGGCTTCATAACGCATTAAATACGAATAATTTTCAAATTCAGGCAATGAATATTGCTCTATATCACCGCGTATTGTCGCACTCACATAATGACGGTACTGTAAATACACAGAATAATTAGGGATATATTTTCTTGCTTGGTACCATCGATAACCAATCACTGCTTGAAAATTCTGTGCAGAAAAGTTTTTTATAGAATAATAATCTTGATCATACGGCGGTGTCGCATCTGATCCATTCGAGACACTCGTACTATTTGGCAAATGAATCCAACTACCACCTACTCCAACACCCACAAACCACGTGTCAGCCGGCGTCTCCGCTGGCAAAGTAGTGTTCAGCATGTTATACGCTTTTACAGCAGAGAATGGGAAAAACATTAATTCAAAAAAAATAACAAATATAAAACAAAATCGCCAGTGAAGATATTTTTCCATTCAGTTAATCCCTTTTACCGAATTTAAAAACGATAACGTTATGAAAAACTTTGCAAAACTGTAACAGCTAACCTGCACGAAAGAAAGCATTCTCAAAATAGAATTTATTTTAATAATGAAGATAAAATCCGAATTGACGAAAAATTGATCATACGCAAAAAAAGAACGGATTGCAAAAAAAATAGTTATTAAAAGCTTAATAAAAATAACAAGATAAAAAAAATATCCCAACTCTATCAAAAAAATACGCTGTATTCATTTCTGAGAATGAAATAGAATAAAGAACAGATTTCTCCCTTTAGCGCAAAAAAGGAGGTCGATTATGATAAGAAAAATTTTTGTTTCTCTATTTTCCATCTTCGTGTTAATTTTTTTCTCTATAAACACTTTTGCAGATGTACCTCAAAAAAATTCGGCCATCACCAAAAATATTTTCCAACTCTCAAACGCAAAAATAATAACAACGCCCGAGTCTATTGTAATTTATAATAAAACAAACCAACCTATTAACATGCAAAACGCATGGCTACAATTCTACTTCCCTGGAAATATTCACTCAGTGAGTCACAACAAAACAACGATAATCCAACCCTCCGTGATTCTCAAAGCTTCTGCGCCTATGAACCATCCGAATAACCCGGGAAGTCTTTATAAAATTCAATTCAGCCAAGCTGCTTTTATTTTAAACCCGGGCAAATCACTTCAATTAACGATTCACGCAGATACAAGGGCCACACCAACAGGCGTACAACTTTACACAAGCACGCTTGTGCCTGTTGCTGTTACTGTCAAAGTATTAAATGCTGACTGGACACAGACCATACAAATTTGCAATACATCAGGCAACACAATCCCACTAAAAGATGTCACTTTTTCTTTTAATTTCGGCAAAACAATTAATGCTATTTGGGGAAATCCTTGGCTAGCATGGGAAATGACAAGCCATCAAGGCACACAATACACATTGCATGGTGGCACAGCATGGACGCCTGATCTGAAATCCGATCCAACCTGTGCGACACCAATCACCATACAGTTTTCTTCCACACCAGATACAGCGGTCCCAACAGGCCCATTTGTTTTCACTGCAACAGGTGCCACGCCTACAGGTGCAGGCACATTAGCTATCACGCTACCCGCAGCACCTGCAACAGGCCTACCCAATCCGACGATTAGCGTAAACGGCATGGGAATCACAACAGAACGCGCGGTGACGTGGGGACAAAATTGGACCCTACCAAATCTAGCACCCGGCGCCTATACAGTTTCTGCAAACCCTGTGAATAACGGCCAATCTTATTACCAAGCGGCACCAGTGACCGTAACAGTACAAAATCAAACGACAGCTAATGCAAAACTTACCTACACCACCGTCGCAACAACTGCTGTCAACGTTACATTAGTCAATGCACCCGCTGGCTCTCAAACAATCAATTTTAAAGGCACCAATTATAATTTTGACAAATCACTTTCAAGCGGAAGCACAGTTGCACTACCTGCTGACACATATACTATCAGCGCGAATAGTGCAGGCTACACTGTCACAGCGTCACCTAATCCAATAACCGTTCCGCAACAAAAGAGTGTGACGCTAACTTACACAAAAGGCGTTACAGTGAAAGCGGGGTTTGGCGGCTATTTCCAAAGCTGGAGTTCAAAGTGGGCTTCTGATCCTGCAAAAACTGACATTGCCAATATTGCCCCTTATGTTACTTATGTCTATGTATCCTTTATGCGCCCTGACAATACCTATCAAAAAGGTAGCATGAGCTTTAGTGGTACAGGCATCGATCTCAACTATCAAGATGGCAATGTTTTCAAACAAGCCGTCGCACTCCTTCGTCAAAAAAACCCAAATACCAAAGTATTAATCTCTGTTGGTGGCGCCACTTACAACAACTGGCCACAGTACAATGCCAAAGGTGTTGCGGACTTCGTTGCCGATTTTGGACTCGATGGCATTGATATTGACTACGAGGCTGCAAACCCTGGATGCGTAAAAGGTGCAGATGGCTTAATTCGCTGCCAAATTGATGCCGCATTCCAAAATATTATTACGTCTACGCGCGTTTTAATTCCTCGGCCTTATTTACTCACTGCAGCAACCTGGAGCATTGCGGCTTATGGACAAGACAAATGGTCCAATGCGCAACCAGTGGGTGAGTTTACAGGAATGATGTTACCATTCTTCCGGTCAACAGCAGCTAAAGATTTAGATATCGTCAATGTGATGTCTTATGATGCAAGTAATGCCTACAACCCTATTGAAGCGCTTGCTGCCTATAGTCACTATTTTAAAGGCATTATTAGCATGGGCATTGAAGTACCACCAGAAGCATGGGGCGGGCATGTTTATACACTAGCTGAAGTACAACAGTTAGCCCAAGCTGTCTTGACCACAGCTAGCCAGACAGGCAGCGCACCAAATATGATGATGTGGTCACTGCAAAAACAACCGACTGGCACGCCTTCCAGCACAAACCCAAGCGCACAAATGATGGCAACAACAGTCTGTAATGTCCTTGGTTTAACAAATTGTACAGCGCCATTATTCTCTCAATAGATTGAAATAAATTACTCCTCACGCCAAGTGGTTACAAAACCACTTGGCGCTTTTTTTACATAATGCGTTACAATGCACCAAATAAAACAAATTATTGCGCAAACAATTAACAGTACCTAATATGACTGATTCTCTTCCTACGCTCACAATTGGTCAGACGACATTTCCAATCAATATTATCCAAGGCCCGCTTGCAGGCATCAGTTCTGCGCCCTTTCGTTGGATGGTCTCTCGTTATGGGAAACCGGCGTTGACCTATACAGAAATGATTTCTTGTAAAACTCTCATTCAGCACGCAAAGAAAAATAGCCCATCGCCATTTTTACAAAAACTACCTGGTGAAAGTCCGCTAGGTGTACAACTTTCAGGAACCTGTCCACTAGAGTTAGCTGAAGCAGTGAAAATTGCAACAGATTCCGGTGCAGACACAATTGATCTCAATTGTGGTTGTCCAGTAAAAAAAATCCGGCGCCGTGGTGCCGGCTCCGCACTCTTATCTAATCCTACAAAGTTGTATCAGTTAATTCTTGCTATGAAAAAAAACACGCACATCCCTGTTTCAATCAAAATTCGTGTTGACGGTAACTCCTCTGAAAAACTTAACAATGCAATTGTAGACATAGTACAAGACAGTGAACTTGATTTCTTAACTGTACATGGTCGTCATTGGCAAGAAAACTATGAATCTTCCTGTCACTATGAACAAATTAAATTTTTTGTAGAAGCATTAAAAATTCCTGTCATTGGCAATGGTGATATCGCCTGTCATTCTTCACTAAAAAAAATGCTCGCAACAGGTTGTGCCGGTGTGATGATATCTCGTGCCAGTGTCGGTCAACCATGGTTAATTCAACATCTTGCTGCAAGGCACCTAGAAAAATCTCCTGTTATATTTACGCAAAATGCAATCGGAGAATTATTTTTACAACACATTCTATTATTAGCTAATTTTTTTGGCAGTGACATTGCAGCATTACAACACGCAAGAAAACTTTGCAAATATTATGCTCGCAATTTGCCAAATCAAGAATCATTTTGTCTAGCAGTTAGAGACTGCAAAAAATTAAACTTGCTACAAAAAATCACATCACAGTTTTTTGAATGAGACATCTGTGAAATATTTTTCACAGATAGTACTATCTTAGAGTCATGAAGTTATTAGCTGAAAAATTTGACAAATGTAAACAAATAAATTAACGTACGCGCAATGATAATTCATTATTATTTTCCCACATGGTAGTGATAAAACCCGAAAATTAGGGGTTAAAACGGAATGCAACTATCAAAACCTAAAAAATTTTTCTATTTCTCTCTGATATATTTTCTATATAGCACTCCCTACAACAGACACCATGAATCCTATTCTTTAATGTTATACAAGAAAAAAAAACACTTACCAGAAAATAAGCATTCATTCATAATAAAAAAAATTCTTTTTTTTCTGAGGAAATTATTATTTATTTACAAAAAACAAAGAGAAAAAATTACCTTATTATGTAAAAAATAAACTTAATGCAAGGATGCGTGGAATGGAATCCATTTTAAAGAAAATACGAATATATCGAAAAAGCATTGCATCATGTTATGACGCTTGCGCAGTCCTATTTGCATGGTTAATAAGCTGCAGCATTCTTTTTTATTCTTCAGAATTTATTACGAAAGCAATACCCTCTACACTTCTTATAAAAAATTATTGGCACATTATTTTTTTAAATCTTTTATGGATTTTGCCATTACAAATAGCACTATTTCATGCAGCTGGCCTTTATCGAGGTTTTTGGCGCTTTGCTTCTATTAAAGACTTAAAAAAAATCTTATGGGTCTGTCTATTAGGCAGTGTTAGTATTCTCTGTGTTAATTATATATCAAATAAATTACCCTCCAGCAGCGCATTACTTTATGGCATTCTTCTCATCGCTATGCTAGCAACAGCAAGACTCTCAATTAGATTAGTAGGTGAGCATGGCAAGATGAAAAAAAATTGTCGACGCGTTATTATTGCAGGGGCTGGTAATGCTGGCGAAGGACTTGTACGCGATTTACTGCGCGATGAAACAAGAAATTATCAACCTATAGCATTTGTCGATGATGATCTTAACAAACAAGGTAGAGAAATACATACAATTCGCGTTGCTGGCACAATTGCGGATATTCCCACACTGGTTACGAAATATAATATTAATCTTGTATTCATTGCTATTCCTTCTGCCTCTTCTGCTAGCATGCGATCTATTATTAACATTTGCGAACAATCTAACGTACGTTTTTTTACTCTTCCGGGACTGAGCGATCTCGCTGATGGGCGTGTCAGCATCAATGTGTTACGTAATATTTCACTAGAAGATTTACTTGGCCGCTATCCAATCACTGCACAGTGGGAAGCAGCTAAATCACGCCTTGCTAAAAAAACTATCTTAGTGACAGGTGGTGGTGGATCAATTGGCTCAGAACTTTGCCGACAGATTGCAAGCGCAAAAGACGTATCGCAACTTATTGTTCTTGATAATAATGAATTTAGCCTCTATAGCATTGATATGGAACTACGCAAAAAATCACCTAATTGTAAAATACAATGTATTTTAATGAGCATCACTGATGAAATCGGTATTTCGCAATTATTCAAGCGTTACCGTCCACAAATTGTTTTTCATGCGGCAGCTTATAAACACGTTCCATTGCTTGAATATCAAGCACGCATCGCTATTTATAATAATATTATTGGGACACGTATCATCGCCGAAGCTGCCATGCAATTTGGCATAGAAAAATTTGTTTTAATTTCGTCTGATAAAGCTGTCAATCCGACTAACATTATGGGTGCAACTAAACGTGCTGCTGAATATTTTTGCCAAAATAGCAGCAATGCGTCAAACAAAGAAAAACATAATACGCAATTTATTACTGTACGATTCGGCAATGTATTAGGTTCAACAGGGAGCGTTGTTCCACTTTTTAAAAAACAAATTGAAGAAGGAGGCCCAGTCACTGTCACGCATCCTGATATCATGAGATTTTTCATGACGATTCCTGAGGCTGCACAACTCATTTTACAAGCAGCTTTCTTAGGTAAAGGAGGTGAAATTTTTATTCTTGATATGGGTGACCCTATTCGTATTCGCTATCTAGCAGAAAAGATGATTCAACTCGCTGGAAAAAAATTAGGGCAAGATATTTCTATTATTTATACTGGACTACGACCAGGAGAAAAATTATATGAAGAATGTTTCTACCCAAAGGAAAAACTGCTACCAACAGAGAATCCAAAGATTCTACGTGCACAATCGCAGACACGTGATCTGAAAGAAATTTATAGATTCATCCAGCAATTAGAAGCACAATGCAATAATGCAAACTTCCAATTAAATGATCTAATTTTATTACTTAAACAACTTGTTCCTGATTATGTAACCACACAAGAAAAAGAAAAAGAAAATATATGCTAGTAAAACTATTTGAAATAGTCTCAACGATATTTAAAATAATACCATAGAAGCCCCGTATACTCGTGAAATGCTGTGACTGTTGCACATAATGCACGAATATTTGGAAAAAAACTTAAAATAGAATAATGATGATCATACACTTCAAATCCCATAGGGGCTGGAATCACTTTAATATTATATTTTTTAAAAATGTAAACACTACGTGGCATATGCCACGCATTACCGACCAAATAGATTTGTTTAAAGTGATATTTTTTTAATAAAGGTACCAATGCTTTTGCTTCTTCTTCTGTATTAGTGCTTTCTTCTTCTTTAAGAATATTTTTGATACCAAATTCATTTTGTAAAACATCTTGCATAGAAGAAGCGCCACTCTCTGTTCTACCAGGATCATATCCACCGGATACAATAATAGGGACACCGGTTTTACGATGCAACAGAGCAGCATAGCGTAGACGACCTAATGTGGTGTCTGATACAGTATAACGATTATTTTGTTCTAAACTAATGACATCCCCGCCACCTAATATCACAATTGCTGTATCCTGTGATGGCAAAGGTAACGCATCAAGCGACAGGACAGCATATCGATTTTGTAATAAATCTAATAAATTATATGCAAAGATAGGTGCACTAAATAACCAAAGTGCCATAAAACATAAAAGAACTAAAATATTCCCAAAAATACGATAACGCCAACATAACAACCAACCAATGAGCCCAAAAAAAATAATAATACCCGGTGGATGCAGCCAAGGAACAACTAGATAATGCGAAAAATGAAAAGATGTCATATTATTTGCATCCTTGCAGTGAATGAATTTTTTGCAACTACTCAGGTAGTAAAAATTTTTCAACTTGACTGGCCACAATCGCGAAACAGCAGGTTGCATTTTACCAATGGAAATGCACTTTATTATTCATGAAAGAGCACTGCTTCAATAAAATGCTGTCTCTGCGGCACCCGTGTTATGCAGTCAAGTTGAAAAATCTTAACTGCCTGAGTAGTTACATTTTTATCTCTTTTGACGCAATATGCGTAACTGCCGAAAATACAGTATACAATGCTTGCTTCGCTAAACAAAATACGATACATAGTCGTTAGAAATTATCTGAAGCGATAGACAAAGGAATTCTAACTTATGAGCATTCAGATTCATCCTACGGCAATTATCGATGACGGCGCCACTATTGGCGAGAATACACGCATCTGGCATTGGACGCATATCTGCGCAGGTGCAAAAATTGGAAAAGCATGCACACTTGGCCAAAATGTTTATATTGGAAATGCTGTGCGCATTGGCAATCAAGTTAAAATTCAAAATAATGTTTCTGTGTATGATAATGTCACACTTGAAGATGATGTTTTCTGTGGACCCAGCATGATTTTTACGAACGTCTATAATCCGCGCGCTGCAATCAGTCGTAAAAATGAATATCGCGAAACATACGTAAAAAAAGGTGCGACATTAGGTGCTAACTGTACAATTGTTTGTGGCGTTACGATTGGTACTTATGCATTTATTGGAGCAGGCGCTGTTGTTAATCGCGATGTGCCTGATTACGCGTTAGTTGTCGGGGTTCCTGCAAAACAAATTGGTTGGATGAGTGAACATGGTGAACAACTCGATTTGCCGCTACACGGCCATGGAAAAACTCTCTGCCCCTATTCTGGCTTACTTTATATTGTCAAAGATGGCCATTGCTTCACTGAAAAAATTCACGCATAAAAAAATGTACCATGGTCTGTTAAGAATTGCTTATTTATAATCATTTTACGAGAAAACAGGAATTTTTCGAGAATCAAATCCAATCAAATAGAGTGTATTTGATGTTAACATGATTATAAATAAGCAATTCTCAACAGACTTTATAGATAAAAAAATTTTGATTCCTCGTAATAGTCATAACAGGATGTAATCAAACCTATGCAATTTATCGATCTGCAAAGACAATACCAATCGATCGAAAAAAATATTCAACAACGCATTCAGACTGTTCTACAGCATGGACAATATATCTTAGGCCCAGAAGTAAATGAATTAGAATCTCGCCTTGCTGATTACGTGGGCACGCAATACTGTATCACTGTTGCAAATGGTACAGATGCATTGATGATTGCCATGATGGCACTTGGTATTCAACCAGGTGATGAAGTAATCACCACGCCTTTTACTTTTGTGGCAAATGCAGAAATGATCGCATTACTTGGCGCCACCCCTGTGTATGTCGATATTCATCCAGAAACCTATTCTATCGATGCGTCAAAACTCTCTGCTGCCATCACATCAAAAACAAAATGTATTATGCCAGTCAGCCTCTACGGACAGTGCGCAGACATGTCTACCATTAATCAACTAGCCGCAACTCACCACATTCCGGTCATTGAAGATGCTGCACAAAGTTTTGGTGCTACGTTTCATCAAAAAAAATCCTGTGGTTTATCAACAATTGGCTGTGCGAGTTTTTTTCCGTCTAAGCCATTAGGCTGCTACGGTGACGGCGGCGCCTGTTTCACAGACGATGAACACTTAGCCACGAGCATGCGACAAATTCGCACACATGGCCAAGAAAAACGATACCAACATACACGTCTTGGCATGAATAGCCGCTTGGATACGCTTCAAGCAGCCATTTTACTTGCAAAATTAGATATCTTTGCTAATGAAGTGACACAAAGAATGCAAATTGGTAAACGCTATGATGCATTATTAGGTTCATCGATAAAAAAAATGCAGATTGCCACAGGCAATACCTGTGTCTACGCACAATACACTTTAGAAGTATCTCACAGAGCAGAAATTCAATCCTATTTAAAAGAAAAAAATATTCCAACTGCTGTGCATTATCCTGTGCCACTCCATTTCCAGCCAGCCTATATGCAAGCCCGCTATCCTGCAGGCTCATTTCCGATTGCAGAACGTGCGGCAAAACACGTAATGAGCTTACCAATGCATCCCTATTTATCAGATACAGAACAGCAACGTATTGTCGAACATGTCTTCGAAGCAATCGCGTTTTGTGAGGAAAAAATGACTACATGATTTTTAAAATACGGCGCAACTATACAAGTTATCAAATTGCCATTTTTCTTTCCTCTCTTAGTATGTTATTTGGCATTCTAAGAGAATGTATGATTGTTGGATTACTTGGATTAACCGCAAAAAATGATGAATTACAAATTTATCTCTCAATATTTTATACAGTTGGGTTGAACATCGATGCAATGCGGCTTTCTTGCTTAAACCTATATCAGACTGTACCTTTACTGCGTATGTTATTCGTTGCCTCATTAATTAGCATACCCTTTATTCTAGTTATTACTGCTTTTATGGCATTATCGATCCATGCATTAAATACATCCATTTTATTCATCACTTTTATCGGCAGCTATCTAAACTTGATGGCGGCATTATTAATTACATACAAGCAACGGAACAATGTTTTCCTACCAGCACAAATCATTAATGTCATTCCAAATTTTATTTTAATTCCAGGTATTTTACTGTGTTATTTTTCACATACTAAAAATATTGCTTATGCTATTATTATTTTAACGAGTGTTATCCCTATCATTCAATGCATACTTCTCTTACTCTTACCCCAAGGCGCACCCATAGAAAAAGATAGCTTCGCAGCAAAAACACCCTCACTTTTTTCTATCTTACTTACCTTTGCAAGACATTATAGTTCGATGATTGGAGAGCAATTATTCCAAATCATTACGCGCACAGCATTTTATCATTACGGCCCGGGTTATCTTTCCATGTATACATTAGTTGTTCGCCTTTATTCTGCTTTTCGTTTTATACTTATCGACTCTTTTATTGGATCAAAACTCTATCTATGGAAAAATCGAGAATATCCTTTACTAAAAAAAATCAATACACCGTTAACAGGTTTTTTTGTAGCAAGTTTCACACTCATAATAAGTATACACACTGGAAAAAATTTAATGCAGTCTGCAATACAAACTGTATTTTTGCTTATTTTTGGCTTTTATCTTTCAGCATATTTGCGAATTATTTATTTCAAAATAAATCGACAAGAAAATAATTCACATGTTATTTTACGTTTTGCTATTTATGAACTTTTCTTTGCTCTTCTTGCATTTTTACTAACACAACAATTACATTATCCAGTACTATCGTTATTGTGGCTTGGCTATATTGCTAGACCTTTTGTGCAACTTCTTATCTTAAAACGCGCGGCACTGCAAGAATCGCTGAGGTGATGTATTATGCAATTTATTCATTATCCCAAAAAAATAATACACCTCATTGATAATTATGCCATTGCACGTCTACAAAAAAGACCATCAACTGCCCAGTTTTGGTATTTGCCTGAGCCACCTAATTTACAAATTTTACAAAATATTGATAACAACTATATAGCCACTTCAACAGCACCGCTCTATCCAATCGATTATCGTCAAAAATTAAAATATCGTTTAACGAATAAAGAAAATATTATTGTTTTACCTTATGCAGAACCTATTGGCAGACAAATTAATCCAGAAGCCGCATTTCAATATGCATTAGGTTTGCATGATCAGTATTTACATACAAACAACACAGACTATCTTAAAAAGTTTTTTCATTATGCACATTTTTTTTTACTTCGACAAAAAGAAAATGGGGTATGGTCATACGACTTTGATTGGTTTGCATCCAAAGCACCTTGGGGCTCTGCGTTAGCCCAAGCACGTGGTGCATCAGTAATGCTGCGCGCATGGCTGCATAGCAAAGAAGCACGTTATGCCACTGCGATAGAAAATGCCTTTGCTTTGTTTTCTGTTTCCATACGAGATGGCGGGTTTTTACACCTTTTTAAACCTGGAAATTGTCAATACTTTGAGGAATACCCGTGCACACCAACTGGTGTCATGAATGGTTTTATGGCGAGTTTAATTAGTTTATGGGAAGTTAGTTATTGGACAAAAAAAACCTGGCTACAAGATTTGTGGCATCAAGGCGTACAGTCTCTTGAAAAAATGTTACCTTGGTACTCAACAGGATGGTGGTCACTCTATGATCGTGATCCGAACACGCCAATCGCCAATGTAAATAGTCCACGTTATCATCTTCTTGAAATCCACTATCTGCAGATACTGAGCACGCTGACACGCTCCGCTGTACTGAGAGATGTCACTATACAGCGCACAAAGCAATATGCTAAATTTGTTCTGCGATCACGTGCACTGATACTAAAATTTATCAGAAAAATTATGTATAGATGAGATGTTGTTGTGATCAGACTACCCGCTATTATTATTTTCTTTATATGTATTATTTCAGTATTAGCCAATCCTGCGCCTGTATCCATTGAACTCTATGATTTTATCTTAATTGCATTGACTTGTTTGCTAGGATTAATTGGTTTAGTTAATATAAAAAAATACGTTATCCAAAAAGAAGATAGTATTTTACTGTTATCGATTAGTTGGTACTTAAGTTATCTTCTATTATCTATCCTGATTGGCCTACTACACAATGTACCGACATTAAATGTTTTACGTTCTATCGGTCCATATATCAGTTTTTTTCCGATTTTATTGATTGGTTTTCTTCCGGAAAAATTTTTATCAAGACGTAGTATTGCCTATAGTTTTATCAGTGCAGGATTATTGCAAGCAAGTTATCTACTTTATTTGTATTTAACACATGCAAGTCATGCATCAAATACGTTTGATGTCTTACGCAATAGAATTACGCAACATGATCCTAGAACGACACTTCCCCTCTTATTAGCTAGTGCTATTCTACCGATCTATTTTTTTTTCCAACAAGCCATCACTCTTCGAATAAGAATTATGAGAGACAGTATTGCAAGTGCATTGCTATTGCTTAGTCTTTTTGCAGGTATCATGACATTAACGCGCGCCATTATCTTAGCAATGTTTTTTGGTTGGATAATCTTTGGAATACTTTATTTTTTAAAACATATAAATAATAAAAATTTTCATTGGTCTCCTGTTATCAAAAAATGTCTTATTTATTTATTTTTATTCAGTCTAATTTTTATCTTTCTTTCCTGTATTCCTAAAATCCATATGCTTGAAACAGGCTTATTTGCTCGCTTTCATAGTGCATCTGCATTAGGCAATACAGATTACAGTGACGGGCGTCTCTATGATGAGTGGGGTCCTGCGCTCGTAACATGGAAACAATCAGGTATTTTTGGCATAGTATTTGGCATTGGTGCGGGGAATAGTTTTACCGTACTATCGGGTGAAGAAAGAACGTATATTCATAACTTATGTATTTACAGTCTAGTTTATGGCGGTTTTTTTGGCTTATTTAGCTGTCTATTCTTGTATTTTACTCTTTTCAAAACATTACTATTTCGTGCGAAGCAAACAAATGATGTTATTTACTTACTCTTTGCAACACTACTCGCTAGTTTATTTTTTTACGGACAATTATTTGCTGTGCACAAAGGATTAGCCTTTAATAGTATGCTATTTATTCTCATTGCTATTGCATTAATACATCCAATATGTAAATCCCCGCCATTACATTCATCAGGAGAATAACAGCTATGTGCGGAATTAGCGGTATTTATACGCAAACACTCTCAGATCAACAAATACATTTAATCGATGCTATTATAAAAAATCAAATCTCACGTGGCCCTGATCATACAGGAAAACTCATCCAACATAACACAATCGGCAGTATCGTTTTTGGCCATAATCGGTTAAGTGTCATTGACTTATCGGATCATGCAAATCAACCCATGTGGGACCCAGATGAGCGATATTGTATTACTTATAACGGAGAAATTTATAATTACATTGAAATTAAAGAAACATTGAAGAAAAATGGGATGCGTTTTCTAACGCAGAGTGATACAGAAGTTATACTAAATGCATTTGCTTATTGGGGAGTGCGTGCTTTTGATTATTTTAAAGGACCTTTTGCTTTTGGTCTATATGATAAAAAAACGGGTTCATTACTACTTTGTCGTGATCGCTTTGGTGTACGGCCACTCTATTATTTGAAAGTAAAAAATACGCTTTATTTTGCTTCTTCAACAACAGTCTTAGCAAAGACTTTTCAATTAACACCTAATCTGCATTATTTGGCACGTGGCTTACAATCACTTGTTTATGAAGATGGCAGTGAAGAAACGTCTTATAAAGAAATGATTTCTCTACCAGCAGGGTGTTATCTTCAAGCACATATTGATTCGCATGGACAACTCATCACTCACACTACACGCTATTTTGATCTTGCGAAAAATGCAGCTTCACTTGCAACAAACTTACCTATTCAAGATGCAAAAAAAATAGTAGAACTCACTCATCATCAATTGGACGAGGCAGTGCGTATCCGTTTACGTACTGATGTTCCGCTTGGTGTAACGTTAAGCAGTGGTCTTGATTCAAATTCCATTGCTGCTTTGATGCGAGAACGTATACCTAAGCTAGTTGGTTTTACCTATGGTGATCCAACAGCGAAACAGTCAGAAGGTCCGCTTGTCGCCCAGTGTGCAAAATTCATCGGCCTTGATATGCAATATGTTTGGCCTAATACACAACAAATGATGAGTGGTCTCTTTGAGACATTAATCGCACAAGGCGCACCTTTTTCAGGATTAGGTGTAGTTGCACAATTCTTATTATTTAAACATATTCGTCAGTCTGGTATTAAAGTCGTCCTTGGTGGACAAGGTGGGGACGAAGTTTTCATGGGCTATCGAAAATTTATGCTATTTTGGCAAAAACAACTTTTGCGACAAAAAAAATATTTGAAAGCAAGCATGAATATGTTGCAATGGTTGCCGACGCTACTTGCCGAAACGATGTCACTAAGACAGTATTGGCAACATCGAAAACGTTATATGAGTCATGCTAATTTTCAAAGTTCTTTAGATTTACCTACACTGAATAAAACCTTCCTAACAATGCCTCAAGAGAATGATATCATTGCTAGACAAATTCAAGACATTACGCAATTCAGTTTACCCACTTTATTACGCTATGAAGATCGCAATGCTATGGGCAACAGTGTCGAAGGACGTTTACCCTATTTGGACCATGAACTTGTCACACTCGGCATTGCACTTCCTGTCGCCATGAAGATCCGTTCAGGTTTTAGCAAATGGCCGATACGAAAAATCATGCAGGATAAAATTCCTAACGCTGTACGTTTAGCAAAAAGAAAAAGAGGTTTTGATATTCCGCTTCGTGCATTATTAAATGGAGGATTCGGTAAAACGATTCGTTATGCTCTCCATGACAGGCATGAATTCATTAAAGATTTTATAAAATCAAATGATTCCATTGATACAACATTTTCTGATCATCAATTATTGAATCGGCGCAGCGCCATTGCTGAATCAATAGCACTACTATGGTTAGCTGGAGAAACGACATGAAAAAAATTGTGACTGTCATTGGCGCGAGACCACAATTTATTAAAGCCTCTGTTGTATCACGTGCATTAAAAAATAATTCTGCTTTTAAAGAAATAATCGTACATACAGGACAGCATTACGATAAAAACATGTCGCAAATTTTTTTTGAGGAGATGAAAATACCCACAGCAGATTATCAATTAACTATACAAGAAACATTACACGGCAAACAAACTGCGCGGATGCTTGAAGAGATTGAAAAAATTCTCTTATTAGAAAAACCGGATATCGTATTAATTTATGGTGATACTAATTCAACACTTGCTGCAGCATTAGCGGCTGCTAAATTACATATTCCTATTGCACATATTGAAGCGGGGCTACGCTCTTATAATCGAAACATGCCAGAAGAAATTAATCGACTTGTTGCAGACCAGCTAGCGACTTTATTATTTGCTCCTACAAAACAAGCTGTCATTAACTTGAAAAATGAAGGGTATCAACAAAACCGAATTTTTGAATCTGGCGATGTCATGTACGATGTATCACTTTTATTTAGTCCATTAGCAGAACAGAAAAGTACGATATTACATTCTCTTGGGTATAAAAAAAATTCATATATTCTTGCCACAATTCATCGTGCGGAAAATACTGATAATCCCGCTATTTTAAAGTCGATTTTTACTGCTTTAAATAAAGTAAGTAATACCTATCCTATTGTTTTACCCCTTCATCCACGTACACGCAAAATGTTACAACTTTCTTATCCTGACATTTTAAATAACACTCACATTCAATTCATTGAACCCATTGGTTTTCTTGATATGTTGATGCTAGAAAAAAATGCAGGACTCATTATGACCGACTCAGGTGGCATACAAAAAGAAGCATTTTTTCATCATGTACCCTGCATCACTTTGCGCACTGAAACAGAATGGATTGAAACGGTTGACTTAGAATGGAACCATTTAGTTGCACCTGACAACCCTGATGCAATCTATCATGCTGCTAATACATTTTTTGGCTCAACAGGTAAACTTGCACAAAAACCTTATGGTGATGGCAATGCAGCAAAAATGATTACAGATCATTTAAGCAATACCTCAGTGGAAGTGTGTTTTTTTGCTTAACTGACCGCAACTGCTAAACAGCAAGTTGCATTTTACTAATAAAAAATGCTTCATGTAATCAGAAAGGGCATGGCTTTGAACAATTTAAATGACTGATGGACGACTAATATGCAGTTAAGTAAAAAAACACACTTCCACTGAGGTATTACCATCTAAATCACTCTATCAAATCAATAAAAGAGGAGCATGGGGCATGCGCATTTGGATAATTAACCATTATGCTTTACCGCCAGCAAGTGCAGGTGGTACACGACATTTTAATCTTGCAAAAGAATTAAAAAAGAAAGGGCATGATGTATTAATTATTGCTTCTAATTTTAATCACTTTGCGCATGACTTTATTCCATCCAATACGCCATATGGTGAAATCGATTATTCCTATGCTGTTCCTTTTATTTGGTTACCTGTACGCGCATACAAGGGAAACACGCTCTCACGTTTCTTGAATATGTTAGATTTTTCATGGCGTGTAATGAGAAATCGTTATCTACGATCGCAACCACCGCCCGATATCATTATTGGCTCTAGCCCACATCTTTTTGCAGCATGGGGTGCTGAGCGTTTAGCTAAAAAATTAAAAAAACCTTTTTTGCTCGAAGTTAGAGATATTTGGCCAGAATCGCTGGTTGATCTTGGTAAATTTACACACCGTCATCCATTAATTAAAAGCATGAAGTGGCTAGAAAAATATCTTTATACACGCGCAAGTAGAATTATTTCTCTTTTACCCAATGCAAAAGACTATTTAAAAAAATATGGCGTCAAAGAAGAAAATATTTTATGGCTGCCTAATTCTGTCGATATGACGTCTCATTCACTAACGACAACAGAAAAAACACCTCATTCAGAAGAAAATAAATTTACCGTCATGTATGCTGGAGCACATGGCTTAGCAAATGATTTAGAGACATTACTTGCAGCTGCACGTATTTTAAAAAATAAAAAATTAGACACGGCTATCCGCATTTGCTTGGTCGGTGATGGTCCAGAAAAAAATCGTTTAAAAGCAATAGCAGCACAGGATAATTTAGCGTCGATAGAGTTTCTTGACCCGGTTCCCAAAAATCAAGTTTATCAAACGCTTAACCAAGCGGATGCGTATTTAATGTTACTAAAAAAATCACCGGTATTTCGTTGGGGAATTAGCCCAAATAAATTATTTGATTATTTATTAATGGAACGGCCTATTATTTTTGGCGTTGAAACACCCATGAATCCTGTTGAAATATGTCAAGCAGGCATGAGTATTCCACCAAGCGATCCTGCTGCGTTAGCAGAAGCGATTTATCAGCTGTCAATACTTCCTGCATCAGAAAGAAAACAAATGGGAAAACGAGGTAAAGAATATGTGACAGCGTATCATGATATCCGCAAACTTGCCGATTCACTCGAAAACATGATGAAACAACTACTACTTTAATGCTCTGATTATACGCTAAATTTTTCAGTAAAAAATAATATAGGGATGCTCCTAATAGATAGAAAACAATTAAACATGTTAGCATTGACATTAACTCAATTTTCAACAATAGAGTCATCTTATATTAAAAAGGATTTTTTTATGAAGATGAAATCACTTTTTTTGTACTGCACTCTACTAATCAATTTCTTATTTTTTTCTTACACCGCCCAGGCAGCAAATAATACTGCCATACTCGCCGCTCAACCGACGACATGTATGACTGGCACGTTCAGTGCTGAAGGAAATATGTATTGGAAGACTGTCTCAATACAATTAAAAAACCAATGCACTAGCCCCGTTAATTTACAAGATGCGTCCATTACTTTTAATAGCAAAAGTAAAATTAATGCGGCTTTTTGGGGGAATTTCTCACCCTTGCCATGGCCAGATAATAAATTATGGATAACCTCAGAAATCGCTGCGACGAATGATTTTCTAAACACCATGACATTACACTTTCCAACAAGTCAAGGCAGTACACAACTCAATGTCGGTCAATTTATTACATTACAATATGGTGTTGCTGTTGATGATCATATTGCAAACTCACTACAAGTATTTCTTGCAACGCCTACTACGACTGGCAGTATCAATTTTACCAATAAAACATTACGCCCTGATACGCTAACACCAGAGACCGTCATGTTGCATTTAATGACAGGCACACAAACGCTTTCAGATATTTCTGTGCCATGGAACGGTTCAAAAATACTCAGCGGCGTTGCACCGGGAATTGATTACACAGTGAAAGCGGATAATATTAAAGATGGTACTGGTGCGACTTGGCAAGGTAGCGTATCGCCAGCAACCTTTAAAGTCACAGCAAATACCACACTTCCCGTCACTGTGAGCTATACAAAACAAGTGACACCCACAGGTTCTGTGAATATTAAAGTACCTGCCCTTCCTTCTGCGTTAACTGGCTACACGGGAAAACCAACGATTCAAGTACAATTAACAGGTGGTACTGCCTCCCAAACCATCACGCCAGCATGGAATACCTCAACAGCCGTGACGGGCTTAACAAACGGCAGCACCTATGTATTCGCTACACCGACAATTGAATACAATGGTGCAGTATGCACGCCCAGTTTCACGCCCAGCACCTTGATTGCTAGCGGCACTACACCACCAACCACCACTTTAAGTTATACGTGTAGCACGGTGACACAAGTCCAAGTCAGTTTTTCTATCACAGGTGCACCAACAACTTTGGCATCCACTACGGTCACACTCACCCCAACCGATGGCGCGAGCAGCATCCAACGAACCATTACATTACAAAATGGCTCAGGGTCTGATACGATTTCGCTGATTAATGGCCGTATTTACCAAGTCGCAGTGACACCTGTCGCGGACTATACTGTGAACTATACACCACAACCGCTTGTTGCAATGGCAGGTAGTAAAGAAGTCATTACCTTTACTTCACAAGCTGGACAAACGCCTGTTGCCATCAACGGTCGATTAAAAGTGTGTGGTACGTCGCTTTGCAATAAAAACAATGTCGCTATTCAACTACGCGGCATGAGCACACATGGTTTGCAATGGTATAGCAATTGCCTCACGTCTGCCTCATTTGACAAACTCGCTAATGATTTTAAAGCCGGTATTGTCAGAGTCTCAATGTATATTCAAGAAGACGGTTACGAAACGGATCCTGTTAAATTTACGCAACTCGTCAATAAATTTATTGATGAAGTGAGTAAACGTGGCATGTATGTCATTGTCGATTGGCACATGCTTGATCCAGGTGATCCGAATTATAATTTGGAAAGAGCAAAAAAATTCTTTACCGATATCGCCACCACCAATCGCAGCCGAAATAATATGCTGTATGAAATTGCCAATGAACCAAACGGTGTTAATTGGAGCACCATCAAAAACTATGCTAACCAATTAATTCCAGTGATTCGTGCAATTGACCCTGACACAGTGATTATTGTTGGCACACCAGGATGGAGCACCTTTGGTTATTCTGGCGGTGGCACGTTGGATGAAATTATTAATAGCCCACTGAATTTTTCCAATGTGATGTACACTTTCCATTTTTATGCTGCTTCTCATGGCGATGCTTATCTTAACGTATTAGATAGAGCCTCAACTGCATTACCCGTTTTTGTCACGGAATGGGGCACGCAAACGTATACAGGTGATGGCAATAATGATTTCACGATGTCAGAAAAATACACCTCATTAATGGCAAGGAAAAAAATCAGTTGGACCAATTGGAATTATTCTGATGATTTCCGCTCCGGCGCCGTTTGGAAGACAGGCACCTGCACAACGGGTAATTGGTCTGATAGTAATTTGAAACCTGCGGGTGTTTGGGTAAAACAGAAAATTATTAGCCCGTAAAAAAAAGCAATAACGACCCAAGTCCTTTAAAAAGAGTTGGGTCGTTTTCCATTAATTAAATTATCCCAAAATAACAATTAACTTATTGATTTTATTAAAAAAAAATTTATTTTCAAAAAAATTACCAATAAAATCAATAAGATAGAAAAATCACGATTTTACAATAAAATCAGCTAGTTAACTCAAAAAAAGCATGTGAGACATAGGGCTACCTCATCTCAATAAGCACATTTTTTGTAACTCAGTGGGGGTATTGTTTAATGACTTGACTGACCGCAACAGCTAAAAGCATTTTACTGACAAAAGTACGCTTCATGAAATCAGAAAGGGCATGGCTTGGATCACTTGCAACATGATGGGCAACTAATATGCAGCCAAGTCACCAAACAAAATACCTACACTGAGGTTACGATTTTTTAGCAAACGAATAGACTATTAAAAACTCAATCACTGACTAAAAAGAAATTTTACTCATATTTGATTAGCAGATTTATCATCTCGCAATAAATCACGAATCTGTGTTAATAAAACAATTTCTTCACTCGGTGGTGGCACACTCTCTTCTTTTTTCTTTAAGCTATTTATCGCTTTAATTGCAACAAAAATAGAAAAAGCAATGATGGTAAAATCGATTAATGATTGCAAGAAAGATCCCCACTTCACCACTGCATGACCCAAAGTAAAGGTTTTATCTGCAATATTCACACCACCCAGCAATAAGCCTAATACTGGCATGATAATGCCATCAACCAGAGAAGAAATGATTTTATTAAAAGCAGCACCAATGACAACTGCAACAGCAAGATCAATCACATTGCCGCGCATAGCGAATTTTCTAAATTCATCAAAAAAACGCATTTAATTCTCCTACTTAAAAAATTTTTTAGTGCATTGGTTCACTACTCCACACTTAAACCTTCATCTTGCAATGCTTTTTGTACTGCTGGTCTATTTTGCACATCCGCAAAATGACGCAACACATGTGGCCATTTTTGCATATCAAAACCTAATCCTTTTGCCCATCTCGTCACAACAAACAAATAAGCATCAGGCAAAGTAAAATGCTCTCCGATTAAAAAATGATGATAGCTTAATTTTTCATTGATAAAATTAAATTTCGCCTCAATCAGTGGTGTAAAAATAGTTTTCTTCAACTCATCTGGAATACTAGGATTAAATAATGGACTAAAGCTTTTATGTAGATCAGTCGAAATATAATTTAACCACTCTAAAACACGATAACGTTTAAAATCACCTAGCGGCGGAAATAAATGATCTGCTTGTGCTTCATCTGCTAAATATTGCTGAATAACCGCATTCTCTGTCAACAAGCCATCTCGATAAGTCAGTAATGCTGGCACAGAACCTTTCGGATTAATTTCTAAATAATTTTCACCTGATGCTGTTAATTTCTTTTTAAGATCGACTGCTTCATCAGAAAATACAGCGCCTGTTTCATGTAAAACAATACGCACCGCCAACGAACACGATCCTTTTGAATAAAACAGCTTCATGTACTCACTCCCATTCCATTTTGAAAATTAATTAAATATGATTTTTATCTCTATAATGAAAATATTAATTATATTGAGAACAAAATAATACCAACTGATGCAAAACAATTGCCACAGCCTGATTGGCTGCCACAGCAGCTGCACCCGGTGTTAATTGTGTTAATTTAGCCCTACCAAACAATATTCTTTCGCCTAGTACCTTCCCATCTGATGCACGAATTAAAACGACATGTAATTTTACTCGAAAAAATGCAGGTAAATGCGTCGCATCTTCTTGAAACTCCAGAATCGTTGTCTCAAGCATACGTTGCCGAGCACCGGTAAATGGTGAGGCAACGACTGCACGATATAGGCCTTCTTTTTGTAAGGTCTGTAAAATTAAAGACTGCAACATATCTGCAGGCCGCGCGGCCCATTGATTCTTTGAAAAATAAGCTGTCTGTAATGGATGCATTGAATAAGCCATATCTTTAGTATCATACACAGAAAGACTACTTGGCCTCATGACCAATAATGTTGAGGCACTCTTCACATAATTTATTCTTTTTACATGGGGGACGTTAGTTAAAAGATATTTATTCTGAGGTGTCACAGAAACAGGCGGAAAAACACTACACGAGGAAAAAAGAAAAACCATCAGAAATAAAAAAAACCAATATCTTCTCATTTATTTTTCTCCAGGCCCTAATGGATAGGGTGTTTTCCCTCGGATCAATAAAGCAGGATTCTCGCGAATTTGATCTGAAATTGTTGCCATATTTTCTGCTGTTTCATTTAATCGTTGCATCAATTGCATAGTCCCTGGAATGGTCTGTCCTTCTAAAGCACCAGTCACTGCGCTAACATGCAACAATGTTTGATGAATTAAGCGTAAATTTTCTGGATTCAGCAATGCTTGAATCGCTTGCGCAACTTTTTTTACATTTTCATTTAATATATTTACCGCTTTATCCATTTGTAATAAGAATGAAGGCTCTGTTTGAATAATCGGATAACGATGTCCAGGCAAACGGCGGAGCGGAGTAAGATTATTTCCTTGATCTTTTAACGCAATAAAACTAATACCTGTTAATCCACGCACATTTAACTTTGCTAACGTTCCTTGCGTAATTGGTGTGTCGTTCTTAATGGATAACAGTAATTCAACAAGCCGGGGATTACGATGATTTAACGTAATACTTTTTACACGACCAACATTCACACCATTATATTCAACTGCCGCATCTGTATTTAACCCTGACACGGCTTCTTGCATATCCACTTGATAGATTGTGAAACTACCCGGAGAAACACCAGAAGAGAACCATATGACCGCAAAAATAATCGCCGCTGTCAGCAAAACGACAAATGCACCCGCAATTGTATACTTAGCATCTGTTTCCATTTCTCAGGTTTCCGCAAAAAAAGTTTTGATGAGTGGATGAGGATAGGCCATTACATCCTTTAATGAACCCACACAAAGCACTTTTCCTTCACCTAAAAATGCAACGCGATTCGCTGTACGTTGCATACTGGTTACATCATGCGTCACCATCACAATAGTCAACCCTAATGCTTTCTGTAAGTTTAATATTAACCGATCAAAGTCAGCAACTAACCCGGGATCCAAACCTGCTGTTGGTTCATCAAGAAACAATAACTCTGGATCCAAGATAATAGCACGTGCTAATGCTGCACGTTTTTGCATACCACCACTCAATTCTGATGGATAACGAAATGCGGCTTCTGGCGCAAGACCCGCCATACGCATCTTCATTAACCCCAATGCCATGGCAAGATCATCGTCTAATTTAACTCGCTCTTTTAAAGGAAATAATACATTTTCTAACACAGTGAGCGAACTAAATAAGGCATTTTGCTGAAACAACACACCCCAACGCTGTTGAATGGATAATAGTGCAGAACGCGAAATACCCACTAAATTCGATCCTAAAACACGAATATTACCCGCTGAAACTCGACGTAACGCAATCATTTCGTGTAATAACACCGTTTTACCAGAACCGCTACCACCCACCAGCACCATAATTTCGCCTTGATTCACCGTCAAATCTAATTGACGATGAATCCAGCGATCACCGATTCGTGTGCCTAATTGTTCTATTTCAATCACTGCTTTTGACATTACAACTTCAACCAACTAAAAATCACAGAAAAGACCGCATCTGCCACAATAATAAAAAAAATCGATAGCACGACGCTTCGCGTTGTATTTTTACCAAGACTCTCCGCATTATTTTTAACGGCCATGCCTTGAAAACAGCCTGTCCCTGCGATAATCAAAGCAAAAACCGGCGTTTTTCCAAGACCAATCACTAATGTCCTTAATGGCACTTGATGCTGCATACGATTTAAAAAATCATACCAAGAAATATCCAACATACTATGCGCCATCAACATACCACCAATAATGCCGAAAATATCCGCCCATATCGTGAGAAGCGGCAAAGTAATCAACAAACCTAATATACGCGGCAAAACTAATAATAATTCAGGCGCAATGCCCATCGTGCGTAACGCATCAATTTCTTGGCTTATTTTCATCATACCCAATTGCGCAGTAAAAGCAGAACCTGTTCGACCGGCAACCATGATCGCTGTCAACAAAGGACCAAATTCACGCAAAATAGCTAACCCTAATAAATCAGCAATAAACACATTCGCACCATAATTTCGCAATTGCATGCCAAGCTGATAAGCTAAGACAATACCCACCATGCACGATAACAACCCAATAATAGGCAATGCATCGAAACCTGTGCGGATAATTTGTGCTGAGAATGCTGCTGGCGGAAATAATCGAGGTTTTCGAAATATACGGAAACTTTCTGCTGCCAATCGACCAAGAAAATCTAAATAGTGCAATAATTCAGAAAAACTATTGCTCGCCCACCGTCCTATTTTAGTAAGAAATCCACTTGATAAAAGAGCAGGTTGCTGTTCGATGCGGTTAAAATTCTTTTTAACGAGGTCAAGAAGCTGCAAAGTATCATTTGAAAATCCACTAAACGAAATCTGCATACCACGCTGCATCAGTTTATTTTGCCAATCGATCAGTAAAAATGCACCTGCACTATCTAAATGAATTAAGTCAGTTCCATCAAATTGCATCGTTCCAACTTGCGGAAGCGTTATTTTTTGAAATGCTTTCGTCAGCTCTGCAAGATGAAGCACATCCCAATTACCCTGACAAACAAGTCGTTGACCCTGCAGAAGAACGCTGGCTTGTGTCTGCATGAATACTGTCTAACTCCAACACAATCAATTGCTAACAAGTATGCGGTGATTTCATTTTAATAACAATCAAACATCTTTGTCGTAAAATCCAAAATCTCGTAACAATCCTTTTACTCGCTCATTAAAGTCACTTTTTCTTGCATATTTATTAGAATCATCACCTAACTTTGCCTCACGAATTGCTTTCTCTTCTGTTTGGCCCGATGTATTTGCTGCCTGAGACGGTGGTACTGTTTGTTTTGCTGTGTCAGAAGAAGAGGTTGCTTCAGCAGCATTCGCTTCTGAGCTTTCGCTGCCTGATACAACATTTGCACTAGAAGGTTGCGAGATAACAATGTTACCGCCAATCACACCTGATATTCCGACCACATTCGCTTGTTTCACATTACTCGATTCAAAACGAAGATTTAATAGAGGATATTCTATCGTCGTCACGCTACTCATGTTTAATCCGGAACGATTGGATAGGAAAGAAGAAATAAATTTTGCATTAAACTCTGTTGATACATTATCTGAAATACGAGGAATAGCTAACATTCTAACAGTTGACTCTAAACCACGCACAACCGGTGTTAAGTTGACAAAGTCAGGTGCATTTTGCCAACCCCAGCCGGGTATAGATTGAAACCGACCTACAGGTCCCTGTGAATTGTTCAATATGCCACCTGAAAAGACACCTGAACGGGCTTCCTCAGCCGAAACATCTCTTGTCGCGCGCTGTGTAGAAGTCAGATCGAGTGATAGACCCATGCCATTATATGGAGTAACTGGCGGCAACGTGACCATCATACTAGGTTCTGCGGGTGGCACAGAGGCAGGTGGCGTGGTCACCGGTGGCGCACTTGGAACAATTGGCGCGGCCACTGCAACTGTACTGCTTAGCACGTTACTGCTGGCTGTTGAAGAAATGACAGAGCCATCATTTACACTGAAATTGACTGTTCGTAATCCTGCTGTTGGTTCAGCACGACTGTTTGAGTACCAGATTGAGCGCATAGCTGCTTGGAACTGTGCAACCGTACCTGAATTATCGGCAGAAGTCAGTCTGACGATTCCATTATTCGAATCAATCGTTGCAACAATATTGCCCGTGCCGGATTCAGGCAAATATTGCAAAACATCCTCACCTGGAACGAAATTGGTCATCGTGACTGTAGCTGAATCAATAATTGTATTATCAGCATCGGAAAGAGTCACTGCATCATTGACCCTGACAGCTGGTGAAGTTGTCGTATAATTCACAGTCTTACCTGCAGAAACAACAGGTGCATCATTCATGCCAGCAATTGTTACTGTCACTGTCTGTGGTGTTCCTTCTGTTGTCCATGCTGTCAGTGTATCCGTCAAGGTCTCCCCAACATTTAGCGCCTGTACAGTTGGATTGTTATTGTTGAGCGTATAGACCCATGAACCATTAGTGGCGAGGGTAAAGGTACCAAAACCATTATTACCTGTCGCAGTCCCTGCTTGGAAGGCTGTTGAATTATCCACATCTGTCATGATCAGGGTACCTGTTGTACTTGGTGCCCCGGTCATTGCATTTGCCGTGCCCCCCGCTTCAATAACGTTACCCAAAATACCACCCGAAATAGTCGCATTATCATTGCTACCATTAATTGTGATCGTCACCACACGAGTGGTGCCATCAAAAGTCACGGCAGTAAACGTATCTGTCAAGGTCTGACCAACATTCAGTGCCTGTACCGTTGGGTTATTATTATTGAGCGTATAGACCC
>CAZYJL010000009.1:0-62923 GCA_964647825.1 uncultured Coxiellaceae bacterium | reverse complement strand
CTTCTTTTTGTAAAAAATAGTTCAGAAAAAGATCATTTTATATGAGGTGGCCCTGATGGAAGACTGTTTTTTACGGTAAGTGGTTTAAAAATTTACAGTATTAAAAAATGTCCGGTACAAAGGAGAAAACAAGAAGTTTTTGAGAATCAAATCCAATCAGGATGAGTGTATTTGATGTTAAAATGATTAAAAGTATCCAATTGTTAATAGTCCCAAGTTTAATAGTCTTTTGCGAGCATCGTTTGCTTTGGTATGCTCGCATTCACTTTTTAAATAAAAGATAAGGGAAGGTATATGTGGTTCAAACAAACGCAGCTGTTTAAGCTGACGGGAGCAAGTCATTTTTCCACTGAAGTTTTAACAGAGCAATTAAGTCAGAGTCAGTTTACTGCGTGTTTACCTTCTCTGCCTGCGAGTGCGGGATGGGTGTCTCCTTATTTAGATGAGCCTGATGCGCCGTTATTTAGAACAGTCAATGGCTGTACATTACTTTGTTTACAAGTAGAAGAAAAAATTTTACCAGCAGGCGTGATTAAACAAAATGTAGATGAAAAAATTAAAAAAATCGAAAAAACAGAAAATCGTAAAGTGTATCAACAAGAAAGAAATTCACTGAAAGATGAAATGACAGTAACGTTGTTACCTCGCGCATTTAGTAAATTAACACGGGTTTATGGCTTTCTAGACAGTCGACATAGCTGGTTAGTATTGGGAACGACGAGTACGAAATTAACGGAATATTTTTTGTCAGTGTTCAAAAAATCAGTAACAGACGCCATACAACCGATAAAACAACAAGCGTTGACTTCGTTTATGACACATTGGTTAAAAGCAGATAGTTGTCCTGCACCTTTTAATATTGAGAGAGCGGCAGTGTTAAACGATCCTGCGAATCAAGGTCGTGTGATTCGCTGTCAGCAGCAAGATCTTTTTTCAGAGAGTATTCAAACGTTATTAGCAGAAGGGTGTTGTGTTAAGCAATTGGCATTTTCATGGCAAGGTCAAGTGAGTTTTAACTTAACGGAAAACTTTACTTTGCAAAGTATTCGTTTTGAAGATCAAATTATGGCACGTTCACAAGAAATGGAACCTGAAACGCAACAACAGCAAATGGATGCAGATTTTTTTGTGATGACGGAAGTGCTGTCTGCGTTATTAGTGGATTTATGTGCGGTGTCAGAAGTTGCTGCGACTAAAGAAAATGAAAAATCGGTAGAAGTCGTGGTTGAGGCGGTTGCATAGATGGATGATGATTAGCTTGTACGTACTATTATTTATGTCGTACCAGTAAACGGTTACCCTGTATTCATTAATTCTCTCTGTATTAGCCAATTGTCATCGCGTGTTAGCTAATCGTTTCCTCCTGAGTTAGCCAATAGTCACCCCGCACTTGTTGCGGGGTCTGATATAAAAAACGAAAAAATTGTCACAGCTATAGACTTTGTCTCTTCTGCTGCTATGCTTGCTTTACTCTTAGATGAAAATAAGAGCGCATATAATGTTAAGTACACGTAAATTAGAAAAGTTGGAAGAGAAGAAATTCGATCTTACTTCGTCAACACCTGAGGAAGCTAATCCACCTATTCCAATATCAAAAGATGTGGCAGATGAAGTTTTTGTCAAATTTCTGACGCCTTCTGACTTTGCGCACTTTGCGCGCGCTAACAAACAAGCAAATGCGTTCTTTAAGCCACATTTGGAAAAGGAAAAAGCTGCTTTCATCGCCACAAACTTACTTTGGCACAAACACATCGATGCAATGCTGACTTTCTTGAAAGATAATCCTTCTTTGATGCACATCTCTGTTCGCGTGATAGGCTGGGGTAATTTCTGTTATGAAGGCACGATTTTGCAAGTGCTGGCCATGGCGGGTGAATTTGATTTACGTGAATTAGAAGAAAAAGAAGAACCTGTTGGCTTAGCTAGTCTCCTTCAATCAGTGTTTAACGACCAATGTGATCAATTTCAAGAACAATTGGCCGCTGTTTTTCCAAAGAATCATCAAGAAATCACTGCAGAACGTATGCAATCTGTAAGAGATGCAATCGCTGCATTCGTCGAGGCAACGATTGAAAGTGAAGCAATTCCGAATAACAGAGATATTGACTCGGATGAATTTAAAAATTCAATAGAATACTCTGAGGTTGCACAAGTGTTCAGAGAAGCAATTAAACCATCTCTTAACTTAGGTAATTCTGATTTGCATGTGATTAAACAAGGTTTTGCATGGGATACGTCTATTTTTGCGGAATTCATTAATCAGTTCAATGACGTGAATTTTCAACAAAGATTAGGTGGATTATCGTCTAACAAAAGTGATTTTGTTGATACGGTAGTTTGGTCCGCTTTGCAGAAACAATCCCCCCTTGTTGATTTGCAGACATTTTCAAAAGGGATTTGCAACGTTATTGATGATAAAACTGGACTATGCAAGCAATTGCCTAAACGGATTGAACTTTCTATGCATGCCGGTGTGAAACGTTTGAACGGTATTGGTTTATCTCATTTATTTGGTTATCACGGTCAAAAATGGCTGTGCACTAAACTGGCTGCAGTTGGTGCTATTGGGCTGGTGCCTTTTGACTGCTGGGATCCTGGTTTTCAAATCTTATGGAAATTAAAAACAGCTGCTCTCTTACAGCACTTATGCCGAAGCAAATCCGACACACTGCCCCTGAAGAAACATCGCGTTGTTTGATGATGTAGTTGTCACCGTTACTAATAACTTCGCCGCATATTGAGCGGTGGAGCTTGCCAACAACTTTTGACAAAGTAGGTTAATAATTCAGGGTAATGCAAAGTATTGCTAACTATTTTGATCCACCACGTTGCCCAATGCTTTAGGTACTTTTTCAGGCCGACAAAGTACGTTTCATGTGATTGGAAAGGGCAAGGCTTCGATCACTTGCAACAGCCAATGGACGACTGATATGCAGTTAAGCAAAAAATACACCCTTACTGAGCTATTACTTTTGATTTAATTTTCATTTTTTATACTGGGCCCCGCAACAAGTGCGGGGTGACAGAATCCGCGTGGGGTGATAATTGGCTCAAGCTACTGTTTTTTTATTTATTTTTTTTCTCTTAATTGGCTATGCCAATATCCCCAGCCAAAATAAATCACTAAACCAATAGCCACCCAAATAGAAAAACGTATCCATGCGATCGCGGACAGATTAAGAATGAGAATGAGACAAAACAGCATGCCAAGTAGGGGGATTAAAGGATTTAAAGGTAGTTTGAAGGGGCGCGGCAAATTTGGATGTAGTCGTCTTAGAAGAATGACGCCTGCACAGACTAATAAAAATGCGGTTAATGTACCAATATTGACTAATTCTGCTGCTGTACCAAGGGGGACTAATCCAGCAATTAGCGCAATAATTATTCCAAAAATAACGATGTTACTGACAGGTGTGTGGGTTGTTGGATGAATACGTGCAAAAAAAGCAGGAATTAAGCCATCTCGTGCAATCGCTAATGTGATGCGTGTTGCACCATAATACATCACTAGCATACCTGTCGTGAGTCCTGCAATCGCACCTGCTGCAATCATACCGGACACAATAGGATAGCCGAGCGTAGCGACAGTTTCTGCAATAGGTGATTTTATATTTAAGGTTGTATAAGACGCGATGCCAGTGAGGAGGCCAGCGACTAGCATATAAATGACAGTACAAATCAACACTGAAATAATAATACCGATGGGTAAATTGCGTTGCGGGTTGATGGTTTCTTCAGCAGCGGTAGAGAGCGCATCAAAACCGACATAAGCATAAAAAACTAATGCAGCTCCATGAAAGACACCTTGCCAACCAAACGGCAAGAAATTTTGCCAATTAGATAGCTGAAAATGTTTTATTGCAATGATGGTAAATACAGTAATGGTAAGTAATTTGACAAAAACCATAACGCTCGTGAAACGCGCACTTTGCCGCGTGCCGCCACATAAGATAAAACCTAGAATACCAATAATGAGTACAGCAGGTAGGTTGATGATGCCACCTTCAAAAGGATTATGAACTAAAGCATTCGGCAAGTGAATATGAATGGCAGTTAGCGCGTCATTCACATAACCTGACCAACCAATGGCGATTGTTGCAACAGCTAGGGTATATTCAAAAATTAAATTCCAGCCAATGATCCATGCAATTAATTCTCCAAAGCCCGCGTAAGTATAACCATACGCGCTACCACATCCGCCAATTGATGTCGCTAATTCAGTATAAGAAAGCGCAGATAGCAAAGCAGCAATTCCGCCGATCAGATAAGAGAATGAAATACCTGGTCCTGCTTTTGTTGCAGCAGCCACGCCGGTGAGCACAAAGACACCGGCACCGATAATGACCCCAACACCCATCAAGACAAGATCCAGTGCACCCAATGTTTTTTTTAATCCATTATCGCTGATTTTTTCGGGGTTTTTGGTGCGAAACAGTTGCATGAAACGATCTCCCACAGATATGTTACTTTATGAAAAAAGCATTGTTATTTTGTAACGACTCAGGTAGTCAGGTTTTTTTCACTTGACTGCATAACACAGGTCCCACAGAGACAGTACTTTATCGAAGCAAACGCCCTTTCATGATGCATGAAGCGCATTTCCCTTGGTAAAATGCAATCTGCTGTTGGGCGACTGCGGTCAGTCAAGTAAAAAAACCTGACTATCTGAGTAGTTGTGTTATCTTTGTTTATAAAATAATCAGTTTTTGGTTATTAGCTTTAAATTTATTCGTATGAGTTTCAATCATGTCTCAGGTATCGATTTTTCGCAATGATTAAATTTCAAATGTTTCATCAAGCACTTTTTTGGCAATCACTAGGCGCATAATTTCATTGGTCCCTTCTAAAATTTGATGCACACGTAAATCACGAAAATATCGTTCAATGGGATAGTCACACAGATAGCCGTAACCACCAAATAGTTGCATGGCCTCATGACAAATTTGGAAACCTTCATCTGTTGCAAGACGTTTTGCCATGGCACAATACATTGCAGCATGTGGGTGTGCTTGATCAAGTTTTGTGGCGGCATGAAAAATAGCAAGACGGGCTGTTTCGATTGCAGTAAACATATCAGCAAAGCGGAATTGTAACGCCTCAAACTCTGCCAGTTTTTTGCCGAATTGTTGTCTATCATGCAGATGTCTTCGTGCGAGTTGTAAACATTTTTTCGCACCACCTAAAGAACAGGCTGCAATGTTGATTCTACCACCATTTAAAGCAGACAGTGCAATAGAAAATCCTTCCCCTTCTTTGCCAATTCTATTTTCAATCGGTACATGACAATCTTCGAAAAAAATCATCGAAGTGGGTTGCGAATGCCAGCCAAGTTTTTTTTCGAGTTTACCAAAACTGATTCCTCGCGTCTCTTTTGGTACTAATAGACAGCTAATGCCGCGCGGACCTTGTTCTCCTGTACGCACCATACACACGTATATATCACTGACAGATCCACCAGAAATAAATGCTTTTGCGCCGTTTAAAATATACGTATTGCCATTGCGTGTTGCAGTCATTTGTAATGCTGCTGCATCAGAACCTGCTTGTGGTTCTGTCAGGCAATAACTGGCGAGTGTTTCCATTGAGCAAAGTTTTTGTAACCATTGTCCACATAAACTAGGCGTCGCAAATTTTTCAATCAGTGATGTGACCATATTATGAATGGATAGCCAAGCAGCAGTAGAAGGACAAGCGGTGGCTAATTCTTCAAAAATCAGTGTGCCATCAAGACGTGATAAGCCACTGCCGCCCCATTGAGGATCGACGTATAATCCAGCAAATCCGAGGGTTGCAGCTTGTTTGAGTGTGTCAATGGGAAAAAAAGCGGTTTTATCCCATTCATCAGCATAGGGTGCCATAGCATCATCTGCAAATTGACGAGCTGCATTTTTTAAAGCAATTTGTGTCTCTGATAAATTAAAATCCATTTCAATATTTCCTATTTAATAATCTGTGATTTCATTAGATGAATTTTCAAATGAAGAAGGAATTCTTTCGCCTGCAGTAAGATCCGCAAATGTTTCACGTGCACGAATAAGAAAATGCTGTTGATTATTTACCAAAATTTCAGCAGCACGTGGTCTAGAATTATAATGAGAACTCATACTAAATCCGTATGCGCCGGCGTGATGGATTGCAAGAATTGTATTTTCTTCAAGACGTAATAAGCGGTCTTTTCCAAGAAAATCAGCAGATTCACAGACAGGTCCTGCCACATCATATCTTTCTTCAGATAAAGAAGGATTGTGAGTGACTACAGAAATAGCATGCCATGCATCATAAAGTGCAGGACGCACGAAATCATTCATGCCAGCATCAACAATTGCAAAATTTTTCTTCGTTGTTTTTTTTATATATTCAACTTGAGTAAGTAAAATACCTGTATTAGCAACTAATATTCTACCCGGTTCGAGTAAAATGGTGAGTGGCACATTTTTTAATTCAGTGCACAATGCATTTGCATAATCAATAACGGTTGGTGGGTTCTCTTGATGATAAGGCACACCAAGACCACCACCTAAATCGAGATGCGTGATGTGATGCGTTGTTTTGTTAATTTTGTTCATTTCATTAATTTCTTTTATAAATTCAAGCATACGCCGACAAGCAAAAATAAAGGGATCTAGCGAGGTGAGTTGTGAACCAATATGACAGCCAATCCCTTTTAATTTGACATGAGGTAATGAAGAAATTGTTGCAATAATTCTCATAACGTCTTCAGCCGGTAAACCAAATTTATTTTCTTTTCGACCTGTTGCAATATGGTGATGTGTTTTGGCATCAATGTCTGGATTAATACGTAATCCAATGGGTGCAATGCAATTCTTTTCTGCAGCGATTGTGTGAATACGGTAGAGTTCTGCTTCAGATTCAATGTTGAAACAATCAATTTGATAATCCAGTGCTTTGTGAATTTCCGTTTTCTTTTTTGCAACGCCTGAAAATACTATTTTGGAGGGATCACCGCCCGCAGCGATGACACGATCCAATTCACCGCCAGAGACAATGTCAAATCCAGAACCGAGTTTTGCGAATAAATTTAATATAGCAAGATTAGAATTCGCTTTGACAGCGTAACAAATTCGGTGTTTTAGTTTGGCAAAGGCTGCATCAAACTGCTGCCAATTGTTTTTGAGCATGGCATGTGAGTAGATATAACTGGGTGTGCCGTAGGTTGCCGCAATTTCTTCACAACTGACATTTTCAATATAAAGCGTATCCTGCTGATAATGAAAAGCTGACATGTTATTAGAGAATCCTTCGTGAGAGAGTATTTTAAATAATAGGATAAAACTATTGAAATTAGTGTAGCACCAGAATGTGTTGTAGCAGATAGAAATAAGTCTCAATAACCTTTTTTGGGTTAAACATGAAGAAATTTATCGATAATCGATAAAAACAGGCATATTCATTATTTATTGATTATATTAGATT
Source organism: uncultured Coxiellaceae bacterium (assembly GCA_964647825.1). GTDB lineage: Bacteria > Pseudomonadota > Gammaproteobacteria > DSM-16500 > DSM-16500 > VFKI01. Next base: position 55,489 of record CAZYJL010000009.1, on the reverse strand, counting down.
TTTTTAGACAAAAATACCTGAGACAAAAAAATAAATAATATAATCAATTAGTTATAAATCAGCCTCTTCTCTACTCACATAGCGTAGATACAGGCATCCTCTGCGCTGCGTAAAAAATTATTTTTTGTATGGGTAAACCATTTTTTATGTAAGCGCTCAGTATAGTGTTGGAGATTGTTTCGTGCTTTGACTGCTGCTAATAAAGGATTCTGTAGTGGTGAGTATAAAATAATGGCGAGAAAAGCAAAGACAGTTGCATCAACAGTGTGTGGCGTATCACCTAATATATATTTTTTTTCACCTAATAATTCAGCCAATGTATGAATATCATCACATCCCATTTGATAGATTGTGTTTGTATCATGACGCGCAGTGCCTTGCGCCATTCCCTGTTTTTTTAATAAGTGACGAATTGCTTTTAATGCAAATGGCGCAAGCATGCGAGGAAAAAATTGACGATAAGCATCATCAATAATTTTTTTTCCAACTGGATCAATCCATCGGGAATAAAGAATAACAAAATATAGTCCTTCACAGAGCATACGTTGTATCGTATGTGACATTGCACGCTCTGTGCCTGTAAGCTCAGCATCTAGCCCGGGAGAAAATTTTTTTTCTAGATACTGAATAATCAATGCTGAATCTGGAATAATAATTTTATCATCGCGTAACACGGGCATTTTTCCGAGAGGCCCTCGACGTGGATTTGTTTCAAGGATCGTTTGATAATTCAGGTGACGCATACGTAAATACGTTTCCACGCGTATACAAAATGGACTTAAGCTTGGTAATTGCCAGATGCCCGGATATTGATGTAGATACAGCATAAATCTTCCTTTTTATTCTTAACGTTACTACTCAGGTAGTCGGTAACAGATCAGTGGGCGTATTGTTTGACGATGCATATCCGTTGCCCATCAGCTGTTGCAAGCGATCAAAGTCATGCCTTTTCTGAGACATGAAGCATACTGTATCAGTAAAATGCAGCTTGCTGTTTGGCAGTTGCGGTCAGTCAAGTTGTCAAACAATACCCCCACTGATCTGTTACGGTAGTCGTGACTTCTTCACTCACAAAAATAAATGAAATGGTGTTTTTAGCATATGTAATACCTGAAGAAATTTTCGATGCACTTTTTTATTTCTTGTGGCACGGTACAAAATAAAATCGAGATAACGCTGCAATAGTAATTTCGTTATCGGTGGCTTCTCAATGGCACCCGCATCCGATATTGACGCAAGCAACCAAGGAAAAATGAGCAAACGGTCAACTTTTTTTTGATAACATTGTGTAAATGTTGATGAAAATACGGAGGGCGTTTTTTTTATTTTTGAATTTTTCCAATGAAATAACATATTTTCCAATAACAGGATTTCCTCGAGCGCTACAGTCATGCCTTGACCATAAATAGGATTGAATTGGCAGACGGCATCACCTAGCGCAATCAGTCCGCTTGGCCAGTATGGCAGTTTGCCATAATGCGAATGGACATTATCGAGATTGCGAAAAAGATAAATGGGCGTAATTGGTTGCGCATGTTGTAAAACATGTTGTAAAGCGTGAGGCACGACAGCAGCAAGATGCTCTGCAAAAGCGCGCGGGCAATTTGACGGACGATACTGTCCAATGCCAGTGAGTGTGACGACGAGCTGATGATTTTCAATGGGAGAAATCACTGCACCTTGTAGGATGTGACTGTGATGTTTGACTTGACGGTAAAATTGGCAAAATGTTGCATGTTCTGTCGCAGAAAGCTGATAAAAACGTGACGCATACCCTATATTTGCTGGCACGCATTCACGATATTTTTTTACATCACTTAAGATGCCTAGTGCTTTAGGTAAATTGGTGCTACGTCCTCTGACATCGACAACAAGCTCTGCAGAAATTTTTTCTATGACTTGCTGTCCCTGTCGGACGTAAACGCCCTCAATCTGTCGTTTATCTGTTGACCATACAAAATTTTCAACGCAGCCAATTTTGATGCTGATAGTTGGTTGCGCAAGAATATCTTTCCTGACAAGAACATCGAGTAATTGCCGCGAACAAGTCAATGTTTTGATGTCTGAAGCATAAATCGGTAGTCTGCCAAACGGGCCTGACCATTCTGTATCAAGTGCCCAATCTATCTGTCGGCAACCTGCATGTTGGATAGTTTCTAAAATATTAGGAAAAAAATGCTCGAGTAATTGCTGTCCGCGAGCGAGGAGTACATGCAAGTGGTGTCCTTGTGGTATACCTCTGCGTACAGATAAGTTTTCTGTGGTTGATGGCAAAGAGGTAAAATCAGCAAAACGCTCAATCAGCGTGACACGGTCAAAATAAGCGGACAGTAATTTTGCTGTGACTAGGCCTGTAAAACCGCCACCTGCAATAACGACATGTGCAAATTTTTTTTTAGATATAGTCGCTTGCATCTTGATGTAATTTCCGGAGTGCTTGCAGACCATCAATATAATGCAGACCATTAAAAGTATGAATACCCTCTGCAAGAACTGCAAGACGCTGCAAAATAGTCGACATTTCTTGTTCAGGTGTCATGACTGAAAAATCCGCCCAAAATAATTCATTTTTATAGTCATTTTCACGTAATTCACGCGTAAAAGTCGCTTCATTGTTACAGAGTTTTCCGAAGCGTTGCGCGTGATGCAAAAATTCGCGAATGATGCTCATTTCTGCAGCGTTAAAATTTGGTGATGCGAGAAGATCTATATGGCCAGCCATGACCATGCCCATATTAAATGCGCTTAAGTAAGTGACTTCATACTTATTTAAGATAGTTGGATAACAGGATGCTAATTGAAAATAACGATTGCAGTTGTAAATTTGTTGTAGATCAAAATCTAGAATTGTTTTGTATTGATCATAATGCGTGGTCTTTACCAAATTATTTTTTAGTTTTTCAAAGATAAATTGTCCAAATTGCAGTGTTTTTTTGTCAAACGCATGAAGCTCGGAGGCGTCAATATCAAAGTATGTATTTTTTTTTGTAGTAATAAAACGCTGTTCGTATAGATTTTCCAGTAATAATGTATTTTGCATGTCGGGACGGTCTGCAAAATCATCCATGAGGGTAATAAAAATACCGAGGCACACTTTTGCAATGAGTAATTCTGCTCGTTGAGTGGCTGGTACGCAACTCAGTGTCACTAATTGATAGCCTGTCGGCAAAAATTCAGCAAACAACCGTTTGTTACGTTGTGGCATAAATTCGCTACAAAGCGTTACAAATTGCTGAATTTGCTGCGTTGTTTCAGATGGATATTCTTTTTTTGTAATAGTTTTCATCGTTGTGCAAATTGTAAATTGACTGGGCCTGCAGGATGAAAAGTAATCATCGTCTTCATTTGCAAGGGCGCACGATTTACCGGAAAAAATGTAAATTGTTGGCAAATTTTTATTAAGGCGGTAATGGCTTCTAACATGGCAAATTGATTGCCGCTACAAATCCGTTTACCTGCACCAAATGGAATAAAGGCAAATGCATGTCTTTCGCTAGCAGTCAGAAAACGTTCAGGTTGGAATGTATCTGGCGCTTCCCAGATAGCAGACCGGCGATGCATTTCCCGCAAACTAATGATCAGATTTCCCCCTTTTTGAATGTGATGATGACCTATCATCACATTTTCTGTCGCTTCGCGTGCAAGTATCCATGCAGGAGGATAAAGTCGCAAAGCTTCGCGATAGACAGCATTTGCAAAGACGCATTTTTTCGTTTCTGTCAAAGAAGGGGGCGTTTCAGTAAATCGTATCTCTGCCAATTTGTTTTGCATCTCCGGATGATTGGCAAGTAAATAAAAGCAGCAAGCAAGCGAAGTCGCTGTCGTCTCATAGCCTGCAAATAAAAATGTTAGCAATTGATCATGGATGAATGCCTGATCTTCAGGATAGTTTGCAAGTAGCGCTGCCAGTAAACTATTTTTGTTATTGACTGAACGTTCAGCGCGGGAATGGTTAATAAGCTTGGTCACTGCTATTCGAATAATTTGCTGACATTTTTTGATTTGTCGATTGCTTTTTATAGGAATAGCAAGGGGCAGTGCAAAGGCCGTGCGCATGCGTTTACCGCATAAGCGATTCAGGGTAATAAAAGCATCCAGAATTTCTTTTAAAAGTGTCGGATCGGGCGCTGAAAAAATAACATGTGCAGCCGTCATCAGTGTGTATTCCATCATGAGTGCGAACAAATCGACTGGTTCATTTTTATCAGCATACGTGGCTAATTTTGTACACATTTTTTTTAAATAACGATCGATTATAGCAGGATAGTGTTGCATTGCTGGATGACGAAATAGCGTATCGGTTTCTCGACGTAATTTTTGCCAACACGCTCCTTCAAGTTGTACTAACCCACGAGGTCCAGTGACAGGTTCTATTTTACTGAAAATAGTCGTCGCTTTTTGAAAGTGGTGTGCATGACTACCCAATATAATAGCAACATGATCTGGATCGCATGTGAAATGAAACGTTTTATGTAAAAAGTGAGTCTGAAAATAGTCTCCTTTTTTTTCGTGCATACGCTGAATGAATAGTAATGGATGATGAGAAAAGGCTGCTAGGTGGGTAAAGCGTTCAATAAATCGCATGATGATACAATTATTCAAGAGATGTCTAAATTAAGCGGATTACGCCACAAAAAAGATAACCAAGCAACTATAACTCATTGAATAGGCTGAGTTCTCATTCATTTACTGTCTAAAGGGTGACCACCTGCGCAGTTACTCTAAATATAAATAAAATCAATTGAGTAACCCTTATCCGACGCGTGAGTCGCCTCGTGCTACTTGACCATAATGCTGCACCGCAATATAATGATTTTGTATATGTTGCGATGCACAATATTGGCATGGAGGATGGATCAAATGCAAAATAATTATATGGCACATTGGGGAAAATTGGTGCAATGCTTGCAAACACCCATGACGGAATTATTGGAATTAAATGCGAAATCTGTCACGGAAGGGATGAATCAATTAAAAGAAATGAGCGAATTGAAAAAGCCAGAACAAATGATTCCGGCACAAGTGGAATTAGCAAGAAAGACCTGTGCTGCTGTTGTAAATTATTCTCGTGCAGCAACAGAAATTATTCTTGCTGGTGTGACAGAAAGCGGTAAAGTTTTGGCGGATATTTTGCAAGAAACGGCGAGCCAAACATCGAACATCAATGGGATGGGAAATGTTGCTGGCACAACGGCAAATGGTGGTGGCACACGGCAAAAGCAATAATTTTGCTTGCTATGGAGCCAATAATGAAAAATAGTAAAAAACCGCAACAAGAGAAAGAGCTCCAACAAACAGAGGCTATGTTGGAAACTCATTCTCTTGGTGGTCGCTCACAAGGTTACTATGATGGAGCTGCTTACGATACGCTATTACGTGCTTCGCTTGGAAAATTATCATTAGGATTGTCACCCGCCTCATTAGGCATGGCTATTTTTGATTGGCTATCACACTTCTTGCTTTCGCCTGCACGTCAAATAGATTTGATGCAAAGAACGACGCAGAATTATTGGAATCTTTGTTTCAACACTTTTGCTAGCGCGGCGTTTCCTTTAAATGGCATAAATTTTTTTTCTTGTGTACCCGCAGTGGTCGATCCTCGTTTTAATAAAGAGGGATGGAATGTTTTTCCTTTTAGTTTTTATACACAATTATTTCGATTATGTGAGAAATGGTTGGATGAAGCGACGACAGGGATTCGTGGAGTCTCAAAACATCATGAACGTGTGGTGCATTTTACAGTAAGACAAATTTTAGATATGTTTTCTCCTTCGAATTTTATTTTGACAAACCCTGAAATTCTTTCAGCAACGATGCAACAAGGCGGTGCAAATTTCGTCGCAGGATTTAATAATTTACAAGAAGATATTCGGCGTATTCAATGTCGGATGCCACCAGTCGGTGCTGAAAAATTTCAACCCGGTATCGCCGTTGCCGTGACACCTGGAAAAGTCGTTTATCGTAATGGTTTGATGGAGTTGATTCAGTATTCACCAACGACGCCAACGGTTTATCCAGAGCCTATTCTCATCGTGCCGGCATGGATTATGAAATATTACATTTTGGATTTGTCACCTGAAAATTCGTTAGTGCGATATCTCGTGAATCAAGGTCATACTGTCTTTATGATATCTTGGAAAAATCCAAAAGAAGAAGATCGTCATGTTGGTCTCGAAGATTATCGAGAATTAGGTATTATGTTGGCATTAAAAGTAATTCGCGAAATTTTTCCAAATACAAAAATACATGCCACAGGTTACTGCCTTGGTGGGACATTATTAATGCTGGCGGCGGCTGCAATGGCGCAATCAGGTCAAGAGTGGTTGAAAAGTATTACACTATTTGCCGCGCAGGTGGATTTTCGTGATCCAGGGGAACTATCTCTTTTTATCGATCAAAGCCAAGTAAGTTGGTTAGAAGACGTCATGTGGGAAAAAGGGTATTTAGATGGTGCACAAATGGCGGGTGCATTTAGTATGCTGCGTTCGAATGATTTAATTTGGTCTCGCATGATTCATGATTATTTACTTGGAAAAAGACGTGCAATGACAGATTTAATGGCATGGAATGCAGATACAACTCGATTACCATATCGTATGCATTCGGAATACCTTCACCAGCTTTTTTTGAATAACGATTTAGTACAAGGGCGGTATCGCGTCGATAAAAAACGTATTGCGTTGGTTGATATTAAAGTCCCTATCTTTGTTGTTGGAACGGTAAAAGATCACGTTTCACCTTGGCGTTCTGTTTATCGTATACATTTATTTACTCGCACAGATGTAACATTCGTTTTAGCGAGTGGCGGACACAATGCAGGAATTGTTAGTGAGCCAAATAAGAAAGGCCGAACTTACCAAATTGATACACGAGTCGCGACAGCACATTATATTAGTCCGGATACATGGCTTGAAAAGGCTAAAATGTATAAAGGTTCTTGGTGGCCTGCATGGCATGAATGGCTCGCACATTTATCAAAAGATCAGGAAAAAATAAAAGCACCTCTTGTACTTGGACAGAAAAAAAAATATCCGCCATTGTATGATGCGCCTGGTGTATATGTTCTTGGTAAATAGTAAATTAGGATAGTTATACTATGACACTACTAAGCAATCGCGTCTTTAGTGAAATTCAGTTAGGCGATAGCGCTGAATCAGTGCATATATTAGTAAAAAAAGATATTGAATTTTTCGCACGTTCTTCTGGTGATTTTAATCCTTATCATTTAGATGATGCATTTGCAAAAAATGCAATGTTTCATGGCATTGTGGCACACGGTTTATGGACTGCGTCACGTATTTCTGCCGTACTAGGTACACAATTACCAGGGCCCGGTACAATTTATCTTGCACAAACTTTGCGTTTTATGCGTCCGGTGATGTTGGCTGATACGATTACAGCAAAGGTAACAGTAATAAAAAAATTCGTACGCAAGCCAATTTTATTATTATCGTGTCAATGCACAAATCAAAAAAACAAAATTGTATTATTGGGTGTTGCAAAAGTGTTGGCGCCAACAGAAAAAATTCATTGTGAAAGTATTATGCTGCCTGAAGATTAAGTAGGGCCACCTCATATAAATTAATTTTTTTCTATCTTAAATTTGGTTTTTGATAAAAAACTAGCTAGAAAAATCTTGTCATCCCGCGGTTTATCCGGGGGATCCAGAAAATGATAAATAAAGAGACTGGATAGCGCGGATAAAGCGCGATACGACAGCTTCTTTTGCTAAAAATAGTACATAAAAAGATCATTTTATATGAGCTAGCCGAGGATTAGGGCAATCTTTATTTACTCTATTGTTTCCTCTAAAAAAATATCCCATCCAACGGTGCTGTTACGCACTCAGGATACCATCATAAATAGTTAATTGACTAATCAGTTAATTAATTATATAGTTGCTTATATGTTTAACAAATTAATAAAACATGAGGAAAAAATGCAAAAGATCAGGGCACAACGACCCAGTGCTGATATGACAAGAAAAAGAATCTTACAAGCTGCTTTGATACTATTTATGCAACATGGTTTTGCCGGCACATCGATGGGCCAGCTTGCAAAAAAAGCTAGAGTCAATCAGGCACTTATATTCCATCATTTTGGAAATAAAGAGAAATTATGGCGACAAGTTAAAATCGCTGTCGTGGAGAGTGCGCAAGTCATACCGATTTCTAAGACGCCTAGCAGTATCACGGAATTTATTACCTCGGTGTTTGAGCAGCGAATTACTCTATATAGACAGTGTCCTAAATTAAAAAGGCTAGTTAGCTGGCAACGATTGGAATCGTCCAGTTTGCTCAGTGTGGTCGATCACCCACTTTCCCCTTCTGTATGGATCGACGCAATTCATTATTTACAAGAAAAAAAGAAAATGAGTTTAGAGATAAAGCCAGATTTATTAATGATTTGGTTAATCAATAGTGTTGATGGATACCTAAACGATGACTTAGGTATTTTTAGAAAAAATCCTTTATCTAAAGAAAGCTACATCAGCATGATTGTTGCAGCTTTATCAAAAGGGCTAACAGCTTAATTTATCTAAAAATGAGGAGGTGTATTGTGTCAAAAAATCAAATAAATGCGGTGTCACCTGAAGCCATTTTAGCGGATGAAATGAATTATAAAAAGTTTGGTCATCAATTCGTTAGAAAAGGCACAGTGAGAGCTACAATAGAAAATATTATGATTCTTGAAAGTCATAAAACAAATTTAAAAGAAAAAGAAGCTGCGATTAATATGATAAAAAAATTATCGCCTGATTTAATTGCACTTCAATTGCATGACTATTTCTCATGTAGGAATGCGTTAGTTGAGGAAATTCTTTTAAAAGAAGCTGTGAGAAAAAATTTTGAGAATTAAATGTTAATATTTAAAAAATCGGAGTGAGTTTATGAAATATCAAAAAAAACATATTATTAAGACAGAAATTGATAACCAGTTTATTAATGCAATTGGTGAGGCTTATTTAAAAAAATTTTCCGAAAAAAATATTTTTAGATTTTTTACAACGCATCATAGTCATGATTCTGCTAAAAACTTAGCGCAATATCAAAAAAATACAACTAGCGAAGAAAAATGGTATTTTTTAGTTAGTATATATCAAAATTTAAATAATATTTATAATAGTGAGCTAGGCACAGCAATTGAAAACGTTTTTTATGATGCCTTTGATGAAAAAATAAAAAAATTTAATTTTATAACAAATTGTTTCAATCCATATGCAGCTGTTGCTGTAGACGAGCGTATTCCTATTGCTAAAGAAGAGATTATTAATCAGATGAAAAAAATGATAGCAAATCATTATGATTCTGAACAAAATAAAAAAGCTATTCATCATTCACAATTTGTGGAAATGTCTTCTATGAGACGTTAATTAGTCAAGCGTGAGAAAAATGAATATGACATATCTCGGATAATTGTCACGTTAGCTCTTGTCACGTTCGACGATTTATTAGGATCTGTTGACAACTGGTTATTTTTTATTTTCCTTTTCGGTGATTTCAGCTAATGTCACTTTGACATAATGACCAGGTGCTGGTTCAATAGTTTTTATTTGAGTATTGATAATATTTTCTGTTGGTTGCAAATCACCACTATATTTTTTCAACCATTTTAGCCATGCTGGCCACCAAGAGCCAGTGTGGCTTTTTGCATGTATTAAAAAGTCTTCTGGATTTTTGTAATGATTCGTTGCAATGTGATAACTGTAACGATTATTTTCAGGTGGATTAATCACACCAGCAACATGTCCGGAGGTAGATAGAACAAATTTAACAGGTCCACTTAATAATTGACTGCTCTGATAACACGACTGCCAGGGCACAATATGATCACGCATACCTGCAACAAAGAAAGTTGGCACCGTGATTGTTCTCACATCAATGGGGGTATCATTAAGAATGAGTGCATCTGGTGTGATTAATTTATTTTCAAGGTACATGTTCCGTAACCAAAAACGATGTACTTTTTCTGGAATGTGAGTGGCATCTGCATTCCAATAAAGAAAGTCAGAAACAGGCGGTTTTTCATTCTTTAAATAATGTCGAGTAAAAGCGGGCCACAATAAATCTCTTGCTCTTAGAATACCAAAAAGTCCCGCCATGATCGTTCCATCCATATAGCCTTTTGCATGCATACTTTTTTCTATAGTATCTAATTGTTTTTCATTTATAAATAAACCTAGATCGCCTGGATTTGAAAAATCAAGTAGCGTTGTGAGAAATGTTGCACTACAAATAGTGGGTACAGAATGTATTTTTGTTTTTTGATTAGCAAGGAAACAAGCAGTCAGTGTACCAGCGATACAATAACTCAAAAGATTTAATTTTTTTATTTTTTTTGTTTTTTTAATGATTTTCATCGCAGTAACGGGTCCTGCTGTTAGATAATCATCAAAAGTTAGATTGCGTAGTGAGCTATCTGGATTACGCCATGAAATGATAAAAACAGGTATGCCGTGATCAACTAACCAACGTACAAGAGAATTTTCTGGTCGTAGATCAAGAATGTAAAATTTATTAATCCAAGGTGGAATAATTAATAGTGGGCGTTCGTAAACCTTTTTTGTTTTTGGATGATAGCAAATCAGTTGCATTAGATTATTTTGAAAAATCACATCACCTGGTGTGCAAGCAATATTTTTACCGAGTGTAAAAGCAGACATATCGGTGAGTGGAATAATGGGTTGTCCATTGTTATTTAACAGGTCGTTAATAAATTTATTAAATCCTTCAACTAAATTGGACCCACCTGTTTCCATTGTTTTTTTAAAGATATCAGGATTGGTATAAGGAAAGTGGTCAGGAGAAAGTGCATCATGAAATTGTTTTGCTAAAAATTGCCATAATTCGGCTGATTGATGTATCTTTCTTGGGTCAGTGACATCTAAGGCGCTTTGCTGGAGGGTAGAGATAAGCCATGCGATAAATGGATTAGAATTCGTCGTGCCGTCCATACACGCTTTCTCCTTTTAATGCTACACCAAATATCGTCTAGACAAAAATAAGTTATTGTTTTCGACTGATTAATGACGGCGATTGTTCATTTTTGATAACAGGTAGTCAGGATTTTTTCACTTGACTGACCGCAATCACCCCACAGCAGGTTGCATTTTATTCATGAAAATGCGCTTCATGAAGCATGAAAGGGCGCTGCTTCGATGACGTGATGTCTCTGCGGAACTCGTGTTATGTAGTCAAGTTAAAAAATCCTGACTACCTGTTACCAATTTTTTATTGACTCACCACCATAGTATTAGACATCAAGCTTTAAGGGTCTTGCCATAGCGAAATTCACATTTTTTCGCCATGATCCACCCAATGCCCATGCATATGCTGCGGGTTTACCTGTGTGTGGATTGGGCTTTAGTAACATTGTGCCTATCCCAATGCCTGATTCATTACGCTGTCTTGTATCAGCACTGTGACGTATAGGCGCGGCATCTGCAACACGGATGAAAAAAGCTTGCGCAGTACGTATAGGTTTGCTCATGACAACCATCACATGACCAGCGGCTTTTCCAGGATGTGGTTTTTTATCACGAAATACAAGAATATCTCCTGGTAATAATTGACCTACTTTTTCAACAGGATCCCAGTAACGGTCCGTTGAGCCGTCAGATAAATCTTTAAAGAAATCATAATAGTGTTGTGAGGCAGGTCGATTTGCACCACTTGCATTGACAAGATCAAGCCATGCTTTGGGATAAATTTTACTCAGTACATTATCAACGAAAATAGAGCAGTCTAAAATATAGACTCCATGTGAGGCATCAAAGTGCGAGCCACCTAACCGATAGCTTGTGTAGCGTAGGTTGTAAACCGTCTTGTCGACAAAATCAACCAGATGCTTTTGGGCTTTTGTGACATCTTTATTTATAATATGCGTATTTTTTGCCAAATGAATTGTGTTAATACGTGCCAAGCTATGATTATTGGGTAAGTAGCTGACAAGTTTGCGGTGATGCACTATATGATTTTGATGTGTGTTCTTATTGTGCAGAGCTTGCTTGTTATGTCCTTTTTTCTTTGAATGTTTTATTGTGTGCGCGACATCTTCTTTTTGGTTTGTCTTTTTATTTTTATGCTTTTTTCTTTTATGAGATACCGTAAGAGTATTTTTTTTGTGATGTATCGAAGCTTTTTTTGCATAAGCTACATTAGGTAATTGAGCAAGAAAAAGGAGTATTAAAAAGGTAATAATAAACCAATATTTTTTTTGTTGGTTTAGGTTATAAGAGGTAGTGCCTGCTTCAGGCATGCCGAAATTCCTATTGTTTTGCTTCTATGTTTTATTTTTAACCAAAAAAATAATTTTGTATATTAAAAAAACAATTTAGTTTGATGTTTATACAAATTATATGAAAAAACAAGGCCATTCTAACTTGATTTTTTTTCTTTTGGAATACAGTGTAATTCATGGGATAATTTTTAGTGTTTGTGTAAAGTCACAGTGTGGTTAATCGACGGAGGCAGATTTTTGATGAGTAGCTGGAATGGGTTAGATTTTTTTATATTCCTCATCTTTCTCCTCAACACAATTTTAGGTATGTCTAGAGGTGCCACCAAAGAAATTATTTCAATGATGTGTTTGAGTGCAGCACTGATCTTTACTATTCGTTTTACAGTTCCATTGACACATTTTTTTGATAGTTCGCCTTTAATTCAAGATGTTATTGATTCATCTTTTATTCGAAATTTTATGCGGGCAATTGGCGCGGCTCCTTTAACAGCGGATTTGCTACATGAGATCTCTTGGTCTCTTAGTGTGTTAGTATGCTTTGTGGGTGTGTTTTCGGTATTGGACGCTGTGTTAGTTTCAAGTTTTGCAGAAGTGTTTTCATTTCCCTATGCCGTTTGGAATCGTAAAGTCGGTGCAGCATTGGGTTGCATAAGAGGTTATGTGATAAATTTAGTGATTATTATGATTTTGACTTTGCATATTTACAAAGGTGGCGAGGGTGTTCCAGGAAGCAGTTTGCTGTATGGGTCTTATTTTATTGGTTTGTTTCAGGGAGCAGCAATGAAGTTAGATGGATTGATTAACCGACAGGATGTCGCAAATTATCAAAAAGTATTTGAGGATAAAAATCTTTATAATGTAAAAGATATAACAGGGGTGGTTTCTCCTAATTTTTTAGATACGGAAACCGAAAAGAAACCAAAATAATTTTTTAATTGATAAGCGTTTTTTTACGGTTAAGTGTGGAGTATGGGCAAGGAGGCTCTTTGTGGATATTTTGTTTTTTCTTGTCACTGTTATATCAGTTATTTTTGCTGTGATTTTCTATAAAAAATATGTCAAGTTAAAAAAATATCTTGCTGAAATGGAAGCTGGGTTTGCGGATGCCCGGATGCAACAAGAAGCTTTTTCCGTTGAATTAGCAAAAAGTATGAACGAGTTAACTCAAAAACCATCCGATTCAGTGACAGGACTGCCGGGGCGCATTGCTTTTGATGATAGGTTACAGCAAACCATCCTATTGAGCCGTCGTTATCAGAAAATTTTTGGTTTGATTTCTCTAGATCTTGATCATTTCAGTGAGGTTAATCGTTTTGGAGAAGAGACAGGGGATCTCTTATTAGCACAAGTGGCAAAACGATTATTATCTTGTGTGCGTCAGGTAGATTCAGTTTCACGTTATGCGGGAGACAATTTTCTAATATTGTTACCTCAGCTTTCGCAACCCGAGATGGCTATCTATGTTGCTCAACGCATTCAAGAAAATTTTCTAAAACCTTTTTCTATTGGAAATAATGAATTTTTTCTTTCCGCTTGTATGGGCATCGCTATTTATCCAGTTGATGCAGATACTAGGGAGAATTTGGTTTCGCGTGCAAGTGCTGCACTACAGGAAGCAAAACAAAGTGGTAAGAATAGTTATCGCTTCTATCATCAAGAGATTCATGCACGTGGCAAACGAGAGTTAATGATTGCTGGTGCCATTCAGCAGCCTAATGTGCTCTCACGTTTGGTGATGCATTATTTTCCTTGTGTGGATGCAGCAGGTCAGAGGCTAGCTGGTGTAGAAGCTGTTCCTTGTTTGCAGGTAGAAGGTTTAGGTGAAGTTTTCTGGCCAGAGTTTATGAGAGTTGCGGAAAATTCCGGTAAAACGATACAAATCATGGAGTGGCTTATACAGCAAATAGAACTGACACAACAAAATTGGGGTTCTGTTGAAGTAAAGCCGTGGTTTGCTGTTTCTTTGGCATCAAGGATGGTAGAGAATACGCGATTTGTATTTAGAATGTGTGAGATTTTAGAGGGAATAAAAACAAAGCATGCTGATCCGTTACAATTAGTTTTTGAACTAACAGATATTCCTTCCCAAAATCATACAGCATTACAAGAAAAAGGTTTTTCAGATTTGTTAGCTGCTGGTGTGAAATTTTCAGTTGAATTACAGCTGATTGGTAGGAATACATTACAGAATCTTACTTTTTTTAAGCCATTTTATCTCAAAATCAAACCTGAAATTGTGCGTAATTTTATGAAGCAGCCTGAGAGTGAAAGAATATTTACAACTATGATGGATCTTTCGCGCAACGCGGGTATTCCATTTCTTGTTGGTGGGGTAGAAGACGAGCAGCAGAAAAAATTTTTTAAGGATGCAGGGTGCGATTTTTTATCAGGCCCACTCTTTGAACGCTTTTTTTTTTCCAGAGACGGCACTGCAAAAAGTTTAACAGCAGGTTTCAATACATTATCCTAATAATTTGTAAGAGATCAGAGAGGGTTATGGCATGTGAGTAGACTCGCCAGATTACTCTGGCGAGTCTACTCACATGGGAGCTATGGTTCACAAATTGTGCTTAGTCCAAGTAGTCAAAGAATACTCCCCATTGATTTGTTACATTTATTTGCTGTTTAGAAACCACTTTGTTCTATCCAGATTTTCTTAACTTGATAAAGTGTTCGGCTTGCAAATGAACTGGGTTCTGAGTCAAGAATGACGCTCCCTCTTTCTATTCGAGAGAACTTTACTTTTTCAGGAGTTTCAAGGATAACGCGATAAACAGAATCAACTGGCACAAATGTACCTTCATTAGTTAAGAGAGTAGGAATTTCTCCACCAAGGTCACTAATATGATAACAAGGCGTGTTAATCGTCGTGCTTTCTACTTTTCCAGCTTTTAGTGCACCAGAAAAGTGACAGTCGAGTTGTCTAGTATTTAGGATCTCTATTGTTTTTACTTTAACAGGGAGTGGCGCTTGTTCTAGGTTAGCAGAATAAAAATAGCCTTTTAGTCCAGTTTTGATTCGGGCGCGATCGATTTGTGAGACATATGCCTCGATGAGGATTTGTTCTGGATCAATTAGGTCACCTAACCATTCATTATTCATAATGGATGTTCCTAATTTAATATCAGAAGCAACTTCTGCGATGACACCGGTAAATGGTGCTTTGATTGTAAGACGGTTAAAACGTTCCATTAATTTCTCATATTTAGAACGTTCTCTGCTTGCTGCTGATAATAAAATAGATTTTTGATCATTCAATGAGGGATCAATTTCTGTTTGACGTAATTCATCGAGCGTTTTTTGATAATTGAGTTTTACTTCTTTTATTTCTTGATTAAGCATAGGAGAAGATATAATAACGATTGTTTCTCCTTTTTTTATGATAGAACCTGTCTTGGGCAAAGGTGTTGCAAGTATGCCTTCTTCAGGTGCAGAAATAAATTCATGAGCATAAGAAACTGTTGCAGGCATTTTGAGTGTTTCGCTGACAGGTAATAAAAAGAAAAGTAATATGACAACAACAAGAAATGTAGTAATGCGTGTGCGTAAGTTAAAACTGAAGTTTTCACGAGAGCTAAGCCAGAAACGAATTTCAGTGAGAACAGGACTGATAATGAAATAGTAAAGTTCAACGGCAAATAAAATAATGCCAAGCATTTTAAAAAAGAATAGATAAACTAGTATGGCAATTGCAAGATAAATAATGAAACGATAAATCCATGTTGTTATTGAGTAAGCAACAAGAAATGCATGCATAGAGGGTTTAAATTTTTCAGGTGGCGGAGTTGGCCAATGAAAGAGCCAGCGTCTTATTTGCCAGCGTGTGAGGGCAAAGGCGCGTGGTTGTAAATTAGGCATCCTTAAAAAGTCTGCTAGGACATAATAGCCGTCAAAACGCATGAAGGGGCTGACATTAATTAGTAAGCTTGCTATCCAATTAACAGTAATGACTAAATAACAGATTGATTTCAGGGTAAGATTATCGCTATTACACCAAATAAGTGCGGCAATAATGGTGATATAAGATTCTGCCCACACCCCGGCGAGTGCAATCTTCATACGCTGTTTGCTATTGAGTGTCCAGCTAAGTGTCGTGTCGGTATAAAGCACGGGCCAGAATACAAGAAAAGCGACACCAAGCGTTGGGACGGGGACGCCATAGCTTTTACATTTATAAGCATGTCCGAGTTCATGAATAAGTTTACAAAATAGAAATGCAATCAGATAAAATAAAATGCCTTGCCATGTAAAAATACTTGAAAATGTATGTAAAAATACGTCCCAGCGTGCCCCTAATTGAAAAATGGCAAGACCGGCAAGCACAATCATGATATATGCAGTGTAGCGACTAAATAATAGATCACCGAACCATTTAGTACGTGATAAAAATCCATCGGGTTGGCACAGAGGAATTCTAAAAAAGAGATAATGTTCAATAATCCATTTTAAACGATTGTCACCTTCGAACATTTTTTGTTGTTTTGCAGAAGAGTGGATTTTGTAACCACTTTGTTTAATTAAAAAATGCGTCGTCAGGTAATTAAGAAAATTTTCAATATCTTGCATTTCTACTTGGAGCGTCGTTTCATTTTGAATAGAAGTGATGATTTTTTCTGGATCACCAAGATGCCAACGGGAGATAATCTCATATTCTAGCCAACCAATAAGGAAAAATTTGTTTCTGCTAGGATCATGGATCATCCATTGTGGTTTGCCTTCAAGGTCATAGTCATTAAAGGCAAATGAAATATCATTGCGCAAAGGAGGCAAAATGGGTTTTTGCTTTTTATCACCCGTTGGCGGAGGTGCTTGATTCATTTATTCAGAATAAAGAAAGAGATGCGCACACGCAACCTACGTGAATTGACTTTGATAACCTAGCGCAGATGAGTGACTAAAAAAACAAAGTAATCTGTCTAATTTTTTTTCATAATAATTATTTTAGTTTTTTAAGTAGGCAGTAGGCAAAAAAGTCGCTATATTTTTGTAACAGGTAGTTAATTTAAAAAATTCTGACTACCTGTTACATATTTTTAGGGTGATTCTTTTTCTAAAAATTGTATTTTCCCTTCTTTATTTGCCCATTCATCAGCATCTGCCGGTGGATCAATTTTTCGAGTAATATTTGGCCATTTCTCTGCGAGTTCTTTATTGAGCTGAGTGAAATGTCTATATTTTTCAGGTAGGTCATCTTCTGCATAAATTGCATTAACTGGACACTCTGGTTCACAAAGAGCACAGTCAATGCATTCATCAGGTTTGATGACAAGGAAGTTAGGGCCTTCATAGAAGCAATCTACGGGGCAAACTTCAACACAGTCGGTATATTTGCATCGAATACATTGTTCTGTGATAACAAAGGTCATTTATGAGCAACCCTGATTTTTTGATGAAATTCGAGCGCATAGTAACAAATAATAGAAGAGAGAGGTACTAGACTAAATTTGTTTTTTAAAGATTATTTGTAACTACCTAAGTAGTTACGATTATTTTTAAGTAATTAGAGTCACTATTGAACATTTTTTTTGCTATTTGGGAGGCTTCTTTCTTTTGTGAATAGGTTTCGGAGTTCGCGGCGCAGTATTTTTCCCGAGATTGTTCGAGGTAGCTTGTCCAGTAATATGACAGCATCAATATGAAACAAAGGGTTAAGATGTTGGTTGATATGTTTTTGGAGTAAATCATGTAGTTTATTTTTCTCAATGTGCTGATTTGTGTTATTTAAGACTACATAGATAATTAACTTAGTAGGTCCAGATTCTTCAGACACGGCAATTGCCGCCACTTCTTGAATGAAGTCAATAGGAATGAGTGTTCGTTCAATTTCGCTGGCACTGACTTTGATGCCTCCGATATTCATGGTGTCATCTATTCTGCCTAACATGCGATATTTGTTTTCGGCAAGTCGTTCAATTGCATCACCATGACGACGGAGTAGTGTATGTTCCGGAAGCGTTGGCATATTTTCATAATAAATTGCGTGATGGTTTGCATTAAGCAACTTTGTTGAAAGACCGATGGAGGGTGGAATTAATGCAACTTCGCCTCGGTCAGCGGAACGGCCTTGTTCATCAAGTAAAATAAAATCGATACCCATTGCGGGGGTGGTTAAAATAGAAGGTGCATTATTTTCAATAAGCGTTGAGGTGATATATGCGCCACCAATTTCTGTACCACCACAGTATTCAATAATGGGTTTGTAGCCCGCACGGGAGGCAAGAAAGAGCATATCTTCAGGGTTTGAACATTCGCCTGTTGAAACAAACAGGCGAATATCTTTCCAGTTAGTATGGTCAGTGGCTTTATTTTCTCGCCATTTCGCAACGAGGGTAGGGACAACACCCAAAACACTCACTTTTGTTTTTTCAATAAATTGACAAAATGCTGCATTTGTCGGTGAATGATTACTTAGTGCAATTGTTGCTTTGTTTATCAATGCGGCAAAAATTAACCATGGTCCCATCATCCAACCAAGGCTGGTTGGCCATGCAATGACATCATTGGATTGAATATTCAGATGTAAAAAGGCATCGCTTGCTGCTTTAACAGGTGTTAAGTGTGTCCATGGAATTGCCTTTGGGGAACCGGTCGTACCAGATGAAAATAAGATAGTACAGTCATCGGAAGGGTCTCGTATGCAAGCATGATAATTGAGTGAGCGGTTTGATTGAAGAAACTTTTCTAAATAACTATCACTGATTCGAAGTGGTGTGTTTTGTTGCGTTTCTTGGTGAACAATAATGGTAATAGAAGAAGGTAGTTGCATCACTTTTTGATAAAGCGGAAAAATGTCTTTGTCTCGCTGAATTTGATCTTGAGTAAAAACAATCTTTACTTGAGAGATGGTAAGTCTTTTACAGATTTCTTCTGCAGAAAAACTTTCAGGGACGGGAACGGCAATACCTCCCATGCGAATAATACCAAGATAAATAGCAATACTGGTAAAATGCATTGGCATAATAATGCCAATAGGATCACCCGCCTTACATCCTGCAGCAATTAGATTATTTGCAATGTTATTAGTGGTTTGTAAAAGTTCATGATAGGAAAATTTTTGTAGCGTGTTGTTTTTTGAAAAGATAATCGCTGTTTTGTGAGGTGGTGCAGTAAAGCAGCTATCGGTGATATTAAGTTTCGCTCCTAGAAGCCAAGTAGGATATTCAACACCTTTAGATAAGTCACATATTTTTTTTGGTGGCGAAGTAAAATAGATAGTTAATTTTTGCAAGACTTTTTCCCAGAATGCTTCTCGCTGATGAACAGTCCATGCGTGGAAACTTTGTAGGGTTTTATGTCCAGTTTCATACATAAATTGCGCGAGATGAGTTGTCTTTGCCACATTGTCATCTACTATGAATGAGTAAGCATGTTCTGGAGATTTTTTTTGTTCTGGATAACAAATTGAAAATAGTAATAAATGTAAAGCGAAAGAAATGTTAGGGGATAAAAATTCTTTTGTTATTTGTTGCCATGCATCGGGTGGAGAAAGATTTTTTAACCAAAAATTGATTTTATAGGCAAAATTTTCAGCATCTTTAGACGGTATGCCAAAAGAACAGAGTAGTTTTTTATTCACTAAGTTCATTTTTTAAACCGCTTGATTTTTCTATTTAATTTAAATCATTTTTTATTTTTCGTGAAGAAAAGTATAAGTTAGTTTTATGGCAAAACTATTTTTTGTTTTAATTTTTAAGAAATGACATCCATGTCGTTATTTGTCTTTATTAATTAAAAAACGAGGCAAATAGTTTTTATTAATCTAACATGCCATGTTGTTTTAATTTTTTGCGTAAAGTTCCACGAGAAATACCAAGTATTTGTGCCATTCTCACTTGATTATATTGTGTGTGATTAATTAAAACTTCAAGCAATGGACGCTCAATTTCCTCTAATAAAATCGAGTAAAAATCTACAGGCTGTTCGCTGCCGATATGAGTGAAATAGTTTCTTAACGTATCTCTTACTGCTTGTTTTAAAGAAATGCTACTTACTGTTTCATTAATCATGATTTTCTCTGTCATGATGGTCTCCGTTTTCTTAATACAAAAATACTTGCTTGAAATACTAGTTTCTGCAAGACATAAAGGCATTTTAGTTTGAGTTAACTGATTTCTGTTGTTTCTTCAGATAGTAGTGATCCTTGATGTTCTCGTGAATTTTCACGTTCTGCTGGACGATTGTTGATAGGTGTAGTGTTTATTTGTGATTTTTTTATTTTAACTGTTTTTTTTCTTTTTGGTATAGCAGAATTTTTTTTGCTTTTTTTTGCTTGGGCTTTTAGTTTCTTGTCAAGCTGAATAAGCTCTTTGCGTAATAGTGTAAATTGAATTTGTTTCGACTCTAATTGTAAGCGAATTTTTTTTATTTGATCTGCTTTTTGTGTTAAATCTTTGACGATGTTAGTAGCTGTGGTAATCGCTTTCTTTCCGGCAAGGACTTTCTTTTTACCTGTTGGGGAATGACTGGCTTTTAATAAAATAGATTGTTTTTTACGCAGAGATTTTTCTTTTGTCTGAGCGGTTTTTAATGTTGTGTTTATTTTATGCTCTTTTTTCTTTAACGCATCGGTTTCTTTTTTACAAAGCGCGGCCAACTTTGATGGCACCTGAAGGAACTCTTTTTCAATCTTGTCTGACAGCTCTAATATAGGATGAATTTTTTCTTGTTTCTTCATCGAAGATTTTGGTGTTTTCTTATGAGAGGCTTTCCTGCGTGGCATGGCTGACAATCCTTTTTGAAAATCCAGATGGGAAATCTACCACTTTCTGAATAGAAAAGTCTACTGTGGCTGTTTTTGGATAGCTGGTTGATTTGATAGTGCGAAGTCATTAGAGTGTTTGGCGTTTAATGTCATTATAATTGTGTTCTAAAATCGTCAAAGCACTTGATAGTGGGGGTTATCCTGAAATGAGTCGCCCAAGTTTACAAGAGCAGTTACAAGCTCTATCTCTTGAAAGCTTGTCCTTGTCACCGTCTTCTCAGAAAGAGCGAGTACAGGACAAAAGAAGTGTGCCAGCTGTATCTGCTGCGCTAAAAAAGGAAAAGCATCAGCCATCGCTGTCGCACAAGGAAAAATCATTGATCAAACCAGAAAAACCTGTCTGGCTAGAAAGAGCACGCTATGGCGTTGCGCTGTTAAGAGTGCATTTTCCTTTATGCTTTAAGTCAGGCTTAGAGAGCGTGCCATTAAAGGTTGGTATTCATGATGATCTAGTGCGGGCATTAGGGGGGCGGGAAGATATTACGGTTGATGATAAAGCATGCATGGTGAGTAGTCTTTCTTACTATGTGAATTCATTTGCTTACCACCAAAAAATCAAAGAAGGGGCGCAGCGTATTGACCTTGAAGGTAATCCCGCTGGTCATGTGACGGCAGCTGAAGCGAGCTACTCTAGCATGCGACAGCAAGCGAAGCGTAAAAAGCATCATAAGACAGCTGCAACAGTGGAATCTACGGCCTCCGATTGATGACGGTGACAGCAACATTTCTTTCATCGGCAATAAATTCTTGATTGAGCCATTGCGCGTCAGGAATAAACATTCGAACACATCCGTGACTTGCATTAACGCCAGGAACGTCGTACGACCCATGCATGGCATAACCACCGTTAAAGAACATGCAATAAGGCATAGGTGCGCCACCTTTGCCAACAGGGTATTTACTGGAGGCACAGCGTGAGCCCCCTTTTCGGTAGACAGAAAATTTGCCAAGTGAAGTTTTGCACGATCTTTTTACGTCGGGGCAATAGCCACGGGCGCCTACAGCGGGTCCCCAACGTACTAATCCTCCTTGTTCGCTATATGCGCCCCATGCCAAAACATCAGGATGAATAGAGATGTAGACTAATTTTCTTCCTGGGGGCGAAATTTGTTTTGGAAAAGGCGCATGGTCCATTATGCTTGCATTAAGATTGTGGGGTATGGCAATGCGCATACCCGGGTGTAGTCGAATGTTAAGCCGGTTGATATGCATCACCAGAGCCCTTTGTCGTTCATTAGGGAATAATTTTTGCCAGCTATCACCACGTTTCACTGTGTAGCATTCGTAATGGCGGGAATCTTTGCAAAGCCGACTACCGATTTGCCCCGCGCTTACTGTGGTTGAGAGAAGGAAGAAAAAAATGAAGTAGGTGATCAGTCGGGTTGTCATCTGCATGTCTCCCTGAAACATAGACAGGGTTATTTCCTACCATCATAGTCTGGTAAAGTACGATTACCTATTAGTAGTTATGCTAAGAGACAGAAATTTTCCAAATAGATCATGATGTTATACAATACAACGCTATGCTTGACCTGTATTTTTTATAATCACGGAAGTGAAATTTATGTTACAGAAAACACTTATGCAGCAAGGTATTCTCCATCTTACGCTTGACCGCCCGGCGTTTTTGAACGCACTAGATTCCTCTTTATTAGAGCAGCTGCGAGAGGCATTCCTTGAAGCGCAGCGTAGCGACAGGGTAAAAGCTGTGTTACTCACAGGAAATGGCCGCGCTTTTTGTGCCGGCGCAGATATTGGCTCCCTTGCTGAATTAAATAGTCAAAAAGGGTTCGAATTTTCAGAAAACGGTCAAAAAATATTTAATTTGTTAGACCAATTAGGAAAACCGTCGCTTGCGGCAATTCATGGTGCGGCGTTAGGAGGAGGGTGTGAATTGGCGATGGCAGCGACTTTTCGTTTTGCTGCAGAGAATGCTTTTTTTGGTCAGCCGGAAATTAAGTTGGGTGTCATCCCTGGATTCGGTGGGACACAGCGGTTGTCTAGATTGATTGGTAAAGGAAAAGCGTTAGAGCTTTGTTTAACAGGTAGGAAAATACAGGCGCAGGAAGCGTTAGCAGTTGGGCTGATTAATGAGATTGTCATACCAGACATGTTAGTTGAGCGTGCAATTGCTTTTTTAGAGGGAATTATTTGTCAACCACCGCTTGCAGTAAGAAGTATTATGGCTACGATTGATCAAGGATATAATCTGTCAATGAAGGAAGCGCTTGCATTTGAAGCAGCACATTTCGGATTATGTTGTGCGACGCGTGATAAACAAGAAGGTGTAAAGGCTTTTATTGAAAAACGTGTTGCACTATTTTCTGGAGAGTAAGCGCAATGTATACCATTCCTGAAATGAGTTTTGAGGAAATCACTGGTCGAGATGGCAACCTCGGTTTAGTCACACTAACGCGTGTGAATGTATTGAATGCATTAAATGATGTGATGATTAATGCGCTTTCACACCATCTTATTGAGTGGGAAGCAGCGTCGCATATTAAGGCTGTTGTTATTCGTGCGGCAGAGGGACGTGCTTTTTGTGCAGGTGGTGATATTCGTGAGACATGGAAGTATCAAATGGCTGAAAAAGAAAAAAAAGAAAAGTCAGAAAAATTAGGTGACGGACCACGGTTGATTGATTTTTTTCGCGATGAGTATCAATTAAATCGACGTATTCGCTACTATGGGAAGCCTTATATTGCTTTGTTGGATGGTATTACGATGGGTGGCGGTGCGGGCATTTCTATGCATGCATCGCATCGTGTGGCAACCTCAAGGTTGTTATTTGCTATGCCGGAAACAGGGATTGGTTTTTTTCCGGATGTGGGTATGTTGCATGTGCTAGCACGATTACCAGATCAGATTGGGTTTTATCTAGGCTTAACCGGGGCACGTATTCATCGAGAAGATTGTCTAGCATTGGGTTTAGTGAATCACGCGGTGCGTGCAGAGCAGTTCCCTGAGTTAATTTATGCTCTTGCTGATACGTCATTGAAAGAGGAAGCAAATGCACTGGTTACGTCGGTGATTGAGCGGTTTGCGGAACCAGTTGGGTCTTCTTCACTTTTATCAAACAGTAAAGAAATTGCTAGCTGTTTTTCAGAAAAATCAGTAGAGGATATTATTGCTGCATTGGAAGCATCTGAAAATAGTTGGTCGCAAAATGTTGCAATGGAGCTTCGTAAAAAATCACCGCTTAGTTTAAAAGTGACATTAAAAGCGTTGCGTAAAGCCGTTAAACTGGATTTTGATGAATCCATTGCAATGGAATATGGTCTCATGCAACATTTTCTGCAAGGTCATGATTTTTTTGAGGGAATTCGTGCTGTGCTGATTGATCGGGATCATCAGCCGAATTGGCAGCCAGCAACCCTTGCTGCTGTGAAAATGCAGGATGTAAATCAGTATTTTGTGATGCCAGCAGAGCGGTTAACTTTTCAGAGTTTTATTATGACTTGATTTTTTATCTCGTTGTCATTATTTCTGTCACAGTGTCAATGTTCTCACTGTTGCTTGTCATACAAGCATTTTTTTTTAGCTAGCATGATAGGAAATGAATACTGAGCTTATTCGAAATTGTAACAGCTCAGGTAGTCCGTGTTTTTTAGCTTGACTGAAAGACAGTCACCTTAGTGGGGGTCTTGTTTGATGACTGGACTGCATATCAGTTGCCCATCAGCTGTTGTAGGTTATCAAAGCCATGCCTTTTCTGATTTCATGAAGCGTACTTTTATCAATAAAATGCAGCTTGCTGTTTGGCAATTCTGATCTGTTAAGCAAAAAAATACATCCTCACTAAGTTATGACCTCAGCACTGGAGCTGTTACTGATTTTTTTACATGCCTTCATAACGTGGACCTGATCCACCTTCTGGTGGTGTCCATGTAATGTTTTGCGTTGGGTCTTTTATGTCACATGCTTTGCAATGAATACAGTTCGCTGCATTAATGTGTAGTCTAGTTGAGCCATCTTGATTCTTTAGTATTTCATAGACGCCGGCGGGACAATAACGTGTTTCTGGATTAGCAAATTTTTGCATATTGATATCGAATACAGCAGCTGGATTTTTTAATTTTAAATGACAAGGTTGTCCTTCTTCATGTTTTGTATGGGCTAAGAAGACAGAAGACATGAGATCAAATGTGACTTTGTTATCATGTAATGGGTAGGTGAATTGTTTGCACTTTGCTGCATCTTTAAGATGAAGATTGTCTGCAGTATGATTTTTTAATGTCCATGGCGCATGGCCGCGTAGTAGCAAGGTATCGATTGCAGCATAAGTTAATCCGGGAAACAGTCCCCAGCGCATAGCAGGACGAATATTGCGTGCGCGATATAATTCTTCATAAATCCAACTTTTTTTAATTTTGTCTGGCAAGGTATCACAAAGAGGATGCGTTGTTGTTTCCATAATGCTTTCTGCAGCGAGTATACCAGATTGCATGGCAGTATGAATGCCTTTAATTTTCGGTACATTCAAAAAACCAGCGGCGCATCCGATTAGTAAGCCACCAGGGAAAATAATTTGCGGAATGGATTGTAGGCCGCCTTCATTTAAACAGCGCGCACCATATTCCATTCTGCGACCATTTTTAAGTAAAGTAAAAATGGTCGGATGAGTTTTAAAACATTGAAAAATTTCATAAGGATTTATATAAGGGTTGCGATAATCTAATCCTGTAACAAATCCAATTGCGAGTAAATTGTTTGCAAAGTGATAGGCAAATGATCCGCCATATGTATCTGAGGGGAGTGGCCAGCCAATACTGTGCATCACTTTGCCGGGCTGATGTAATTCTGTTGGAATTTCCCATAATTCTTTGATGCCTAATGCATAGGTTTGTGGACAAGCGGATTTTCGTAATTCGAATTTTTTTATTAATTTTTCAGTTAAAAAACCGCGGCAACCTTCAGCAAAAATAGTTTTTTTTGCAAAAATTTCGATGCCTTGTTGAAAACGAGAAGTGGGTTTTCTTGATTTATCTAACCCTTTATCATCGGTGATAATACCCACTACTTTATTGTTTTCATAAAGAATTTCTGTGGCGGCAAATCCCGGAAAGATATTGACGCCCAACTTCTCTGCCTCTTCTGCCATAAAGCGACATAATTGCCCGAGACTTACAATACTGTTTCCGTTGTTT
This sequence comes from uncultured Coxiellaceae bacterium, assembly GCA_964647825.1. Taxonomy (GTDB): domain Bacteria; phylum Pseudomonadota; class Gammaproteobacteria; order DSM-16500; family DSM-16500; genus VFKI01. The sequence continues at coordinate 29,341 of CAZYJL010000009.1, read as the reverse complement.
TTCATTTGTGGTGGTGTAGGTAAACGGAAAGCCCTTTTTTTTGTAAGAAAAAGAAAAGAATCTTCTGTGACTGGGGTGAGTGGAGAGGGGTATTTCTTTTGCCAATCGGGCAGCAAGGCATTCAGGGCGCGAGGTTCAAGTACAGCGCCAGCAAGTATATGTGCACCAACATATTCTCCTTTTTCTAGGATGCAAATGGAGGGTGTTTGACCACTTTGATGTTGTAATTGTGCCAGATGGATTGCAGCAGCAAGACCTGCGGGTCCTGCGCCAATAATGAGGGTATCAAAAGACATGGATTCACGCGTCATGTGCATTTATTCCTTATTTGAAGAAAGAGAAAAACGAAAAAAAATGCTTTTTTAAATTTATATAAAACATTTTTATTCCTTTTTGTATGCTGAATGATGTTAATAGCAAGAGTTAACTTTTTGTTAATTTGTTGATTTTCAAGTTAGTTTAATCATGACAGGTTTTGTATGTTTTTCTAGCATTACGTTTGGTTTTTTATGAGCGAATGAACCACGGGATGACAAAATGGACATAATAAACGAAAAACTGTACTAGCTATGAATTGGGAAAAAGATCTATGAGTTTATTTTTTATTGTGAATAGAAAAGATAACTGTCTAATCAGAGTGTAATCAAAAACTCGATGAGAATAATTTGAAATGGGTCGAGTGCATTTGTAAAAAATAAAATGTGGCGTATGTTCTCTGGACTTTTTTGTTATTTTTTTATGAATATCTGTATTTTTTTACTCGGGTAATTTCTTTCATGATGAGGGAAAACCCGCAACACAATGCTCGAATTGAAACAAGTATGTACAATTTTATTTTTTTATGTTGTATGATCTCATCGTTACCAACAGGAAAGGGATATGACCATGGTAGTACGCAGAAAGAAAACGACGAAACGGAAATCTTCTGTTAGCGCAAGTAGTGTTGCATTAAAGGCTGCTAAAGCGAAAGTCGTTGCTCTGAAAAAAGAGCTGAAGACTGAGCTAAAGAAAGCCGTTGCAAAAGCCTATAAAGATGGCTTTAAAGATGGTAGCGCTGCTAGCAAAAAGAAGGTTGCTAAAACGAAAACAGCTGCGAAGAAAAAACCAGCACGGAAGCGTAAAGTCAAAGTGACGAAAGCAAAGAAAAAGTAATCGATTAATTTCTTCGCTTGACTCATGAGTTGGTGGACGCCCCAGAGATGCTTTCTGGGGCGTTGTGTTATTGGGGGATTGAAAAAGTCATTTTTTTAGAATTACTTTGATCATGCGTAAGAATGGGAAGACAATGAGAATATTAGCAATAGAAACCTCGGCCGCTGCGTGTTCATTGGCTGTTTGTACGGATCAAAAGATTTTTTCGCTTCATGAAGTGATACCCATGGAACAGTCTCGTCAAATTTTGTCTCTCATCGATAAATTGTTAAGCGAAGCAGGTATTGCGTTGAGTCAATTAGAAGCCATTGCTGTCGGTCAAGGACCTGGGAGTTTTACGGGAATACGTGTCGCGGTGAGTGTGGCGCAAGGCCTAGCATTTAGTTTGTCATTGCCTGTGGTTGGACTTTCTTCTTTAGCTATTCTTGCACAAGGGGCGTATTTACAACATGGCTGGAAAAAAATTGCGGTGGCTATTGATGCAGGAATGGGAGAGATTTATTGGGCGGCATTTCATGTGAGTGTGAAGGGTAGGCTGACGACAGTGGTAGAAGATGTGCTCTGTTTACCAGAACAAGTGGTCGTGTTGGAGGGTGAGGATTGGTTTGGTGTGGGGAATGCATGGGCTGATGGTCGGATACCGATGGCACCCTGCCAAGTGGATGCAAACAGTATTCCAAATGCCTCGGCGATGATGGCTTTAGCGGATTATTTAATCACAGAGGGCAAATTTTGTGATGCATCGGCAATTTTGCCCGTTTATCTACGCACAGATGTGGTGAAAAAGCCCTGAAGGCATTAAAATCGGCAAAATTATAGTAATCACTTCTTTTCCGGGGAGCAGGAGAGTTCATGCAGGTGCAACGTGATATTGATCGGCAAGAGATACTTCGTCAATTGGCAGAGTGTCTTCAGGTAAGAGTCACTGGCCCGGAAAAACAACTGGTTTTGCAATTTGCAACGCGTTATTACGATTCGTGTTCTTTTGAAGATCTTGCTGCGCATTCTATTGAGGATCTTGCTGGTATTTTGCTATCACATTGGTATTTTATTTGGCAGCGCAAACCCGGTGAAGCTAAAGTTAGGATTTTTAATCCTGTAGCAGAGTTAGATGGCTGGCAGTCTACGCATACCATCATACAAGTTTCACATGATGATATTCCCTTTTTAGTGGATTCTATTCGCATGGAAGTGAATAAGAAGGGATTACAAATTCATTATGCGATTCATTTTGGCGGACTGCGTGTGATACGCGGGGCAGAGAATCAAATTGTCCGTATTGTGCCTTTAGGTGAAAATGTTGAGGGTGCCCAATCAGAAGCGCCTATTTATATCGAAATTGATCGACAAACAGATCCGGTTGCGATGGAGAATTTGCGGGTCGATATTGAAAGAGTGTTAGGCGATGTAAGAGCCGCCGTATCGGATTGGCGTAAAATGAAAGAGCGCGTGCTTGAATCGCTAGAGGAGCTTGAGAAAGCTTCCTTGCCGGTTGATATGGCGGAGCTTTCTGAGTCAAAAGATTTTCTTCATTGGTTGGTTGATAATCATTTTACTTTTTTAGGCTGTCGTGATTATCGATTAATAAGTAATGGCACAACACGTGCACTAAAAGCTGTACCGGGTAGCGGCCTCGGGGTGCTGCGTGAGGAACAAGAGGGGCCACATACTAACTGGTACGCAGATCTCCCGCCAGCGGCGCGAAAAATGGCCTTACAAAAGAGTATTCTGATTATTACAAAAAGCAGCATGCAATCGACGATTCACCGTGCTGCCTATGCAGATTACATTGGGATCAAACGTTTTAATGATCAAGGTGAATTGATTGGTGAGCGTCGTTTTATTGGGTTGTATACGTCAACAGCATACCATTCGAGTCCGCGTTTTATTCCTTTTTTGCGACGTAAAGTAGCGAAAGTGATTGAGGCGTTTCATTTCCCACCGGATAGTCATAATGGAAAAGAAATTGTTCACTTGCTGGAAACCTTACCGCGTGATGATTTATTTCAGGCAACGCATGAAGAATTAGTGGAGTTAACGCAAGGTATTTTATATTTACAAGAACGTAAACGTATTCGCTTGTTTGTCAGAAAAGATGCCTATGGCAGGTATTTTTCGTGTTTGGTGTATGTGCCTGCAGATATCTGTAGTACAGAATTATCATTAGCAATGGAAACAGTGTTATTACAAGCTTTCCATGGGAATGAATCATCATTTACTACGTCATTTTCAGAATCCGTGCTTGCGCGGGTGCATTATTTGATTCGTGTGAACCCAGAAGAACAGGTCAATTACGATGTTGCGCGTATTGAACAACAATTACGTGATGTTGCTTCGTCTTGGGCGGATGAGCTGAAAGCACAATTATTGCAACAGTTTGGTGAAGCGGAAGGACTTTCTTATTATGCCAAATATCGCAAAGCCTTTCCCGCCAGTTATACAGAACATTATTTGCCTCGGGCAGCCATTGACGATATTCGTAAAATTGAATTGTTATCGCCAACGAATCCGATGGAAATTTTATTTTATAAATCGGGTACAACGGCACTACGGTTAAAATTATTTCATTGTGAACATACCATCGCATTATCCGATGTGTTACCGATGCTTGAGAATTTGGGTTTTCGAGTGATCGGTGAGCAACCGCATCAAATTATTTTTCGTGATGGGAGTATTGTCTGGATCAGTGATTTTGACATGATTCATGTCAGTCATCAGGAAATTGATGTGGATAATGTGCGCGAACATTTTGTTGAGGCATTTACCCGCATTTGGTTTCGTCATGCAGAAGATGATGGATTTAATCGTTTAGTGATTGCAGCTGGATTAACGTGGCATGAAACAGCTGTGTTGCGTGCGTATACACGTTATTTACGTCAAACGGGTTTTACGTTTAGCCAGAAGTATGTGGAAGAAGCACTCGTGAATAATGCGGAAGTAGCGCGTTATTTGGTGGAGTTATTTCGTTTGCGTTTTTCACCTGAATATACAGGGGCTATGGTCAGGCCAGATGCAACACTATTCGTTGAAAAAATAGAAAAATCACTTGATGCAATAACGAGTTTGGATGAGGATCGCATTATTCGTCGTTTGTTAGAAGTGATTTTAGCGACACTGCGAACTAATTATTTTCAGACGACTTCTGAAGGGCATTTCAAATCGCATATATCTTTTAAATTTGATCCTTTAGCGATTTCTGATTTGCCACTACCTAGACCATTGTATGAAATTTTTGTGTATTCACCGCGTGTTGAAGGTGTGCATTTACGTGCGGGGAAAGTGGCGCGTGGTGGATTGCGTTGGTCAGATCGACGTGAAGATTTTCGTACAGAAATATTGGGTTTAATGAAAGCACAGCAGGTAAAAAATTCGGTGATTGTACCAGTAGGTGCGAAAGGTGGTTTTTTTCCGAAACAATTACCTTCAGAAAGTGATCGTGATGCGTTAATGCAAGAAGCGATTTATTGTTACACGACATTTATTCGTGGATTGTTAGATATCACAGACAATATTCATGATGGTCAAGTCGTGGCGCCAGTGGATGTAGTGCGTTATGACGAAGATGATCCCTATCTTGTTGTTGCGGCAGATAAAGGCACGGCAACTTTTTCTGATATCGCCAATAATGTTGCGAAAGAATATGATTTTTGGTTGGGCGATGCCTTCGCGTCTGGTGGTTCTGCTGGCTATGATCATAAAAAAATGGGAATTACAGCGCGAGGTGGTTGGGAATCGGTGAAGCGGCATTTCCGCGAACTTGGTTTAAATCCTGCAACGACAGATTTTACAGTGGTTGGGATTGGTGATATGAGTGGTGATGTATTTGGTAATGGGATGCTGTTGTCACCGCATATTCGTTTATTAGCTGCTTATAATCATCGGCATATTTTTATTGATCCATCCCCAGATGCGGCTACTAGTTTTGCGGAAAGAAAACGCTTATTTGAATTGCCACGTTCTGCATGGTCGGATTATGCGCCCGAATTAATTTCCGCAGGTGGCGGCGTATTTTCTCGTTCAGCAAAATCTGTGCGTATTACGCCTGAAATGAAAAAAGCATTTAATATTACAGCAGATGTGTTAGTGCCTAACGAATTAGTGCGTGCCATATTAAAAGCACCTGTGGATTTAATTTGGAATGGTGGCATTGGGACGTTTGTTAAATCCAGTCAAGAAACGCATGCAGAAGTGGGTGATCGTAGTAATGATAATATTCGTGTGAATGGGAATGAATTAAATGCACGTGTGGTCTGTGAAGGCGGTAATTTAGGTCTGACACAGCTGGGGCGTATTGAATATTCTTTGCATGGCGGTGTGTTATATACCGATTTTATTGATAATTCTGCGGGTGTGGATTGTTCAGATCATGAAGTAAATTTAAAGATTTTGTTTAATCCATTAGTGCGCGCCGGTCGTATGACGCTTGCTGAAAGAAATCGTTTACTTGAAAAAATGACCGATGCTGTTGCAGCGTTAGTGTTACGGGATAATTATGAACAAACGCAAATTTTGAGTCTTGAATCGTCGGTGGCATCCCAAACAACGGATCTTTTCCGGCGTTATATGAATGAATTGGAAAAGCGTGGCCGTCTTGATCGTATTTTAGAATTTTTGCCGACAGAAAAAAATTTACAAGAACGGAAGCTTAATGGCCAAGGACTGACACGTCCAGAAATTGCGGTAATGATTTCTTATTGCAAGATGTTTCTTAAACAAGATATTTTAGCTTCGGATGTGCCGGAAGATGCATGGTTTTTGCGGTATTTAGCGATGGCATTTCCGGCTTCGTTGCAAGCGGATTATTTAGAAGAAATGCAGAAACATAGTTTGCGGCGAGAAATTATTGCGACGCAATTAGCAAAACATATCACGGATAGAATGGGTGTGAATTTTGTGGAACGATTGCAACGTGAAACAGGTGCATCGGTTGCGTTTATTATGCGAGCCTACGTGATAGCCGAAAGTATTTACGATACCGAAATACTCTGGCATCAAATGGAATCATTAGATTATCGCGTCAGTACGTTAACGCAACAAAAGATGATGTTGCAAATTTATTACCTTGTGCGTCGTGCAACGCGTTGGTTATTACGGAATCGTAAACCCAGCTTAGATATTACAGAAACAATTGATTCTTTTTATGGTCCTATTCATGAGCTCATTTCTGCATTACCTACGTTATTGCCCAAGGAAGATCGTGAGCAATTGGAAAAAGAAGAATTGCAGTTTTGTGAAGAGGGCGTGCCTGAATTATTAGCAAAGAAAGTGGCTGCTTGTAATACATTATTTACGTCGCTCGATATTGTTGAAGCCGCGATTAAAAATAATTTACCGGTGACAGCGATGTCTAAAGCGTATTATGCGCTTGGTACACAGCTCGAATTAAATTGGTTGCGCGAACAAATGAATTCTTATCCTATTGATAACCAATGGGATGAATTAGCGCGTTCTGGGTTTCGTGATGATTTAGATCGAGCACAGCGAAAATTAGGCGTCAGTGTTTTATTGTCTGCTGATCAAGAAAAAGCCCAGCAATCAGATGATGCGACGATTCAAGAATTAATGACGACGTGGCTTGCAAATTGTGCGGCAATGCAATCACGTTGGCAGAGTTTATTAGCGGATATTCGCGCAGGCACACCGGCAGGTTTTGTTACTTATTCTGTGGTTTTGCGGGAGTTATCTGACTTTGCGGAAGCCGTGCATGAAAAAAGGAGTGAATGATGTATTCAGCAGATAGTCAAACGGAAGCGGCTTTTGTTTCTAAGTATCTTTTACTTGATGGTACGCGTTTTCATTATTTAGAAGCGGGCAGTGGTAGTGGTGCGCCGATTATTTTTTTACATAGTTTGCCGGCATCGTCTTGGGTTTGGCGCAAAATTATTCCGCGTTTAGCATCATTAGGTCGTTGCATTGCTTTAGATTTTGCAGGGTTTGGTAAATCAGGTGATCCAGATATACCCTACACTTTGCAAGATCATCAAAATTTTCTGCAAAAATTTATTAAAGAATTAAATTTGGATCGCATGACATTTGTATTGCATGGGTGGGGTTCGATTATTGGTTTAGATTATGCGATGCGTTATGAAAAACAATGTCGGGCGTTAGTATTTTATGAAGCGTGGTTGTGCCCTGCTGTTGGTTCTTTTATATCGTTGCCCTATCAAGAACACATACAATCTTGGTTAACGTTAAATAAACGAAATGAAATAAAAGAAAATGGGATGCGTTTTGTGAGTCAAACACTGCAACAAATGACTTTGCATCCTTTTAATGAAACATTACTTGCCCATTACTGTGCTTCATTTTTAAAACCTGGTGCAGGCCAAGTATTAGCTGAATATCTTGCCAGTGCGCCAAAAGGAGATGGATGCAGTGAAGCGGATAGACTTATTGCAGCGTATTCTGAAAAATTACAGCGATCTTCTTTACCTAAATTATTACTTTATTCTTTGCCTGGTTTTGTGATGACGATGAATGCACTCACTTGGGCTAAACAGCATTTATCGCATCTTGAAGTAGTGTCGCTTGGTGAAGAGTTGCATTATGCGCAAGAAAGCGTGCCGACATTGATGGCAGAAGCAATGAGTGTCTGGTTGCAGGCAATTGAACAAATTGATGACAGGATTGTTTCATGAAAAAAATAGATATTGCGATTATTGGTGCAACGGGCATTGTGGGCCAACAGTTGCTGGAATTACTCGCAGAACGTCGATTCCCTGTTGGTCATTTGTATTTACTTGCTAGCGAGCGATCAATAGGCGAAGAAATTTTTTTTCGTAAAAAATCTTATCAAGTCGAGTCATTAGCCAATTTTGATTTTACAAAATCAAAATTAGTATTTTGTTGTGCAGCGAATGATATTGCCGCGGAGTTTGTGCCTTTAGCAGCAGCGGCGGGCAATATTGTGATCGATAAGAGTGCGTATTTTCGTCATGATCCAGCGGTGCCATTGGTTATTCCAGAAGTGAATGGTGCATTATTACAACATTTACCAAAGAAAATCATTGCTAGCCCAAATTGCAGCACGATTCCTATTGTGATGGCATTGAAACCGTTGCATGATGCAGTAGGTATTGCGCGCGTGAATATTGCAACCTATCAATCTGTTTCAGGCAGTGGCAAAGGTGGTGTGCAAGAATTAGCGGAGCAAACTCAGCAATTGTTAGCAGGCAAACCGATTACACCAAAAGTGTATGCGAGACAAATTGCTTTTAATCTATTACCACAAATAGATGTGGTGGAACAAAATGGTTACACCCGCGAAGAAATGAAAGTGGTGGAAGAAACAAAAAAAATTCTGGCGGATGAGACCATTGCGATAAATCCAACGGCGGTGCGCGTCCCTGTATTTTACGGTCATGCGGCAGCAGTACATGTCGAAACACGAAAAAAACTGACACTTGCAGAGGCCATGACATTATTCACTCATTCTCCCAACTTACATGTGTTGTCGACCGAAAGTGATTTTCCGCCTACACCGACGGATGATGCGGCTGGCAAAGATGATGTTTTTATTGGTCGCATACGGGAAGATATTTCTCATCCGCAAGGGATCGATTTTTGGGTCGTGACCGATAATATTCGTAAAGGCGCTGCCTTAAATGCAGTCCATATAGCAGAAGAACTGATTAAATTGAGGATGATTGGATGAATGCGTTAATTGCAATGTTGTATTGGATTAATCATGCGTTATCCACAACAGGGTGTTTATTAACAGCAAGTTTTTTCTTGCTTATATTATTTATTTTAAAATTATTGCCAGCACAAACACAGAAAAAATCACATGTATTGATGGCTGTGCCAAATGTTGCGTCACAAGGGAATGTGAGGCAGACGATTACCGATGAGGATTTTGTCACGGAATTGAATTTAGCACGCGCATTAATTGAAATGGGAAAAAAAACAGAAGCAGTAGAAAAATTAATGAAAATTTCGCAAGAAGGTGCGGCATCACAGCGTGCAGAGGCAGTGCGTTTATTGCAAGGGTTATAAGCTGTGACACGTTTTGCATTAGGGCTTGAATACGATGGTACGGCATTTTCGGGATGGCAAACGCAAAAAAATCTGCCACCCACGCAGACTGTGCAAGGATCACTAGAAAAAATATTGAGTCGTGTGGCGGATGCTCCTGTGACGCTACATTGCGCAGGTCGTACAGATGCGCGTGTGCATGCAGTTGGTCAAGTGATACATTTTGATACGGATGCTGTGCGTACGACACAGGCATTTTTGTTGGGGGCGAATTCTTTATTACCGAAAACGATTGCTGTGCAATGGGTGCAAATCGTGGATGAAAATTTCCATGCGCGTTTTTCTGCTTTGTCTCGTCATTATCGCTATTTTATTTATAATGCGCCGGTACATTCAGCAATTTATGCGACGCGCGCGACATGGTGTCGTTATCCGTTAGATGCGGATAAGATGCATATGGCCGCACAATTTTTGTGTGGCGAACAGGATTTTAGTGCTTTTCGTTCATCGCAATGTGGTTCACTATCGCCGTTTCGTCATTTACAAAAAATTACGATAGTTAGGATGAACCAATTTGTTGTGATGGATGTCGTTGCCAATGCATTTTTGCATCATATGGTACGTAATATTGCGGGGACGTTATTTGAGGTGGGTATTGGGCGTCAACCGCCAGAGTGGGTACAGGCCATTTTACAAGGGAAAGATCGTCGTCTTGCAGCACCTACCGCCGCACCGGAAGGGTTATATCTGTATGAAGTTGCCTATCCTGCCGAATATTCTTTCCCTAAACAGGAAAAATTGATTATTTATTAGTCAAATTACTATATTATGAATAGAAAATATGTATATTATGTACACTAAATTGGGGTGGAAAATAACATGAGTTGGTTTCGTAAATTATTACCTTCACGTATTCGTACGGAAGCTGTCACAAAAAAAGGAATCCCAGAAGGCGTTTGGTCGAAATGTGAAAGATGTTCGGCAATTATTTATCGTGCGGAACTTGAACGAAATTTAGAAGTGTGTCCGCGTTGTGATTTTCATATGCGATTATCTGCTCGTCGACGGTTAAATACGTTTTTAGATGAAGCCTATCAAACGGAAATTGGTGCGCAAGTAAAACCTGTGGATCGTTTAAAATTCCGCGATTTGAAGAAATACCGCGATCGTTTACATGTGGCGCAAAAAACAACCGGAGAAGAAGAAGCATTAATTGTTATCCGTGGTGAAGTGCTTGGTGTGCCATTGGTGGCGGCAGCATTTGAGTATGGTTTTATTGGTGGTTCGATGGGCGCGGCGGTAGGCGAACGTTTTGTACGTGGTGTAGAGGCCGCTTTAGAAGCGCGTGCTCCTTTTGTGTGTTTTTCTGCTAGTGGCGGCGCACGTATGCAAGAAGCATTGATTTCTTTGATGCAAATGGCAAAAGTCAGTGCGGTATTATCAAAGTTGGCAGAAGCGAATTTACCCTATATTTCTGTTTTGACAGATCCAACAATGGGTGGCGTATCGGCCAGTTTGGCGATGTTGGGCGATATTATTTTAGCGGAACCCAATGCGTTAATTGGTTTTGCAGGCCCGCGTGTGATTGAACAGACTGTTCGTGAAACGTTGCCAGAAGGTTTTCAGCGTAGTGAATTTTTATTAGAGCACGGTGCGATTGATGGTATTGTATCGCGTAAGCAGTTGCGGGAACGTATTGCTGGGATGCTGATGAAATTAATGCGGGAATAAAAAGATAAATTGTAGCAGCTTAGGTAGTCCGTGGTTTTTAGCTTGACTGACCGCAATTGTCCAACAGCAGACTACATTTTACCAATGGCACTGCGCTTTATGTTTCATGAAAGGGCTTTGCTTCGATGAAGTGATGTTTCTGCGGGACTCGTGTTATGCAGTCAAGCTAAAAACCACGGACTACCTGAGCTGTTACGATAAATTTTTTATTATGTAGGGAGGCAATAGCATATGGCAGTGCAACGCTTGCATCGTCTTGTTGGGATACTGGTTCTTGCAGCAGTTGGCACGATTTTATTGCCGATTTTTTCCGGCAAAATGTCGCAGGTGAATCAAAAAAAAGAGACCGCCGTGGTACAGCAGACTGCTGCTTTCTTACCAATGCGTGTATTACCATTACGCGTTGCGCCGCCTGTTTCCGCAGCAAAAAAAGTGAATCTCTCATCAAATCCATCCGCGGTTGTTCACGCAACGAAGCCAGAAGCGCCAAAAAAATCGATGATTTCCATGGCGGCACTTGCCCCTGCCATTTCGGCAGTTGCGCCGCCTGCAATTGTTTCTGTGGTGGTCGATAGTTTCGATTTACCGGTAGAAAAAGAAAAATCGACGGAAAAAATCAAAGAAAATGAAGTTGTTAAAAATAAAGTGCCTGTCGTGACAGCAATACCTGTTGAACAGGTTGACCCTTCAGTATTGAATGTACCAGCTAATTATGCGATACAAGTGGGACATTTTCGGCAGCATACGCATGCAGAACGCTTAATGAAAAAATTACAGGCAGCAGGTTACGCCGCATTTATTCGAACACTTGTTTTAAAAAATGGTGAAATTAGAGAAAGAGTGTATGTGGGTGCAGCGAATTTATCCGAGGAAAAACTGCATCAATTAGCACATGACTTAAATCAACAATTACATCTTGCGGGTTTAGTCGTACGGTTACCGTACAATGCGGAAAGATCTGTTATAAAATAAAATGAATTAATTTTTTAGAACTATATTTAATATTTAACAAAAAAGCTGTCATACCGCGCTTTATGTGTGGTATCCAGATTTTTTTCAATGATTTTCTGGATCTCACAGACGAAGCCGTGGGATGACAAGATTTTTCTAGTTAATTTCTTATGAAAAACCAAAATCAACACAAAAATAACATCAGTTTATATACACTTGCCTTATTGTCTCACGGGCTATTTTTCACTTAACTTATTGATTTTATGAATAAATCACTATTTTTTTATCTTATTGATTATATTATTATTTTTTCTAAAAAAATGTTTTTATTAATACAATCAGTATCTTATCTGTTTTTTGTCGAGGGTTCTGGTTGGTATTGCTTATTGGCTGGTTTATGGCAGCTATGTTAGAGTGCCGACATCAATGAGTTGATTAATTTGCTGGTCATTCCGCTCTCTTTGCTTGAAAGAATAGCAGCGATATCAGTAGGAGAAAAAAGTGGCATTGACATTGAAAAAACCGGGATTTGGGATGCAGTGCCTATTGGCATTAGTATTTGGCGCTATGTTTGGCAAGCTCGCGCCTGCAACACTGGTTAGTCATATCAAACCAATCGGTGATGCATTTTTGCAGTTATTACAGATGGTGATTATTCCAGTCACATTTGTATTAGTGGTGACGAGTTTCACGCGTGTTGAAAACATGACACGGCTACGTCAATTAGGTTTCAAGACATTATTTTGGTTTTTATTTACTGCAGTGATTGCGGCAATTATTGGTCTCACATCGGCACTGCTATTACGGCCGGGTGTGGGTTTTCCGCAAACAATGCCCTTGACGACATTACGCGATGCCCCTGTTTTGAGTAAAGTATTTCTTGATATGTTGCCTGGAAATTTGATTGATCAAATGGCGCATGGCAAAGTCATTCCAATAATTGTGTTTGGTATTTTATTTGCAATCGCTATGGCATTGGGTGGTCAAGAAACGAAACCGGTTAAAAAATTATTTGATGGTCTCGCAAAAATCTTTATGCAGATGACGCGTTGGATTATTCGTTTATCGCCTATTGGTATTTTTGTTTTTATTGCGGATGTGACGTGTCGTTATGGTTTTAAAAATCTTTTGCCATTCGGTAAATTTATTCTCGCGGTGTATGCTGCCTGTTTTGCGCAGTTAATTGTGTATGGTTTATTGCTATTTTTCTTCGGTAAAAAAAATCCATTTGTTTTTGTGAAGAAAGCATGGCCTGCGTTGTTAACGGCGTTTACCACATCTTCGAGTCTTGGCACATTGCCGGTGACGTTAGAGACGTTGATTAAACGTATGGGTATTTCAAAGTCAGTTGCTTCGTTTGTTGCACCATTGGGTGCCAATGCAAAGATGGATGGTTGTGGTGCGATTTATCCAGCAATTGTCTGTATTTTTACTGCAACCTTATTTCACATCCCTTTAGGATTGCATGAATATATCATGATTATTTTGACGGCTGCGATTGCCACAATTGGTACGGCAGGCGTGCCTGGCTCTGCTTCTGTGATGTCAATGGTTGTGTTGACTGCTTTAGGATTACCTTTTACAGCGCTCGCGATGGTGATGGGAATGGATAAAGTGATTGATATGATGCGTACCACCGTGAATGTCGCAGGCACGTTGGTGACGACGACATTAATTGCGGGTGAAACAGACGTAGCTGATAGGCAGATACAATCAACTGCAAAAGAAAAAAATAAAAAAATACATCTTGTTTATCAAGATGTCGTATTTGAAGAAAAATGATAATAAGCATGGTTTGTAACAGCTTAGGTAGTCAAGATTTTTATTTTCTTGTATAGGAAAGAGAGTGATGGATCCACGTGATTTACAAAAAAAGACATCGCATTTTTCTCGCTTACTTGAGCAAGTTGATAGTGAGTCAGAAGGTAGTAGTGAAGGTGGAAAAGCTGAAGAAGTAAAATTCCGATATCGTGATGCGATGTCAGTTGATCCGCGCGATGATTTATTGCCGCTTGCAGTGCGCGAAGCGTTCATCATGGGCCATGCAGATCGAGTGAATCGACAAAAGCAAAAGCGTGCTGAGATGTTTGCAGCACGTCAGCAGCCTCAGCAAAATAAGACAGCTTCACGTGGTTATGCGGTACGCGGGAGTAGTAGAGGTGGTGGACAGTATTCGCGTCATGCATCACATCCATTACTCTCGCAAAAAAAACAGTTCGATGGTATTTCGCAAAATGTGTCGCCATTAGTTGTCAATGCAGATGGATTAGAAAATCTTGATGCACAAAATACCAATCCAGAAAATCGACAAAAATTAGAAGCGCGACCAGTGCCGGGTTTGCAAAATCGGCAGCAATTACGGTATGAAAGAAAATTTAATCCACGACCTTCACCGTTTGGTTCTTCATCATAATTTGAGGTCGTTTACAATTGACTTTTTTAAAACATTTTAACATCAAATACATTCCTTCCGATTGGATTTGATTCTCGAAAACTTCCTATTTTCTCTTAAAATGATTAAAAATAGTCAATTGTAAACAGTCTCTCGTTACTGAGTGATTAAGAATAAAAATAGGAAATTTTTTATGTTAACGCTTGCTAATGCAATTTTATCTGAAAATACACAGCAAATAGTGCATTTGCTGCAATCTGGTATCCCTGTGAATGCCATTGATGAATATGGTTTTACGCCATTAATTGAAGCAGCAATTATGAATCGTACGGATATTGCAGAATTACTTATTCAGTATGGCGCAGAGGTAAAATTGCAAGATGTGTTGGGAAATACAGCGTTACATTGGGCGGCAGAAAATAATAATAGAGCACTCGCTACATTGTTATTGGATCGTGGCGCAGACCCTAATGCTTATTCTCTAGCAGGGCAACCTGTCGGTGTGATGCCTTTCTTACGTAATCAATCTGCGATGAAAACCCTTTTACGGCAGCGCGGTGCCAAATTAGAATTTATTAAAGATTACGTGAATACGAAATTAATGGGGCATTTATTTGAATTGGTTGGTGTTGGTTGTATGGTGGCACCTAATCAGCAAATCGTTGAAGTGGATTTTGAAGGGTTTGTGCCTGAAGCAACGATCGCGATGATTGCTGATTCACTTGCGCAGTTTAACCGACATTACGCAGCGCGTCGTTTGCGTTCTTTTGCAGCAATCAATGAAAAAATAATTGCTGCATTGTTTCGAGCAGATGAGTTAATTCGTTATCAACAGTACCAAATTAATTATAGAAATTATCAGAAAGAAATTTTAGCGTTAATTAATCAAGAAATTTTAATCATTCCAGTTTGTTATGAAGGTCATGCGATTACGTTTATTCATCGTGGTGATTTATTAGTGAAATGCGATCGTCGTGAAGATAGCCGTTTATATGACAATATTGTTGTCTATCGGATTCAGTGGATGGATCGTTTTAATGCAAATTTAATTCAGCAACTGCTTTATGAGAAATTAACTTTTGATGAAATCAATGACGTTTTGCCACAATGGTTAGGACTAGTACCTTTAGTTGAAATTCCAATTACTGCACAAGTCAGTGGTAACTGTTCTTGGGCCAATGTGGAAGCGTGTATTCCGGCAATCTTATTTTTATTTTTAAGCGAGGCAGGTCAAACAGAGGACGTCTCTAAAAAACAGGCATTAGCGTATTTCGCGCAATGGCGTGAATGGAATCGGGATCGAACATTGAATTTTGCTTTGCAGCGCTTTCGTGCAGTGAATAAATTACGCAAAGCGACACTGGCAGAAATATTTGCAGCTATTTTGTTTCAATGCTGTACAAACGGCGGTTTACGTGAAAATGAACGTGCTGAAAAAATACTCGCTGTTTTATTACATTCTGACTATTCTTATGTTTTAAAAAATTATGTGCGCACGTATGTATACGAAGATATGGGTGAAGAAGGTAAAAGGTTTTTTTCACTGTTACAGCGTCATGGCTATGATCCACGACAGGAACGATAAGTGCATTTATGAATTATTTTCAAATTTTTTTTCAGAGAAATTTTTATTCGCAAGATTTAAGAATATTATTATTGCTTGCTATTCCTATTGTGATTACCGGCATGGTTGAAGCTTCTCTTGGTTTCTTTTCTACTTTTTTCTTTGCACATTTAGGCGCAGATACTCTGGCGGCAGGTGCGTTGGTATCGTGGTTTTTCTTTACGATCATGGTGGTATTGTGGGGTACGTTATCTGCCGTGAGTACATTGATAGCGCGTGAACATGGCGCTAAGCATGCTTTGGGTGTAGCGGGTGTCTTGCGTGATAGTTGTGTGCTTGCGATAGTGTTAGCGCCTATCATGTTCTTTTTGATTCGTCATGTCGCGCCGTTATTTGGTTTGTTCGGCCAACCTTTAGATATTATTCAACTGGGTGATGATTATTTGCATGCATTGTCATGGGGATTATTGCCTGATTTTATGATGTTGGTATTCATTCAATTTTTGATTGGCTTAGGTCATACCCGTGTCAGTATGTTATTTACTTTTTTATGGGTGCCAATTGCTATTTTTTTTAATTATGTATTTGTCTTTGGAAAATTTGGATTTCCAAAATTAGGTATTATGGGTGTGGGTTTAGGCCAGACTATTTCATTTTGGTTAAGTGGCATTGTGATGCTGACTTATCTTTTACTGAAAAAATATTATAGAAATTATTTTATTTTAGCTTTTTCTGCAAAAAAAAATTCTTTTCTATACTTGAAAGACATTTTGCATGTTGGCGTGCCGATGGGTTTAATGTTTTCTGTAGAAGTGGGTTTTTTCTTCGTTTTGTCTTTGTTGATTGGTTTTTATGGTCATTTTACTTTAGCAGCGAATCAAATTGCCATACAATTCCTTATGCAATTTAGTGCAGTTGTGTTTGCGATGGCACAGGCGATTACTGTACGAATGGGGCATGAGATTGGTGCTGGTAACCCAAATGCGGCTGCACGTGCAGCCGCCGCTGGTATGTTTGCCAATAGTATTTTTATGTTTGTTGTGGCGATCTTTTATTGGGTTTTTCCAGAAAAATTAATTGGAATTGATTTGGACGTTACAAAGTATCCGTTATTGACGCAGCTAGCAGTGCAGTTTCTTGCAGTGAGTGCGATTTTTCAATTAGTAGAGTCTGTGCGAATTAGTTTGTTTGGTGCATTACGCGCGCTACGTGAAACACGTTTTACGTTATTGGTTTCTATTATGGGCTTTTGGTTTATTTCTTTGCCGTGCGGCTGGTTATTAGCAAAAACTGTATTAGGGCCTAAAGGATTCTGGTATGGCATGATTATCGGCGCACTAGTGAGTCTGGTGGTGTTGTTTCGTCGTTTTACATCCAAGATGCAGGGGATGTTGCATGCTGTTTCCGACCAAACCATAAATACAATACTGGCATAACAAATAGTGTAAATAGCGTTCCGAGGCTCATGCCTGAAACAATAATAATACCAATGGCATGACGACTTTCTGCACCCGCACCCTCAGCAAATAATAATGGAAATGCACCGACGACCATGGCGGCTGTTGTCATGATGATAGGGCGAAAACGTAAACGAGCAGATTGTAAAATGGCCTCGAGTGGTGACATAGTCTCGGTACGTTGAGCATGATTGGCGAATTCGGTTAATAAAATACCGTGTTTACTGATTAAACCAATCAAAGTTAATAAACCAATTTGCGTATAAATATTTACTGTGCCAAACCCAAGCCACAAAGGTAATAATGCACTAAATAATGCAAGTGGTACGCTACCTAATAAAATAATCAGCGCATCACGAAAACGATTAAATTGAATACTTAATACAAGAAAAATAATCACTATCGCTAAACCAAAGATCCATAATGTATGTTGGCCTTCCTGTAAAAATTGGCGAGTCATGCCTGAGTAATCGAGCATGATATTTTTGTCTAATTTTGTTTCTGCAATGTGCTGTAATACAGTCAATCCTTCAGAATAACTGGTACCAGGTGCGGTTTGTGCCATAATGGAAACGCTATTGCGTTTCTGAAATTGATTTAATGCTTGTGGCATGACATCAAGGTGCATTCTCAGCACGCTGTTGAGTGGAATAAGTGTTCCTTTTTCATTAGGCACTTGCAGATTTAAAATATCTTCAGGGTTACGACGGTATTTTTGTGGAATACTGATTTCAATATCGTAACTATGGCCTTCCCAAGAAAATTGGGTAATACGACGTTGACTGAGTAATGAGGTCAGTTGATTTGCAATACTATCTGGTGAAATATGCATGGCGGTGGCAGCGGTTTTATCAATTTTCAAATTAATCTGCGGTTGATTATATTGCAAACTATCTTGTACATATAAAAAGTGGCCTGATTGTTGCGCGAGTTGTTCGAGTTTTTTTGCAGAGCGATAAAGTGATGCATAATCCATATTGCCTGTGAGCATCAAGCTAACGGTATTATTGCCACCTGCGCCAGGTACTAGTGAAATATTTTGTACAAAAGTAGAAAAGCCTGCAATTTTATTGAGTTTTTCTTGCATGTTTGCGATGAGTTGCTGACCGCTTAACGTGCGTTGACGCCAGTCGCGTAAACTGACGTAGGCCATTAACGCGTTATTATTCAGTACTTCAACGTAATTAGTGACATCTTTTTGATTTTTTAAGATGGCTTCGACCGCAGGACGATATTTTTCGAGATAATTTAAATTCGCATCTGCAGGTGCATTGGCCGCTAGCATTAAAATGCCGGTATCTTCTCGTGGTACGAGTTCATGCGGCGTTTTTTGGTAGAGATAGGCACAGCCGAGTAAAATGAAAAACCATGCAAGCATCACTTTGCCGCGATGTTGTAAAATTTGATTGAGTTTATTGAGGTAGATCGAACGTAAATAAGTCACGCGTTTTTCTGCGGCGAGCACCCAGCGATGCGTTAGAGCGTTTTGACTGAGAAAATGCGCACAAAATAAAGGTGATAGCGTGAGTGCAATGATGCCGGAGATCAGGACACTACCAGCAAGTGTCATGGCAAATTCAGTAAACAGATGACCCGTGACGCCACTTGCTAATAACATCGGTGTATAGACTGCAGCGAGTGTGAGTGTCATGGCAATGACAGGCCCGGTCATTTCACGTGCACCAATGAGAGCCGCTTGCATCGCCGTTTTGCCAGTTTCAATATGCCTGACGATATTTTCAACGACGACAATCGCATCATCAACGACGAGACCAATAGCCAAGACCATGGCTAATAGTGTTAATGTGTTAAATGAGAAATGGCAGAGCCACATAATAAAACAGACACCAATAAGTGATAACGGAATAGCAGATAGCGGTACAGCGACAGTGCGTGGACTGCCAAGTAATAACAACATGACACCAACAACAATGATCATGGCCTCAATAATCGATTTCATGACCTCATGCAAAGAGGCATGAATGTATTTTGTGATATTAAAAACTTCACCTAGTTGAATGTTATCGGGTAAATGGCTTTGAATTTTTGGTAGTATCGCGTGTATCGCGTCTGCTACGGTAAGTGGATTCGCATTGGGATTCATGGTAAGACCAATACCATCGCCTCGCATACCATCGAACCAAGCACGGTTATTTTCATCGTTATCATGGAAAGTCGCGTTGCCAATATCTTTTAAATGAATCGCGTTGGTCGCGTCATTTTTTATAATTAAATTTTGAAAATCATCTGGTGTATGTAGCGTTGTTTCTGGATTGAGCGCATAACTCACACTTTCGCCATATGTGTTACCGGGCGCAGAAGGTGTGGTGTAGTGCAGGATTGCGCTAACGACATCTTGTGCACTGAGATTGCGCGCGATCATTTTTTGTGGATTTAAGCGGATATCCATTGTGTAGCGTGGACCCCAAATAGCGACATCAGAAATCCCTGTCACCAGTTGCAATTCGGGGACCACCATACGATCAAGATAATCGGTGACCCATTCAAGTGATGGGTGATGACTGGTTGCGCGTAAAATTAAATAGGGCATTTGGCCATGGCCAGATTCAATGGTTGGTGTTAGTGTGCCAGTCGGTAATTCACTCGTCACAGATTGTACATTACGCATGACTGCAGAGATCGCTTGGTCAAGATTCTCTCCGAGGAAAAAATGCAAACCAATTTCACTGCTTCCTTGTGAGCTAGTGGAAGTGATGTAGTCGACACCATCAATACCATTTAAACTCGTTTGGATTTTGTCTGTCACATAATTTTGTACGACTTCTGGACTCGCGCCTGGATAACTTGTCATCACATGAATCACGGGAAATGTGATTTTTGGGTACAGTCCTAAGGGTAACTGCGCCATTGCCCAAAGCCCTGACAATAAAATTAAGATACCAAGTGACAGGGAAACAACAGGACGTCGAATAAAAAGATCAGTGAAATACATATTAACCTGCCTTTTGTGCAGTCTTCTTATTGACAATGACAGTGGATCCTGGAAAAAGTTTCATGATGCCAGCGGTAACAACTTCATCGCCAGCAGCCAGTCCTTTTTCTACGACAATAGCGTTACCTTCATGTGCGCCAAGCGTAATGGGTTGTAGTGCTACCTTGTTTTTTTCGACGAGATAGACTGAAGCACCTTTAGGGTCATAGAGGATGGCTTCTTGTGGAATAAATAGCTTTGGCGGTAATGTTTTGATGACGTTGACTGTACCGTATAACTCGGGGACCAATGGATGATTAGGATTATCATCAAGCTGTGCGCGTAATTTGATGCCACGCGTGGCGCTGTCTAATTGTGGGTCGATAGCAATAATTTTGCCATGCCATGTGATTCCAGGGTAACTTGCTGTAGTGAATTCAATTGCGTCGTTAACCCGTACTTTACTGAGCGTAGTGGCGGGTAACATGAAATCCGTATAGACAGGCGAGTCTTGTGTCAGGGTGACAAGCGTGTCACCGGCGCGCACTAATTGGCCTGTATCCACTTGCCAAATGCCCGTTTTACCCGCAAAAGGTGCCTTGATGATATATTTATCCAGTGTAGCTTGATCTGCAGCAACTGTTGCGGCGGCTTGTTTAAATTTGCTCCGCGCTTCACTGAGTGTTTCTTGAGAAACGGCATGTGTGCGTAGTAATTGTTGGACGCGATTATAATAGGTTTCTGTTTGTTCTAATATCGCTTGGTCTCTTTGTAAGTTGGCTTGGCTATCCGCATGGCGTAATGTTAATAAAATACTGTTTTGGCCGACTGTTTGACCGCTTACTGCTGCGAGTGTTTCAACTGTACCCGTGACTTCGCTAGCAAGCACTATATTGTGTGCTGCTTTAATTGTGCCAACAGCTTGTAATCGCTCAATAGCAGGCCGTGCAGCTAATTGAACTGTTTCAACATAGACTGCTTGTGACAAAGGAGCTGCGTTTGAGTGATACATTTTTTTGATTTTTGTTAACGTAATTAACAAGATAATCAATAAAAATGCTGATTTTAGAGGGTGTCTTTTAATAGTATCGATCAGTTTATGGAATAGCATCGCTTATTTCATTGTCAAGTTGTTAGGAAACACCAAGAGTTAAGAATACCTTAAGCTATCCATGCTAATTTCAAATAGTAGAAGAGTTGATTTTTTGATGTTTATTTTAGGCGTATTGTAACACGAAATTTTCAATAAAGTTGAAGCGTTATCGATAAGAATGATGTTAATTTTTTTATTGTATGACTTAAAGGGAGTGGATCATTTTGTAAATGATATAGGAGGCGTATATGCACTGTTATCATCATCTACAAACTGTGCACCAAGGACAGATACATTGTATCTTATTGATCGATCAGGTAGTAGTGATTCGGGTGAATGCGATGCATTTCATTCGTAGTGCTTTGCTATGACAGTCATTCTAGTCGTGGATGATGATGTGGCTTTTTGCGAGTCAATTCGTGAATTACTCACGCAATATGGTTTTTATGTTTTTACTGCACATCATAGTGCAGGCGCATTGCAAAAAGTGAGATGTGATAAACCTAATCTAATTTTATTAGATCTTGTGTTGCCGGGAGATCTGGACGGTATTTCAATTTGTCGAGCTATCCGTGCAATCTCCTCCGCACCCATTATGATGTTGACGGCAATCGGCGATGATGTTGAAAGAATCATTTCACTAGAAGCAGGTGCGGATTATTACCTAACCAAGCCATTTAATGCCAGAGTGTTGATTGCGCAAATTCATGCATTGTTACGTCGCTGCCAGCAGGTAGATCAAGAAATAATCAATCCTCGAGAGAGGTGTGATCTTTATGAATTTGCTGGTTGGAAGTTAAATCTGCAAACGCGAATGCTGACTTTTCAAGATCGTTTATTTGTTAAAATGACAACGGCTGAGTACACATTGCTGCGCGTTTTGCTGGAGCACCCAGGGAAAGTATTAAGTCGGGATCAATTACTCGAATTAACAGGACGAAGTGCGGCCGTATTTGATCGTAGTATTGATGTCTTAATGAGTCGATTGCGTGCAAAAATTCAAAAAGGCCCGGCACAAATGAAAATAATCACTACCGTGAGAAATGGTGGTTATTTGTTATCTTGTAAAGTAAGTCGTAAACAAGAAAGTATTTCAATGCAAAAAAATTAGTTTGGTAGAATACGTCGCAAGATAGATGCACGATCATAATAGAGAATCTTTTTATGATTTTTTGCTAAATTATTTCAACAGTAAAATAAGATAACTTTTTGTAAAAAAAATTAATTGTTGGGTTAATTATTTTTTATAAACAAGTATTATTTCATTACTCATTCATTTTGTAATATTTTGCAAAAAATTAGCAATGTTTTCCAAGCATACTGGTGACTCTACTAACGAAAGGAGTATGTTATGGAAAAGTCAAAAGATACTGGAAATTTCTTTGCGGCGGCGGATGCAGCAAAATTGAAAGATCATTTTAATGGGGTAAGCATGTTAAATGCTTCAATAGATGATTTTTCAGTTGCACAGAGTGCATTGTATAATCGACAAACAAGTCATCGTAAGCTGAAGATACTAACACATGGCGCGCAGTCAGTGTTAGAAGCAGTGGGTGGTATTACCTCAATCATTAAAGCGATACTCTCTGAAATTGTCCAGAAAATGCCGATTGGTTTAGCAGTGAGTTTTGTCGGGTTAGCGATTAATTTACTTGCCTTAACAAGGCAAGCATTTTTAGTTCACGATTCAGCAAAAAAAAATAAAAAAATGAAAAAGAAACTCGCGGCGTTTATCTCTTCAATTGAGAAGGTAATAGAGCGTACGCCAGAAGAAGAAAAAGCAACAGACGATATGTTAAAACAGTTAGAAGCGGAATTATTACTTTTGAAGGAATTGCATTTTAAAGAAAAATCCAAAACATTTTGGTGTACAGTCAATGTGATTGCGTCTTTATTGTTAGCATTGTCATTGGTATTCCCGCCTCTTATTTTTGCAGGAATTGGTGTTTTATTAGTTTCTTTAGTCGGTGGGTATATTGATAAACATCATGATTTTGTTGTTAGCAGACGTTTTGCCGCGAGTTGGAATAAGTTGAAAAAAACTTTTTGTACCAAACAAGAAGAAGTGTTGATTATAGACGAAGTGTGCGAGCAAAAAGAGAAAGTAAAAAAAATGGCTGGTTTGTATGGACGTTTCTTTAAAACTTCTTTAAGTAATAAATCATCTAGTATAGCTGTGGAACAAATACCAAAAGAAAGTGATGAAAAATCTATGCACTTAGGTTTTGCATAGAAATTTTTGAAAATATATTTATATAGTCTTCTTGCTTAGCTAAGATGGAAAGAAGCGCTTTTTTCTTTCCATCTTTTTGTTTTTTTATAAGTTTAATTTTTTTTAAAAAAATTATCTGAAATGACCTTTTCTTCAAGTGAGTCACTTGCCTTTTGTTTTTCTTCTTCTAAAGTAATAGCATGGTCTTTTTTATTATAGAAAGTTTTGGGGTAATGAGAGAAATTTTCAATAATTCTTTTAGCGATAGGATGGCCTTGTTTAGCTGATGCACTTCTTGCATCATGTGCTAGTTTGTCCATATCTCCTCTAGCGCTAAGTAAATTTGAAAATGCAAATAATAATTGACCAAGTTCCTCTAGTTTACCTGTTTCACTTGGTTCTTTTAAAAATCCAATTTTATCCATGTGTTCTAAAATAATTTCGAGAGAATTCGTGTAAAATTTTAGGCATAAGTTAGCATGAATTTTTGCATCTTTTTCTTGTAATTTTGATGAAATAGCACGTAAAGAGAATTCACTATATTTTAATAAGTCTGGTTTCTCTAGTAACTCAATTAAAGAAAAATCTTTGGTATACATGGCGGCTTTGTATCCTTTATTATTTTTTATCGTGGGATCGGCGCCGGCAAAAAGAAGTTGTGTAGCAGCATAAATATTTTCTTTTAAAACTGCATGTAGTAATGCAGTGTTGCCAAATTTATCTTGAATATCTAAAGAAATTTTTTTTTCTATAAACAACTGTATTAATTTTTCAAAGAGAGGCATGTCTTCAATGATAATAGAATAAAATAGGCTGTTTTCACCTTTTTCATTTGAGATGGTTGGATCTGCACCTAGTGCAATAGTAATCTCAATGAGATCTTTTATTTTGTTTTGTAGCGCCCATAAAAGTGTCGCATCAAGGGTATTACGAATTGCATCACGAATGGTAATTTCATTGCCATCGACAGTATAGATTACATCATTTCTTTCAATTTTTTCTCTTAAGTTGATTGAATCAGTGTCATCTTGCTTGACCGGCCATAGAAATTCTTTTTCTGGAAGTAAAATTAACCCTTTTTCTGTAAAGCTATATTTTTTTTGTTGTTTTTGTGCAGTTTCGATTGCTTCAGTAAGTGAATAGATATCTTTTGAGTCAACGACAATTTTTGAAAAAATAAATGGAGAAGAATAGCGATAAATAGGGTAGTCCGACATAAAAATCTCCTTGTTGGTGAAGTAAGTTGAATTTAAAAGAGTCGTGAACATTCTCTTTTATTAAATTCTTTCATTATTACTATAGAGTTAAATTCTTAATGATTTATTAAATGAAAACATTATTTGCAGAATATTTTTTAATTGCATGCGCCAAATTGTGTGTTTTGTGTTTGCTGTGTATCAATTTGACTCTGTGATTTCAAAATTGTGTTAATACTTTCTATGGCAGCGGTGGTACCAGCAGGGTTAGTAGTAAAAAATGGCGTGACGCTGTCAGTGGTACTTTCTGAAGAAGTGCTTTGATTATTGCTACTGGTCAGCGCTGTTGTGACAGTGCTAGTTGTTTGTGTGGCGGAAGTAATAATATTGCTGACTTGCTGGCCTTCGATTGAGGTAGTGGGTGTTAATGTCTGTTGTTGAGAAGAGGATGACGTAATATTGGCTGTTAATCCGGTCGGTTGAATAAGTGTATAGTTCGTGGCGTCAGCACCTGCTAAGCCAAGGTTTTGTACAAAGACAGCGATGTTATTCCCGACGCTGGCACTCGCAAAATTTGCAATATAGGAATTTGCATTGAGAGAGACGCTTTGTCCACTGAGTATGCCGTTCAAAACAGCATTGACAGTATTCAATGTAGCGACTGTGTTTCCATCAAATGTTTTATTATTTGCAAGAATACCACTGACTGTGAGGCTCCTTGGATCGATTGTAAGATTCGTTGAGCCGGTCCATGTAGGTGCCGTGTAATTGCTGGCTGAGCTACCTGTCAGTGCGCCAAATGTTGCACTGATAAAGGCATAATTTCCAACATTTTCACCGGGGTTCCGAGTATAGGCGTTCACTGTTGTTGCTACTTTATTGGTATCGTCAACGAGTGTATTTCCATTCCATGTGGCAACGGTTCTGTTGACGATGCCATTTAGTGTAATGCTGGAAGGAGAAATCGTGGGGTCAGCCGCACCGTAAATTTTGCTTTGATTGGCAATTAAGCCAGTTAATCCTCCATTTTGTGCAATGGTAAGAGTGGGTGAATTGCTAAGTAATAAAGTGGGTGCGCTGTAATTATTTGAAGGTGCAGTGAGTGTGCCGGCACTGATCGCATAACTGCCGATTGCTTCACCAATCGTTCTAGTGAGTCCACTAACACTCGAGTTTAAGCTACTGTCGTTAATACTGACATTGCCATTCCATGTCGATATAGCATTGTTATTAATCAGCCCTGTTAAGTTGATACCAATACTGGCAAGAGATGGGTCGTTATTGCCATAGGTTTTTGTTTGACTTGGCGTGGCCAATAATCCAGTGAGTGGTGCAGGGGTAATGGCGAGAGTGGGTGTACCGGTTAAGCTTGTTGGCGCGCTGTAGTTGCTGGCTGCAGTTCCTGTCAGTGTATTGAAAGTCGCGGCGGTGATGTTGTAGGGGCTGCTGCCAACCGTTTCGCCGGCATTACGGGTGAGAGAAGCCAGTGTCACGGCGAGACTGCTACTGCTGGTGTCATCGATGATGGTGCTATTGTTGTTCCAGTCAGTGACGGTGGCATTGACGGCGTTCAAGTTCACTAGGATGCTTGAAGGTGTTGGATCATTGCTGCCATAGACTTTGGTCGGATTGTCGATGGTAGCTGTTAATGGTTTTGCGTTAATGGTGAGTGTTGGTGTGCCGGTTAAGCTTGTTGGCGCACTGTAGTTGCCGGCTGCTGAGCCTGTGAGTGTATTAAAAGTGGCGGCGGTGATGTTGTAGGGGCTGCTGCCCACTGTTTCGCCGGCAGTACGGGTGAGAGAAGCCAGTGTCACGGCGAGACTGCTAATGCTGGTGTCATTGATGATGGTACTGTTGTTGTTCCAGTCAGTGACGGTGGCATTGACGGCGTTCAAGTTCACTAGGATGCTTGAAGGTGTTGGATCATTGCTGCCATAGACTTTGGTCGGATTGTCGATGGTAGCTGTTAATGGTTTTGCGTTAATGGTGAGTGTTGGTGTGCCGGTTAAGCTTGTTGGCGCACTGTAGTTGCCGGCTGCAGTTCCTGTCAGTGTATTGAAAGTCGCGGCGGTGATGTTGTAGGGGCTGCTGCCAACCGTTTCGCCGGCATTACGGGTGAGAGAAGCCAGTGTCACGGCGAGACTGCTACTGCTGGTGTCATCGATGATGGTGCTATTGTTGTTCCAGTCAGTGACGGTGGCATTGACGGCGTTCAAGTTCACTAGGATGCTTGAAGGTGTTGGATCATTGCTGCCATAGACTTTGGTCGGATTGTCGATGGTAGCTGTTAATGGTTTTGCGTTAATGGTGAGTGTTGGTGTGCCGGTTAAGCTTGTTGGCGCACTGTAGTTGCCGGCTGCTGAGCCTGTGAGCGTATTAAAAGTTGCGGCGGTAATGTTGTAGGGGCTGCTGCCAACCGTTTCGCCAGCATTACGGGTGAGAGAAGCCAGTGTCACGTCGAGACTGCTACTGCTGGTGTCATTGATGGATGTCACATTCCCATTAATATCAGTCACATTGCGATTAACAATATTTCCAAGCGTGACGGGAATGTTTGATAAAGTTGGATCATTTGCACCATAGACTTTGGTTTGGGCAGCAATAGAAGCTGTAGGTGTACGTGCTGTGATCACAAATGGATTGGTGCTGCCGTTAAATGTGAATGCGTAGTTGTTGCCAGCGTTGCCATCGCTGACTGTTAGCGTATTTTGTAGGAAATTCCATGCCCCGACGGTTTCACCTGCATCGCGGCCCATCGAGCCTGTTAATGTATCTGAGCCTGCCAGTGTGCCAGACGTTACACTATAAGCTGTTGCTGCAGAAGATGGGTCATCGTTGCCATAAATTTTTGTTTGTCCAGTATTAGAGCTGACTGTAATGGCACGAGCTGTAATTTCACCCAGTGTACTGTTGCTGGCACTGGTGCTGCCAAGTGTATAACCATAAACGGTTGCTGCACCGTCTGTGGCACTGGCAATGGCAATCCCTGTTACATTGATAGACTTATTGCTGCCAACATTTATATTGTTGTAATTACCCGATGTTGGATTATTCAGTGTGACGGTATCACCATCAATGGCGCCAGAGTTGCTGTAATTGCTGTTCGTCAATGTTGCCGTGGTGGTGGCATCATATATTTTACTGACTGAATTTGCAGTGCCAATCAGTGAAGGTGTGATCGTTGGTGCGACAGTGTAAAGGAAGCCGCTGTGTGCTGTATTACTGTCGGCGACTGTGGTGACACCGATTGTCGCGTTATATTGTTTGAATTGATACGAGAGTCCGCCACGCGTGTCATTTGCTGGGTTGCCTGACCAGATCAGGAATCTGCCTGTACCGGGATTGACAGCAGAGCCGCCGGCATTATTGATGAACGTTTGGCCGGCAAGAGTAATGGTACCTGGATTAACAGTTGTTTGAATGGCCACACTAGGAGCAATTGTCAGTGTACCTGTGACAGATTGCAGGGTAAATGCTGATCTGCCGGTTACGTTCTGCTGAATAGAAAGATCACCATTATTATTTGTAATATTGAAGGAATCCGAGCTGGTATTGGTTGCGCCATTAATGGATCCCACGCTGCCAATGATCATGGTGGATGCTGAGACAGGATTATTGGTTACTTTGAGAAATCCACTATTGACGGTGGCAGCAAATGTGCCGATTGCATTATTTTGTCCCGTTCCTTGACCAAGCAGAACACTGCCACTTCCTGAGGCAGCAATGCCCAGTGCATTAACGGCCAGTGTCGTATTATTTGCTTGTGTGACATTGCCGTTGACGGCAATTGAAAATACAGAGCTGCCGGTGAGAGTGACGGATGGCAGCGCAATACCCGAATTTGAAAAGTTGACGGTCAGATTATTAGTGCCACCAGAAATTGCGCCATTAAATGTTTGCGTACCTGTGCCTGTGCCACCAATCGTGGTATTGCCGGTCAGAGTGATAGGATTGCTCAGCGTGATGTTGTTGCCACTCATCACCAGTGCGCCACTTCCGGTACCTGTACCGGCTAATGATAATGTGTTGGTATTACCGAGTGTCGCTGAGTTAAAACTTAGATTGAGTACAGCACCGGATGCAACAGTCGTACTAGAAGACTGGGTAACACCAGAGCCTAGAGCGTTGTTATTGGTAAGAGATAGAGTACCTGCATTGACTACCGTGCTGCCCGTGTAAGTATTGGCTGCGGCGAGCGTCAATGTGCCGCCTGTACTGGTGACATCGCGGGTCACAGACCCTGCGCCGCTGAGAATGCCGCTT
Organism: uncultured Coxiellaceae bacterium; assembly: GCA_964647825.1. Taxonomy (GTDB): domain Bacteria; phylum Pseudomonadota; class Gammaproteobacteria; order DSM-16500; family DSM-16500; genus VFKI01. Next base: position 424 of record CAZYJL010000009.1, on the reverse strand, counting down.
AATGTGATCGTACCACTGGTGTTGGTAGCGTTCAGTACGCTGCTGCTGTTGCCGAATGAACCTGTATTACTGAGTGTCAGGTTGTTGGTACCACCTAATGCTGCGGTTGCACTGTTGCCGATGGTGTAAACATTGGCAAGGGTAAATGCGCCACTTGAGCGTAAGGTGCCGCCATTTAGGTTGAGTGTGCCGGCGGTACCAAATGCATTGTTGGCACCTGCTTCAAGGATGCCGCTAGTGAGAATGGTGTTGCCGGTGTAGGCATTACTGCTGCCTGAGACGACCAGCGTGCCGCCATTCAGTGTCAATCCACCGCCTGTGCCGTTTAATGTATTGCTAAGAGTTGTCGTTGCACTGTTAGTGACAGTGAGGGTGTTGGCGCCGAGATTGCCGGTGCCGCTCAGGGTCAGGTTATTTGAACCAT
>CAZYJL010000008.1:0-81364 GCA_964647825.1 uncultured Coxiellaceae bacterium | reverse complement strand
GGTTTAATTTTATTAGTCATCTACTCTTGCTAATAACATTACTCCGGGGTTTTTTATTTACATTAATTTCTGTCATGTTGTGATTCCTGTTGTGTCAGCACGTTTTAAGCTGGTATCGACTTTCTTTAAAATAAACTCAACATGTAACTTTTATCAGCATTCTGGATCTCGTGGATGAACCGCAGGATGACAAGATTATTCACACTGTCATACCGCGCTTTATGCGCGGTATCCAGAGCGGCTGATATTTTTAATTTTCTTTCCATTATTTATTTGCTAAAAAGATCTATGATTGAAAACATTAAACATGCTGGGATGACAGAATGTGTTTTGTTCTTATTGAGAGGTTGTATTTAAAATAATTTTTTTTAATTGTTTAATTCTTTTTTTGTTTTTTTTTAAAAGAATTTTTAAAGTATATTTTGAAGTGTGGCAACGAGAGTCAGATTACGTTTGCTAGTTATTAAGTAAATTTAGCCATGTGTCGCAGACATGGCTCAGTCGAAATGACGGATTTGCTTGTACAATAGGTCGATTTTTTTTCCATGAGATAATTTTTTCTATTATTTTATTTGTTTTTTTGCCATTGATCAGTTGTTCAGGATTGCTAAGTACTTCTCGTGCGGCACCAAAATCATGGGCGAGGACGGGTGTGCCCACGGCATTGGATTCTGCATAAATAAGGCCAAATGTCTCGCAGCGTATGGTTTGTGGATAAAACACACAAAAAGATTCACGGATGTGTTGCATTAATTCAGTTTGTGAAAGTGAGCCAAGAAATTTAACTTGAGGCGGTAATTTCTTTTGTTTGTCCCATTCAGCATACGTCGCAATAGATAATTCAAATTCCGGGCAGTATTTCAAGAGTTCGGTAAAAGTTTGCAGTGTGCTATCGAGACCTTTGTCAGGCCTGCTGGCGAAAAATAATTTTGACATGTTTACAGGGGTGTTATTTTTATTGAGCGAGTCATCGATAGGATTAAATAACTTATGTACAGTAATAATTTTTTGTTGCTGGAAAGGGTTTAATAAACGTTGATACCATTTTCCTTTGAGCCTTTTTTGAATTTGTTTTTGATGAAATTGTGACACTGCGATAATTTCAAAGTGATACTGAATAAGCAAATGGCGCACATCGTATAATTTTTTTGAAGGCATATTGTGTAGCCAGAAAAAACGACGTGCCCGTGGGAAAGTGTCGCCAATGTATTTTAGCCATTTGCGGTCGCGCAATAGAATGACAGCATCGGGATGTTGTGTATCAGCGGTTTTGAGTGAAACGTAATGAACGCCATTGCTTTTGACATCTTCATTGGATTTTCGACAGTGTTGTGCGACGGTGACTGCATGGCCATGCGCAGCGAGTGCGTGCGCAATGCGTGTAATCGTTGCCTCTGTACCGCCTAGCCCTTCGCGTAGACGTGTTTGATCTGTGTAGCATTTCGGTGTGGCGACGTCGTAAAACAAAATATGCATGATGATAAATACGGCTAGCAGTCTAAGAGTTGACAGGCATTATACTCGCTGGCGTATCATGCCACCACAAATGATGAGAGTGAGAGCGAGCGTCAGTGGACCAAATGATGGATTTAAGTGAATCGTCTGAAATTTACACAGTCAGTCAATTGAATCGTGAAGTCAGCGTGTTATTAGAAGGCTCGTTACCCTTGCTGTGGGTCGAGGGGGAAGTGTCTAATTTTGCCGCACCGCGCTCTGGGCATTGGTACTTTTCTTTGAAAGATGCAACAGGTCAGGTGCGCTGTGCCATGTTTCGCCCTGCTGCTCGATCCCTTGATTTTTTGCCACGCGATGGTATGCAAGTGTTGGTGCGTGCGCGAGTGACGTTATATGAGGCGCGCGGTGATTACCAGTTGATCATTGATCGCATTGAGGAAATGGGTGAAGGTAAGTTGCGGCGTGCATTTGAAGCATTAAAAAATCGCCTAGCAGCAGAAGGGTTATTCGATGCGGTGCATAAAAAACCCTTACCCGTTTATCCACAAACAATTGGTGTGATTACTTCGCCAACGGGTGCGGCGATTCGCGATATTTTAAGTGTGTTAGCGCGTCGTTATCCGTGTGCAACGGTGATTATTTATCCGGCAATGGTACAAGGGGAGCAAGCAGCAGCGACACTGGTCGAAGCGCTCGCGCTAGCTAATCAGCGTGCGGAATGTGACATATTATTATTGGCACGTGGTGGTGGATCGTTAGAAGATTTATGGCCATTTAATGAAGAAACTGTCGCTCGCGCCATTTTTGCGAGTCATATTCCAGTGATTAGTGGTGTGGGTCATGAGACAGATTTTACCATTGCAGATTATGTGGCAGATTTGCGCGCACCGACGCCGTCTGTTGCTGCAGAGCATGCGACGCCCAATATCGAAGATTTATTTTCTTCTCTTCACCAGCAGCAACGTCGTTATGTTCAGTGGATACATCAGTATTTAAGTCGTTTACAGCAACAATTAACTTGGGAGAAAAAACATTTATTACAATGTCATCCATTACGTCGTTTAACAGAAAAAATTCAGCAATTAGATTTTTATGAATTAGCATTACGACGAGTGATGCAGATGAAAATAAGTCAGTATCAAACAGCATTACAAAATTTTTCTGCGCGGTTAATGGCATTGGATCCTCGGGTGTTGATGCGACGAGGATTTTCACTGGTACGTCGTTTAACGAATGCGAAGATAGTGCGTTCGGTGCATGACGTTGCGTTAAAAGAAAAAATTCAGATTGAACTCAATGATGGAACGTTACTTTGCCAAGTGGAAGAAATTCATGAAACGTAAAAATATATTTATTTTGTCACATAATTATGCGACACAATTTATTGATGTATGTAACCAATATGTACGAACATTTGATCCAGTGAAATTTCATGTCACGGTGGGGTATTTGGCGGGGCCAGAAAATGCAGAAGCGCGTCGTCGGACAGAGGGTGATGAAGTCATTTTTTTTGATTTTAAAAAGAAAATATTACGTGGTCTAAAAATTCAATCGATACGAAAATTGCTAGCATTCTGTCGAGAACGGCAATTTTCTTTAGTGGTGTGTCATCGTTATAAACCGATTTATCATTTTTTATGGATTGCGCGCTTTTGTCGTATCCCCGCGATTTTTTGTGTGATGCATGAAATGGGGACGTTGCGTGCATGGTCGCGTAGATTATTAATTGCTTGTTTAGCAGGAAAGCAATTTTATTTTGCTGGCGTATCTAATGCCGTGCGGGATGATTTGCGTCGTACGATTTGGGGTGTCCCCAAAGAGCGTGTGGTTACATTATATAATTGCATTGATATGCCGGCGACAGAAACAGGTTTTTTGCCACGCGAGATAGCCAGAAAAGAATTAGCGATTCCATCATCAGCATTTTTATTTGGCACAATTGGACGTTTAGAGCCTGCGAAAGATCAGAAAAATATGTTAGCAGCATTTGCAAAAATCAAAGCGCAATATGCTGATGTCTATTTTATTTTGATGGGCGATGGTTCGTTGGAGAAAATATTAAAAGAAGACATTGTGCGTTTGCAATTACATGATCATGTGAAATTACTAGGATTTGTGCCAGATGCATTTCGTTATTTAAAAGCACTGGATGTCTTTATGTTGACGTCTATTAAAGAAGCATTTGGTCGTGTGTTACCGGAAGCGATGACGGCGAAAGTGCCGGTGATTGGAACGCGAGTGAATGGTATTCCGGAGGTGATTGGCGAGAGTGGCTATTTGATTTCGCCAAAAGATGTGCAAGCGTTAACGTCTGCAATGCTCAGTTTATACCATCAATCAGCTGCAGAACGATTGGCTTTAGGTGAAAAAGCGTATCAGCGTATTCAAGAAAATTTTTCTTATCCTTATTTTAAAAAGATTTTTTGGCACTATGCGGGGCCATTGTTAACATGAGTGTGTCACAAGAAAAAATGAAGCTTATTTCTCCTGTACAGACGGTTGGGTGTTTCACAGCGAATCAGTGTTTCTTTATTTTTTTAATTTTACACATCACATTGTGGACGTTGGCGCCAACGCTATTTCGTTGTAATTTGCCGATGGATGCGCTGGAAGGTATGAATTGGGGCCATCAATTGCAATGGGGCTATGATAAAAATCCATGGTTAAATGCAAGTTTATCGCGGTTGGCGTTATTTTTGGGCGGGCCGTCGGGTTGGATGACGTATTTATTTAGTCAGTTATCTGTGGGTTTGTGTTTGCTAGCTGTGTGGCGATTAGGACAAAAAATTTTACCGCCGTTTACTGCGTTAGTTGGTGTGTTGATGTTAGAGGGTTTGCAATATTTTAATTTTCATGCGATTGATTTTAATGATAACACGTTGGAATTGAGCTGTTGGGCGTTGACGGTTTTATTTTTTTACCGCGCACTCATACAAAATAAATTATTGGATTGGTTAGCCGTTGGTTGTTTTGCGGCATTGGGTATGATGGCAAAATATTATACGGTGGTGTTATTGCTGTCTTTGGTTTTTTTTACAGTATGGCAAAAAGAAGCACGAGTGATTTGGCGGCAAAAAGGCGTATATGTCGCTTTTGTGATTTTTGCGCTGGTGAGTTTGCCGCATGTGATTTGGTTGTTTTTGAATGATTTTGTGACGGTGCGTTATGTGGGTGCACGAGTAGGTGATCAGCCGACAGCGTGGCAGCATATTGCTTATCCTGCGGTTTTTTTGTGGCAGCAGTTTGAAGTGTTGTTACCCGGGTTGGTTTTATTATTGCCATTAAAATGGATTAAAAAAACGGAGCCGTTATTGGCTGAACCAATGAAGTGGCAAGCGTACGATCGAAATTTTTTATGTTGTGCGGGATTGGGGCCGTTAATCATCACTTTATGTCTTTCCTTGTTCGCGGGGTTTAAATTGCGTGCGGGTTGGGGGCAGCCGTTATTAACTTATTCTGGATTGTTGTTATTAGGTTATTTACGGCCGGCGATTTCTTTGCAACGTTTTGTGGGCGTGGTACTTGCGACGATGGTTTTTATGGGTGTCACGGTGAGTGGTTATGCTATTGCGCAATGGTATCCGCATCGTCAATCGAGTGCGATTTTTCCGGGGAAAGAGATTGCTGCAGCGATCACAGCGCGTTGGTCGCAGCGTTATCACGTGCCGTTAGCCTATGTCGCAGGGCCGCGTTGGTTAGCGGGTAATGTTGCTTTTTATAGCCCGCAACAGCCACGTCCAGCGGTGTATATGGAATGGGATCCGCAAGCGAGTATGTGGATTGATGAAGCCTTGTTGCGGCAGCGGGGTGCGGTGTTTGTGTGGGATGATGCGGAGTATCGTCTTGATCCAATGATTGCAGAATTACGTGAGCGTTTCCCGCAGTTAACGCCTTTGCAGCATTTGCAATTTCCTTGGCGACGCAACGCAAACCTACCAAAAATTGATGTGTGGTTTGCGTTTCTGCCGCCGGTTGGAAAAAATACTGGGCGATTACTGACGCCGCACAACCACGCTCAGAGCCAATAATTTTAAGGGTTCAGAGATTACAAAAGGCATCAATCCTGTCGCAATCGCTGCATGCCAACCAATAAAGCTCGAAAGCACGCTGAGGCCACAGCCAAAAATCACGGCGCTACCTAAGCAGCTGACCAAAAAGCGCTGCAAGAAGGTCTTTGCCATCTGTTTTTCTGCAAACCAACCGGTCAGCATGGCAGCGGGTAAAAAGCCTGCGAGATAGCCTGCGGTCATGATGTGTTGTGTGGCAGGGGAAAAGACCGGCGCGCCGGCTATGCCTGCAGCCAAATAGCCGAGGACTGTCATGCCGGCAAGGCGCGGGCCTAAAATAAACCCGACTAATAAAATAGCGGTGCTTTGAAAGGTGAGTGGCACGGGTGACAGCGGGAGGGAAAGATGCGCGGTGAGGGCGAGGAAAAAAATGCCAGTGAGGCAAATAAGGCTGTGACGGAGTAAGGCCGGCTGTTGCTGCCAAGTGGCAGGGGTGAAGCGTACGAAAGACATCGTTCCTCCTAGTCAAATAGGTTAAAAAATACGTTGTGGTTTTTATGTTGAGTTGGCCGATAGGGTAATCATTTGGGGGCGGAAAGTAAAATGTGGGGGGTGAGGGTTGATAACAAGACTCGATAATACTGTCGTGCCACCATGCCGCTGCGTCATTTTTTCTGTCATACCGCGTTGTATGCGCGGTATTCAGCGAAAACTTCAGTATAATATTTTTTTAGTACCTGAAACTGGAGCTTGGTTTTTTCTCTTCGTCAAGGTCATATATATCATATTGCTTTGCAGGCACAGAAATATCTTTTTTTAGTTCAAACTTGTCTGTTTCTTGTGACCATCTATAGTTTTCTTTAAAGACATTGATGATACTTGAGTTTAATTTTACCATTTCCTTCGTCTGGTTTAATTGTGCGGTCTTTTCTTTTTCTTCTAATTTTTTGAACTCCTCTTTTGTATTTAATTCTGTCATCTGCTTTTCTTGACATTCTGTATAAAGATTATAAAGAAACAGACCAATGCTAGGGTCGCTCGCTTCTCGCAATATACGTGGGTTACTGATTAACACACTTGTCATCTCAAAAAGTTGGGGGAGCTCTAGTTTAAGGGAATTTATAAAATTATCAGCTTTTAATTGACCAGATCTTATGAGATTTATGAGATTTAATATGGTTTTTTCATTGTCTGCAGGCCGATTTATGTGATCTGAAAATGTTTTCAAAAATTTATCAGTTTCGATTTCTGTTTTCTCGATTATAGGCAGAGATGCTATTTCTTTATGCTTAATGGATAGTTTAGCCATCAAATAAATATCTTGGAATGTAGGTTGTGTTTTCTCAAAAGAAATGGATTCATCTGTAGCAAAAGATTTTGCAGCAGACATAAATAATTTTACGAGTGGGTTACTTATCGACTCAATGATTTTATTCGATTGACTCTCAAAACTAAGTTTTTGGTCAGGTTTTAATCCTGCTAAATGTAATGCCTGTAAAAATTTTGGATTTTTAAATGAAATGTCATCAAACGAAATATTGGGGTCTGAGATAGCTGTGCCAATTGTCATTGAAAATGTAAAAATAGAAGAATTAATATTTGCTAAGGAGTCGAAATGTAATATCTTTTTTAAAGGTTTTTCTGAGGCATATTGATTGATAATTCCAGCATAAATCCCTTTTTTTAGGCGATCACTATTAATAATATGATTTATCTCTTCTTGAGTTGCGCTAGGATTGGATTCTTTTAATATTTTTTCTATCATCTTTTGTAAAGTGGGAAAGTATTCATTAAAAATTTTTTTAAATTCATCTTCAAAGTTTAGAAAAGCTGCTGATGTAATCTTTGGTATGTTGTCTAAAATCAAGTTTTTCTGAGAATCTTCCAATTCCGAATTATTTATAGAGTATTTGTAATCATCAGAAATTATAAACTTTCCATCTTTGTCAACTATAACCATATTTTTGTTTGCGCTTTCTGGGGGTAAAATCTTTGAATAAGGGCCAGATAAAATAATTTCTGGTGCCTTTGGTTCTTTAGGTGTTTTAGATTCATCGATATGAAAAAAACCTTGTGCTAATTTTTGGGTATCACTATTTTTGATAAATTTTAACAAAAGATTATTTAGTCTATTTGTTAATTCAGGAATATGCATAAACCCTTTATCATCTGAATCTAATCCTCTTGTATAATCAAGTGTATTTGCAATGTCTATTTCTTTTTCAGTTAATGACGCAATCTTTGGTATGACAGAATGAGAAGGTTCTTCTTTGTATTCTTTGTATTCTTTAGATTCTTTTATTACTTTTGTTTCATTTATTTGTTTTTCTGTTTCCTTGCGTGTTTTTATTTTTATTAAATTATATTTATTTTTTAAATCAAATTTTTCAATGATCTCACGAGATAAGGTAAATTGATTATATTTTTCATTCGTATTTATAAGTATAAAAATTTTCATTGCAAGCTCATAATCAGCACAATGCGTGATTTGCATGGGGTTTTTGCATTTTTTTAACGCTTCTTCTAAAAAAATGACAGGGTCAAGCTGTTTTTTTGCTATTTGGTCTGTTGGTAGTTTATGAACAGTGAGCTTATATTTGCCTGTTAGTTGTTGTGAGAATAAAGTTGTTTTTTTTGGGTCAGTTTTTCCTTCTTTTGTTGAACAAATTAAAAACTTTTTTTTGGTTTTACTTTCTTCTTTTAATTCTAAGTTATCCGGTGAATTGTCTTCAATTGTGAGTAACAGTTTTTCATTATCATGCTTTTTTTCATGCTTAATATGTGATTTTGGTGATTTAAGCCTCTCAAGAAAAATCTCAAGTGAATCAGTTTCTGCGCGTTCAAATTGCTCTAGCAATTTGGAATAATCGGTAGAATTATCGATATGAGCTATTTGATAATCAACAAAGACATTAAGTGGTGGGTTACGATAAAAAAAACTTAACATACTTGTTGTGGATGTGTCTTTAGGTTGCATAGTGTGTGTTGGGCTATCAATCATTTTTGTCTTATGTTGAGTCTTTTTACCGCTATTGTTTATAAGATCATTTATTGTATTGAAAGTGCTAGTGGCGCCAAAAGTGCCGGGTGTATGCACAAGCGTTTTTGCGCTTGAGTCTATCATGCGTATAAAATTAAACTGTTCCTGATTGATAAGATTTGTTATGTTAAATTTTTGATTATCAGTTAGATTTAAACCAGTAATTACTTCAAATAAGAGTATTGCTTGGCGTTTTTTTTCAAAAAGTGGCAGGGTGGTGTTGTCTCTAATGATTTGTAGTTTTTTTTCAGTGAACAAGGCAGGGTCTATATTCGGTTCTTTATCGAATGCTGTTTTATATTCATCTCTATCGATATTATCTTGATTTTGTAAAATTTCTAATGTTTTTTTGTCAAGAGGTATACCTGCTTTTTTTTGTAAAAAACGTATTGCCGACAAATTTTTGGATTGAATTGCAAATTCTAGCGGTGTGAGTTCTTTTGGTGTCTTGTCACCGTTTTTCTCTGTGGGCACAAGCCAAATTTTTTCCGTTGCAAGCGCTGCAATATCAGGGAATTTAGTTGGATCAAGAAAAGTTAAATTGCCAGTAATTAAAGCATTCATCAATGAGTTTGCAGTGGCTTTGTAGAGGTATGACGCTTCAAAATGATTTGTTAGAGAAATTTGATTTTCAATTTGTTTTTTTAATTTTGATTTTGTTGTGTCATCTTTAGTAGATTTAATTTGATCTTTAATACTTTCAATGTGTTCTTTAGACAATGAGGTGGAAAATATAGTTAGTAACGTTGCTTGTTCAGTTTTTAGAGAATGCAATAGCCAGCATTTTGATGCAGGATCAGTGTTAAAATTTGAGTATGATTCAATTAATTCATTTCTTTCAAAACTTTCCTTTTCTTCTGGAGTTTTGTTTAATGCTGTTTGATATGTCGATTTGTAATTATCAGTTATCATTTTAAGTAAATCATGATCAATACTCTTATCATATTTGTTAGCAATATCTTTTGTGTTTCTCTTGATTCTGTCAAGAAAATCATAGAATTTTGTGAAATTCGTTTCGCTTTCATTGTCAAATTTTTCATTATCTAAAATGATAGTATTTGTTTTGGCTTCTTCAAGACGTCTGGACTCTATTTCTAAATCGTTAAGAGTTTCTTTGAATTTTGTTAAAGCCTTTTTATCTTTTTCTTTTTCTATTGTTTGAACAAAGTAACCAAGCAGTTGTGTCTGTAGATAGTCATATTGCAAGGGTGATAAATTTTTGTTTAAATCAACGTCTCTTTTGAGAAATGTGATAAAACCAATAAGCGCATTGCGATGATCGTTATTTATATATTTATTGATTAAAATGTTGAATTGGAGATCATCTAATAAATTGTTAAATTGACTTTTATGGTCAGAAAAACTTCTTGTTTGAGTAATGTATTTGTATAAGTTTTTGTATAGTTTTCGAGTTGATTTATTTGTTCTGATCTCGTCGCTTTGGGATAAAGTTTTAAACGCTTTTAATGGTGAATCTTGGATTTTTGGTTTTATTGCTCGAATTGTCTCAACGCTGTTAAATGAATTTTCAATAATGATTCTATTATTTTTATTATTCTTGTAAAAAGTTGAAAGTTGACTGTAAAGTTCATTTAAAAGTTTTGGATTTGTTTCGTTTATTTTTTCAAAGGTTAGTTTGGCTGCTTTAATTTTTGTTTCATCGATATTTTCTATAGTTTTGCTATTAATTATTGCATTTAGGGTTGTTTCTAAAGACCGAATTTCATTATTTATTGAAGCGATTGTTTGAGGGTCGGTAATAGAGTTCTCAATCTTCATCACTCGAAGTTGAAAAATTAAGGTATTGATAAATGTGCAAGTTTCATGTTTTTCGCTATAATTTTCTTCGGCTCTAATTAACTCGTTTGTTTCATTCTCTTTTTTTTCTTGATATATTTTTTCTAAAGCTAGAAAAAATGGTATCGTGTTTTTCATATTTCCATGATTTTTGCTGTCAGTAGATAAGTCTAATATTTGTTTTGCTATTTCATCAGATTTTTTTTCAAAAAAATTGTCATCAAATATTTTAAATAAAATGCGTTTTTCTTCTGTGGTGCATGGTAATTTGTTGATGATTTCGTGCAGTTCTCTAGATTTATCATCTAGAATAGCGCTTGCCATTTCTTTTTTAATGATTTGTTCTTTAAAAGACTTAAATTCTTGAAACAATTGTTCGTCAAGGACTGTCTTTCCAGATGCTAATGTTCCAGAGGATACTGCTTGCTGATCTTTTGCATACGTAACGAGAATGTCGTGTTTGGATTCTAGCTCTTGTAAAATTTCTTTTTTAATATTAATTTCGTCTTTTTGTTCCGGCGATATTTTAGTTTCAGTTTTAAGTGTATCAATTTCATTTTCTATTTTTTTAATTTCATTTTCAAGAAAAAGATACCATATGCGGTATGATTCGGATATTGTATCTTTCATGTCAGTAAGCTTAATTTTTTTATTGGCAAAATAATCAAGAGTAAGTTGGTTTAAACGAGTAGGTTCCGGAGTTTTCTTATACTGATAATTTTTCCTTTTTTTAATCCATGCGTTGTATTGCTGGACAGCACGCCGTGAATATAGTTCTTCATCAACTAATATTCTGTCATTCACCACTAAATACGTTTCAATTTTTTTTCCGGGAAATATTTTTTCTAATTTTTTTTCTGTCTCTTTTGAAGCATTCTTGCCATTTCTGTAACTTAAAAAGAAACCTTTCGGTTTCCACTCTGGAATTTTTTTTGAGTCTAAGTGCAAATCAAATGATGTAATGGTACCTTGGCTTTTAAATGCACGGTTTTCTGCTTGTGTTTCAACAATCTTCTTGAAGTTATCTTCATCTTCGCCTGTTACTCGTGTGAATATAATGTGGCGATCTGATTTTTTTTCATTTTGATATAATCCACTCGCTGTTTTTGCTAGTTCATCTAATTCATCTTGCTCATCTTCATGGCTATCGTCCTCTTTATTCTCTAATACGCTAGCTTCTTTTGAATCAGCAATTTCTTGAGCTTCTTTGATTTTCTTTTTTTTAGCACTAGCAAATGTTTCAGGAAGAATGATTCCCCATTCAGTTTTTACTTTGGCATATTCTTTGATGAGGTCTTTGATGTTTTTTAATTTTTCTTTACTTATATCTTCAAAATCTGTTGCTTGTTTGCCAATGAATTCGCCATACTGAATAACCAATTTACGCATTTCAGAGACTTCGCGAGTAATCCCACCGTCGATAGATAAAAAAGTGGTTTGTTTATCACTTGGAATTCGATCGAAAACTTTTTCTTCTAAGTCTGATACTGGTGCAATTTTTTCTTTTTGAATTTTCGTGGCAAGATGTTCCGTAATCGCGCGGGCAGCATAGGATTTTCCAGAGCCCGATGGTCCACCAACAATGATCATCGGTGGTGTTTCACCCCAAGGTTTGCCATCTACGGTCATTTTAGAAGATTCTAACACGGCATTGAAATACTGTCGGCTGTGTGCTTCTTCTTCGAGAGCAAGCTTGTAAAGTGCTAAGCCATCTGAGCCTAACAATACCTCAGTGGAAACTTGTATTGTTTTTTCTTTTGGACCACTTTTTTCTGTGAATTCTTTTATTTTCTTTTCTAAATATTGAATAAATTTATTTCTAAAATAAGTTTGGTTTGAAATTTGCTCTTCAGGAACACTAGTCTTAGCTGCTATCTTGCTCTCTGTTTTCGCTTCGCTTTTCTCATCAGGTGATGACTTTGGTTTTTTGCTTTCTGCTGCTGCAAACTCATTAACTCTTGTTCTGTAATTTTCAATCTTACTCTCTGGGTTACCGTTACTGTATTCTGTAAAATAATCTTCTACTTCTTTGGGAAAAGTATCAGCTTCTATTTTTTCTTCATCTGCTTTCTTTTCAAGGGAAAGAATTTCTATATCCGGCTTACTTGCACCTGCACCACTTTTTGTTTCTTTTTTTATGCGCGAAGAATAAATGTCTACTTGATCTTTGAGCAAAGCAAAGTTTTTTGTCAAATCCAAATCAACAATCGGTGAATCAGGCATAGAAATGCCCTCCTCATAGACAAACTGTGAATAAACAATAGTGCTTATTCATTACATTTTGTTCTTCCAATTCTAATATCAGTATACGCCTAATTCTGCCAAAAAAAGCGTCATATCTTATCGTATTGTTTATAAATAAGATTTTTTCAGAGGTTTTATGGGCAATCTAATCTTAAGTGGACAATGTCGGTAGCGCTTCGACGATGCATGCTGCTGCGCGAATCACGTCATCTTCAATGGTAAAGCGCCCAAAGGAAATACGTACAGAACTGAGGGCTTCGTCGCGGGATAACCCCATCGCGCGCAGCACATGCGATGGGCCAGCATCAGGCGTATGACAAGTCGATGCAGTGGAAATCGCTAATTGGTTTTTCAGTGCGGGTAGCCATGCGTCAGTCAAACAATTTTGAAAACGCAGTGATAAAATATGCGGCACAGTCTTGTCAGCTGTATCGCTTGCATGTTGTTCGGCTGTATTGATGTGAAAATGGATTTTTTTTGTTTGTGCATTATTTTTTTGTGATAAGAAATTTTCGAGTGATGTTAAAAATAATGCGCGTAATTTCTTTATTTTTATTAAGTCTGTTGCATCGTCTTGCATAGCGAGCGCAAACGCAGTGCCCATGCCGACAATTTGATGTGTTGCTAAAGTCCCTGAACGCATCGTTTGTTCTTGGCCGCCACCGTGTATTTGTGCGGCTAAACGAATGCGCGGACGGTGTCGGACATACAAAGCGCCAATGCCTTTGGGGCCATAGACTTTATGCGCGCAGAGTGACACTAAATCGGCAGCGGCGGTTGCAACACTCAATGGCGCTTTGCCAATCGTTTGTGCGGCATCGAGGTGAAATAAAATTTCTTGGTTTTTTTTATGTTTTTTGACGATAGCCGCGAGTGCGGCGACATCTTGTATCACACCAGTTTCGTTATTCACATGTAAGAATGAAATCAAAAATGTGTCTGGTTGGATCGCGAGTTCGAGTTGCTCAGCCGTGATTTGCCCTTCGACAGTTGGCGCAAGATAAGTCACGCGAAAACCTTGTTTTGCTAACCATTGACACGTCTCTAACGTCGCTGCATGTTCCGTTTGCGTGGTAATGATATGGCGGCGCGTTTGGCCATACAGCATGGCCGCGCCTTTTAACGCTAAATTGGTTGCTTCCGTTGCGCCTGAGGTAAAAATAATCTCACGTGACGTTGCATCAATGGCTGCGGCAATTTGCGCGCGCGCGTTAGCAATGGCGTGGGCGGCAGCTTCCCCATAGCCATGGTAAGAGCCTGCATTGCCAAAAATACCTGTGGCGGTCAGGCAGCTTTGCATACTGTCAGCCACACGTGGATCGACAGGCGTGGTGGAGGCGTAATCCAAATAAATCATGTATGATGGCGCGCAATAATGAATCAGAAATGCATCATACAGAGGTCAAGTGATGAAGAAAAGGCCGAGTGAATTTGCCTATTATTTTGTGGTGGGTGGTCTTGCGACACTGATTGATTGGGGGTTGTATGCCGTGTGTTTTACGTGGCTGCAGATGCAATATATTGCAGCGTTGGTCGTCTCTATGAGTATTGCTGGTTGTTTTCATTATGTGGCCAATAAACGGCTGACATTTCGTTGTGACTCACGTGCGTTGCATATACAAGTGCCGGTGTATGTGGCGGTGGCATTGGCGGGTATTGGCTTGAGTGCGGTTTTGTTATCGATTCAAGTGAGCGGGTTGGGGATTAATGCTTTAATTGCGCGACCATTGACGACGCTATTGATGTTATTACCCAATTATTTTATGCATAAATATATGACGTTTAATCGAAAAGTATTTGGCAATGGAAGATGAAAGGCTTTACCGCTGCTTAGGTTTTTCAATCGAGGTTAAAATCCCGCGTAATAAATTGATTTCCATTTTGTCAGGCATCATTCGACTGAAGAGTCGGCGTAAACGCGTCATCAATTGTTTGGGGGCGGCTGGATTCAAAAAGCCTGTCAAAATTAAGACTTTTTCGAGATGCGTATAAAAATTTTCGATTTCTTGGTGGGTGGCGGGCGGATGATCCCATGTCGCTTCAACTGTTGCCGGCGTCGTTTTAGCGGCACGGGCGAGACTTGCCATGCGCCATTCATACGCACAGATTTGTACGGCTGCCGCGAGATTTAACGAGCTGTAGTCAGCATTTGCTGGAATATGTACGTGGACGTGACAACGATGCAATTCTTCATTGGTCAAACCTGATTGTTCGCGTCCAAAGAGTAACCCAATCGTTTGCGCTGCGTGTGTGGGAGCATGCAAGCTTTCTGCAAACTCACGAGCGGATTGTAATGGCCACGGAATCGCGCGGGAGCGGGTGCTTGTGCCGGCGACAAAGGTGCAGTCGGCCAGTGCCTCATCGAGTGTGGCTGTCACAACTGCGCGTTCCAGAATGTCGGTCGCGCCCGATGCCATTTCGATGGCTTTCGGGTCTGGGAAAGCGTGGGGTGCAACCAGGTAAAGGTGCTCTAATCCCATGGTTTTCATAGCGCGTGCGGCGGCGCCGATATTCCCGGGATGTGAGGTGTGTACTAAAATAATACGAATAGCGGGTGACATGGCGCGAGATTATGCGTGGTTTTCTGGTTGGCGTCAAAACCTGATGGTTGGATCCATGGTATCTCATGTCGATCTTTGCTATTCTTGGCGCCATTTTTCGTAGGGCGAATCATCATGAAAGATCCTTTTTTAAATACTGCTATCCGTGCTGCGCGTGCCGCTGGCAATGTGATTGTGCGTGCTATTGATCGTCTCGAGGATGTCGAAGTTCGAGAAAAAAGTCCGAATGATTATGTGACGGATATTGATCAAAAGGCGGAACACGAAATTATTCGTATCTTAAAAAAAGCCTATCCTGAGCACAGTGTGTTGGGTGAAGAAAGCGGGGTGATGGAAGGGAATGAGTACCAATGGGTGATTGATCCCTTGGATGGTACGCGTAATTTTATTCATGGATTTCCACAATTTGCGGTATCGATCGCGTTAATGTGTAGCGGTCGGCTAGAGCATGGTGTGATTTATGATCCGTTACGGCAAGAGTTATTTTGTGCCAGTCGCGGGCAAGGTGCATGGTTAAATGAGCGTCGTATTCGTGTGTCGCGCCGTAAAAATTTAGAAGAATGTTTGTTGGGAACGGGCTTTCCCTTTCGTCATGCGCCGGATTTATTGACGCAGTATTTATCGACACTGTCAGCTTTGGTGCCTGTTTGTGGGGATGTGCGGCGTGCAGGCGCGGCGACGTTGGATTTAGCGTATGTGGCCTGCGGGCGTTTAGATGGTTTTTGGGAAATGGGTTTAAAATTGTGGGATATCGCAGCAGGCGTTTTGTTGATTCGTGAAGCAGGCGGCATGGTGACTGATTTTGCGGGCGGCGAGGGGAGTTTGACTACTGGGGATGTGGTGGCCGGTAATCCGAAAATTTTGAAGCAATTGTTGCAAAAAATAGGTCGCGAGCAATAAATTTTTTTGTCTTTTCATTATTTCGCTTCTCTTCAGCCACAAAGGGAGAAGCGAAATAATGAAGCAACTTTTTGTTATTTATTCAACGTAATTTAATAATTATAATTTTTGTCTTTTAAAATGCATACCATCTAACTGTAGATCGATAGTTTCATTTAATTCGGTTCTTTCTCTTTTTAAATTACTACGAGAACCAAACGTGCCAAGTTGCGCGAGAGAACTTGTGGTGGCCGGTGACAATTTATTTGATTGTTCAATAAAATAATCATGTAAAATTTTAAATTGCTGAATGGCTTCTTCTAATGAGCAGCGTTCTTCAGGCGATGGATCTGTCATGGCATGTAAGATTTCCAAAATGCGATCAATCGCGTCATTACTTTTTTCTGCATGTTTTTCATCATAAATTGCGCATGTTGTGCGATGCATCCTATATGAGCGTACATCATCGGCCGTTGTCATGATATTAACCCTATTGCTTGGCGGCACGATGCAAAGATATCCTTGGTGATGATTTTTGTCTTTACACGTGACTAATCCGAGCATTTCTGCCAATGTAATGCCTGCAGAATACGTGTCTAACGCAGTGGTGCATGGCATCGTTTTTCCATAAAAAACAGCGTCTGCTGCTTCTGGCGCCATGTAATCTGGATTTCCATGTTCGAATAAAGTGGGTTCATCTTTTTTACTACTTAAGCCAAAGTCGATCAATGTTGTGACTTGCTCGATAGGATCGTAAAAAATATTCGTCACGCTTAAATCTCGATGAACATAACCTAGTGTGTGTAACGCATGAATTTTTTCTAAAATACTGAGGATGCGTCCGGTTGCTGTTGCAGGCGAGATCTTTCGTCGTGCTATTTCTTTTGCAAAGGCTGGATTGTTTGTAACTAATTTAACAAGATCATCAAAATAATCATACCCAATTTTGTGCAAAGGTTTTCCCGGCGCAATTTTTAATAGCATTTCATAGCAAGAGGTTTTACTATCTTTTTTTGTACGGGGATAGCTCGCTATGTAGAGTTTGGATAGTATTAAAAGTTTTTCTTCAGTTGTTATTGCTTCGTGTAAACTATTCTCTAGCTTATCGTCTCTTTTAATAATTTTTACGGCGACCCATTCGCCAGTGTCAATATTTTGCGCGAGTTTGACCTTGCCAAAACCGCCGGCACCTAAAATATGTTCACCATTGTTATGTTCTTTGCCGAGGTAAAGAGCATAGGTGCCGTTTTCTGTATGTATGATGCTGTATTTGAGTTTTGCCAAGCACTGCATTGCTGGGTCATCAGGCTGCGCATAATCTCGTAATGCGGATTTTTTGTTACGGCCAATATGGATATCACCACCTTTTATTAAGTCACGAATCGCTGCAATTTGTTCATCAGATAAAAGCATTCTATTTTTATTTAAGTCATGTTTGTCTACTTGGTGGGGAATGACAAAATAACGTGGCATGTGTTTTTCCTGATTATTTGACAAATAAAAGTACAAATTATTTACAAGAGATGAGGAATTATCCGTGAATAATCTTAAGGAAATATTAAATAGGCCAGTGATGGATGTGAATACGTCTCACGGGTATTTTTTAGACTAACTAATTGAATATATTGATAAAATCAGATTTTTGCAATTTGCTGATTTTATTATGATTTTTTATTTTTTAAAAAAATTTAAAATAAAATCAATCGCTTAGCATGCTTGGTTGACGAGCGCCCCAAGGCTTTACATTTTCTAGTTGTGCGGCTAATTGTAATAAACGATATTCATCGCCCATTTGACCCATAAAATGCATACCAATGGGTAAACCCTGTGCATCTTGATGCAAAGGCACCGACATTGCGGGCTGGCCAGAAATATTAGCAAGCGGTGTGAATGGCATTAGCGAAAAATAACGATCCGCAGTTTTTTGCAGTAATGTATGGAATAAATGGCGCGAAGGACAATGGCGTAAAATGTCTAGCAAAAGTTTTTCGCGTCCTTTTGGTATGAGTGCGCCAATGCGTGGCGGTGGGCCTAATTGTGTTGGGGTCAGTAACATATCAAAGCGCGCAAAAAATTTTGCTAATTGGCGTGCGCTACTTTCCAGTGTGTGTACCGCTTCAGCAAAGTCTTTTGCAGTAAATTGTGTGCTGACGCTATAGAGTAAATCGGTAAATGTTTCAAGCTCAGCATGACGCACTTTGATGCCCATCGCTTTTGTCAGCATATCAATACTCGCTGCGGTTTCTGCCGCCATGATAATTAAAAAGGCTTCGACCACGGTTTGATTGGGTAACGGTGGCGTGGCTTCCTCAAGAGTATGACCTAATTCGCTGCATAACTTGGCGGTGTCAGCGAGTGCTTGTTGATAGCTAGCGCACACTGTGCCGTTGGAAAAAGCGGGCGTATGACTGACAGCAATCTTGAGCGGTGCTAACGGTTTTTGTAAGCCTGCTAAATAAGAGGTAGCAGGCGCCGGTAAACTGGCGAAATCGCCGGATTCTGGACCGGCTAAGACATCGAGCATCGCCGCACTATCTCGTACCGAGCGTGTCATCACATGTTCGACTATCATATCTTGCCAAATACGAATGACGAGAGAGCTGGCAGGTGCGCGACCACGTGAAATTTTTAAACCAAAGGTGCCACAAAATGCAGAAGGAATCCGAATAGAACCGGCACCATCGCCCGCATGCGCCATCGGCACCATGCGCGCGGCGACAGCCACCGCGGAGCCGCCACTCGAGCCGCCGGGTGTTAAATCCGTGTTCCAAGGATTACGTGTCGCACCATGTAAGAGAGATTCTGTGACGGGACTCAAACCAAATTCTGGCGTGGCCGTTTTGCCGAGAATGATACAGCCTGCTTGTTTGATACGACGGACAGGTTCGGCATCGGCTTGCGATATGCGGTGACGCGTTAAACGACTGCCTGACATCAATGGCATATCTTGGCAATCGGCTAATAAATCTTTTAATAAAAAAGGCACGCCCTGAAAAGGGCCTGCAGGAATAGATTTTAAGCCGCTTTCTGCGAGCGCTAAGGCTTTTTCATAATTTTTATAGATGACTGCATTGAGAAGTGGATTGCGTGCTTCAATCCGTTCGATCGCGGCGGTTAATACTTCTTTCGGTGAGACGATGCCTTTTTGAATTAATGCCGCTAAGCCGAGCGCATCGAAGGATTCGTATTCTGGAAAAAGCATGCGATTCATCATCCATGTTGCAAAACAGCATTAACTATTTTACGGTCGTTCATCCAGCGCTTCGCGACTGGGTGGTAATAAATGTTGTCGCGTTAAACCTAATGCGAGTGAAAGCGAGCCCGCCACATAAATCGATGAATACGTTCCTACGATAATGCCGATAATTAATGCTAACGCAAATCCATGTAACATGCTGCCGCCAAGAAAAAATAAGGCAACTACGACAATCAGTGTCAACATTGATGTCATCAGGGTTCTTGATAATGTTTGATTAATCGATTGATTAATTACATCCAAGGAAGTCGCTTTGCGTAGTTTGCGAAAATTTTCACGAATCCGATCGAAAATCACGATGGTGTCATTCAGTGAATAACCAATCACCGTCAGTAAACCAGCAAGCACAATTAAATTAAATTCAAGATGAAAAAAAGAAAAAATCCCGAGAATTAAAAGGGGGTCGTGCACAAGCGCGAGAGTTGAACCAATCGCAAAGCGTAATTCAAAGCGTAATGCAATATAAATCATCGTGCCAGCAAGCGCGAGAATCACGGCAAGAATCCCTTGGCTTGCTAATTCTTGTCCGACTTGCGGGCCAATAAAATCAGCTTGTTCTAACTTGGCTGTCGGAAAAAGTTGTTTGACTTGTTCGGTCGCCCGTTCTTTGTCTGCATTATTTGCCAGTTTTTTTGCAGGTAAAGTAATTAACACTTCTTTGGATGTACCAAAACTTTGTACGATGGCATCTGGAAATTTATTTTGTTCGAGCGTTGTGCGTAATTGCCCAACATCGACCGTTTGTGGAAAACGTAATTGCATTTGTGTGCCGCCGGTAAAATCTAAACCTAGATTTAAGCCGTTGATCACTAAGGATGAAATAGAAAGTAAAAATAAAATAAGCGAAATGCACGCGGTCCATTTGCGTTGCGCCATAAAATCAATATGCGTTTGTCGTTTAAAAAGTTCCATAAATAATTAAATTCCTATTGAGATTTTTTTAACGGATTTTCTGCCATATAACAGATTGACGATCGCACGTGTGCCGGTAATAGCGGTAAACATCGAGGTAATTAAACCTATGGTCAGTGTCACCGCGAAATTTTTAATGGTGCCAGATCCTAAGCTAAATAAAACAATCGCAACAATCAGCGTCGAAATATTCGCATCGACAATCGTCATAAAAGCGCGATCGTAGCCCGCATAAATACTGGCTTGGATACCGGCACCATTGCGCAACTCTTCCCGAATACGTTCAAAAATTAAAACATTGGCATCCACTGCCATCCCCATGGTTAGCACGATACCAGCAATGCCAGGTAACGTGAGTGTCGCGCCTAAAAGTGAAAGAATCGCGACGATTAAAACCAAATTAGCAAGCAGTGCAAGATCGGCAATGAGCCCCATGCCGCGATAATAGAGCGCCAT
Source organism: uncultured Coxiellaceae bacterium (assembly GCA_964647825.1). Taxonomy (GTDB): domain Bacteria; phylum Pseudomonadota; class Gammaproteobacteria; order DSM-16500; family DSM-16500; genus VFKI01. The sequence continues at coordinate 60,757 of CAZYJL010000008.1, read as the reverse complement.
AAATAACACGACGAGAATGAAGCCCACTTCGACAGACAATACGCCCATTTGAATATTTTGTTTGCCAAGATTGGGACCGACTTCACGGCTTTCAATCAGTGTGACAGGTGCAGGCAATGCCCCCGCGCGTAATAATAGCGCAAGCGTGCGAGCTTCTTCGTGACTGGTTAAGCCGGTGATTTCGAAACTATTGGCGAGTGCCGATTGAATGACTGGGGCACTGATCACTCTGCGTTGGGTGGTGTAATGAATTTCTTTTTTGCCATTCACTTCATTCACTTTGGATTTGACTTCAACGTAAACGATTGCCATGCGACGACCGATGTTTTCAGCGGTCGCGCGTGAGAAATTCGTATCGCCTAAACCACCCAAGCGGACACTGACAGCAGGTCGGCCATCTTCGCTGACATTGGCAGATGCGCTGGTGATGGAGGAGCCGCGTAAAACGATTTGATCTTTGAGGAAAATTAACCCATTTCCAAAAGGATAAGCGGTGCTGCCTACTGGTGCAATCGTGTTGCTGGTGCCTGTATCTTCCACTAAACGAAATTCGAGTGTTGCCGTTTTACCTAAGATATTTTCTGCTTGCGCCGTATCTTGAATGCCTGGGAGATCGATAGCGATACGCGAAGCACCTTGTTGCTGAACAGTGGCTTCACTGACACCGAGTTCATTTACGCGATTACGTAAGGTGCTCATCGCTTGTTCGATGGTTTCTTGCCGTGATTGTTGTAAAGCGGATGGTGCGAGCACGCCTTTTAATGCTACCAGCGAATGAGTTGGGGCGTTTTTTTCTGGCGCCCAAATAAAATGAGGGAATTGATCGCCAAGTACACGACGACCCGCTTCCAATGCCTCATTGGTATGAAATTGGACGACAATGCTATTGGCGTCACCGCGAGCGAGATTGGCATAGCGCACTTTTTCTTTACGTAGTGCTTGGCCAATATTGGCAAGATTGCCTGAGGTTTGTGCGCCAGTCACAGAGTCGACATCGACTTGTAACAGAAAATGTAAACCACCGCGTAAATCCAGTCCTAGGCGCATGGGTTTGGCATTGATGGCTTCTAACCAATGCGGTGTGGCGGGAGCAAGATTCAGTGCAACCAGCCAATTGGATCCGAGTGTTTGAGACAGTAATTCTTTGGCACGAAATTGATCGTCTGTTGAGGTGAAGCGGAGAAGTAAACTGCGGGCTTGGGCTTCAGTACTCTTTGGCGAAAGATTGGCCTTTTGTAAAGTAGACTGGATGAGTTCGCGTGTTTGTGCATCCGGCAGCGCAGCGGTATCCGCAGCGGAAATTTGTACTGCTGGGTCTGTGCCATACAGATTAGGTAAGGCATACAAAAACGCAATGAGTAACACGCCAATAACAAGTAAATTCTTCCAGAGCGGATAACGATTCATGCTCATCCAGGGTTCCTTCCTGTCTTAAACGGATTTCAACGTGCCTTTAGGTAATAAACCTGTCACAGCAGATTTTTGTATGGTGATATCAATGCCTTGCGCAATGGTGAGTGTCAAGGTGGTGTCAGCAACTTGATTGATCGTGCCGAGTAAACCGCCGGCCGTAATGACTTCATCGCCTTTGGCCAGTGAGTTGAGTAAATTTCGCTGTTCACGCATGCGTTTGCTTTGTGGGCGCCAAACAATGAGATACATAAACAAAATCATGACGCCTAAAATGACGAAAAATGGGATGCCACTAGGCTGTTGGGCGCTGGGTGTCGCAATATCGGCAAAGGCATTTTGGATAAAGAAAGACATGGGTGATTCCTAGTTTATTGAATGATGATATCGAAAGTCGCTTAATTTACCGTGATTAGTTAGGCAGCGCAAACAGGATTCTTTTCCATTTGTCACAGCATAGGTCATCAGGATTTTTTTACTTTGCCGCCCGCAATTGCGCCATCGCAGTCCGTCGAAAGCAAATTTTTCTGTACTTTTCTGACCTTTTCTGTACAATCTGGCCGTTAATTTTACCCATGATTTTTATCTCTTAATGAAGGGAGAATTAACGATGCGTCTTGTTGGTGAAGCTCTAACGTTTGATGATGTCTTATTATTACCTGCTGAATCTGCTGTGCTGCCACGTGAGGCAAATCTTAAAACGCGTCTGACTCCCACAATCACATTAAATATCCCCTTATTATCTGCAGCAATGGACACGGTGACTGAATCGCGTTTAGCGATTGCTATGGCGCAAGAAGGTGGGCTGGGCATCATTCATAAAAATATGTCTGTTGAAAAGCAAGCCGCTGAAGTGCGTCGTGTGAAAAAATTCGAAAGTGGTGTCGTTAAAGATCCTGTGACGGTTTCGCCCGATCATACCGTGCGCGAAGTGCTGGATATTATTAGCGCATTTAATTTTCACGCATTGCCGGTCGTGGAAGGCGATAATCAATTGGTGGGGATTGTGACGGGGCGTGATTTGCGTTTTGAAACGCATTTGGATCAGCCAGTTAAAAACATTATGACACCGAAATCGCGTTTGGTGACTGTGAAAGAAAACACGGATCGAGAAACCGTACGTGTTTTGTTGCATCAGCACCGCATAGAAAAAGTATTAGTGATTAATGATGATTTTCAATTGTGCGGCATGATTACTGTCAAAGATATTTTAAAACAAGAAGAAAAACCGTTTGCGTGTAAAGATGAATTAGGTCGTTTGCGCGTCGGTGCAGCAGTCGGCACGGGTGGCGAAACAGAAGAGCGTGTTGCAGCATTAGTGCATGCGGGTGTAGATGTGTTGGTGGTAGATACGGCCCATGGGCATTCCAAAGGGGTGATCGAGCGCGTGCGTTGGATTCGTCAACATTACCCAACGATGACGATTATTGCGGGGAATATTGCAACAGCGAGTGCAGCATTAGCGTTAGCGGATGCCGGCGCAAATGCGGTGAAAGTGGGCATGGGCCCGGGATCAATTTGTACGACACGCGTGATTTCCGGTGTGGGGGTGCCGCAAGTCACCGCCATTGCGAATGTCAGTGCGGCGTTGCGTGATCGCGATGTGGGTGTGATTGCCGATGGCGGGATTCGTTATTCCGGCGATATTTGTAAAGCAATTGCAGCGGGTGCGTCGGCTGTAATGATTGGTAGTTTGTTTGCGGGCACGGAAGAAGCGCCGGGTGAAGTTGAGCTCTATCACGGTCGTTCGTATAAAGCTTATCGCGGCATGGGATCGTTAGGTGCGATGGCACGGCCAGAAGGATCGGGCGATCGGTATTTTCAAGAAGGCATTGTTGCGCGTGAAAAATTAGTGCCTGAAGGGATTGAAGGCCGCGTGCCGTATAAAGGCAGTTTGGTAGCGATTGTCAGTCAATTGTTAGGCGGGTTGCGTTCGGGAATGGGGTATACCGGTTGCGCCGATATTCAGGCATTACGTACCAAAGCGGAGTTTGTACGTATTACTGGGAATGGCGTGCGTGAAGGGCATGTGCATGATGTGCAGATTGTCAAAGAGGCGCCCAATTACCAAATGGATGAAAGTTTTTTGAAATAAAAACACGTCGTACTGGACAATTTTTAATGCGGTTAACTTTTTACGCGCTGACCGTAAAAAAACAGTCTTCCATATGTTGGTTTTTACTCTTGCGGACTTCCTGTCCGCGCGTCAGCGAGTAAAAAGTTAACCGCATTAAAAATTGTCAGATACAGAAATAAAAAAGATAAAAAAATAATTTAATTGTTTTGGGGGAGTGTGGCATGTCGGCGGTTGCGCAGCATCATTATGAAAAGAAAATTTTAATTTTGGATTTTGGTTCGCAGTATACCCAATTGATTGCACGGCGAGTGCGTGAAGCAGGCGTGTATTGTGAAATTCATGCGCCACACATCACAGAGGAAGTGTTGCACGCATTTGCGCCAGCCGGGGTGATTTTATCGGGTGGACCGGAGAGTGTCACAGGTGCAACACCGCTGCATATTCCCGCAAATATTTTTACATTGGGTTGTCCAGTGTTAGGGATTTGTTATGGCATGCAAGCGATGGCGCAGCAATTAGGTGGACAGGTCGTGTCTGGCTCCCGTCGTGAATTTGGTTTTGCTGAAGCCATCGTGCAACAACCCTCACGTTTATTGGCGGGGATAGAAGACAGGGTCTCTTCCTCTGGTGACGCGCAATTAGATGTGTGGATGAGTCATGGTGATCATGTCGAGAGTTTACCGCCCGATTTTGTGACAACAGTGAGCACGGCAAATTGTGCGATTGTTGGTATGGCAAATGAAGCTAAACAATTTTATGGTTTACAGTTTCATCCGGAAGTGTCACACACACGACAAGGTGCGCGCATGATTGAGCGTTTTGTGCGTGACATTTGTGGCTGTCCGCCAGTGTGGACAACGCAAAACATCATTGAAAAATCAATCGAAACAATTCGTACACAAGTAAAACATGAGCGCGTGATTTTGGGATTATCTGGTGGTGTGGATTCTTCTGTTGCCGCTTTATTATTACATCGTGCGTTGGGCGAGCAGCTTATTTGTGTTTTGGTGGATACAGGCTTAATGCGCCGGGATGAAATTGCAGAGATAGAAAGTTTATTTGCACAACATTTTGGTTTGCAATTAATCACAGTCAATGCAGAAGAACTATTTCTGTCAGCTTTATCGGGTGTCACTGATCCTGAAGAAAAGCGCAAAATCATTGGTCGTTTATTTGTAGAAGTGTTTGATGCGGAAGCGGCAAAAATAAAAGATGCTGTGTGGTTAGCACAAGGCACGATTTATCCGGATGTGATTGAGTCTGCGGCCGCAGGCAGTGGCACATCGCATGTGATTAAATCGCATCATAATGTGGGTGGTTTGCCGGCAACGATGCGTTTGAAATTAGTAGAGCCATTACGTGAATTATTTAAAGATGAAGTTCGAAAAATTGGTGAGGCACTCGGTTTGCCGCACGCGCTATTGCATCGTCATCCTTTTCCGGGGCCGGGCTTAGCAATTCGTGTGATGGGCGAAGTGCGACGTGAGTATCTAGAAACCTTGCGTGCCGCTGATGCGATTTTGATAGAAGAATTACATAAAAATCATTTATACGATCAAGTCGCCCAAGCGTTTGTGGTCTTTTTGCCAGTAAAGTCAGTGGGGGTGCAAGGTGATGCGCGTCATTATGCGCATGTGTTGGCAATTCGTGTAGTAGAAAGTGTCGATTTTATGACGGCGCACGCCGCCCCTTTGTCGCATACATTTTTATCGCATGTGGCGAATCGAATTGTGAACGAAGTACCGGGTGTCTCGCGGATTGTTTATGATATTTCAGGAAAACCGCCGGCGACTGTGGAGTGGGAGTGACGGAGCTATTTTTAGAAAGTGATTTTCTTCACATGCGCACTGCATTAACGTTAGCAGTGCATGCAGCATCTGCGGGTGAGGTGCCGGTTGGTGCAGTGGTGGTGCAAGCAGGGCAAATTATCGGGCAAGGATGGAATTGTCCCATTGGTACAAATGATCCTACTGCACATGCAGAGATTCAAGCGTTGCGTGCCGCAGCACAGTATGCACAAAATTATCGTTTAACCGGTGCAGTTTTATATGTCACGTTGGAACCATGCTTGATGTGTGTTGGTGCTATTCAACAAGCACGTTTAACGCGAGTCGTTTATGGCGCGGCGGATGTGCGTTGGGGTGCGCGGCAACATGTCACAAAGCGTGTTGGGAATCATCAAACGATGTATACAGGTGGATTATTGGCGGATGAAGCGGAAGCGTTGTTAAAAAAGTTTTTCGCCTCACGACGGTAATTGTTAACTGTCTCAAAAAAAACAATATGGAGAATTGTTTTGCCAACAAAAAAAAAGGGTCAAACGCCTTTCGCTGTGAATGAGAGAAATCAGCATTCAATCAATATAAGTTTATTCGAGTTGTTTTTGTCCGAACTGCAAGGGGATGACATTCAAGAAAAAAAGAGCCGCTTATGTGCCAGCAGTTTAAGAAAATTAGAGCAATTAAAGCAGTTATATCATTTTGGTTTTAGCAGCACACTGTTAGTCGATATTATTCATTTTTCACCAGTAAACAGTTTGGACTTAATTTGTCAAAATTATACGTTTTTGCATGAAAAATTTGGGTTGCTGCCACAAGATATGATGGAGTTGGTGACAAGTAAAAAAGAAGAGTTTTATGAAATTGTCAGAAATCCTTTGGCTTTGATCGAACGTGTTGGTGCTGCATTTGTTGATATTTTTAAGAACTATTATCAAGTGTTAAAAGCAGAGTTAAATAAAATCTCGAAAAATTTTTTGTTGCAAGAAATCTTTGCGGATGATCTGTGTCAAGAGTTCACAATTTTTTTTGAGAATGTTGCACAACAAGTAGAGGAATCTAGCAGAAAAGCATGTTTTGTAAAATTTAATCATTTTATTGATTTTATAAAATTAGCAAACACAATGGATACGCAGCTGCTGGCAACACAGTTAAGTGCAAAGGTGAAAATGGATTTATTGAATAGAGAGCATTTAGGGCTTGTTATTAGATATTTTTTTTCAAATTTTACAATGTCTAATTTGATTTTTTTTATGCCAATTAGTGAGCGCTCTCAGCTGATCCCACATTTGAAATTGTTGTGCCTTTGTATTGAGCGAATGCATTTTTATTATGATAAAAAAAATACATGTTTAAATTTTTCTTCTCTTGGTCTTTTGAAAAAGGATTTTTGTACACCATTGTTTTGTTTTTATATTATCGCTTTGGATAGTTTTTTTAAATTGAATGTTTTACCAGACATGTTGACACCATTTGCGTTGATAGAAATAAGAAAAATAGCAATCCATCAGTTGTCAGAGATTATTTTACATAGTTCACTTGATAGAATTATGTTAAAAATTTTAGATAATCGTTTTCTTCTTTTTTCCAATGAAGAAATTGCATTATATGCAGCAGAAGCGAAGTTTTTTTATTTATCTCAAAGTGAAGAGAATAAACAAAAAAATATTCTTTTTCTAAGGAAATTAACTCAATTTTTTTTGGGTTATTTGTGTCGAGATTGGGAATTGCTACATGCATCCCAACTGAAGAGTGTTGATAGTGAGATGCCTGTTGGAACGCGTTCGCTTAAAAGAAAGCATGATTTGGTTGCGCAGCGAGCAGAGACCTCGGCATTCGAGTTAGTTAATAAGCGACAGAAAATTGAGTCTATCATGCCTTCCACTTCTTCTACTGTCATTGAGCCGAGTGTGTTAAATGAATTTTCTTATCGACGAAACCTTGTTCCTTCTTTTTTTCGATCACTGTCACCGGCGTTGCAAACATGCGAAGAGAAAGTATCTGGTTGTGATCAAGAAAATTTTTCGTCAAGATTGTCAGTGTGAAGCAAATTTGTGATAATTCTCCGCGCGTCAAATAGATTAAAAATAACTAATTATTAAAAAGAGAGGAAAAATATGCCGTTAACAATGTCGTTTTATGGCTCAGATATAGAGAAAGAAGGGCATGTTATTGTTGATAGAAAAAATTTAATTTTTGCTTATCCCGTCCAAAATACACCTTCATCTAAAATGAAAGCAAAAAAAAATAGGGATAGACTAAAAAGTTTTTTTGACATGCTTAAAAAACAAGGTAAATATATTAATTCTGATGCAAAATTAGGTAATGACTATTTTTTTAATGATGATCGTCATTTCTTTGCCAATCATTTGTCTTTATACGATAAAGAAGCGTATCATATCCATTTTTGTTTTAAGAATATAATTGATTTTAATTTTTTAAGAAATTTTCTTTCTGAGTTTCTGCCAATTAATAAAGAGTATGAAGATCTTATTTCAGAAACATGTGTTAGGGAAATATTAGATATTGCTGAAAAATATTTCATAGAGTTGCAAAATAGTAATAAAGCCAAAAAAGAGGTTGAACCACAATATTTTGATAATACAAGAGTCATAGAAGAGCAATATCGTGATGAAAAATTAAATAAATTTTTAGATGCATGTGATGAAATCTTAGAGGCAAATAAAAAGTCAAAAGTTCATTTTCCTTTTTATAACCAGCATAAATCGCCAATGTTTTTTTCTGCTTCACGGGCAAAAGATTCTGTTGATTCTGATCTAGAAGAGAAATTGAATAACTCCGTGGAGTGCAGAATGTCTTAACTATGCAAGACGCAGCAATCATAGGAGCTGTTTAAAAAGTGGTCTTTGTCGAAGCGTGGGTTTGAGATTATGGTTAATAGTCGATAATGGGTATAGATGGGTCTGCAGGTTATTCCGCTTCGCCCACAGAACCCTGCTATAATGCAGCTCATTTTTCTGTGAGTGAGGCCGGTCTGCTGTATGAAAGACATTATTGTGCGCGGAGCGCGTACCCATAATCTCAAAAATCTCGATGTCACCATCCCGCGGGATAAATTGACTGTCATCACTGGGTTGTCAGGTTCTGGTAAGTCCTCGCTGGCCTTTGATACATTGTATGCCGAAGGCCAGCGACGCTATGTTGAGTCATTATCTGCGTATGCGCGGCAGTTTTTATCGATGATGGAAAAACCTGATGTCGATCATATTGAAGGTCTGTCACCCGCTATTTCGATTGAACAAAAATCAACATCACATAACCCTCGCTCAACAGTGGGGACAATTACTGAAATTCATGATTATTTGAGGCTATTATTCGCTCGTGTTGGCCAGCCTGCTTGTCCAACGCATGGCACGATTTTAGAAGCACAAACGATTAGTCAAATGGTGGATGTGGTGCTGGCGTTGCCTGCCGACACGCGTATTATGATTTTGGCGCCCGTGGTACGTGGGCGTAAAGGGCAACATGTCGATTTATTGCAAGGCTTGCGTGCGAAAGGGTATTTGCGTATCCGTCTCGATGGCGACATCATTGATCTCGATCCCTTGCCGACACTTGATTTGCGACGCAAACACACGATAGAAGTGGTGATTGATCGTTTGCGCGTCAATGCAGACAGTCGGTTGCGTTTAGCAGAATCGTTTGAAACGGCATTGGCGTTAGCCGATGGCTTAGCCATGGTCGGTTGGTTAGATGAACCGAAAAAAGCGCCACAGGTCTTTTCTGCAAAATTTGCGTGCGCAGAATGCGGGTATAGTTTGGCAGAATTGTCGCCGCGTTTATTTTCGTTTAATAGTCCAACAGGTGCGTGTACAACCTGTGATGGCTTGGGCGTGCGTCAGCATTTTGATCCAGAGCGCGTCGTGGCACATCCTTCATTTTCATTAGCAGAAGGTGCGGTGCGTGGCTGGGATAAACGAAATGCATGGTATTTTCAATTACTAAAATCCCTAGCAAAACATTATGATTTTGATCTTGATATACCATGGCAGAAATTACCACAAAAAATTCGTAAAATTATTTTATATGGTAGTGAAAATGATTTAATTAAATTTTCTTATCAAAATGAACATGGCAAAAAACATACACGTACCGATGTTTTCGAAGGCATTATTCCGAATATGGAAAGACGCTATCGTGAAACCGAGTCGTCGCTTGTGCGTGAAGAGTTAGCAAAATATTTATCGGGTAAACCGTGTGATGCCTGTCAAGGGACACGGCTCAGTGAAGCGGCGCGTCATGTATTTGTGAATGGTATGACATTGCCAGAAATCTCTGCTAAACCTATCGATGTGGCAAAAAAGATTTTTGAAGAATTAACGTTGCCTGGTTATCGCAAAGAAATTGCTGAAAAAATAAAGAAAGAATTAATTTCTCGGCTGAGTTTTTTAGTCAATGTCGGTTTAGATTATTTAAGTCTTGATCGTAGTGCCGATACATTATCGGGTGGAGAAGCGCAACGCATTCGTTTAGCGAGTCAAATTGGTGCAGGCTTAGTCGGTGTCATGTATATTTTAGATGAACCGTCGATTGGCTTGCATCAACGTGATAATGAAAAATTATTAAAAACGCTGCATTATTTACGGGATATTGGTAATACAGTGATTGTTGTAGAGCATGATGAAGATGCCATTCGCAGTGCCGATTATGTGTTGGATTTAGGGCCAGGTGCAGGTGTGCACGGTGGTGAAGTGGTTGCTGCGGGGACACCGGATGACATTATGCAACATCCACAGTCTGTCACAGGGCAATTTTTAGTGGGGACGCGCAGTATTGCCATTCCTGCAAAACGCGTGCCAATGGATGCCAAAAAAATCTTACGCTTAGAAGGTGCTGTTGGAAATAATTTAAAATCCGTGTCAGTCGATATTCCATTAGGTTTGTTAACCTGTGTGACTGGCGTGTCGGGGTCGGGGAAATCAACATTAATTAATGACACGTTAGCACCGATTGCCGCACGTCAATTAAATGGGGCGAGCTTACGTGAACCCGCGTCTTATACGTCGATTTCGGGGATAGAGTTTCTCGATAAAATTGTTGAAATAGATCAAAGTCCCATTGGTCGTACACCGCGTTCGAATCCTGCAACGTATACTGGATTATTTACGGTGGTACGTGATTTGTTTTCAGGGACGCAAGAGGCACGTTCACGCGGCTATTCACCGGGACGGTTTAGTTTTAATGTGCGCGGTGGACGCTGTGAAGCGTGTCAAGGCGATGGTGTGATTCGCGTGGAAATGCATTTTCTCGCAGATGTCTATGTGACTTGTGATATTTGTGCAGGCAAACGCTATAACCGAGAAACGCTTGAAATTCATTATAAAGGTAAAAACATTCACGATGTGTTGGAAATGACAGTGGAAGATGCGCGGCAATTTTTTGATCCGGTGCCGGCCATTGCGCGTAAATTACAAACATTATTAGATGTTGGGTTGTCTTATATTAAGTTGGGGCAGAGTGCGACAACGTTATCAGGTGGTGAAGCGCAACGTATTAAATTAGCGCGCGAATTATCACGGCGTGATACCGGTCAAACATTATATTTATTAGATGAGCCGACGACGGGTTTACATTTTCAAGATATCGAATTGCTATTAACCGTGGTGCATCGTTTGCGTGATGCGGGGAATACGATTGTGATTATTGAGCATAATCTAGATGTGATTAAAACGGCGGATTGGGTCATTGATTTGGGGCCGGAAGGCGGTGCGCGTGGCGGTGAGATTTTAGTGATGGGAACACCAGAGCAAGTGGCGAAATGTCCGCAATCGTATACAGGTAAATTTTTACAGCCTATTTTATATAAAACAATGCAGCATAAAAAAAAGTAGGAATAGCATGGAAGAAAAATCCATTTTTGTGCAGGGCCCGGCTGGGATGATTGAAGCAGCGATTTCGTTGCCGAAAGCAACAGAAGTTTTGCGTGGCACAGCGATTATTTGTCATCCGCATCCTTTACACGGTGGGACGATGAATAACAAAGTCGTCACTATTTTAGTGCGCGCTTTAAATGATTTAGGCTTTGCTGCGGTGCGCTTTAATTTTCGCGGCGTTGGGCAAAGTGCTGGTACGTACGATGAAGGACGCGGAGAATTGTTGGATTTATATGCAGTTGCGGACTGGGTGACAAAGCATTTGCCGAAGCCAAACCCTTTATGGTTAGCAGGCTTTTCGTTTGGTGGTTGGATTGCTGCAAAAGGCGCGTTGCATTTGCCGGTTGCTCAATTGATTACGGTAGCACCGATGGTTAGTCGTTTAGCCCTAGAAGATTTATCTGCATTAACCTGTCCATGGTTATTGGTGCAAGGGGAAGCAGATGAAATTACACCGCCTGATGCGGTGTATGCTTTCGTTAAGACATTAGTGCATCCGCCGCAAGTATTACGTATTCCTGAGGCAAGTCATTTCTTTCATGGAAAATTAATGGAATTTCGCGAGAAATTGGTAGCACAATTTCAGGAAAAGTAATCTCTATAGTTTGTGATGCGAAATGTAACTGCAAAATACATAAAAAGGATTTTTTATGAGGTTTGTATCAATTGTGAGGATGCTTGCAGAAAAAGCACAGAAAAATCCAGACAAGATTGCGTATGAATTTTTGGCAGAGTCGGGCCATGTTGCAGAAAGCATTACATTCGGTGATCTATACGCGCGAGCACGCACTTTAGCCAGTTACCTTCAGCAAGAAACCACGCAACAAGATAGAGTCGTATTACTTTACCCGCCGGGTTTAGAGTTTATTGTGGCATTTATGGCGTGCTTGTATGCCAATGTCATTCCTGTGCCTGCCTATCCGCCAGAGCCGCATCGTTTAAAAAATACATTGCTACGTTTGGAAAATTTGATAATAGATGCGCAGCCGAGTGTTATTTTGACAACAAATGAAATTCATTTGTTGCTCAATTTCTCAAAAATCAAAAATTATTTTGGAGGTTTTTTACAAAAAATTAACAATCAAAATCTAAATACACGTCAGTCAAAACATTATTTATCAAAAATAAAAAAAATAAATACACTAAAAATTGCAACTCACTATGTTGATGATGGATTTGTTCCTAATGTCAAAATGGATGAAATTGCGTATTTGCAATATACCTCAGGTTCTACGGGTGTGCCACGCGGTGTGATGGTATCGCATGAAAATATTTATCAGAATATGCAAATTATGATGGATATTTTTAACTATGATTGCCCAACGCATATTTTAAGTTGGGTGCCTTTGCAGCATGATTTAGGCATGATGATGGCGGTGATGCCAGCGCTTTTTTCAGACTGTACGACACGACTATTTTCGCCCTTAACCTTTATTCGTACGCCCACTAAATGGTTAGAGTGGATTGATGAATTTGGAATTACGCATGCAGGTGGCCCATGTTTTGCTTATGGCTATGCAAAAAAGAAAACCTCTGATGTGTTACGAGATCGTTTAGATTTATCCTCGTGGCAGTATGCAGGCTTAGGTGGTGAGCCAATTCGTCACGCTATTTTGCAAGAATTTGCAGAGTATTTTGCAAGGAGTGGGTTCAAAAGAACGTCATTTATTACAGGTTATGGTCAAGCCGAGTGTACCTTGGCGTTATCCACCAATCGTGTGGGTGAAGAAGTGAGTGTTGTGGATGGTGTGACGAGTGTTGGCAATGTGGTGCAAGGACATCGTGCTTGTATTGTCGATCCCAAAACGCGTCAAGTGTGTGCAGAAGGCGTAAAAGGCGAGATTTGGTTTCAAGGACCAAATGTCACGTTAGGGTATTGGAATGCACCAAAATTAACAACAGAGGTGTTCGCCGCCACGACAGCAGATGGCAGCGGGCCATGGTTGCGTACAGGCGATATTGGATTTTTTCAAGAAAAACGCTTATTTGTTTTTTCACGCTTAAAAGATATGATTATTTTTCATGGTAAAAATTATTCGCCACAAGATATTGAATGTGTTGTTGAAGAAGCAAGTCAAAAAATTAGAAAAAATTGTTCTGCTGTTTTTTCATTACAAAATAATATATCTGAAGAAGAACAAGTTGTAATTGTCAGTGAAATTAAAGAAAAAAACAGTAAAAATTTCCAAGTCATTGCAGAAACTATTCAAGCAGCTGTTTTGCGCGAGATAGGGATTCTGCCGCATGCTGTGGTTTTTTTATTGCCAGGAAAAATTAGTAAAACAACGAGTGGGAAAATTCAACGTGCATTAGTTAAACAAGCATATCAAACCAATACTTTGCCTGTGATTTATGAATATACGATAAGTGGTCAGGCTGAAAAAAATTATTTAAAAAATAGTAAAAAAAATGAAATTGAAGAAAAAATTATTGAAATTATCAAAAGTTTATCAGGTGAATTGATAACAGATAGTCACCAATCATTATTTTCTTTAGGTATTCCATCATTGTTAGCGCATGAAATTATTTTTGCGGTAAGTGAAACATTTCATGTTGATCTGTCTGCAGCAGAAATCTTTCAGCTCACCACAGTGCATAAGTTAGCAAATAAAGTAGAAGAGTTAACAGTAAAAAAATGTTTAACTCCAATAGAGCAACTTGAATTCGCTTCCACATTTCCGCTATCATATCCACAGCAAGGGGTTTTATTGGCATGTCAAAAGTCAACAGCGAATCACGCAGCGTATAATTTACCTTTTGTGTTGCGATTATCAGGCGCTGTAGATTGTCAAGCAATTAAAAATTCTATCTATCTCCTCGTGCAGCAGCATGATGCATTGCGCATTCAATTATCACATACCAGTGATGGAGTTTTGCAATATATAAAAACATTTCAATTTTTTGATATTGAACAAGTGCATTGTGATGAAGTTGCAGCCTATAAAGAAATAGCAAAATTATCTAAAAAGACATTTTTATTTGAGAAAGAATTTTTATTTCATTTTAAGTTATTTGTTATTGATAACAAGGATGTTATTGTTTTTGCAGTGTTACATCATTTGATTTGCGATGGGTGGTCGGCAAATTTATTAATTCAACAATTTGAAGAATATTATCATTATTTTAGTTGTCACCATGATAAAAAAAATAATTTTCTTGTGGATCAAATAGCAGAAAAAAATGCATCATATCAAGCATTTTGTCTTTCACAAAAAAATCAATATCCAAAAAATAGTCCAAATGATCTGTTAAAGTCTTGGAAGAAAAAAATTACCAAAATAGACAACGTGTACTTCCCTACGAGTAGTGAATCCCCTGATTATTTGCAACTAGAAAATGATAAATTAGAAATTCACCTTCCTAATCATTTGTTCTCTGATATCGTTAAATTGGCTAAACAGCATGCCTGTTCGGTGTTTCTTTTGCTTGAAGCAGTATTTTCAGTAGTCAATGCTCGATTACTAAACATTACAAATTTTTTCGTTGGTATACCTTTCGCAGGTAGAGATAAGCTAATTTATCAAAATACTGTTGGGTTATTTGTTAATATTTTGCCATTATTGCATGAAATTGAATTAGGTAATAATTTTCAAGAACATCTTCATAAAGTGCAAGCCGCATTGACTGATCTTGATTTTTCGATTCCATATTTAACGCATGCGGATGTAGTGGGGGTGTCATCTCAAGTAAAATTTGGCTTTTTGTACGAATCAAAAAATGCAATTTATCTGCCAAAATTAAAAAATGTAAAAACAGAAATTATCAAAACACCTGATCGTATAGCTGGATTTGATTTGGTTTTGGTAGTACAAGAGAAACTTTCTTCATGCCTTTGTACATTGGAATACAAGAAGAAAAATTTTGATACGTTGTTTATACAATCATTTTTAAACGCTTTTATAAATAGCATTTCTGCTATCATCACAAATCCGCAGCAAAGCTTGCAAACGATACCAATGATATCTTTAGAAGAATATAATAAAATTGTTTATCAATTGAGCCAAGCAATAAAATGGATGGATTGCCGAACATTATCTATATGTCGATCTTTTTCTGAGCGTGTCAATGAAATGCCACATGCACTCGCAATTGTTTTGGCAGATCTGCAACTTACTTATAATGAATTACAAGAAAATGCAATAAAAATTGCGAATGCAATTTTGCGACAACTAAAAAATAAAAAGTGTGAGTCTTGTTATGTTATTTTGCGAATGGAAAGAAGTGTAGATTATGTTGCGGCAATGCTTGGTGTGATGTTAGCAGGGTGTGTGTTTATTCCTTTTGGTGAGGATATGCCTGAAGAAAGATTGCTTTATATCAAAAAGCAATCTGGCGCAAAATTGATAATCGATCACCAATTTTGTCATCACGCTTATACGTCAGAGCAGGCTGCTTTGATTCAAAAGGTAGCGCAGAACCCACTCGCCTGTGTCATGTATACATCAGGTTCAACAGGTGTACCAAAAGGCGTGATGATAACACAGCAAGCAATTTTACGGTTGGTAGTCAGTGATGCTGTTTTGCCTATAACTTCTACCATTCGCGTTGCGCAAACCTGTCAACATTTTTTTGATGTGTCGTTGTATGAATTTTTCTTCCCATTATTAAATGGCGGCACCTGTTTTATTGTGGATCAAAAGGTTTTGTTAAGTAACGAAATGCCATCTTGGTTACAAAAAAACAAAATTTCACATTTTTGTACAACGACGGCAATTTGTAAATTTTATTTAGAGAACTCTATTGATGTTTTTTCAAATATTAAAATCTTAATGACGGGAGGTGAGTTACTTGATCAGCAAACAATTGTAAAAATGAGTGAGTATGCTCCTCATTTATATTTAATCAATGCTTATGGCCCAACAGAAAATTGTATTGTTTCTACTTGTTATGTTGTCTCTTTTGATGCAATTCCCAAAAGTGTCCCGATTGGTAAACCTGTTGCGAATACGACATGTTATGTATTAGATAAGTTTTTGCAGCCTTGTCCAGTGGGTGTGGTTGGGGAATTATATTTAGGTGGTGACGGCATTATGCAAGGTTATCTCCATGATGAAAATTTAACTAAGAAATCATTGATACATAATCCATTTTTAACGATGGAAGAGATGAATATTCATAGAAATTTATTACTTTATTCATCGGGTGATCTTGCAAGGTGGTTACCTAGCGGGGATTTGCAATTTATTGGTCGTATCGATGATCAATTTAAATTGCGTAGCCAACGTGTTCATCCATTGGAAGTTGAAAAAATACTTGAGCAACATCCGCAAGTTGCATACTGTATTATTGGTCTTGTGGGTGAGGGAAATCAAGCAAGAATAGTTGCCTTTATTAAAAATCAAAAAAGAATTCGGTTTGATCGGCATGATCTCGTTGCTTATGCGAAAAAAATGCTGCCTTTTTATATGGTACCCAGTGATTTTTTGTTGGTGGATTATTTTCCTTTAACATCGAATGGCAAAATAGATCGCAAAGCAATGGTTGCTATGTATTGTTCTTTAAATAGTAGAGAGCAAGAAACGATTCAGGAATATATAGCACCATGTTCTGCTACAGAAGAAATTATTCAACAAACATGGCAAGCCGTTTTTCCAGCGGTAAAAAAGATGAGTATGACTGCTAATTTTTTTGCATTGGGGGGGAACTCACTGATTGCAGCGATTCTTTTATCAGACATTGAGAAAAAAACTGGCGTGGTGGTGCCACCACAGATTTTGCAAGAAAAACAAACAATCAAAGAAGTCGCGTTAATGATTGAGCATGAATTGGCGATAATGTGTCAAAAGCAAAGCTCTAAGATAGTGAATTTTTCGAAAGTTTCAGATAAGTCAGTTAAAAAAGAGTTTTTTTTAAGATTTTTCTTTGTGCCGTTTATGCAACTATGTCTGTTGCCGTTTGCAAAAGTAAAAATTTCTGGGATAGAAAATATCCCAAGCCATGGCCCATTGATTGTGGCTTCGAATCACACGAATTGGTTAGATGCACTTTTTGTGCTTTGTCGGTTACGTCATCAATTTGTTTCTGTGTCGCAGCGTATAGGTATTATTGCATCCAGTCGTTGGAAAAAATGGTTTCATTGGTTATATCGCTTAACCAGTGTGCCGTTGTATGTGAGTCGCGGGTATGATGGGAAGGATGCATTTCCTTTGCAACAAGCAGAGAATCTTTTGCAACAACAAGGAATCGTTTGTATTTCCCCGGAAGGTACATTAAATAAAACGGGACGTTTAATAAGAGCAAAACCGGGTGTTGCTTATCTTGCGTTGCAAAGTGGCGCTGCAGTATTACCGATCGCAATTTATGGGCAAGCGCAACCTTTTTCAACTTGGCTGCGTTTTAAAAGATTATCAGTTGAAATAAAAATTGGAAAATTAATTTTGCCAGATTCGCAGTTATCGTTACAGTCTTTACAAATTTTTTCAGACAAAATTATGCAGCAAATTGCGCTGTTACTGCCAGTTGAATATCAAGGACACTATCGCGAAGTGGAAGAAAGTAGTAAGTTAGATTTAGATAAAGATGAGATTGAACGTGTTTTTTAGCAGAGTGATCTATGGACTATTTGAAATTTTTATAATGGAATTTAAGAGTTTACAAGGAAGGTATGATGAATACAAATAATCATGATAATAAAAATACAATAATTAATAAAATTGAATTACTTCGTCAAGCCAATTTATTTCTTGAAGTAGATGAATCAGGGTTGCAAAAATTAGCAGAGATCGCAGAACTTATTTATTTAGAGCCTGGCGTTTGGTTGTATCATCAAAACACAGCTGCTGATTGTTTATTTGTGTTGTGTTATGGACGGCTCAGTATTTATCGTGAGAATAAAGAATTAATGAAGTATATTGGCGAGGTGGTGCCGGGTGAGGCTGTTGGTGAAATGCCTTTCTTCGCTGATAAAAAAAGAATTTATTCTGTATTAGCTGGACGTTATTGTGTGTTATTGCGTATAAAATACAATGATTGGCAAGGGTATATCGAGCAATATCCTGATGTATTGTTGCGTTTAACTAGAATCATTGTCGCTCGTACACAAAAAACGGTCAACACCCAGTTTTTACATTATCCAATTAAATCAATGGCTTTTTTATCTAGGCATGCCGCTAATCAACATGCTGCGTTATGTGAAAAATTTTATAGAGTGATGTCAGGTAAATATAAAGTCTTTTGTGTGACGAAAGCCTTGCTTGTGCAGCAAAATTATTATACGGATGTGCCTGACGCAATGCGTGTCGAAGCATTTTTTTTTGAAAAAGAAAAAGAGTTTGATTATATTTGTTATGATTGCGCAGGAATGAATGTTGCATGGATGAATTATATTGTTCATCATGTGGATAGAGTTGTTATCTTGGATGATGAAGTAGCGAGCCAGCATTCTTTTATTTTAAAGCAAATATCGATGCAAGAAGATTTATTCAATAAAATTTTGTTAGTTTGTTTGCATGAGATACCTGCGACGCTGCAAGTGCAGAAAATTGATCCTCTGGTCCGTTTTACATTTCATGTTTTTTTAAATGAAAATGCAAGTGTGGCACGTTTAGTCAGATTAGTGATTCGTAAAGGGTTTGGTTTGCTGTTAGGTGGCGGTGCTGCACGTGGTTTTGCCCATATTGGCGTGTTGCGTGCTTTTCAAGAAAAAAATATACCGATTGATGTTATTGGTGGTGTGAGCTCTGGATCGATTATTGCGGCATTTTATGCGGCAGGTTTTTCGTTTGCGGAAATGATGGTGCGTAGT
Organism: uncultured Coxiellaceae bacterium; assembly: GCA_964647825.1. Classification (GTDB taxonomy): domain Bacteria; phylum Pseudomonadota; class Gammaproteobacteria; order DSM-16500; family DSM-16500; genus VFKI01. The sequence goes on along the minus strand of CAZYJL010000008.1, from coordinate 41,854 downwards.
CATAAAATATTTAAAAATGCATTTATTTTTTTACGTTTATTAAGTTTTCCCGCTGCGTCAATTTATAATAATAAAATCTTTCTAAATTTTTTGGCAGAAAATTTTGGTGAGTGCAGGATAGAAGAATTGCCTATTAATTTTCTAACATTTTCGAGTGACATTTCTGTTGAGAATTTCTTCACCCATGAGAAAGGGCGTTTGCAAGAGGCTATTTATGCAAGCAATGCGTGCCCGCCATTTCTGCCACCCGCAACATTAGATGGCCATCTGCATATTGATGGCGGGTTTCTCAATAATATTCCTGGCGAAGAAATGCGTCAGCGATTTGGCGGCACGATTTTTGGCGTTGATATTAGTTATCAGAATCAACTATTTGTTGATAAGCAATTGCAAAAGTTCCCGTCGAATAGTTATTTGTTATGGGAAGCGATGCATCCGTGGAAGAAAAAGAAATATCCATGGATGTCGGAATTCGTTGCGCGTGCCATGAGTTTAAATCATTTTGTTCATTTGGAAGAGCGTAAAAAACAATGTGACTTTTATTTGGCGCCACCGGTTGGTGCGTTCTCTGTGAGTGATTACCATAAAATCGATCAGTTAGTTGAGGTCGGTTACCGTTACACGATTGATTATCTGGACGAATTGTTGTGTCAGTCGTCTTTTTCTTTCTCGGTGTAAGAGGCAGTGATTATCCACCTCCCAAATGAGAATCATTCCCAACTCTGTTGACAGATTCGTTTAGCCAGCAGATACTGGCCGCATTGTAGAATCCTTCTGGTCAATATGAGAGCAGATGTATGCGGTTAACGGATATGAAAATGGGCAGTTGGGGGCGTGTGCGTGCTGTCGGTGCTGGACCTGCTGGTTATCGGCAACGGTTAGCGGCCATGGGGTTGTTACCGGGGACGGTGTTTCATGTCTCGCGAATTGCGCCCTTGGGTGATCCTGTCGAAATCACGTTTCGTGGGTTTGCGCTCGTCTTGCGTAAACATGAGGCAAATGTGTTGGAAATCGATGAGGTTTCTAACCTATGAAAATTGCCCAATGGTTGATGCGTTTTTTATCCCCGAATTATTGTCCGACGCCGCATCAGCAGCGACCTGATGCGTCACAATCCGTGGTGCGGGTGGCACTCGTCGGTAATCCAAACTCTGGCAAATCCACAGTCTTTAATGCGTTAACGGGTGGTTGCCAGCGTGTCGGTAATTGGCCGGGCGTGACGGTGGAAAAAAAGACGGGTTATTTTTCACTCGGCGCGAAGACGGTTGAGGTCATCGATTTACCTGGGATTTATTCATTCGTTTTAGCGGATTTAACCACCTCGATTGATGAGCGGATTGCCTCGGAATTTTTGTCGCAGCGCGATATCGATTGCGTGGTCAATATTGTTGATGGTGCGAATTTAGAGCGTCATTTGTATTTAACGTTGCAACTCATCGAAATGGGCGTACCCGTTATTTTAGCGGTGAATATGTTGGATGTGGCGGAAAAACGTGGCTTAAAAATCGATTTGTTGCAGTTACAAAAATTACTGGGTTGTCCGGTGTTAGGGTTATGCGCGAATCGTCAGCAGGGAATGGATGGCTTAAAAAAACAGCTGGCACAGGCGAAAAAATGCGTCGTTAAAAAATCGCAAATAGCCAACATGTCATTTTATCCCGCCGTGATTCAACAAGCTGTCGATACAATTTCTCATCCCGATGCTTTACGTTTATTGGAAGGCGATCAACTGGCTTGGCAAAAAGCAGCAGTGACGCCAGCGGTGCAAGCGGCGGTGGCCACAGCCAATGCGACGATTACTGCTGCCTTGGATTTAGAAGCCGATTTAGCGATTGCGGATGCGCGTTATCGTTTTGCGCATACTATCGTGGCGCGTGTGGTGCAGCAAAAAGCGCCGGATCGCACGTGGACGCAGCGGCTCGATCGCGTGATCTTAAATCGATTGTTAGGCATACCGATTTTTCTTTGCACGATGTATTTGATGTTCTTTTTTGCGATTAATGTTGGTGGCGCATTCCAAGACTTTTTTGATATTGGCAGTCATGCCGTGTTTGTTGATGGCTTGTCATCCATTTTGCAGACGTTGCATACCCCCGCGCCATTGATTGCCTTATTAGCCAATGGCATTGGTCAAGGCGTGAATACGACGGTGACGTTTATCCCCGTGATGGCGGCGATGTTTTTCTTTTTAGCGGTGTTGGAAGATTCGGGCTATATGGCGCGCGCGGCGTTTGTGGTGGATCGTGTGATGCGCGCGTTGGGGTTACCGGGGAAAGCCTTTGTACCGATGGTGATTGGCTTTGGCTGCAATGTGCCGGCGATTATGGCGGCGCGGACATTAGATAATCCGCGCGATCGATTGTTAACCGTCATGATGAGTCCGTTTGTTTCTTGTGGCGCGCGGTTAGCGATTTATGCGGTGTTTGTCGCGGCGTTTTTTCCATCGCATGGTCAAAATATTGTGTTTTTATTGTATGTGATTGGGATTTTATTGGCGGTGGCGACTGGTTTCTTGTTGCGGAAAACCGGTTTATCGGGTGAGCCTGGGCGTTTGTTAATGGAATTGCCACCGTATCATGTGCCAACGATGAGTGCGTTATGGCGACATACGTGGCAGCGTTTGCGCGGTTTTGTGTTGCGTGCCGGACGATTGATTATCCCGATTTGTTTATTATTAGGCGCACTGAATACGTTGAATATCGATGGGTCGTTGAATCAGGGCGATGGCAGTGTGCAGTCGGTCTTGTCAGCGGGTGGGCGGTTATTGACGCCAGTGTTTGCGCCGATGGGGATTACGTCCGATAACTGGCCAGCGACCGTTGGATTATTAACCGGCGTGTTGGCTAAAGAAGTGGTGATTGGCACGTTGAATACATTGTATAGCCAGGCGAGCCATTTAGCTGTCGCGAGCGCACAAGTGACCAGTGTGTGGAGTGAGTTGCAAGAGGCGGTGCTATCCATTCCGACGAATTTAGCGGCATTGGGCAGTGCGTTGACGAATCCTGTATTGGCGCAAGCGCCGGTGCATAGTTTGTCACAAGATGTGTATGGTGTGATGTATCAAAAATTTGCGGGGCAAGCCGGTGCGTTTGCGTATTTATTATTTGTTTTATTGTATTTCCCGTGTGTCTCGACTGTGGCGGTCATGCGGCGCGAAGTGGGCCGACGTTGGGCGTGGTTTTCGGTGATGTGGTCAACGGGCGTGGCGTACGTAGCGGCGGTCGCATTTTACCAAGCGGCGACGTTTTTGCGGCATCCGTGGGTGTCGAGTTATTGGCTCGCGGGTGTGGTTGGTGTCATGCTAATGGCATGGGTCGGGTTACGTTGGTATTGGCGGCGAGGAGGACAAGCGTATGGGTTTGTCTGACCTGCGGGCGTATTTGCGCACGCGTCACGCGGTGAGTTTGGCCACGTTATCGCAGCATTTTGGCTGTGATGCGGTGTTATTACGTCAGATGTTGGCGCATTGGCAGCGTAAAGGCGCGGTACGGTGTTTTTTGCGGACATCGCAATGCGGCGGCTCGTGTCGTCAATGTCCGCAGGCGTCAGTGGAAATGTATGAGTGGGTGGAAGCGGTTGGGGTGTCGTAAACGGTTACTTGGTAACCGATTAGTAGGGGTATTTTTTTGACGAAATGAACTATGTGGCGGTCAATCCGCTCCTTTTATGAAATAAGTGTAAACTGTGTAGAGATGGCTGCCGGTTCAGGGATGATTTATGTTGCGGAACTGGATGATATTATTGCTTGTTTTGATATTGCTGCTTGCGTCTCTTGGCGGTTTTGCTTGGATTAATGCAAAAATTACGGAAGGCAGCCGCCGGATCGCAGCAGCGCAGATCCAGCTGGCAGAAGGGAAGAAGATGCTGGCAGCAGGTAAGGCGCGACTTGCCAGTGGCAAGCGACAACTTTCTTCAGCAAAGGGCACATTGGAGAAGGTCAAAACTGGTTCTTATCTTTGGTCAGCAACTTTACCCTTGGTTGGTGCTGTTGTGACTTTTGCAGGCAATGAAATGGCAAGCAGAACTCTGGCAGAAAAAAATCAATTGGTGGTTCAGGGTGCGGCAAAAATTCGCAATGGAGAAGCGGAATTGGCAGCGGGTAAGCTTGCGCTGATTCGTGGCCAAGCAAAACTGAAACAGGCGGAAATGATCCGTTCGGTTTGTGCAGTCAGTGCAATAATATCTGCAATTTTGTTGATTGTTTTATTGATTATATGGCGAAAATCCTTGTGGACGTCGAAAAAAGCTTGAAATCAGTCTTAAGTCAACTTTGATAGTAAATTTTGAATTTTATTCCTGAATGTCGGCAACGACTTAATTTTTGTCGCGCAAACGCTGCGTGAGGAATGAGTCATTACCGTTTTTTTTTTTTTTGTGTGTTAATTTTTTTGTTAAATATAGTTCATAAAAAGATCAGCTTATATAAATCGGCCCTATGTTTCACGGGCAGGGCTACCTCATGTAAAATGATCTTTTTCTGAACTATTTTTAACAAAAGAAGCTGTCATACCGCGCTTTATGCGCGGTATCCAGTCTCTTTATCTATCATTTTCTGGATCCCGCGGATAAACCGCGGGATGACAAGATTTTGCTAGTTAATTTTTTGATCAAAAACCAAATTAATATAAGAAAAATATCAATTTATATGAGGTGGCCCTAGTCTCACGGGCTATTTTTGAGATAACCTATTGATTATATTGATAAACCATGAATTTTTTATCTTGTTGATTATATTCAATATTTTTTTAAAATTAAGTTTTTATTAATAAAATCAATATGTAAGCTTTATTATTTTTGTGCTCTATTTCGATTCTACCTTGTGGGAGCATTATTAAATAAATTAGGATTTGCTTAGTTGTTTCGCTTCTCCCTTTGTAGGAGAAGCTGCCCGCAGGGCTGATGCGGGGTGACAACTTGCGGTGCGGGGTGACAGGTTGAAGTAAGAGGTGAAGAATATAAGTCAGCGACAAAGAAATTGTCTTTTTTTAATCCACCATTGAAAACCGAGTTATACTAAGCAAAGAAAGGCGTGCCAAACGGTGTAGGGCGTTCGTGGGCGCGCGCGCAGTATTTTAGTAAACAATAGAAAAAATTTGATTAGCCGTGGCGAGGGGGTGGGTATGGCGGGTGAAAAAGAAAAAAGCTCCGTATTTGGTGAATCGATAAAACCAGCAGAGCTTAAGCTTGATGACGTGGATCAGAAATATATCACACTAGCGCTCGAAGTGATTAAAACGGCATTAGAAAAAAAAGAAGTGCAAGAAGCGTGTAATGTTAGTGTTTTTACCACTGTTTTGCCGAGCAGATATCAAGAAATACTAGATGTACTTAATGATGGAAATAAAGAAAATTTAAATAAACTAAATGAGATAACTAAGCTTGTTGGAGAAACTTTTATAGAAGGGAGTAAAAAACGTAGAATGCAGTATACAGTCAGCGAAGGCAGCAACCCTGATTTATTTGCAAATGCACTGCATTATATGCGTGACAATCTCCCGCCTTTCGAGGTGGGTTCCGCTAAAGTAATCCAAAAATTTTGGAAAGATCATTTTGTTCCAAATACTCTTGAATCTCAACGCCATCTTCAGTTATATGGCGCTTTACATGCGGCACTTTACGTTCTTGATACTGATAGCCCGAAAAGTAAAAATTTAAGTAGCGTAGTAGAAAATGTGATTAAAAATTTACATTTTGCTAAAGTAGGTGGAAATGGTTTTGATGCAAGCGTAGTTGTAGTTTCTGATGATGAGAAAAGTGCATTTTTAGAAAATATAAAAAAATTAGAAAAAAAAGAACCAAGAGAAGCAGACCAGTATGCTTTTGAGGATGAGAGTAAAGAAAAGATTGATAATGAAAAGAAAGTACTAAGAGAAGCAGACCAGTATCTTTTTGAAAATGAGAGTAAAGAAAAAATTGACGCTGAAAATGCTTTTATAAGATTCTTTGATATTAAAATGAAAGAAATTATAAAAAAAATAGATAAAAATTCTAAGGAAAAAAAAGAAGAAGTTGAAGAGTATAAAAAAATTAGATCCATTGTAGGCAAATTGTCGAATATAAATTCTCATGATTTTGAAATGCTACGTCAATCAGAAGAAGTTAAAGAACTTGGGTTGGCAAGGCTTTTTGATGATATAAAGAAATATTCCGAAGATTTTTTAAAAAAGGTGAAAGTGGGAGCAACTAAAAACTTATTTTCACTAGAAATTGCCGAAGCAAAAGCAAAAAGTAAAGATAAAATAAAAAAAAGAAGTGATATAGAAGAAATTGAGAGTGATAGGCTGAGAGAAGATGAATTAAAAAAAAATATGAAAAAATTAATTGACGCTGTTGATAATCATTACAACAAAAAAGAGTATGATGAAGATGAGCAAAAAAAAGTATTAAATGAAAGTGGATTAACAAATGACCAAGCAGAGAGTGTATTAGGAACGGAGGTAGGAGTACGTATATTTAATTCTGCAATAGCACGGAAAATGCTTATCGTAGCAATAAATGAATATTCATTAAAACAAGAAAATTTTTCTGAAGATGAAAAATATTTTAATGTTTTGAAAGACCTAGATCTTGGTAATAAAGAAGAGGATATCGTAAAAGATTCAGTAAGCTCTTTAGGAGGAAAGCCAAATGATATTTTATCTTTCTTGCGCAGCCCGGACGATTTTAAAAAAATAAATTTAGCTGCTGCAGCCAAATTAGATGAATTACAATTATTAAAATCAAAACTCGCCGCCACAAGAAGAGAAGAAGAAAAAGCCGCCGCTGCGCCTTCGCCCGCCGCTGCCGCCGCTCCGCCCGCCGCTGCCGCCGCTCCGCCCGCCGTCGCTGGTGGTCCCGAACTCGAAGAAAAACACTATCCCGCTGCGCCCGCGCCCGCTGCTCCGCCCGCGCCCGCTGCGCCCGCGCCCGCTGCTCCCGCTCCCGCTCCCGTTTCCGCTGCTCCCGCTGATGAAAAAGAAGCACCTGAATTGCCTGATGAAGATTATTTTACCTTCCCAGAATTCCGTCACTTAAATGAGCTGGAACCAAGACCGCCAAATTCTACAGAAAAAGGCTTATTAGATACTGAGTTGAGTGAAATGAAGGTGTCAAATGAGCAGATAAATGAAATGCTGACATCTTTTAAAAATTTCTATAAACAAAGTTTTTATCGTTTGTATGAAGACCGTATTGGTGGTGCAGCGCATGAATTAACAGATGAAAAGTCAGCGGAAATATTTGACTTAATTGTTTCAAAAAAAGATGCGCTTTATCGCAATTATTTCGAAATTCAAGATGGTCTTGCGGACATTGAGAAAGCGCATTTTGAGAATTTAATTAAACGTTTTGATGAATTAGATAAAGCAGTTTCAGAACAAAAAAAATATCAAACAAGCCAATATAAATATTATTCAGCTGCGGCGCCAGAAATGAAAGAAGAAAAGAGTCCAGCAACGTTATTGGCAGACTATCTTCCTGCAGAGTTAAGAAGTACTTTATCATGGAATAGCGGGCTAATGGGAAAAATGTGGCATAGCCCAATCGGTTATGAAGAGAAACAGGCTGCAGCGGCACCAGATGAAGACAAAGACAGCGTTTTGCAGATAGCAGAAGTTGAGCCAATTGCTGAAATTAAAAGTGTGTCGCGTTTGCTTGAAGTGAAGCCAGAAGAAACAAAAATCTTAGTGAGTCCGTCAACTGAGACGCTTCAAAAAATTATGGGGAAAAAAGATGCAGCTTTCTCAATCATTTCACCCAGTGAGCGACGTGCTGCATACAATGAATTATCAGTGACAGTTGAAAAAATATCGCCGGGTGATTATACCATGCAGATATTTAAAATTGGTAAAATGGGGATAGAAGAAAGAAAAGCACGTGCAAAATTAGAGAAACACTTTCCAAGTGAGTCATCATTGTTTTCAAGAGTTTTATCTATCAAAAAAGAGGAAACTGGCTTTGCTAAGATACGTGAAATTCTTGATAATGCAATTACACATGGCAGAAATAGTTATCCATTAATTATTACAGGTGATAAATTACCGAAGAATGATTTAATAAAAATGTATATTATTCTTCAGGAAAATAAAATTCCTGTATCAACAATTTCAATCAATCCGTATTTAGTCAAAAAATTTAATTTAACGCAAGAATATGAACAGTTTAAAGATAAGTTGCGCAAGTTAAATTCTGAAACTAAAGAACAATTTTTAGAAGCGCATCTTCAGCTCTCACTTGGACGCGATATTCAATTATTGAAGGGTGTTGGTATGAAAGAAGAATCGATTACTGCTGAAATGAAGCCTGCAAATCCTGATGAGCCAGATGTCGAAGTCAAGTTAGTGAAGTTAACGGAACATAAGCAACCCGATGACGATAAACGTTTTGACGAAGCACCTTCTCGTAAACCTACGCCATAGGTGAATACGTTACCAATCTAGCGTTTTAATGCGCTTGCATTATGTTTATTTTTTTATCATACTGCGCTTGGTTGTATAGTTGTAGGGCGTCTAGAAAAGATTTAACTGATTGATTTATAGTTAAATAATCGGAAAAAGCACGAGGGTGTTGTATGGTCGGGCGGGAAGACCTTGCGTTGGAAGAAGAGAAGCATGAAGCAAGAACGCATTCACAATTGGCGGCAGATACGTTTATTCACCGCTGTTTAAGCCTACATCAGCGCGCTGATTATCTAAGTTATAAAAATGATTTTATTTTGTCTTTTTTAGAGCATATTAGTAAATCAGAAACACATCTTGATGAATTACAAGAAAATATTAGAACATTTATCGACCTTATTCCTGATCACGATTTTTCATTGCTTTTAAAATTGTCTTGTGACGAAGATTTTCAGCGAGTGAAAAGCGCAGCGCAAATTGCACTTTTTAATTTAAAAATGGCTAACTCTTCCGTTGACGTTACAATTTTTGATGCTTACGTTGCTGCATGGCAAGTGAAACAATTGAGATATGTTGAAGAAGCAACTGTTGAAGAAGAGCAACAGTTGGCAGAATTTAAAAAAATCTATGCAATTCGTGTTCAGCTTTATTTTGATAGTTTTGTTGATCATCGAATACGAGAAAAGCGGTATTTAGAAAAAATTCATCGTGATTTTGCGGCTGCGAAAAATGCATTGCAGCAAGCTGTTCGTGCTGCAGGGATACATCAAGCCAATCTAAAAATATTATTAGATTTACAATCGCATTATGAACAATTAGAGCAGACATGTCGGCAAGAAAAAAAAATCTTACAAAATCATTATAAATATTTTCAACAAGCCTCTGAGGAATGTGCGGAAATAGATAAATTCAAAAAGTGGCAAGAAAGTGTGGAGAAGCTTGATTGGCAAATGCGTACTTTGCCAACTGTATCTGGCTCATCGATTGTGATCCGTGAGCATGATGAGAATGAAGAAGATAAAGAAGAAAAAAAAGATATGCATGTTGTTCGTGCATCTCGTTTTCTTATTTCACCGACAAACGCAGAGATCGCGCGCATTCAAGCAATGGAAAGTGTTTATGAAAAAAAAATAGCTTGGCAACAATTATCAAAATTTACCCAAGTTATCAGTACAGCTTCTTCTGGTTATTGCATGCAGGTGCTGGCGTTAGGCCATAAAACATTAGAAGAAAGTGATCGAGTAAGCGCATTTTTGCGACAAATACAAGCACTAACAGCCATTCAACCAGGTATTTTATTACCTCAGCAACGAAAGGTAAAAAATTTATTCGCGCTTTTACAAAATCAGCAAGCCAGTATTTTTCAGGCTAAACAGCTATTGGACACGGCACTCGCCAATAGTCGTGCACCGTTAAAATTGTCAGGTAAGTTATCAGAGGCACAAGCATTTATTTTTTATGCGATTCTGCGCTTAAATAAAATTGACCATGACAGAATACAATTCGATGCGAGTTTAGTGGATAAATTCAAATTAGACGAAAAATTTATTTTATTTAATGAATGGATTGATACGTTGCGCGCACAGCCCGAACATAAACAATTAGCAGTAGATTTATTTTGGCTGGCACCGCGACAAGAAAAAGCAAAATTAAAAAAATTAGCTAATGCGGTGCAGTCACAGCCTGCAGCGATTCAGCAAGCAGATCAAAAAGAAGAACAGGAAGAAGCACGAGATGCAATGTTGTTGAAAGAATTAGATGAATTAGATTTAGAAGTGGAGCTAGACGCACTTGAGGAAGCACAGAAAGATCAAGAACTAGATGCGCGTTTAGCAAGATTAAAAAAACAACTTTAAAAAATTATTTTTTCATGTCAATTTTATCATGATCAACATTTTTAACTAACGCAATTTGTAATTGTAAATGCAATTTAATAAACCAACGCCATAAGATAGCCGTTAGAATAATCACAATACTGACGACAAATAATAATAAACCGGGCGGGGGTAAAATACTTGCACTGAGTGCCACAATCATGAGTAAAACACCAAGCATGCAAGCCATCGGAATAATTTGTGCAATAGCGTGTGGTGTTTGTGTTTCTGTTTTATTTGAGTTTGTCATATCGGCGAAAATTAAGCCAAGGCCTTTGAGTTTTTGATAGATAGCAATTAAAAACGGCATAGAACAGGTGAGACAGAGTCCCCAAATCCACGCTTTACGAATGGGGAGCGTTGTTGAAGGGAAAATGGTATCAGCCATTTGATGAGCAATATACGAACCGACAATAAAAATCCCTGTGATTAAAATCAAATTAATAAAAAGTTGTAAAATAATTTTTTTGATGGCGCGGCGTAAGTGAATTTTTTTTTCTTCATAAGGCATCGTTTGTAGCCAGTTGGTGTAGGTAGTAAACACGTGACTGATCCGTTTTGGCATATGTTTTGCAAGTGAAATAGAAAGAGGGTCGGCTAGTTTAATTAACCACGGTGTCAGAAAGGTCGTAATAGCAGAAACGGTCACAATAATGGGATAGAGAAATGCGCTCGTTACGTTTAATTTGATGCCGAGTGTGGCGATAATAAAAGAAAATTCGCCAATTTGTGCCAATCCCATACCAACACGTAACGCTGTTTTCCCATCGCGCCCGGCTAAAAAGACGGAGAAGCTGCAAATAAACACTTTGCCAATAATCACGGCAATCGTGATGACCGCAATCGGTACAGCATACTGCACAATGATTTTTGGGTCGACTAATAAACCGATGGAAACAAAAAAGATGGCGCTGAACATGTTGGTTAACGGCATAATCAGTTTTTCAATTTGTTTGATTTCGCGTGCTTCTGCCATGATGGCGCCAATTAAGAATGCACCGAGTGCGACACTGTAATCTAATTTGATCACCAAAATACAAAAACCAAAACATAAACCTAAAACAGTAATCAGTAACATTTCTTTGCTGTGTTTACGTGCCACATGCGATATTAATTTTGGCACAATTAAAATACCGATCACTAAAGAAGACACAAGAAAAACCAGTAATTTGCCAAGTGTGGTGATGATGCCAAGCGTATGGATCGAACCGGTGACGGCAAGGCCAGATAATAACGCCAAAATGCCGATTGCTAATATATCTTCAATAATTAAAATACCAAAAATGGTTTGTGCAAACGGTTCTTTTTTCATCCCTAATTCATCGAGCGCTTTGATAATAATCGTCGTTGATGAAATGGCGAGCATGGCGCCTAAAAACAAGGCATCAATAGGACGCCACCCAAAGAAGCGGCCAATTTCAAAACCGACTAAGATCATTAGAACAATTTCGGCACAGGCTGCGATCAAGGCTGTGGCGCCGGTGCGTAAGAGGCGGCGTACGCTGAATTCGAGTCCTAATGAAAACATGAGGAAAATGACACCCAGTTCGGCAAGGGTTTTAACCGTGGTTTCATCATGAATGAAGGAAACAGGTGGTGTGTGTGGCCCAAGAATTAAGCCGGCGATAATGTAGCCGAGCACGACCGGTTGGTGTAAACGGTGGAAAATGACAGTCACAATGCCAGCAACTAGCATAATGATAGCTAGATCATGTAAGAAAGAATCAATGTGCATGGCCACTTCCCTGTGGTGCATTGATAATGACATGATACCTTATTTTATTTTATAACGGATGATAAAGTGTTTTCTTTGTTTTTATAAGGTTTTAGGAGATAGCGGTATTATGATTCGTATTCTCGTCAACGGCGCGTTCGGTAAAATGGGCAAGCAAGCAGTGGCTGCTATTCAGGCAGATGCTGAGTGTGAATTAGTTGGCGCAATTGGTCGAGCGGATGACTTAGCAACTGCCATTGCCAAAGAACACCCCGATGTGGTGGTGGATTTAACAACGGCAGAAAGTGTGTGTGCCAATTTCATCACCATTTTAAACGCTGGAGTTAGGTCGGTGATTGGCACATCGGGTTTAACGCAACAAACGATTTTAGAAGTTGAACATGAATTTGTTGTCAAAAGAAAGCAAAAAATAGCAGGCTTGATTGTGCCGAATTTTTCATTAGGCGCCGTCTTGATGATGAAATATGCGCGGGAAATCGCGCGTTATTTTTCTGATGTTGAAATTATCGAAATGCATCATGCAGGGAAAATAGATAGTCCATCCGGTACAGCATTACGCACGGCAGAATTAATCGCAGAAACGCGCCAACCGCGCGATGTATCTTCGCAATCGACAGTCATCCAACGAGAAAGTGTACCGCATGCGCGCGGTGCAGTTTATCAACAGATTCCAATTCATTCGGTACGATTACCTGGATTATTGGCGCAGCAACAAGTGCTATTTGGTGGCGTAGGTGAAACATTAACCTTACGGCACGATACGATTGATCGTGCCTGTTTTATGCCAGGATTGTTACTCGCCTGTAAAAAAGTGATGACACTCGACAGGTTAGTTGTCGGGTTAGAGGCGGTGATTTGATTGTTAAATCCTCAAAGTGTTTAATCCATTTTTTAATTTATTTACTTAACAGAGGGGCGGTGTGATGAAGGAGGTGAAAGCTCCTTCTCCTCCTTCTCCTCCTTCTTTTCTTCTGGCGGCACTACTGCTGCCGCAGGATCAACCGCTGCCGCTGGCGCTCCTGCTACTGGCGGTACTGGCGCTGGCACCACTGGCGGTACCGAATCTGCTGCTGGATGACCTTTTAGATGGTCTGGAATGTCAGCGGGTTTGTTGTAAGCAAGTAAATCATTAATTTGTTCTGCGAGACGACTTTTAGCCCCTGCGTGTTCGGCGGTTTTTTGCAGTGTGGCAATAGTTGTGCTATCGAGTGTTGCGTCAAAGCCAAGGATCCTACCTTTGTCGCGTGCTGCGTGGAGCGCATTGTTTAATAGCCTGACTTCACTTTCGCTAAAGTAACCTTCAGGTGGTCCACCAAAGGGACTATTTTTCTTCTTTTTAGGTTCAAGGGCAATTTCAATTCCGGTGAGAGGGATGTTTTGAGCGATAAAGGAGCGCTGCACAAGATTTAATAGCGCATCAAAGGTTTGCAATTTTTGTTCGTCGGATGGTTCGCCAATAAAGAAGCCTCGAAGACCGCTTAGTTCAATTTTTGTTGACCATGCTTTTTGTTTTGGGTCATATTTAAAAGTGACATTTTTGAGGTTGTCATTGTGAAAATAATTAACTTCTTTGTAGTCGCGTGATGCCAGCATCCACATTTCTTCTCGTAGTTGTTTTTCTGCCCATTCAATGTTAATAAGTACATCTTTTGCATTTGCTTTGCGTTGTTTATCTTCCTCCGTTTCAGGTAAAAAAGGAGAGTATGTTTTAGTGTTGTCTAACATTTTGCCTGCGATTTGTAATTCTGCGGCTTTTTGGTAGAGGGCGAAATTTTTATCTATAATCGTTTTTTCAGTGAGTAGTTCTGCTTTTTTGAGTGGTTCTGAGTTAAATAAAGTCTCGTGTTTGAGATTAGCAAAGACAGTGCTAATTTTTTTTTCTCTTTCTTCATATGCATTTTTTTTTGATTCCCATTCTGCTTTTGCTTCAGCTTTTTCTGCTTCAGCTTTTGCTTCAGCTCTTTCTGCTTCAGCTTTTGCTTCTTCTGGTTTTACTTCTGCGTTCTCTTTCGCCTGCTCATATTTTTCTTGTGCAGCTTGCATATCTTTTTTTTCCGCTTGTAACAAATCCGTTTTTAAAGCAGTTAGTGTTTCGCTCCACTTTGCTTCAATGTCTTTAACAGGGTTGTTTGTTAAAACTGTTTTTAATTTATTGACGATTATTCTATTTTCTTCTGGTGTCATTGCGGGTGCAACGGTATTTATTTGTGTCTCTAATGCAGCGAGATATGGCGCTAATAGCTGCTCGCGAGTGATCGCCTGTCTTGCTTTAAATACTTCTTGCGCAAGGGTCTGCTTTATGTCGACAAAACCTGCAGCTTCTGCTTGCGCTGCACGCTCGGCATCATTTTTTCCTTCTGCTGCAATCTGTTTTGTAACTTTTTCGAAACCTTCGATTGCTTGCCACATTTTGCTTAGTGGGTTGGGGGCGGCCATATGTCTTACCTCGAATCGTTATGTTATCTGAGTAATTAAAAAATAATTTTTTTACATAGAGCTTGGTTTTTGTTGAGTTTAATTTTTATTATTTATATTTATAATTTATTACTTATTTTTAATTCATTTTTAATTTGCTTTTGTTTCCATGGATTGCGATGGTGCTGGTCCTTGTCGGTGCCAACGTGGGTCTTTGGCGGCTTGTTCGACAATCCAACGATCACGTTCAGTCGGCATGTAATTCATTAATTCAATCGGTTTATTTGTAAAGCGCGCGATCAACGTACAGGCGACAAAGGCAGCTTTTTGCATCTCAGTGTTACCCGTGACTTCTAACCTTGTCCAACCCCGTTTGAGTACTTCCTCGACTAGGACTTGGGCCGCTTGAATCCGATCACCACTAAAGTAATGCAATGCGTTGATGGGTGTGACTTCAATGCAACATGCTCGATCAATGGCACGATAGCGTGGATTGAGATGAGGCAGGGAGATATATTCACCCGCTGTCGGCATGCGCATGTCATCCGCATGCCAGAGTGTTAAGTTTGCATACCAGCGTTCTAAGACCTTGAAAAAGGCTAATGGGGTGATTTCTGCAGAGAGACCAGTCGCCATGTGACTGAGGCTCGTCATATCGTAAGACGTTTTAGGCTGATCTGGAGCGGATTCCACTGGCATGATTTTTTTATCCTCACCAAGGGACAGTTAATTTTCGCTTCTTAAAACAAGTATAGCCGGATTGCTTGTTTCGTCTAGTTTATCATAATAGTTCAAATAGTATGCAAATTATTTGTTTTTGTATTTTTAAAATTTTGCTGAATAATCAACGTTGAAGCGCCGCTATTTCCTTAACAAATCACCTGTTTTAACGTTGCCATACTGAGATTGCCGCCGCTTAAAATTAGCGCAACAGTTTGTTTTTGATAGCGTTCTTTATATTTTAGCAGTGCGGCCAAGGGGACTGCAGCGGAGCCCTCGGTGAGCATGTGACGGGTTTCAATTAGGGTACGCATCGCGGCGGCGATCTCGGTTTCTGAAACTAACAAAAAATCATCGACATAGTGCTGACAGAGAGCAAATGTCATGGCATGCGGTTTGACGCCGCCGGCAGTGCCGTCGGATAGCGTGGGATGGATTGCCATTTCAATGATTTTGCCAGCTTTGATGCATTCTGCCATGACAGGAGAGTTTTCAGGTAAGCACCCAATGATACGTGTGCGGGGGGAAGCGGTTTTTAAAAACCCAGCAATACCAGAGATCAGCCCACCGCCGCCAACGGGCACGAACACAGCATCGAGTGTGGTTAGCGGGGGAAGTTGTCGCAGTAATTCCAAGGCAATCGTCCCTTGGCCACCAATGATTTGAAAATCATCATAAGGCGGGACATAAATGTGATGATTTTTTGCTGCAACCGTTTGCGCGTGTTTTTCTGTTTGTACGCAATCGGTGCCAAAAAAGTGCGGTTCGGCGCCATAGTTTTGAATATTTTGGATTTTTGCAGGTGAGGCATTTTCGGGGACAAAAATGGTGCCTTGTAAGCCTAATGTTTGTAAACAACATGCAACCGCCGCACCATGATTGCCGGAGGACGCCGTCACAATGCCTTGTTGTTGTGCTTGTGGTGTCAAACTAAGAATTTTGTTCATCGCGCCGCGAATTTTAAACGCGCCCGTTACTTGTAAATTTTCACATTTCAACAAAACACGCGCGTCGGCTAAACGATTGAGTGCAGATGATTCATCTAATAACGTTTCACGAATGTAGGGGCGAATACGATGCTCGGCGATCTGGACTTCTGACCAGATCGCTTCGGCCGTGATGTCGGTCAGCACCATTTTTTATCACCGTGCTGCCACAGGGCGTGGTGTATGCTGATTTTCATTTTGTGGCGTCTGTCTTAGATTGTTCCTGACAGATTGGAAAAAATGCTGGCTTTTCGGTTGGAAGAAAGTTTTTGGTATATAAAGTAGAGCGCTTATTAATAATAACGTCAGTGTTTTCAAAAAACTTTGTCCAGCTAAGTCTGGCTCACCATTACGATGTGTGCATAAAATATGACGAGTGCTGGGCTTTTCTAGAAATGTTTGCATTGTGTTTTCTTCTTGCCTAAAAATCATATCCAAATCTTTTTGTGGATAAGTATTTTCTGTCTTAGCTATTACCACTTTTTTTGTTTCTAAAGTGTTTATGCTGTCAGAAGCGATAGCTTTAATTTTTTGGATGACTGCTAGTTTATGCTGTATGCCAACAAATGATGGAATGTGATTGATATCGAGGTTTTCTATTGCTGCCTCATCGTACTGTTTAGAATTTTTGTTAAGATGATTTGTAATATAATCATCACACAATTGGATAATATTCTTTAGTTGAATAATTTTGCTTTCAATGGTAGCGGTTTGAATTTTTTTTATCCCTTTAATTTTTTGTTGAGCATTTTCTTTTTTTTGTCTTTCAAATTCTTTAGATTCTTTTTCTTCATCTCTTCTATCTTCAATATATTTTTCTTTTTGACTAAGAAGAACTTTTTTTTCCGTAATTTTTTGAAGTAATGGTATTGTTATTTTATTGAGGTCTTCTTTAATGTGAATAAATTGTTCATATTTATCCTTGTTAAAAATTAGTATTTCCTCTAGTGTTTTTGTTTTTTTATTTTCTTCAACGCGTTTTTCTAAATTAGTTAATTGGTTTATGTGATCGCTAATGAACCCGATACTTTTTTTGTATTCTTTGTAAAAATCTGAAAAATCTAGTGATGCTTTTTCTGCTCTGTTTTTAATATAATCTATTTCTCTTTTGGCTTCTTGAAGATCTTCTTGAAAGATTTTTTGTTGTTTTTCAATTTCTTCTTTTATTTTTGCATTAGCAAAATCAATCAATTTATCTTTGGCGATGATCAAAGCTTGTTGCGCATCATATAATTTTTTTGCAGCAGATAAGTCGCTCAGCACGTAATTATCATAATCTGAGAAATTTTCAAACTTTATTGCATTTTTTCTCGCAGTATTAACACTTTGATTTTGATCAAGTATGTGATCTAGATTTTTAAGGGCTAGTAAATAGTTTTGGTAGCTGGCCTGTTTTTTTAAAAAATCATCGGGAGATTCTTCCAAAGGAGCAAAGCCGAGGTAGTCGCTAAATTTTTTAGGATTTTTTAATATGAGAAAGTCGTTGAGTGAAGCTTTTAATTTATTCGTTTTATTTAGTTGCTCTTCAAACAAATGTGTTGCGTTGTCTTTTACCGCGAGACTAGTTAATTGCGTCTGTTTCTTTGGTGCTTCATTGGCGAGTAAATTCCAAGTGAGTAATTTTGCGCTCCAGTCAATCTCGAAGGCAATAGGGCTTGCATCATCAAGTTTTTTAGCCGTTGTACAGAAAAGATGTTTATCTATTTCTTTGTCATCAGCATAGAGAATTGCTAATTCTTTTTGACAGTGTGCCGCGGCTTCATTCAAATTTTCTCTTAGTAATTTAATTTTTTCGCAGGTACGGAAAATAGTGGATGTGTCAATTTCTTCAATTAAATTACTGATGCGCTCTGCAAATGCAGCATAGCCATCTTTTGAGTTGAGCTCGTTCAACGTATTTTTGAAGGCTTGGTAACAGTCAGTAAAAGGGAGCAGACTTCCATTTTCAAAAATACGTTTTTTAGGGTTTTTTGAATAAGTAAAAAAGAAAGGAGAGAAAAATTTGTTAAGATCATTTAATTTATGTGTACGTTCTGTTTCTGTTTTAACATTTTCTTTGATATGTTTCACATATGCTGCTGCTGTATTGTAAATCGCAATGGCGAGAGATTTGTGTACTAATTTTTTAGCAGCTAGCAGTGGAAGATAGTGACTTTGCGAGTCATAAAGTGTTGTGGTTTTTTTTTCAACCCCCGCAACAGCGTCTTTAGCAAGTTTTTGAATGTCTGGATTTGTTGATTCCGTTAGCGATGTCAATTGGTTGATAAATTCAGGTAGCGATGGTGATAAAAATTTCTGTTCAATTAAGTATGCCGTTTTTTCTTCGAGTGTGTCGTGTAGGGATAAGGGTTCGAGCGCAGGAAAAGCAATTTTTTTATCATCTTGTTCAGACGGTATGCCGGCTTTTGGTGTGCTCATCGTGAATCCCCTTTTTTTATGATTCCCAGATAATTAACCATTCACATATGAGCGCAGAAAAGTCAAGAATTATGGTGTATTTGATTTTTTGTTGAGCAGTTGTGGGGGGGTATTTATAGATGTAAGAGAGCGTGTTTGAAAGTACCTATATTTAGGTGTACTATTGTTTTCAAGTCCTAAGGAAATAAATGATTACTGTCGTAAAAATGACGAAACAAGCGATAAAAGAGTTAAAGCGAACGCCGTTGTATATTCAAGAAAAATTCCGAGCATGGTTGGTGGCAGTAAATAAAGTGGGTTTGGCGGAAACAAGAAAGCGCTCTGGGTGGCATGATGAGCCTCTGCATGGTGATAGAAAAGGACAGCGGTCTATTCGTTTAAATAGGCAATAGCGTGCCATTTATTGTATTAAAGAGGATGGCATGATTGAGTTTGTTGAGATAATAGAGGTGATGCCCCATGACTACTAAAAGAAACGACACAGAGTTGGTCGATGCGCTTGAGGCAACCAAAGATATCGGAAATAAAATGACCTTTGGCGGGTTGGTGCGTTCATTACGATTAAGCGATGAAATTTCTCAGGTGGTATTAGCAAAAAAACTGGGGGTATCGAAACAGTTTTTGAGTGATGTGGAACATAATCGAAAAGAAGTGGGCTTTAGTTTTGCAAAAAAAGTGGCATCTGTTCTAGGTTACTCTATCGAGCCATTGTTAGAGTTATTGATTAAACAACAATTAAAACGGCAACGTTTAAATTATGTCGTTGAGCTTAAAAAGGTTTCATAGTAATCGCTCAGCGGGAGTGTATTTGTTTGCTTAACTGATCGTAATTGCCAAACAGCAAGCTGCGTTTTACTGATAAAAGTACGTTTCATGTGATAGGAAAGGGCAAGGCTTCGATCACTTGCAACAGCGGATGGACGACTGATATGCAGTTAAGCGAAAAAACACACCGCCACTGAGCTATTATCTTTCATAAAATAAAAACCGCAGCAGCTGGTTATCCTAATGACTCATCCATGAACGGATAACAAACTGCTGCGGGGTCTTACACGGTACAAAGTGAACGCGATGCGCTAACCGGATGAAATTACCGGCGTCCATCTCCTTTGCCACCGATATTGCCGCCACTGTTGCCACCCCCTTGTTGCCAACCGCCTTGTGGGGCTTTTTGTTGTGGTTTGGCTTGGCCCTGACCGGGTTGTTGGGGACCTTTTGCGCCTGGCTGTGTTGGTTGAATATAGGGCTGTTTGCCAGACTGTCCTTGGGAGGATTTATTACCGAAATTATCGGCTTTCTTTGGTGTTTCTGGTTTCATGGCCGTTCTCCTTTTTGCAAGTGATACTTCCAAGTGGATAGAACGCATTTTTTCGTACAGGGTTAGTATACGCCCGTTTGCGGACGAGTATTGCTCACTTTTGATTCAGTTGAGGGATAAATAAGCATAGCTTATTAAATTTTATGAGGAATTTTATTTTGCAGAAGGGATGTGTATAAGTTGCACAATATTACCATCGGGGTCTGCACAATAAAAACTGCGTGTGCCATCGCGATGGTCACGTGGTAGTGCACGAATATCGGCCCCTTCAGCAAGTAGCCAAGCATGCCATAAGTCCACATCTTCGCGTTTTTTAATAAAAAAACCAATATGATCAAGGCGTTGATGTTTGGCTGGGTTGAATGCTGGCGGTGCGCGATGTAACGCTAAATTATCGTGGCCCGAGGTTAAATAAATATTATCTGGGTCAGGTTGCCAATCAATTTGCATACCAAGTAAGCGTGTGTAGAAATCCGCACAGGTTTCCAATTTTGTCACAAAAAGGGCAACGTGGCGCAAACCTGCGGTTGGTGCGGGTCTTTCAGGGCGTATCGTCGTCATGGTGAGCGCTCTCCCTTCTGGGCAATACGTTATTTATCAAGTGCGTGACGCATCGCCGTGATAACGGCTGCATAATCTGGCTGGTTAAAAATAGCAGATCCTGCAATGAATGTATCCGCGCCCGCTTTTGCAACCTCGGCAATATTGTCAGTACGAATACCGCCATCGACGGCAAGACGTAATGGATAACCGCTTGCTGTAATGCGTTGACGCGCTTTTTGAATTTTATCCAATGTGGATGGGATCAGTTTTTGACCGCCAAAGCCGGGGTTGACCGACATCATCAGGATTAAGTCGAGTTTGTCCATCACATGATCTAGGACGTGTAACGAGGTTGCTGGATTAATCGCAAGGCCCGCTTCACAATTGGCATGACGAATGAGATCAAGACTCCGATCAACATGGTCAGAACATTCTGGATGAAAAGTAATGCTGGTAGCGCCCGCTTTGGCAAATTCAATAATTAATGAATCCACTGGTCTTGTCATGAGATGGACATCAATCGGTGCAGCAATCCCAAACTGACGTAGTGCCACGCAGACGAGTGGTCCAACCGTGAGGTTTGGGACATAGTGATTATCCATGACATCTAAATGCAGGCGATCACCCCCTGCTGCAATGACCTTTGCTGCCTCATCGCCTAAACGCGCAAAATCCGCAGAAAGCAGAGAAGGGGAGATACGAAAGTCAGATGTGTAAGTATGTGTCGTCATGGGTGTGAATGATAACCAGAAACCGGTATTCAAATCTATGGTGATTCCCTATAATCGCGCTTTTCGCGAACGACAAAGGGAGTGATGCACTCGTGCGATATCTTTATCGTGTTTTGTTTTACTTGGTGATTCCTTTTGTTTTTTTACGCCTTTTATGGCGCGCACGGTTTTCACGTACGTATCCTTATCGTTTTGCGGAACGGTTGGGTTTTTGTCCACATCGTTTATCGGATTGTATTTGGGTGCATGCGGTTTCTTTAGGGGAAACGATTGCAGCGGTACCCTTAATTAAGGGGCTGCAAAAACGTTACCCCGGGAAGCCAATTTTAGTGACGAATATGACAGCCACTGGATTAGCACGTGTCGCAGCAGTCTTTGGTGACTCCGTGAAAAGCGCTTGTATCCCGTATGATTTGGTCGGTGCAGTGAATCGTTTCCTTGGTCGGGTCAATCCGCAAGTTGCCGTTATCATGGAAACAGAATTGTGGCCTGAGTTATTGGCGGCGTGTAAAAAACGCGGTATTCCAGTGGTGATTGCGAATGCTCGACTGTCAGAAAAATCAGCCAATGGCTATCGGCGTGTTTTACCATTGGTGCGGGAAATGTTTACGGCGATTCATCGGTTAGCGGTGCATGCACAGCCAGATGCAGAACGCTTTATTGCGCTAGGCATGCCGCGCGAGCGTGTCACAGTGACCGGTAGTTTGAAATATGATTTAGACATTGCACCGACGGTCGCTGCTGCGGGCGCGGCGTTGCGCGAACAGTTGGGGCAACATCGTTTTGTCTGGATTGCGGCGAGTACCCATCCAAGTGAAGAAACAGTCATGTTGGCAGCACACGCTGTGCTACGTGAAAAAATACCTAATGCGTTATTAATTTTAGTTCCGCGTCATCCTGAGCGTTTTGATGCAGTTGCTGCGGAAATCATCGAGAAAAAATTTTCGCTAGTGCGTCGTAGTGAAAAAACACTGTGTGACACCACAACGTCTGTGTATTTGGCAGACTCTGTCGGTGAAATGCTTTTACTGTATGCCGCGTCAGATGTGGCGTGTGTTGCGGGGAGTTTTGCACAAGTAGGCGGACACAATATGATTGAACCCGCGGCATTGAGTAAACCGATTTTAACGGGCCCGTGTTTATTTAATTTTGCAGAAATTAGTGCGGATATGTTGCAAGCAGGTGCAATGCAACAGGTTGAAAATGCAAAAGAATTAGCTGCCGCATTAATTCAATTTGCGGAAGACCCTGCTTTATGTGTTGCCACAGGAAAAAAAGCCTTGGATGTAGTAATAAAAAATCGAGGCTCGTTGCAAAAGCAGCTCACTATTATTGCTGAGATTGTGCAATTAACTTGATAAGTATTTTTATTGTTGACGACCGTTTCGGTTATTCTGTCATCTTACGCGTTTCGTCGGCGTGTGTTTCTATCTATCATGCCGCGCTTGATGCGCGGCATCCAGTTTTTTGTCAGCGATATACTATGAGATCTTGCGGATAATAAGATCGAATAGGTTAACGTTGCAACTTGAGCTGTGACATGGGTGGACGTGTGTAATACTCAAAAAGTATTTGATTAAATTGTGCAGCTGGATGTCTATCGTCGACATCAATGTTTGCTATGTCATAACTTAAGAGCTGTTTTACCTTTTCATCATTTAATGCGTCTTCATACCAGCGTGGATTTGTTGCATGTTCGGGTGCACCAATAGGTGGTGTTGGTGGTAAGCAATGATATTCAAGATAATAACTAATCGTACGATAATGAAAGTCACGCAGGGCACGATTTTGACGTGACTCTTTATCACCAAAAAAACGGGATGCAAAATCACTGTATTGTGCTTTATTTTTATTTATTGCTTGTTCATAAGTAGGAGGGGGTGCTGGGTTTTCTAGATCATCTTGTGGGATCTTCTTTGCAGCTAAATTTTTTCGTACAGCGGAAAATAAGCTAAAAGTACTTCTTGCGAATGTTGCGCAACAGCCATTAGGTTCTGTTAATTCTTTATTTGGTTCAATTAATAAAGGCGAATGAGGCGATTCTTTTTGCTCTGGCGAAGATTCCATGAGCTGTGGTTGTAATGCATCTTGCGCAATTTTTTGATAGCGCTGAAATTTATGAATTGCTGGTTTGTAAGAGGTGAGATGGGAGGCTGTATAGCGAGGGGCTCGAGTTACAGCAAGAGAAGGTGCAGTGAGTAGTGTTTCAAACGATCGACTGATTATATCAAGAGTAAAACCAAGACGTTGATTTTTTGCAATGGCTGTATGCATAGTTAATAGTGAAGCGATTTCTGCTTCAGGTGATTTCTTTAATGCACGGTCGATGCGGTGAAATCCATCGGTCCGAATCGCAATACGTAATTGATGCCATTGTTCAGGCAATAGGCTTTGTGTCAGACCTTTGCCAGCAATATAGGCATTTGTCACCATCAAATAGCTAAGTAATAGAGCGGTAATTGTCTGAGTGGTCTGCCAATTTTCTGTCGAAAATTGCTGAAAAAATTCGGGTAAATGATTGGGTAGTAATGTATTTAAGGTAAAGGGGGAATCTTGTTGAGTAAGGTCTGTTAGAAGAAGGGCGTAGCATTCAGCGAGCACAGATAAGCTCAACGCGTTAAAACCTGTTAAAAAGTCAAGAAGGCGTTCATTTAGTGGTCTTGTGCGCTGGTGAAATGGCGCGGTGAGTAAGAAGGTTGCTTCAATTGCACGTGCGATGGTGGGTTGCAGTGGAACCCATGTCCAATCACCATTCGCTTTTGTAAAATTTTCAAATATAGTCAGGAAAGGATTGAACGCATACATTCCTAAATTTTTTGCTAATTCGAGAGAGTCATTGTGTTCAGGCCCACGGACTATTGTATTTATCGTATTGATTGGGGGTTGTAGCAAAAGCCTGACAGATTCATCACCAATCACAAGCAGTTTTTTACCGGTGATGCGGAGTGCATCTGCAGTGTAACGTAGTGCATCGCCTGCATGCTGGTAGAGCCATATGCCTGCATCGTTAACATGATGATTGATATCATCTAAAATAATCACATCTTTATTTTCTGCAGAAGAATTTATTTTAGGAAAGGTCTGATAATTTTTTTCAGAAACGTGTTCCATCTGGATTCCTTATTTTAAGATTTATCCCAATTTCTTAAAAATAAACAGCAATCATGCATGATTTATTTTGCCTAGCATTCTAGGTAAGTTAAATTTCTGGTGCAATTTTAATTTTTTATTCAAGCGGGTATTTCTTTTTTTCTATTTTTTTGTAACAGCGCGAAGGGTAGATTTTTTTCGTAACGCGGTATTGCTGTCGGATCAATGATGCCAACGGGAGAGATACGCGGACAACGCGCAAAATCAGCCGGCGCAATAAAACCCCGTGGATCATAATCAATTTGAATGCCGACTGAGTGAAAACAAAACGCCACATATTCTGAACAAATAAAAGCGCGTCGTGCGGTATTTTCAGCCGATGCTGGATGAATTCCCACGCTACCAAGACCAATGCGCATTGCAATATCAATAATTTCACGCGAATTGTAAGGGTAGCCTAATAATCGTGTAGCAAATTGTGATAAATACGCAATATTTTCTGCACGAAAATCTGCGTGGCGTGCAATGAGCATTTTGCCAGGATACCCTTGATTGGTTGCATTGTAGTCGCAGACATAATTGCTTAGCGGCATTGCACGCACGCCAATACTTTCGACACTTTCTAAAATCATTATGCGATCAATAGCATCAAGCCGTAATAAAAATCCGACATGACTGAAGACACTTTCTGTGGCGCGTTGAATCAGCGTTGAAAAAGGACTGCTGCCTGCGCAGAGTAAAATATCACCGGAGCGAATTTGGTGACGTAATTCACTGTAGCGCACTGGTGGGAGTGTTGGGAATGCATCCATAAATTTTTTCATCCTTGTACATTGGCAACAGATCAGTAGGCAGTATTTTTTGCTAGTTGACTGATCACGGATCCGTTATATTTTGTCATCCTTGAGCAAGTATTTTTTGTGCTTTTTGTAAATCGTGCCATGCGCCGCGTTTGTTTGCCGGCTCGATGAGTAATTGTGCCGGATGATACGTGGTAATGACTGGGATGCGTAATTTGCCAGTCGTATAGTGATGGAGGTTCTCGCGCAGGGCAGCGAGTGTCGCTGTGGTGGCTAAGAGCGTCTGTGCGGCGAGTGGACCCAGTGTCAAGATCAGTGTGGGTTGCACCCATTGAATTTGTTGTTGTAGAAAAGAGAAACAATGGGCTATTTCGTTTGCTTGTGGCGCGCGATCTCTCGGTGGTCGGCATTTGATCGTATTGGTGAGGTAGACTGTTTGGCGGCTTTCACCGATAGCGGTCAGCATCGCATTCAGTAGATCGCCTGCTGGACCGACGAACGGTTCTCCTTGTTGCTCAGCAGCCAAATCGGGTGCATCACCAATTAATAGTAATTTTGCATTTTGCTTGCCGATCCCAAAGACGGTTTGGGTGCGCGTACAGGCAAGCTCGCAGGCCGTACAAGTAGCAACAGTGGCTTGTAATGTTTCCCAATTGGATGGCGTGACAGTATTACACTGGCTAGCGCGTGGTTTTCGCTGCCAGATTTCAATGCCCATGGCGCGCATGTAATCGGTAAGAGAGAAAGTCATGTCAGCATCATAATCAGGTTAGTCTATTTGGCAACTGTTGATTGCATTATTTTTTTATAAAAGTGATGAGAGGGGTGTTTAGGTCGTTATAATGGCTTGATTCAAATTGAGGATAGCGTCATGAATAGAACCGTCGTGTATCCGGGTACATTTGATCCGGTGACATTTGGTCATATTGATCTGGTGGATCGTGCGGCGCGGCTTTTTGAGCGCGTGATCGTTGCGATTGCTGCAGGTGCACATAAGACGCCTTTTTTTTCCGTGGAAGAACGCGTCGATATGGCGAGGCAAGTGTTTGCAGGGCAAAAAAATGTCGAAGTGTATGGGTTTTCTTCGTTGTTAATGGATTTTATGCGCGAGCAACAGGCAGGGATTATTTTACGTGGCTTGCGTGCAGTCTCTGATTTTGACTATGAATTTCAATTGGCAGGCATGAATCGTCAGCTCAATCCTGAAATTGAAAGTCTTTTCTTGATGCCTGCTGAGCATTATACTTACATATCGTCTAGTTTTGTGCGTGAAATTGCTTTATTAGGTGGCGATGTGAGTAAATTTGTGCCTGTCTTGGTTGCCGAGTGTTTAGCAACAAAAATGCAACGAAAAATCAATTCATAACGGACAGTGTCATGGCTTTGTTGATTACCGATGAATGTATCAATTGCGATGTTTGTGAACCGGTGTGTCCAAATAACGCGATTTCGCAGGGTGAAGTGATTTATGAAATTAACCCCGCGCGTTGCACAGAGTGTGTTGGGCATTTTGCTGAACCGCAATGTGTCGCAGTGTGTCCAGTCAGTTGTATCCCGAAAGATCCCATGCATCCTGAAACGACAGAGGACCTGCTCGCAAAATATGCGCGTCTTGTAGAAAATGGATCGACAGTGTAGGGTAAATAATAGTCACTCGACAAAAGGCAGGCATGGATGCAGCAGTCTGATCGTCAAGTTTCGCATGTTCCTATTACGACGTGGGAATTGTTGAAAGGCTATTGGCAGTCTTCAGCGAAATGGGTTCCGTGGTTGTTTCTGAGTTCTGTGATGGTGTTGACAATTTCTTTGGTGATGCTCGATGTTGTATTTACGACGTGGTACAACCATTTTTATGATGCATTGCAAGAGTATAGTTGGCGTCGTGCTTATGATTTATTAATTATTTTTTTATTTATTGCAGCAGTGTATATCGTTATTGCTGTATATCGTTATTATTTACAAAGTTTTTTAGCATTACGTTGGCGACGTTGGTTGACAGAAAAAATTATTGGGCGCTGGTTATTTCATCGTAATTATTATTATTTAGAAGATTTTAGCGGTGGGACAGATAACCCCGATCAACGTATTCAAGAAGATATTAATAGTTTAGTCACTATCTCATTATCGTTATTGATTGGATTTTTAAGTGCTGCAGTGACTTTCTTTGCGTTTATTTTTATTCTTTGGGAATTATCAGGCAGTATCATTTATTTGCCATGGACAGATCATGTGTTGCATGTGCGTGGTTATTTAGTCTGGATTGCTGTGATTTACGCGGTTATTGGCACATGGTTAACTTTTCGGATTGGTCGTCCATTGCCGCAATTAAATTTTGAGCAGCAGCGTCGTGAGGCAAATTTTCGGTTTGCTGCAGTTGATTTACGTGTGCATGCAGAGCATGTCGCATTTTACCGAGGCGAGAATCAGCAAAGAAATAGTTTAATAAAAGTCTTTTCTAGTGCACTAGATAATTGGTACCAAATTATTTTACGGCAAAAATTATTATTATGGTTTACTAATGGCTATAACCAAATTTCTGTTTTATTACCGTTAGTGGTTGCGTTACCTAATTATTTTAATAAAGTATTTCGTTTGGGTGGATTGATGCAGACACTGGCAGCTTTTTCACGTATTCAAGATGCTTTATCTTTTATTGTGAATTCTTTCACAGTGATTGCTGAATGGCGTGCTGTGGTGAGACGGTTACTTACTTTTTTAAATCATATGCAAACGATCGAAGATGGCGCAGTCACGCATAATCACTTTGTTTATAAAAAAATAAATGAAAATAAAATTATAACAAATAATGTAACGGTCAAAACATCTGATGGTAAAAGCTTGTTAGCAGGTATCTGTCAAGAATTTGTGGGTGGTAAACATACATGGATTCGCGGTAATTCTGGCATTGGTAAAAGTACTTTTATTCGTGCAATTGCAGAAATTTGGCCTTTTGGTGAAGGCGAGATTTCATTGCCAGCGGATAAGAAAATTATGTATATCCCGCAACGTTCCTACATGCCTTTAGGAACATTAAAAGAAGCATTATTATTTCCATACAATAGCGATTTTTCTGTAAAAAATGAGGTGTTAGTTGATTTATTAAATGCCTGTGATTTGCCGCGTTTAACGACACAGCTAGACCACGTTATTGTGTGGTCTGAGCATTTATCACCCGGTGAATTGCAGCGCATTGCATTTGTTCGTGTTTTGTTGCATGCACCCGATTGGGTGTTTCTCGATGAAAGTACATCGGCACTTGATTTGTCGCATGAAAAGAAATTATATGATTTATTGAAAGAAAAGTTACCGCATTGTTCGATCATTAGCGTAGGACATCGTTCAAGCTTAGGTGATTACCATGATCGGATTGCGGATTTCACGCCGTATATTGTTGAAAGCTAATAAGATTCTGGGTTGGTTGTTAAAAAGTATATTTTTTAGTATATGATAAAATATATTAATGTGAGGGCTGTGTCATGGGTATCCCTTTGATGATACAAGAAGAAGATAATCGTCAGATTGAGCGATTGAAAAAAGAGTTGGGAACAGGTAAGAAAATTGCTGTCATTCGTGCGGGGCTTGATCTTTTGGAAAAAGAACTTGCGCGTCAGAAGTGAATCAAGCGTTGGAAGCGTGCAGCGAGTCTTGCGGTAAAAAGCAGCATGGAAATAAATAAACTTTTTCAGCCGCATGCAGGAATTAAATCGGAATGATTTTGCAACGCTGGCATCTTTACACAGTTGATGTGGAACCTCGAGTAGGCACAAAACCCGGCAAGCAGCGTCCCTGTCTTGTTATTCAGCCGAGCGAATTTGCTGAGGGTGGTCTTGCGAGTACCGTTATTTTGCCGCTTACTACGCGACTGACGACTGACGACTGACGACTGCAGATGCTTTTCCGTTGCGAGTGAGAATTCCAGCAGGTGTTGCTGGCGTGCAAGCAGCGAGTGATATTCTGATTGATCAGATGTTAGCGTGGGATAATCAGTTATTTCGGCTAGAGATTGGTGTGCTGCCGGAAAGTTTGATAGAAGATGTGAAAACTGCACTGAGAGATTTTTTGGATATTTAATTTATCCTGCATCTCTTGAAAGCCAATCAAATAATTTGACAACACTTCTTACACCATCGGTTGATCGTGCAATGTCAATTGCAGCGTTGCCTTGTTCGTGTAACACCGTTCCCATTAAATACACGGTGCCATTTTCAGTCACCACTTTAATGGCATCAGGATCAATAGCGTCATCAGTAATAAATTTTGCTTTGATTTTTGCGGTAATCCACGCATCGCTAGCACGTGTGAGTGCATCGGTAGGTGAGGCAACAGTAATCATGTTATAAATTTTTGTATTGGGATCGACAATTTGTTTGACTGTGTCAGCAATGTTTTGACGAGCAACGAATTGCGGTGCTTGTCCAGTCAATAAAATCACATTGTGAAATGTATCAACAGAAACATGCGTATCGGCAAAGCGATCCGTATCTAGGTAAATGGCGCGTTCAGCCCGAATACTCGTGTATTTATCATGCAGTGTTTTGCGCAAATGATTTTGATCATAGACTACTTGTGCGCCGGTCACTGCTGCATCCATGCAGCTTGTCAGTAATAAACAGAACAGTGCGAATAAAAGAGATTTAAGCACGTACCCGCATCCTTTCGTGGTAGGTTTGTACTGATTTTGTGATGAACCGTGCTTAATGTCTAGACTTAGAGTTTAACTTTTTTGAGAGAGGTTTGTTTTATAACTATAACAGATAAACAGTCGGTTGACGATATTATCGATATGCGATATTACTAAAAATTGATAAAAGATTTTAAATGTAAAGAAACCGAAAAGCTCTTTGCTAGAAAGTTTATTAAAAAATTACCCAAAGCAATTCAGCGTATTGCTTTACGTAAACTAACGATGCTTGATGCTGCAACAGTCATTGATACATTAAAAGTTCCACCAAGAAATCGGCTTGAAGCGTTAAAGGGTAATCGTAAAGGACAGCACGGTATTCGAATTAACGATCAATGGTAAATTTCTTTTGTCTCGTATGACGGCGATGCGGTTGCCGTTGAAATAATTGATTATCATTGAGATGAAATCATGAGTAAAAGAAAATTAATGCCTATACATCCGGGTGAGATATTATTAGAAGAGTTTATGAAACCGATGAATATTTCTTCGTATCGATTGGCAAAATCTTTACATGTGGGTGCGATTAGAATTAGCGAAATTATTCATGGAAAACGTGCTATTACAGCTGATACAGCCATTCGGTTGGGGCGCTATTTCAAAATGGAAGCAAAATTCTGGATGAATTTGCAAGTTTCTTATGATTTAGAGAAGACTATGGAAAAATCTCGCGATGCGATCTATCAAGAGGTTAAGCCATGCAAAGTGGCGGCGTAATTAACCTCTTGTGTTGTCTTTATGGTGTGCCCCTAATTCGTATACTGAAAAATCTTCACCACGCGTCGTACACCCGAGACTTTGCGCGCAATATTCACAGAAATATCCGCTTGATCTTTTGACACGACGCCCATTAAATAGACAGAACCATTTTCTGTCACAACTTTGATTAAGCTGGAACGTAAATTATCGGTAGCTAGCATTTCAGTTTTGATTTTTGTGGTAATCCACGTGTCATTGGCATGCGTTAGAGGTGATGCAATGGAGCCAACGGTAATTTGATTATAGACTTTTTCAACACCGCTAACACTGCGCGCAACGTCTTCAATTTGTTGGCGTAATAAAGGTGTTTGGGTTTGTCCAGTGAGTAAGACAACATGATTAAAGCAGGTGACATCAACACGTGCATGGTCGCGCAAGTCAGGAATATCCGCTAGTTGGTCACTAATTTTTTGCGTAATTTTTTGATCTTCAAGAATGCGCTCAATTTTACGGTGATCGTAGACAACCGCAATGCCAGCAGCCCCCGCTGCAGCGCCCGCGACAAAGACACAGCCTTGTAATAAAAAAACGAGAGAAAAAATAATAAATAGTTTTTCTTTCATTTTATATATGTTTTTTGTTTTCATACAGAATCTCCTTGGCCAAACAGTCGAAAATCAATGACATCGCATAAGCTATGTAAAATCAGTAAATGCATTTCTTGTATGCGAGCAGGGTCATGTGCAGGGACGCGAATTTCTAAATCGTCTGGTGCGAGTAGGCTGGCAACTTTACCGCCATCGTGGCCTGTGAGTGCAATCACATGCAAGCCTCTATCATGTGCAGCCCGTATAGCATGCAAGATATTTGTTGAGTGACCATGAGTGCAAAGGGTGATGAGAATATCGCCGCGTTGACCTAATGCGCGAACCTGGCGCGAGAAAATATCTTGGTAATGATGATCATTGGCGATTGCAGTCAGCGTGGCAATATCTGAGGCAAGTGCGATGGCGGGTAACCCAGGGCGTTCTTCGCGAAAACGGTTAATCATTTCACTGGTAAAGCGCAATGCGTCACAGGCAGAGCCACCATTGCCGCAACTTAGTAGTTTATTGCCGTTTAATAAACAGTCTAGTACTGCATTTGCCGCATCACATAGGATGGGAAGTAATACATCGGCTGCATGCATACTGGTTTGTATGTTATCACCAAAACTATTTTTGATGCGTGTTGCAATATCTGTTGTTTCTGTTTGTTCAGTTTCATGATGGTCTTGGTGGGTAAAGTGATCACTCATTTTTTTATGGCTCTTTAATTTAATACGTAAAAATAGGGGCCTGTCAGTACGGTCTGTGGGTAGCACAAGAAAATCGATTGTGATATTTAGTCATACACGCCATCCGCGGTAAATGCATCTTTGATCCATTCTAATTTTCCATTTGCGATGCAAATAATATCAAATCGACAATCCATCGTATCAAGCCAATTTTTTTCTTGTAAAAAATGCAATGCGGTTTTAATGATTTTTTGTTGTTTTGCCCAATCCACACTTTCGAGTGGCGTCGTATAACCCTCTTCTCTACGTGCACGGACCTCGACAAAAATAATCTGTGTTTTATCACGTACGATAAGATCAATTTCACCTGTATAGCATTGCCAGTTTTGCGCGATAAATTGATAACCGCGTGATTCTAAAAATAAGCGTGCGCGGTGTTCGGCATTTTTACCAATTGTAAGGCGTTGGGTAACCATGTTGCATTTTCATCCAAGGCAAGCGTCGGTGAATGCGCTGTCCAGCTTCCAAAGTGAGAGCGCCGGTCGCGCCATAAATAGGAAAATTCGGCAACGTGCGTAAACGATCGAGTTCTTGCGAAAGTAAGAAAGCATCTTGACCAACTGCAAAGAGTCGCGGTGAGCCATTGATTTTTTGGTGGCTGGCAACAAGCGGGACATCGCAAAAGATGATGCCGTCAAGATCCCGATCTGCATCGGGTGCAGGTGTGCCGGTATAAATGATCGATGTGCTAAAGACAGGGATGTTACCAAGATAATTGTACCTGAGTAATGGCATAATCGTCCGTGCATCAGCTGCCGGTGCAATTAAGAAAATCACATCAAAATCTTGTCGACGTCTTTCTGCTAGGGGGGTAGGTGGATCGTTGGGTGTCGTATTCCCTATTTTTTGATGGGTGTCGTCTGTCTCCGAGTTGTCGGGCGCAACATGTAAAAGCGCTGCGATACTGTCTGCTAAATTATTTTTTCGGTCGAAATATAAAATATCAGCGAAATTACCACCAAGGTTTAGCCATTGCGTGCGTAGTCTGCCGGCGACGCGTTGCCCATATGCATCTTGCGGCGTAATCAGCAGAGCGTGTGAAAAACCGGCTTCGCGAACGCGGCGCGCTAATTCATCAACTTCATTTTCTGGCGCAAGACCCATTTCATAAAATTGTTTGGGCGGTGTTTGGGTGGTGTAATTCAGCGCGAGGACCGGTGCCGGGAAAGAACCAACACGTGAAAGCGCTTGGACATCAGGTTTTGTGAGAGGGCCGATGACACGATCCGCATTTTCTGCAAGGGCTTTTTGATACAGCATTTGCATGGATTGTCCGCTGTTTGTGTCATAAAACGAAAGCGCGGCGTGATTGCCAGAGGCATAAAATGCGGCAAAAAAACCATTGCGGACAGATTTTCCTGCATTTTCGTTAGGTCCATGTAAAGGAAGTAACAAGGCAATGTGCTTGGGAGGCGTGCGTGTTTGTAGTTGGGCAAGGGCCGCATCGTTGGGCAGTATTGCATTCGCAGGATGATCAGGATGCGCGGTGCGCCACGCAAGTAGATGGCTAACTAATGCTGGGGTGTTATTGCTATCTTGTTTACTGATAATGGCTAAGTCAAGCCAGCCTTGGGTGTTGGGGTCGGGGTATTGTTGGGCGAGCATTCGTAAGCGCGGGAGAGATTGTCTTTGCAAGCCAGACCAGATCGATTGAACATTTTTCTGCCAGAAAGAGGGGTTTAGTCCAGAAGCGGTGGTGACAGGTTCGGTTTTTTCAGGTCGCACAGACGACAGACTAGCGCAGCCACTAAGTAAACACGCCGCTAGCTGTAGTGTTACAATAAGAATTGCATACAATCTTCGCATTTGACCAGGATACCATGTCATCTCATGAATGAAAATCATTACGGTACGCTTTATGTGGTTGCCACGCCGATTGGTAACTTACAAGACATCAGTCAGCGCGCATTACACACATTAGAAACGGTGCAGTGTATCGCGGCGGAAGATACGCGCCATACGGCTGCGTTGTTGCGTCATTTTTCTTTGTCGACACCGCTGATTTCTTTGCATGAACATAATGAGCGTGAACGGATCCGTTTGTTATTAGATCGTTTATTGTCGGGTGAGTCAGTCGCGATAGTCAGTGATGCGGGGACACCATTGATTAGCGATCCGGGGCAGCCATTAGTCGAGGCCGCACGTGAGGCAGGTGTGCGAGTGGTGCCAATTCCGGGCGCCTGTGCATTGATTGCCGCGCTTTCTGTCGCGGGCTTGCCGACCGATCGTTTTGCGTTTGAAGGATTTTTACCTGCCAAATCGTCACAGCGTCGTACAGTACTAAGTAGTTTATGTGATGAAACGCGCACGTTGATTTTTTATGAAGCGCCGCATCGTTTATTGGATATGTTGGCTGATCTGAAAGAATTATTTGGTGAGCAGCGTCGCGCGACATTAGCGCGTGAATTAACAAAAGTGCATGAAACGATTCGAACCGCGACATTGGGTCAGTTAGAGTTATTTGTCGGCAGCGATAAAAATCAGCAACGTGGTGAGTGTGTCGTGTTAGTCGCAGGCAAAGAAAATTTACCACCAGATGAAAAAGCAGCCGCCGCAGCGGTGGAACAAACTGAACAAGTATTGGAAGTATTATTAGAAGAATTACCGTTGAAGCAAGCCGTGAATTTAACTGCAAAAATTCTTAAGCGTAAAAAAAATGAGGTCTATGATTTGGCGCTGGGGATGAAGAAATAGGTGATGATAAGGTAAGGATATAGGATGAAACTATGATATCTTATGCGCTGGGAGTTGGCCGAGACAGTCGCTGTCAGTCTGACTGACAGAGGAAAGTCCGGGCTCCAAAGGGCAGAGTGCCAGGTAACGCCTGGGAAGTGCAAGCTTACGGACAGTGCCACAGAAAATAGACTACCTAAACGCCGTGAGGTTTTTGGGTAAAGGTGAAAAGGTGCGGTAAGAGCGCACCGCGTTCTCTGGTAACAGAGGCGGCACGGTAAACCCCACTCGGAGCAAGATCAGACAGAACCGCAGGAACTGAGTTTTTGCAAGCGCGGCTCGCGTGACGGTTCGGGTAGATCGCTTGAGGTGTTTGGTGACAAGCATCCCAGATAAATGACTGTCCACGACAGAACCCGGCTTATTGGCCGACTCTCTTTTTTTTATATTATATATGCAGGGTTACCTCATAAAATTGATTTTATTTTTGTGTTAACTTTAGTTTTTGATACAAAATTACTTAGAAAAACTTGTCAATCCGCGGCTTGGTCCGCGAGATCTAGTTCTTTTAAATAATCAGACTTTTTATATTTTTATTTATTTCTTAAATTCAGTAATCTTTCTGGGTTCATCCGCTGCGTCATGTGGTTTTATCATAGCAAGTGCTTTTTCTTCTTTTATTTTTTCATCGATAAATTCTTTTGAAAAAATTTCTTTTAATAACTCGATACTCGTCGCTTCTTTTTTGAATAATCTTTCTGCAGGGGCAAGTGAGCTTCTTCTTGCTTTTAAAATGGTGAGAGGCGTATCGATTCCTTTTTTTAATAATGCACTTTTAAATTCTAGCCAGAGTGCTTCATGTGGTGGTTTGCCTAGAGTGAGTAAGTTTGTTTCTGTTTTTTCGCAGCATGCTTTTAATGTAGCAAGGATATTTAATTTGCTTTTTGATTTTTTTTCTTTTTCTTCTTCGTAAACTTCTATTGCATTTAAAGCATTTTTTTTGAAAATCTTTAATTCATATTGTTCTTTCTTGTTCTCTTCTGTGAGAGAGATTAAATAGATTAATTTTTCCATACTATCTTCTTTATATTCTTTTTCAGTTAAAACGGTTTCTTTTGGTAGGTGGAGTAACTGTGTGCGAATCTTATTTTTTGTTTCTTTGCTCAGGATTGAATCATCAGAAGCCATATCGATTAACTCATCAATCAGATTGAGTTTTTCTATCCATGTATAAATAGCTTTAGTTTTTTCTAATTGATCGATGATTTCTTTTTGTTTAAACAGATACATTGAGTGATCGGTGTTAGTTAAAATATTTGTTAAAATAGACTGATATAATTTCATGGCTTCAAATTCTTTTTCTAAATCGTATGGACTTTCAGGCGGGAATTTTTTCATCATGATTGCGCTTCGTTGATGGCCGAATTGTTCAGTAAAAAGAAACACAATCGCGTGTTCAAGCATTTCTTGAAAACTTGGGCTGTCTTTTATCGCTGCGTTTTTTATGATGCGAGGATCGATATATTTTTTAAATTCTTCCTTAATAAGCATGGTGTTTGGGTCAAATAAGGTTAAGAAATTTTTCAGCGAGGCGAGTAATTTTTCTTTGAAAGCATCCTCGCAGTTTCTAAAGGGTTCTCTTATCCTGATCGCATCTAGTATAAATGCTTCGTTAAGTGCTAAAGCGTCATTTTGCAGGATTGCTTTAGCTTGCTTCACACAAGCTGCAAGAAATGCCGCTTCATTTGCTAAATCTTCTTCTTGAAAGGTTGTCACTGCTATTTCTTTTGTTGTGGCCATCGTCGTCACCTCAATGACTTGATGAAGTTGATTAAATATTATTTAATCATATTTACTATTATAGTCTTTTTATTAGACGATTTTTCTCTACATGGCAGGTTGATAGCTGTATTGTGAAATGACTGCTGATGGTCGCTTTTTTAATTTTTTTGTTTATAATCAATAATTTAAAGATTAAAATAAGAAAAGTTCAATGTAATCAATAAGATACAAGAATCATAATTTTTTTAATTTAATCATATAGTTAAGCATCAAAAGACCGTGAGAACGTTTTTTAGATAGTTTTATTTAACAGCATATTTGTGTTTTTTATTTTCATACGCTGTTGACAATCCCGCGTTGAAAGCTTAGTTTTCGTGCATGCAATCCTCAGGGCAGGGTGTAATTCCCTACCGGCGGTATTTTTGTCGAGTGAGCGCGCAGAATGGTCACTTGCAAAAGAGCCCGCGAGCGCTTTTTTTCTGAATAAAATCAGTGAAAAAGGTCAGCAGATCTGGTGAAAAGCCAGAGCCGACGGTGATAGTCCGGATGAAAGAGGCGATGCGGTTAGACATAGCTGTGTGTCATCGTATGATGCGTTACGAGGACACGTTTGGTTTTTTCTTTGCCGTTTCTCTCCTGCCTTGTTGATAAATTGAACGACAGGAGGCGAAATAATTGTCTATTTGTTCAGAAACACGACACATCGAGCAGGATGCATTGTCACATGAACGTGTGATGACGCAGGCGCTTGCGCTCGCCTCAGAAGGTCGTTGCACTGTTTCACCCAACCCCATGGTGGGTTGTATTTTAGTCAAAAATGGGTTGCAAATCGGTAGCGGCTATCATCAACAGGCTGGTGGCCCGCATGCCGAAATTGTGGCATTGCAAGTTGCAGGCGAAGCTGCGCGCGGTGCTACCGCCTATGTGACGTTAGAACCCTGTTCTCATACGGGCAAAACAGGACCTTGTGCAGATGCATTGATTGCAGCCGGCATTCGTAACGTCTATGTCGCATGCGAGGATCCGAATCCGTTAGTGGCAGGTAAAGGGATAGCGAGATTACGTGCAGCGGGCATTCATGTAGAAGTGGGCGTCTGTGCGACAGCGGCGATTGAGTTAAATCGTGTATTTTTTCATTATATAAAACAAAAACGGCCATTTGTGATTGCAAAATGGGCGATGTCGCTCGATGGAAAAACTGTGACGCAGCCGCACGATGCGCGGGCGATTTCTGGCGCGGAAATCGCAATGGCAACGCATGCATTGCGGCAACAAGTGGACGCGATTTTGGTTGGTGCGGAAACTGTGCGACAAGATAATCCGCAATTAACGGCACGCAATGCGGCAGGTGAGTTAATGGCTGGACGTCAGCCGCGTCGTTTGGTGTTATTAGGTCAAGGTGAGTTGCCGCCAGATGCGAGATTACTGAGTGATACCTTGCCGGGTGAGACATGGATTATTCAATCGGAACAGCAAAAAAAAGTCTCTAAATCTTTTTTTAAAGAAAATAACAAAGCGTTTAAATTGATTTATTTGCCGGCAGAAGCAAACTCAGCAACAGACACGGTTTCATTGTCGGCATTATTAGATTTTCTAGGTGAACAACAAATCACGAGCGTATTAATTGAAGGTGGCATGCGTGTGCATCATGCGTTTTTTGCGGCTGATTTAATCAATGAATTCCATGTCTCTGTCTCGCCGGTGATTATTGGGGAACAACACATGCAGCAACCAATAAAAAATAAAATTGTATTAAAAGAGATGCATTGTCAATTAGTCGGAAAAGATATTTTATTAAATGCGAGAGTCAAATAATAAATTCATTATTAATGCGACTTTTATTTTATTAATCAGGTTAATTTCATCGGAGAGAGAATGTTTTGTGGCATTGTCGAAGCAACGGGTCAACTAAAAAAAAGTAGACGGCAAGAAAATTCATTGCAATTTATTATTACGCCGGATGATCAATGTATTATGACGGATGATTTAAAAATAGGTGACAGTATTGCAGTGAATGGCGTGTGTCTGACCGTCACACACTTATTTGAAAAAGATTTTCAAGTAGACGTTGTGTCAGAAACGTTAGCACTGACGACGCTTGGATTGTTATTAGAAGAAGATAAAGTCAATCTTGAACGTGCGTTACGTTTGTCTGATCGTATCGGCGGACATCTGGTGCAAGGTCATGTGGATTGTTGTGGTGAAATTATCAGTTTAGACGCGGTGGCAGATGATAAAACGAGTTTAGTTGCAAAAATTGGGTATCAAGCAGGGTTTGATAAATGGTTAGTGCGTAAAGGTTATGTTGCATTAGATGGGATGAGTTTGACGTTAATGGATGTAACACCCGAATGGTTTACAGTGACATTCATTCCACATACGCGAAATAACACGATTGTAAAATATTATCATCCAGGTCGAAAAATCAATATTGAGTTTGATGTATTAGGCAAATACGCTGAAAAATTAATGCGAGGATATAAAAATTGAGTACGTATAAACAACGCGTGGAAGCAGCGTTAGCAGAATTACGCGCGGGAAAAATGATTATTTTGACAGATGATGCTGCACGAGAAAATGAAGGTGATTTTATTTTTCCGGCAGAAAAGATAACGCCAGAGAGTATGAATTTTATGATTCGTCACGGCAGCGGCATTGTATGTTTGACGCTGACGGCTGAAAAAGGCAAACAATTAGGCTTAAAATTTATGGTGCCTGCGCATGAAAATACGGCGCAACGTGGCACACCGTTTACGGTATCGATTGAAGCAAAAAAAGGGGTAGCGACAGGCGTTTCTGCTGCGGATCGTGTCACCACAATTTTGGCAGCGATGCAGCCCTCTGCCTCGGCAGACGATTTGTGTAGTCCCGGTCATGTGTTTCCTTTAATTGCGAATCCAGAAGGCGTGCTCGCGCGCGCCGGCCATACAGAAGGTTCTGTCGATTTAATGCGTTTAGCAGGGTTGCAGCCTGCCGCCGTGTTATGTGAAGTGATGAATCCAGATGGCACGATGGCACAAGGTGAAACGTTAACAGCGTTTGCAGCAGCGCATCAATTAACGATTTTGACGATGCGTGATTTAGTGGACTACCGATTAGCAACAGAAAGTTTAGTCACCGATGAAGTCTCTGCCACATTACCGACTGATAAATACGGTACCTTGCAAATGACCGTAGTCAAAGAAAAAATCAGTGGTCGAGAGCATGTTGTCTTAGTCAAAGAAAACAAAAATAATGTACTGGGTACGGCGAGTGCGCCGATGTTGGTACGTGTTCATTCGGCGTGTATGACTGGGGATATTTTTGGTTCTGCGCGCTGTGATTGTCAGCAACAATTACATTATGGCTTACAAAAAATTAGCGAAGAAGGCGGTATGCTGATTTATCTCGCGCAAGAAGGTCGTGGCATTGGTTTATTTGATAAAATTCGCGCGTACGCTTTGCAAGAAAAAGGCTTAGATACAGTGCAAGCGAATCACGAGTTAAATTTACCAGTTGACGCACGGCATTATGCGATTGCGGCGAGCATTTTGCGACATCGTCAGATAACCCATGTGCGCTTATTAACGCATAATCCAGCAAAAATAAATGATTTAAAAAAATATGGTGTTATGGCGGTGACGCGTGAAGTGATGCCTGTATTTGCGCATGCTGGTAATCAAGATTATTTGGTCACGAAAAAGGAAAAGATGATGCATTTATTGGATGGCATTCAACAAAAGCATCAAACAAAATAACAAAATAAATAGAATAGGATAAAGGTGAGCATGAAAAAAGAAATGCATTTGATAAACATCGCAATCATCGTCAGTGAATTTCATGGGGAGATCACGGAAAAATTACAGGAAGGCGCGTGTCATTATTTACAAAACGCTGGCATGTCGCTGCAACAACTTTACATTGTCAACGTCCCAGGGGCGGTTGAAATTCCTTTGACAGCGAAATGGTTGGCGGAGACGGGGCGCTATGATGCGATCATTTGTTTAGGTGCAGTGGTGCGTGGTGAAACGGGTCATTATGATTATGTCTGTGAGCAAGTCAGCCAAGGTTGTCAGCAGGTGATGCTGTCGTTTGGGTTGCCAGTGATTTTTGGGGTGTTGACGACAGAAACGATGGCGCAAGCGTATGCGCGCGTAGGAGGAGATCGGGGGCATAAGGGCTTTGATGCGGCAGCGGCTGCGTTGCGAATGATACAGGTGAAAGAGGCGCTAGTGTGCTATCATGGTAGCCATTCTGAAAAAAGTCTGGGGTCGTAAAAGACGTTTTTCATATTGTTTAGACAGTAATTTTATCTATTCGCCCTGCAATCTAGGCGGGGTGATAAGTGAAAGGCACAGAGAGGACAGTCACATGACATATGGGATATATGGTTTATTAAATTTACCTTGGTGGGGTTACATCGTTGCAACCTTGATCATGACACAGATTACGATTTTAAGCGTGACGATTTTTTTGCATCGTTGCCAAGCGCATCGTGCATTAGAGCTGCATCCGGCTGTCAGTCATTTTTTCCGGTTTTGGTTATGGATGACCACGGGTATGTTAACGAAAGAATGGACAGCTATTCACCGTAAGCATCATGCCAAGGTAGAAACACCAGACGATCCGCATAGCCCACAGATCTCAGGTCTTTGGACAGTCTTGTTTCAAGGGACGGAATTGTACCGTCGTGAAAGTCGTAAACAAGAAACCATGGAGCGTTATGGTCAAGGGACGCCGGATGATTGGATGGAGCGCCATGTCTATACCCCGCATAGTAAATGGGGAATTATTGCGATGTTTATCATTGATATTTTACTGTTTGGGATTCCTGGGGTGACGATTTGGGCGATCCAAATGGCGTGGATTCCTTTCTTTGCCGCGGGTGTGATTAACGGTGTGGCGCATTATATTGGCTATCGTAATTTTGAATGCCAAGATGCATCGCGTAATTTGTTGCCTTTTGCGTGGTTTATTGGTGGTGAAGAATTACATAATAATCATCATACTTTTGCGACATCAGCACGTTTTTCAGTCAAATGGTGGGAGTTTGATATTGGTTGGGGTGTGATTCGTTTATTGCAATCAGTTGGCTTGGCGAAACCAAAACGCGTTCCACCGAGAGCGGCTTTATTGCCAGGTAAAGCAGCAGTGGACAGTGAGACATTGCATGCGATTTTGACGAATCGTTTTCAAGTGATGGCTGAGTATTCTGGACGCGTGATTTTACCTGTGTTGGAAGAAGAGCGTCGTCGTACAGGTGAGGCGGAACCGGCATTGCGCTCATCGCATGCGAAGACATTGTTGGTGCGTGAAACATCCCTCATCGATAGTGAAGGCCGTGAAAATTTAGCGCGTGTGCTTGAAAAGAGCGGGCCATTACATACTGTTTATCAATTCCGTTTAAGATTACAAGCCATTTGGGCAAAGAGTACGGCATCGCAAGCGGAGTTGGTGGACGCCCTGCAAGATTGGTGTCGCCAAGCTGAATCAGCGGGGATTCAAGCATTAAAAGAGTTTGTAGCAAGGTTAAAAGGCTATGTGCCAGCCTCTTCTGCTTAAGCTTTCTTAATAGCACGTTTAAAAAGCCCTCATTTGAGGGTTTTTTTTTGCCTTAATTTTGTAA
The DNA here is from genome assembly GCA_964647825.1 of uncultured Coxiellaceae bacterium. Lineage (GTDB taxonomy): Bacteria > Pseudomonadota > Gammaproteobacteria > DSM-16500 > DSM-16500 > VFKI01. The sequence continues at coordinate 73 of CAZYJL010000008.1, read as the reverse complement.
CAGCTCAGGTAGTCCGTATTTTTTAGCTTGACTGCATCACTTGGGTCCCGCAGAGACATTGTTTCATCGAAGC
>CAZYJL010000007.1:0-107267 GCA_964647825.1 uncultured Coxiellaceae bacterium | reverse complement strand
TGACAAGCTGTAATTTGAGGGCAATTTTAGTTGCTGACGATATAGCAGCCATTTCATCATCAAGCCCATGCCAGAATTTTTTAATTTCATCGGCTGTGAGGCAGCGCTCACGGCGGTTTTCTTTAGATAATGTCTTTACGGATAGGCAAGGCGTCATTTGGAGGATGTCACGCTCAACGGCAAAGTTAAACATGCGCCGGACACACGCAAGTGTTCTATTGGCGGCGATAGGTGCGCCACGTGCTTGTATGCCCTCTAGAAGGAGGATGATGTCACGTTTGGTAATATCCTTTGCCTTGCGCTTACCCCAGAGTGGTTTGACGTCGCGATCTAGAATGCGCTGATCTTCTTTCCATGACCGTTTGCGTGGTTTTGACCATTTTTCGATAAATTCGCTGATTAAATCGTTAACAGTGGGTGCGGTGCGGGCTTCCAGCTTCTCAGTCTTTTTGGCCAAAGCTGGGTCTTTGCCAGACTCAAGGATAGCTAAGGCAGAACGGTGCTTTTTGTGGGCATTAGCCAGCGAGCCTGGTGTGGTAGGGGAATAGGTGCTCAACGTCATCCGCCGTTTTACGCCCTCGAAGGTGTAAAAGAATAGGAAGGTTTTCTTGCCGAGCGGTGTGATGCGGACTGCGAAGCCATTACGGCTTTTTTCACGTTTATCGTAGCGTTTGGCCTTTGGTTTAAGGTTTTGGATGTCTCTGTCGGTAAATGCCATTGGTGTTCCTGTATCTGATTCCTGGGTTCCTCTGTGGGTTCCTTTTGAAAGCCGGCAGCGGGTGAAACGCGGTGACGTTTCTTGGCGCAAGAATATAGCAAAAAATGCTTTAAATAAAGCGTTATTAGGTAATTAAGTGAAACTTGGTGACCTTCCTTGATGTGCCATGAAAACATAATCTGTCCCGACTCTTAATCAATAGGTCGTAGGTTCGATCCCTACACGGCCCAGTTAATTAATCGAGTAGTCGTTAGAAATTGATTAACCTATCATCGCGTTGTGAGGCGCTTGGAAATAAAAAATGACAACAGGTAATAGCAAAGGCAAACAAAACCTTATTCTGCTATAATGTATCAATGAAAAAATGTATCAATGAAAAAGCCACTCGCTCAAACTAATCCCTATCTCAAAGACGTTGCCACGCGGGAGCGGTTAATTTCGCGTTCGGTTCGCACATCCTGTGGCGTAGAAGGGATCAAGGCGCCTACGGGTCAACGCATTGCCATTCCCCGCAGAAAAGCCAAAAAGATTTATAAAAAAGTTAAGTAGTAGATTGCTCTAGTAGCGTTTTAAAGACTTCTTGAATTGGCTTGTCATCTCCTAACACCCCGGCATGAATCGCATAGATGTACTGTTGAAAGCCTTGGCTGTTTGTCGTTTGATCGATGGCGCTGAAGTTCAAAGGAGGTCTGTTTGCCTGCATTGCCATTAAGTCAGCTAGAAGACGTGCTGTGCGTCCGTTTCCTTCGCGGAAGGGGTGTATCAGAATCAATTCCACGTGGGTAATACCCAAGGCATAGGCAAGTTCATTCAGGTTAGAGTAATGGCAGGGCGTGTATGTTGCCAGAAATTTTTTTTCAAATTCTTGCATCGCTGCTTCAATGCGCAGTGGTGCTGCAAATAGAAAACCATCCTTTGACATGGTGACGGTGCGATGCATCATGTCATCAGCAAAGAGGATTTTTTTGTAATATGGCTATTTCTTTGGCGAACAGTCATTGTTTTTCACTGAGCAGTTTGTATAATCGCCGCCTTCTGTAACATGTTGATTTATAACGCTATGATTTTTTCTGAAGAAGAGGTTTTATCTTGAATGAAAATCGTGTAACTAAACTCACTTATTCTTCCTATCTGCAGCTAGAGCATTTGCTTGCTCTGCAAACAGGTGTAGAAGCAGAAAAAAATAATGATGAATTGTTGTTTGTGATTGTTCATCAAGTCTCTGAACTGTGGTTTAAACTTTTAATCAATTCAATCGAAACTGCCATGCAGTATTTGCAGATTGATCATGTTTCAGAAGCGCGAAGTGCATTAAATCGTTGTCGTCTTGTAATTAAATCGTTAGAGAATCAAATGGATGTGATTGGCACACTGACGCCAGTTGCATTTAATCAGTACCGTAATAGGCTTGAAGGCTCGTCTGGTTTACAATCATGGCAATTTCGTGACTTAGAATTTTTACTGGGTTATCGTCGTCAAAGTATTTTGTCATTTTATTCTGAGGGGACAAATGAACGTCGTCGTTTAGAGGCACGTCTTCAGTCTCCTAGTGCAAATGATATTTTACTTGAATTCATTCATCGTCATATATCTCGTCATAAGGAGCATGCAGATTCTCTTAATCTCCATCAGAAGGCTGTGACACTTTATCAGCAGGAGAAAGAGGTAGCTGGTTTATTTGATCTGCTTCTTGACATTGACGAAGGTTTTCAGGAGTGGCGTTATCGTCATGTCAAACTGGTCGAACGTGTTATCGGCACCAAACAGGGGACAGGTGGCACACAAGGGTTGGAATTTTTGAAAGCGACGCTATTTAACCCCTTTTTTCCTGTGCTTTGGGAAATAAGAGGCATGCTTTAAAGGAAAAAAATGGCTTTATTTTCTGCAAGACTTCTCAAGCAAACATCGAGTCAACCGCAAGGGTTTTATGCGGTGCTTTACACGGAAGTTTGTGAGCTCTTTGGTCAGTTTGGTATTTCAGCGCTTTTGACCTTGTACATGACATCTGTGTTGCGTACGAGCGATCAAGCTGCATTTAGTTGCTATGGTGCATTCTCCGCATTTATTTATGCAATTCCAATGATTGGCGGATATTTTGCAGACAGAATCATCGGGTTGCATATCACCTTGTTGTCCGGCATTGGGTTGATGACAATAGGTAATATGATTCTCTTTATGCCAAATCTTCATGCTCTCTACTGGGGGTTGGCTGTGTTTAGTGTGGGGTGCGGATTTTTTACGCCGAGCATTACGACGGTGTTAGGTCGGCTCTATAGCCAAGAAGATAGCAGAAGGGATAATGCTTTTATCCTCTATTACATTGCAAAAAATTTAGGTGTGTTTTTTGCAACAGTGGTTGGCGGTTTGGTAGCAACCCGATTTGGTTACAATGATGTTTTTTTCGTGAGCATGCTTGTCATGTTTTCTGGTGGTGTGGTGTTTTGGGTGAATAGCCAGACGCTTGATCTGCAAATCAGAGGGCGTCATCGTGAAACACAGTTAAACGTGCGTGCCGTATTTTCTTTGATTGCAACGTATGCTGTTTTAATTGTATTGGCTGAAACGTTTATTTCGCATGGTTTGACACGTTATTTTGTGCATGCGGCTGTATTGATTGCTACTTTTTATTTGACAATACTCTATAGGCAATTTGATCCAGTTAATCGAAAAAAAATGAAGAACATTTTGCTTTCTATTGGCATGATGATGGTATTTTTCATGTTTCTTGGGCAGGGTGGCACAACGTTAAATTTATTTATTGAAAGAATTGTCGATCGTCAAATCGCAGGGTTTATTATTCCTCCTTCTCTATTTTATGCGCTAGATCCTTTATTTATGATGCTAGCGGGAGGGGGGGTAATGGCCGCGCTTGCAAAAATAAAAGCAAAAAATGAAATTGTTGCAGGATTTTATAAAATTTCTGCCGGCTTAATGGTGCTTGGGTTAGGGTTTTTAGTTTTTGTCGGTGCTGCTTCAGTGCTAATATTTTCGGGCGCGAAGCCATCGGTTGCATGGGTGGTATTTGCTTATCTGCTGTTTCCAATCGCTGAGCTTTGTGTGATGCCGATTGTGATTTCGTTGATTACACGTATTGCGCCTGTCGGTTATGAAGGTGTGATGATTGGTATTTATATGTTGGGTTGTGCTGTTTCGAGTTATTTTACCGGTGTTTTTTCAAAAATTGGCAATGTGAATTTTGCATTGGATACGCTGCCTGCTTTGGTACATGGTGCGCAAATTTATCGTCATGTGTTTTTACTTTCAACGTTATTTTTGTTAGGAATTGTTCTCATTTTTGTGATGATGACGCTTTTTAGTTCTGTTGTAAAAAAAATGGATTCTGGATTTTCGAATCTATAATTTTTATCACAAGAGTTATCGAAAAAAATTGCTTCATTACTTGTAGATGAGTTGCGCGCGTTGTCGTTAGCTGTAGCAGCTTTTTTAGAAAAGCTATATTTTAGCGTAGCTATTTTTGTTTAGATTATCAACTCAAGGAGTAAGCTTTATGATGGTTTCAAGAGAAAGCAGAAAGCAGGAGCTTGGGGAAGAACTTGCTACTATATCAGTTGAAGAAAAAAAACAAGATGATCTTAAAATTTTAAGCCAGAAAGGTGAGTCAGTTGAAGAACAAACAGATGCATTCAATAAAATAATCAATCGAAGTGAAATCATTGAGCAAGTGCCTTCTGTGCCATTAGAAGAAGATTTGATGGCTGCAGCAATGCCCATCCAATTTGAAATAAATGATTCAGAAGTGAAATCTGAAGATGTGACTTACATGCAATCTGATTTGGTTTCTTTCGATCAAATGGGCCCTGATGATCAGCGTGACTGGATATGGGCGCCGATCGCAAAAGAAAGTTTTTTACAATGGGCATCAGGTGCAGATCATGGTCGGGCTTGGATCAGGCAACAAAATGCTGAATCAGACGCAGCAATGCTGGATGTCGTCAATGGCCGTCATCGATCAGAGGGCGCCGCGCGATATGCGAAGGTTGCATTTTCTGCAATCATCGGTGCGCCATTTTTTGGATTTTATCGTAGTCTGCGGACGCTCAATAATGGCGAGATTCATTTTTCAGATAATGCAGGCAGGCAGGAAATTTCTATGGGTCCCTCCATGTATTATTTAACTGGGCCAAGACATACGTGGCGTGCCAGAATTGCCCATACATCTGATGAGTATATCAATGAAGACAATATCACGATTGCACGTATTCCGCAGACCCGTATTGGTTTTGCCGTTGACGGGAATAGTCCAGTCGTTTTAATGCCAGGAAGACATGCGTACAACACGGCAGTATTTCGACTAAACAGTGCTGATATCAAGGAAGTGGATCAACCTTGCCATACCTTTTTATCGCTGAATATCGTGCGTGTCAGAAACAATGAACTTGGCCTTGGTTTCATGAATGGTAATCCTGTCATTTTGTTGTCGGGGTTGCATGTGATTGACAGGCCGGGCTTCAACTTTTCTGGGTTGCTTGATACCAAATCATTCAAAAAAATCTATCCCAATGTTCAGGACGGGCCGGTCACAGAGTATTTTCAGCATGGCAGCATTTCCATTGTCAGAATCCCACAGGGCAGAATTGGTCTGGCGTATGATGACAACCAACCTGTTATTTTGAACCCAGGCATCTATGTAAAAAATTCACAGAGTTTTTCATATAAAGCGTCTTATTCTGAAACTGAATCCTATATCCAGCATGATACGATTCATTTGATTCGGGTAAATAAAGGTAAATTGGGGCTGGTGTGGGATGGTAGCAGCCCTGCAATCCTGCCTGAAGGCTATTACAGAATCAAATCTCCAGTTTTTAAATTCGAAGCAATCAAGGATGTCTCTGATGAATTGATTACACATGGATCCTACACCATTATCAGAATTAAGCCTGGCACTATTGGGTATGCTTTATATCAAGGCAAAGCCATGGAATTAATGCCAGGTGTTCATTATTACAATGATCCACAATTCCAATATATTCGTTCCTTCGATGCCAACTCTTCCTTAATTCAGTTTCATAATTTGACGCGAATTATTGTTAGAGAAGGTGAAGCGCGCGCTGTTTGGCAGGATGGCAGACTGACGATACTCGAACGTGGATTATATTCATTTGATAATCCTTCTTTGAAAGTTGCAGAAGAAGCGATTTCTACTCGTAACATTATCAAGCAATTACATGAAATCAATGTAACGACCAGTGACAGGATGCCTATGCTGGTGACAGGGCAGGTGACTTACCGGATTTCCAATCCACATCAAATGGTGACCGGCATTGGGCAGGAGAATCTTCAGGTCTCACTGGAAAGTTGTGCTGATGCTATTTTGCGGTATCAAATGTCCAAAGCTGATTTATCCATGATCTCACCAGATCATCATCATCTATTGGCTTCGAAATCTAGCACAAAAGACAGTGAGAATGAAGAATCTAAAAGTTCGGTCCCTATTTTTGGTGATCACAGTCGGATTGAAGGCGATGCCTATCGCGGTCAGTTATGTACAAATGTGCAACGTAAGTTGACTAATGAGACTAGGGATTGGGGTATTGAAATTATAGATGTTGCTATTAGTGATATCGATTTTCGGGACAAGGAAGTTGGAAAATCACTGGCAGATGCGACAGCAAATACAAGAAAGGCAGAGGCTGAACTGGATTTACAGCAGGCGCGCAATGCAGTTGAGATGGCAAAAATCAGGGTAGACGCACAGAAAACTGAAATTACCAATCAAATGCAAACGCAAACCCTATTGGCGCAAAAAAAAGCGGAAGCAGATGCGCAAGCTTATACAGCAACCCAAAAAGCTGAATCTGAAGCTGCTACTAGAAAAATTCAGGCTAATACCGAGGCTCAAATCAGAAAACAGGCTGCTGATATAAAGTTATATGAAGCAGAAACCCAGAAAAAATCTGCCATGCTGGAGGCTGCAGGTAAAATGGCGCTTGCAGAAGTGGAATTGAAGAAACTGGAAAATCCAAGTTATCTGGAACTGGAAAAACTTCGGTTGCTGGCAGAAGTTTCTAAGAATTTTTCCAGTATGCCAACGCCTGCCATGGTTGTTAACAATGGCGCCGGTGGCCCTGCACAGGGTGATGGCATGTTCTTTGGGCAGGCTGGAAATGTCCTTAATACTGCATTGCAGATTGTGTCAGTCAATAAAGGAATGAGTCAATCCAAAAGTCCTTTTGCGCCTGCATCAGGTTCACCGACTTTGTTTGGTGCTTCTGCAGGTAGTCACTTAAATCCGGAAAGTTTAAAAAATACTTCAACGCTGTTTGAGTCAGATGAAGAAAAAGCAGAAGTAACGATGCAGCCGCCGCCAGCTTTTGGATTTTAATTTTTAAAAAAGCTGCAGGATCGATGCTGGCGTATCAGTTATGATGCGCCAGGTTATTTTAGATGAGCTTAAAATATATACCCTAAGCAGTCGGCCGTGAAAAACACAAAAAGCTATTAGAAATCAACAAATAATATCTTTTTCGTAAGCGCTATTTTCTCTACCCGTCTAGTAATGATCTATCAATATTGAATAACAATAATGCTGCTGTTTCAGTATCTGATTGGCACAATGGCATTTGTTGTAATACGTAACGAAGCTAATGGTAAGGCTCAATGTCATGATGCTTTCATGTTTCAACAAAGTTAAATAATATGGCAGCGGCTTCTGCACCAGTAACACCATCAGTCGACTTTGTCAGTTTAGTGATTTCAATAAATTTACGCCGGACATGATACATGTAACCATGCTTTTCAATGAACTATACCGTGATCTTTACGAAAAAACGCATCGTCATAGCATGCGCTGTGCGTTAATGTAACGTGTCGAAACGGTTGTGGAATTTTCCAATGATTCCATCCTTCGTATTGCGGACGAGTGATCAATCTGCATTTGCTTGCTATGGCGCATTTTCTGCTTTTATTTATGCGATACCAATAATTGGTGTTTATTTTGCAGGCCGCATAACAGCTAATAACAGATTTTTAGTGACGAATAAGTTTAATATCATATTTTATAAAAATGCGTGGAAATTTTATTATGGAAAACCCTCCACAGAAATCTCTATCCGATGAATTTCCTTCTCAGAAATTTTCTCTACAAACTTTAAATATGGATTTATTTCTTTATCTTTTAAGCTTTATCACGGAAATGAAATTGAACTACGATGAGGAAAAGGAAGAGATAAGTTTAGAGGAAAAGGAAGAGATAGATCATAAAGGATTGAGGTGGTGCTATAGTCAACTAGCTTCAGTTGATAGACGTTTTAATACGTTTTTTAAAACAGCAGCGAATGCAGAGCGGGATAATCTCTTGGCACGATTGTTGAGAGATATTGTACAGGGACGCCCCATGAAAGTTAATGCCACCCTCGAAAAATATCCTTGGTTAATCCTTTATGAATCCACAGTAAAAGATTATGCTGGATACACCATTACAGCTACACCTTATCGTGCTGCACTTTGCTGTCAAGATCCGCAAATGACAGAGCTGATTCAGAAACATATGATTGCCCATGTCGGTCCAGAAGAAACACTGAAACAATGGAAAGCTCAATTTCCGCGTGGATGGGAAAGAGCCGAGCTAAAACGCTGGCAGCCTCTTTTTAAACAGTTGAGAGTGTTGGACAAGGTTATTCGGCAATTTTCAGAAGTTAGCATATCGATGCAAGATCAGGACAAAGTTGCAGTGATTGAAGATTCGAAGGTTGCAAGAGAGTACGAAAAATTTATGTTATTTCTTGAAGCCACACGAAATGATCCCATCAAAACCGGCCGTACGTTTAACCCGCAATTCATGCAAAAAGTCGCGCGTATTTTGGATGAGCGCATCGCTGATGATCGTAATAATTATCTAAACGCATCTCCTTTTTTTGTTTGTCCCAAACATTTGAAGTTCGAGCTTGCATTTTGTTGGCAGCGGGTCTTTGGGGTGACACAATGTTTTGTCTCATCAGCAGATGCGGCATCTTTTATTGATTCATTGGATACAGTAAAACTAAGGACCAATCAGCCGCAGAATCGATTGATGAAGATTAAAGATGATCGGCTTCGTGAGTATTCTATGTTTCCCCAAGATGGTGGTCTTGGGGTTGCTTATGCGATATACCCCGAATGGAGAATAGGGCCTTTTCCTGGGTACCCATCGAATAAATTTAATGATGATTGGATGCTTCACAAACATTGGAATATTTATATCATGCAGAAACAGCTGCTTTTCAATCAGCTATACCGTGATCTTTACAAAAAGTCGTGTCTTCATAACATGCGCTGTGCGTTAATGTAACGTGTCGAAACGGTTGTGGAATTTTCCAATGATTCCATTATTATTTTTTTATCTACAATAAGCTTGAGCTAAATTGCTCCATTTTGTTGTGTAACTAGGTGATTTCATATTATTTCGATTTTTCCACGAACGTTGAATTCCCTCGGCACAAAATAACACAGCTTCTTTGCCGAGTTTTTGGTTGATACGATCCGCCGTCTCTGACAAAAGGATGTGTTTATGATTGATGCGAGAAGAGAATAAGTCGTTTTGTTGGTAGCGTGTTGGGGATAAATCGAGAAGGATCACGCCTGCTTTTTTATATTGATAGCCCGGCTTAAAAATTTTTCTTAATCCTTGTTGCGCAAAGGCAATGATTTGCGGTGAGGCTGATAAAGGTGTTGGAAAAGATAGCGTCATGCCATTTTCATAGTGATTTTCAGGGTTATTTTCAAAACGTGTTTGCAAAAATATATAAAGCCTTGCAGCATGGCTATTTTGTTTTCGAAGTTTTTGACAAGCTAATGCCGTGTAATGACTAATGGCTTCCGACAATTCTTCGATTTGAGTAATGGCTCGACCAAAAGAACGTGAAGACATAATTTGTTGGCGTGGACGGATAGATTCAAGTGAAAGGCAGGGGATCCCGCGTAGTTCACTCTGGATTCTCGCCATGACCACGCCAAAATGTTTGCGAATAAATGCAGTATCCGCATCGCGTAATGCTTGAGCAGTTTGGTAACCGCAGGTTTGCAGGCGGGCAGCTAATTTTTTGCCAATACCCCATATTTCTTGTACTGGGAAAGATTGCAGAATGTTATTTTGTTTTGTCGTATCGAGTAAATTATAGACGCCATTTGTTGTGTGTTTTTTTGCAATAAAATTCGCAATTTTTGCAAGAGTTTTAGTCGGCGCAAATCCAATGGAAACGGGAATACCTGTCCAGCGTAATATTTTATTTCTGAGCATGGTTAAATAACTTGTTAAATCATAGCAAGCAAATTGGTTTAATAATAAAAATGCTTCATCAATAGAATAAATTTCTATTTCTGGGCAAAACTGCTCAAGTATCGTCATGACACGTTGCGACATATCACCATAAAGTGCGTAGTTTGAAGAATAAACAGCAACATGTTTTTTTTGACAGAATGTTTTCCATTGAAAATAGGGGGCGCCCATTGGAATGCCTAATTGTTTAGATTCATTTGATCTAGCAACAATACAACCATCATTGTTGGAGAGAATCACAATGGGTTTTCCATTGAGCGATGGATTAAATGCGCGTTCACAGGAAGCATAAAAATTGTTGCAATCTGCCAGTGCAAAGATACTCATGATATCTCTCCTCACCTAATCAAAGGTAATATCTCAGTGGGGGTGTGTTTTATTGCTTAACTGCATATCAGTCGTTCATCGGCTGTTGCAAGTGATCGAGGTCTTGCCCTTTCCTATCACATGAAACGTACTTTTATCAGTAAAATGCAGCTTGCTGTTTGGTAATTGCGATCAGTTAAGCAAAAAAATACACTCCCACTGAAGTTGTCTCCCTACACAGCATGAATGACACTGGTGACAATTCCCCAGATATACACGTCGTTACCTTCTTGAATCTCAATAGGCGCATAATCTGGATTTTCTGGCATGAGACGTAATGTGCCATTATTCGATTTGGCTAATCGCTTGACAGTTAATTGGCCATCTAGTGCGACAACGGCAATTTTGCCGGGCAGTGGTTCGAGACTTCTATCCACTACTAAAATATCATTATCATGAATGCCGGCATTTTTCATGGAGTCACCAATGGCGCGCACAAAAAAAGTTGCGGCAGGATGCCGAATAAGGTGTGTATTCAAGTCTAACGTTTTTTCAATATGATCATCCGCGGGTGAAGGAAAGCCAGCAGCAACACGTGAGCTATAGAGTGGTAAACGGTAACCTTGGTGCGCAACAAAGCGGCGAACGTCGTCGACCAAGCTAATAGGCAAACGCAGCGGGGTGGTGGGTTCCCCGAATGGGCCGCTGCTCGCTGGTCGACCTGCACCTTTACGCTTACCGCCGTGTGGCATAACCATCCTCGCTTGTGTGAATAATAGCAAGCATACTTGATTAATGTACACTAATCAAGATCGAGTTAATTAATGCTTTAGCTTCATCAAAACAAATTTTTCAAAAGAAGATAATGCTTGATTATTTGTATCCTGTTTTAAAAGACAAATATGCGTATCATCTAATAGTGGTAATTCAGCGGTATTTAAAATATGTAACTGTTCTGGAATCATGGTTTTTGGTAAGACAGTGATACCGAGACCCGCTTTTACTGCTGCTAATGTGCCGGCATAGCTAGGACTAGAGAAAACCACTCGCCATTTTATGTTAGCCATTTCTAATGCTTTTAGTGCTCTTGCGCGATAGACACAAGGTTGTGGTGAAAGGATAAGTGGTAACACTTTATCTTTATTTAATACCAAACTCTTATGTGCTACCCATTCAAGTTTTTCAGAATAAATACCGACGCTATTTGGAATATCTTCGGGCCGATTCATTTTAAGTAAGACCATGTCAAATTCTTTTTTCTTGAATCGTTCAAGTAAATGCAGTGTGAGGTCGCATTCCACATTGACAAAAATACGTGGATGAATTCTAGCGAAATTCACCAATACATCAGAGAGGTAAACGCTCGCAAAGTCTTCTGGAATACCAAAACGAAATTCACCTTGTAAATCTGGTTCTTTGAAACGATCGATGGCTTCTCGATGTAAAGCGAAAATATGGCGCGCATAGCCCAAAAATAATTCGCCTTCAGGTGTGAGTGAGAAATTTTTACCTCGGCAGAATAATTGTTTGCCTAGCATGGACTCGAGCCTTGCCATTTTTTGGCTGACAGCCGATTGCGTTCTACCCACACTCGTCGCTGCTTTGGTGATATTGCCGCTTTCCACAATGGCTAAAAAGCATTGGAGCGTTATTGTATCAATATTCATAATTTTTTCTAATATAATTAATCAAAATTATTAATTTTACTAATTATAAGTAATTCCCTATCCTCACGGCAAGAACTTTAGAGAATAAAAGGAAAAGACATGCTAACTGATTCATTAAAAACACTATTTCATTTTGATAGGTTGGCGATTACCTTAATTTTTTTGGTGAGTTTTATCGGTAGTATGGTGGCTTTATTTGCGACACGCTACATGCAAGGCGATAGCCAATATTCAAAATTTTTTTGGCGCCTTGGGTTATTGATTCTTGCTGTGTTAATCATGGTTTCGTCCGATAATCTATTTCTTTTGTTAGCCGCTTGGACTATGAGTAATGCACTTTTGATTCGATTGATGGTGCATAAAAAGAAATGGCGTGCTGCACGCTACGCTGGTTTGTATACTTTGAAAATACTTGCGATTGGTCTAGTCAGTCTTACCTGCGCGTTTTTTATTTTATTTTTCCAAACGAAAGAGACTTCTATTCAAGCGATATTACAACATGTTGATGTCAGTCATCCGCTTAGTCTAGTCGCCATGGCGCTGATTATCATTGCTGCCATGACGCAATCCGCGATCTGGCCATTTCATCGTTGGTTATTAAGTTCACTCAATTCTCCCACCCCCGTTTCTGCGATAATGCATGCAGGTTTAGTGAATGGCGGTGGTTTCTTACTTGCGCGGTTTGCACCATTATTTCTCGCTGCACCAACAAGTTTAATGATTATCTTTGTTTTCGGTGCGATAACAGCATTTTTGGGAACTTTATGGAAATTAATGCAACATGATGTGAAACGTATGCTCGCTTGTTCTACTATGGGGCAAATGGGTTTTATGTTTGTGCAATGTGGTTTAGGATTGTTTCCCGCAGCGATTGCGCATCTTTGTTGGCACGGTATGTTTAAAGCAAATTTATTTCTTTCTTCTAATAGCGCTGCACAAGAAAAACGTTTTGCTATTGATGGAATGATCAGTTTCAGCAAATTTAGTTTAGCGGTCGCATGTGGTGCAGTTGCAAGTTATTTTTTTGCACGCGCGATACATGCGCCATGGTTCGCAAAAGATACGATGTTAATTTTGATCGGATTCGTTTTTATCATGGCAACGCAGTTTTCAATTTCTTTATTTATATATAGTACATGGCAAAAATTTCCAATTATTTTATGCCTGACAGTCTTGTTTGCCTATCTGTATGGCTGCAGCGTTAAATTGATGGAATCTTTTTTTGCGCCAATACATGTGTTTCAGGCACAACCGCTGCATATTTTGTATATTATTGTTTTTCTGTTTTTTTTGATAGGTTGGCTGGTGCTATTATTTAAAGACACAATTTTTAAAAATGAAAAAATAGCAAAAGTATTGCGCTTTTTTTATATGAAAGCGTTGAATGCGAGTCAACCGCATCCTGCAACTGTCACCGCGTATCGCAATGATTATCATTATGAATGAGGTTGAGATGCAAACAATAATAAATAAAAAAAATCAGTCATTATTATCAAAGAAGATGATTCATGCTGATGATAAAAAAATAAAAAATATAAAAAAATCAGTATCGGATGCTTTCGAAAAAATTGCACCGTGTTGGCCATTAAAAAATTTAGTTGCGGTGAATCCACTGTTAGGCTTCGAAAAGTTATCTTTTACAGACGCAATAGCAGAGGGAATGCGTCATTTTCAGAAAAGTGATATCCCCGCTGTCTTGCGGCAAATAAATAGAGAAACGATAAAATGGTGCCAAGCATTTTTTGATGAGGGGCAAGCAACAGTCAAAATGCCTTTGCGTGATAAAGGGTTGTATCAATGTTTTCGACAGCTTGCTTTATATGATAGTAAATTATGCCAATCCAACAAGGTGAAATATCATTTTCTATCAAATTTGCCAGTGACACCTGAGCAAGCAATATTGTTGTGTTTAGATAAACTTGGTATAGAAGAGCAACAATCTACAGAATTCATGACGTTATTGTTAACCACGTTGCCTGGGTGGGCGAGTTATATTTGCTATCAAACAACATGGTCACAAGAAAATAAAAATCATTTATGTTCAGTGCTGTCTGTTGAGTATTTGGCAATACGTATTATCATGACATATTTATTGTGGCCAAAGGCGGCAGAATTCTTTAGTTTTTATCGTACCAAAGAAAAAAATTTTAATAAAAATAAAATTAATAAGATTATAGATGATCTGAATAACAGTGAAAAAAAATACCGAGATCAGTTGTTAGGGTTGTTCACAAATAAATTACCCTGCGTAGCAGAAAGAAAAAAGAATTATTTAGCTCAACTTGTATTTTGTATTGACGTGCGTTCAGAGCCTTTTCGGCGAGCCATAGAGGCGCAAGGAGAGTATGAAACATTTGGCTTTGCCGGCTTTTTTGGTGTGCCGGTGAAAATTAATAATGAATTCAGTGAAACGAGTGTCGCCTCTTGCCCAGTGTTATTGTCACCCAAGCATATCGTCAGGGAAAATATACATTGTGAAAAAAAATCAAAAATTAAGATGTTCAAAAAGAAAAACCGTCTCACAAAAGTAAAAACGCTTTATCAGATGTTAAAGTATGCGTTCGTAACGCCATTTTTATTGGTCGAAGTGTTAGGGCTTTGGAGTGGTGTCTGGATGTTGCTGCGTACGATTGCGCCGATGACAGCGAACCGTTTTAAGAAAAAATATCTAGAATTATCTCATGAATTTATTCCTATGATGCCTATATTGAATGATGCTGATCCGATGCATGGCATACGTTTCGACGACCAATGTTTTTATGCAGAAAATTTCTTGCGTATGATTGGATTAACTCAACAGTTTGCGCCATGTATTGTGTTGTGCGGACATGGTGCTGGGACAGAAAACAATGCTTACCATGCAGCGTTAGATTGCGGTGCATGCGGCGGTAAAAATGGTGCGCCGAATGCACGTATTCTTGTGTCGATTTTAAATGATCATCAAATCAGAAAGTATTTGACTGAGAAGAATATTTGTATACCGGATCATACGGTTTTTGTTGCAGCGCTTCATCATACAACGACTGATGAAATAACAATTTATCATCATGAGCGGTTTGATCAAACACCTGATATGCGCACATTGCTCCACCAATTAAAACAAGATTTTCATGCTGCACGTCTGCAGAATAGTCAACTACGTGCAGAAAAATTAGTGACAAAAAATAAGAAAATAGATGCGCATGATATCACACGTCGCAGTGTCGATTGGGCGCAAACGCGTCCAGAGTGGGGGTTGGCCCGAAACGCTGCGTTGATTGTTGGTCCACGTCATTTAACACAAAATATGGATTTAGAAGGCCGTGTTTTTTTGCATTCCTATCGATGGGAGGATGATCATGATGCTACGTTGCTCACGGCTATTTTGACCGCACCGATGATCGTTGCCCAATGGATTAATTATCAATATTTGTTTTCGACGCTTGATAATATTGCCTATGGCAGTGGGAGTAAAATCACACAAAATATTACAGGTAAGATAGCGATTATGCAGGGAAATGCTAGTGATTTAATGCATGGCTTGCCTTTGCAATCAGTGAAACTGCATGATAAAAAAAATTACCATGAAATAGTTAGATTGATGACGGTTGTGTATGCACCGCGAGATCGTGTTACACAGATTATCGCTCAGCATGCTAAGTTGAAAAATCTTTTTATGCATGCGTGGGTTTCTTTAATTTGTCTTGATCCGCTTGATCAGATGGTGTACTCGCTTTCGCCTGACTTACGTTGGCAGCGCTATTAATAAAAAAACGAGTAGACCGAATCATTCATTTCGGCTATCTTGTCATCCTGCGGGATCTAGGGAAACACTAAAAGTAAACTGGATGTAGCACATAAAGCGCGGTATGAGAATAACTGCATCGATCTACTAGAAATTTGAGCGATGTAAAGTTACTATTCAAGCCCTAACAAGATAAATCGGAATTCCTTGGGAATTTTGATTTAAAAAAGTGCAAACGCAAGTTCTAGTTATTGTAATTTTTCTGCGCCATTCAAATCTAGAGTTGAGCCTCATCATAAACTTTGGTACTTTGTGCACCCTTTTATTAGTTAACCAAAAAAATCAATTCTGTTAAAAATTAATACAAATTCTGCGGGGAGCAGTTTCTATGCATACATCAAAACAAGTCACACGGCTCGTGTTCGGATTAGCGTTGGGTGGGATCATTGCGTTGCCAGCCTTTGCTGCTTCCGCTGAAAGTAAAAATATTGATCAACTTAAACAGCAAGTTGCTCAGCTGAGCAAGCAAGTGAGTAATTTAGAAACACAAGTGCATCATCAAAATAAAAAAATATCAAAAATTAAAGTACATAAAGGCAGTATTGCATCGACAGACAATACATTAACACCTGTGCCTGCTGCAGAAGAAACAGCAGGGGAAGATAATAGCAACGAAGCTACCTCGCTGACGTATTTACCTTTAGATTTTGGTGTGCCAGGTAAATCGTTTGTGTCTAGCGGGCCCTATATTGGTATCCCGATTTCTTATTCTGGCGGTCATTTAATTATTAATACGCCAAGTGTGAATCAAGATGTGACGTTATTAAAATTGCGTAAAAATGTAGCGAATCACTTACAAGCATTAGGCATTCAACCATCACCTGGCAGCACGCATTTATTGCTGAGTGGTATCGTTGAAGGTCAAGGTACGTTACAAAAATTACCGGGTAGTAGTTCCAGCAGTAATTTAGACATTACGAGTGCAGGCATTGATGCGTATGTCTTAGGGCCGGGGCCATGGTTGTCAGCATTGATTGCCTTAAATTATGATAATTCGCCACCTGCGTCGAGTAACATCAATTTTAATAATAATTCACGTGTATTAAATTCCCATGTGTTTGTGAATCAAGCGTTTATTACAGTCGGTAATTTTAATCGTACGCCGTTTTATGGCACGTTTGGTCAATTGTATGTGCCATTTGGTACCTATAGCACCAGCTTTGTCACAGCATCCATGACGCAATCCTTGGCAAGAACTAAAGCACGTGCTTTGGTGTTAGGTTATCAGCCGCAGCAAGAGGATGCGTTTTACACAGCCGGTTATATTTTTAAAGGCGATACGTATACAGGTAGCAGTAGTCGCGTTAGCAATGGTGGTTTGAATCTAGGTTATCGTTTTGTGCAGAATGCAATAAGCGCTGATTTTGGTGGTGGCGTGATTGCTAACTTAGCGGATTCGGTAGGTATGCAAGATGTGGGTAATTCGACTGCCAACTTCAATGGTTTTGGTGGGACAAATGGTGTAAATAGTGAGCAATTAGTGCACCGCGTGCCTGCGTATAATGCGCGTGGGATTGTGAGTATTGGTTCGCATGTGAACGTCTTGGCCGAATATATTACGGCGGCAAAACAATTTAGCATGGCCGATTTAACCATGAACAGTCATGGTGCCCGTCCACAGGCTTTACATACGGAAGCAACCTATAGCTTTATGTCATTCTCCCATCCGAGCTCAGTTGCAGTCGGTTATGGTATGACTAAAGATGCGCTGGCTTTAGGCTTACCGGAGCATCGTTTATTAGCTGTATTTAATACATCGATTTGGCGTGACACCTTGCAAAGCCTAGAATTCCGTCGTGATTATTTTTATGCAGCGAGTTCAACAGCTTCGGGTTCCACTTTACCAGCCAGCCCTTCAACAGGCCGCGCGGGGAATACGGTCACTGCACAGTTTGATGTGTATTTCTAAAATTTTATAAAATATCAAATTAAATTAAACACCCTTTGTTTTGAAAGAAATTTTAGGCAAAGGGTGTTTTTTTATTTCGATTTTTTTTTGAAGTATTTACTGCTAGCATAGAAGCTAAGCCTGCAAGGGAGCGCGCTATGGCAAACAGTATGCTGATGTGGGGTGTTTTCTTAGCCGTTGTTTTTATTTTATTAGCGCTTGATTTAGGCGTGTTTCATCGAACTAGCAGGGAAATAGGTTTTAAAGAAAGTTTATGGATGAGTGCTTTTTATATCGTAATTGCATTTTTTTTCGGATTGTGGGTTTGGTATATCAAAGGGTTAGATAGTTTTGCTGAATACATCACTGGTTTTCTTGTTGAAAAGTCACTCGCACTCGATAATATTTTCCTTATTTCTTTGATTTTCACCTCTCTTTCGATTCCAGCAAAATACCAACATCGTGTACTTTTTTGGGGTATTTTGGGGGTAATTGTATTAAGAGCCATCATGATTGGTTTGGGTGTGCAGATTATTACAAGATTTGAGTGGGTGTTGTATATTTTTGCAGCCTTTATGATTTTTACTGGGATTAAGATGTTTTTTATCTCTGATCATGCTGTTGATATCACAAAAAATCCTTTGTTGCTTTGGTTAAGAAGTCATTTACGGATTACGGAACATTTACAGGGTGAAAAGTTTTACGTGTATCAAATGGATCCTGTTTCTAAAGTAAAAAAGTTTTTTGTGACACCGTTGTTTATTGCTCTCATTATGGTTGAATTTATTGATTTAGTTTTTGCAGTGGATAGCATCCCAGCTATTTTTGCAATCACGCAAGATCCTTATGTTGTTTATACAAGTAATATCTTTGCTATATTGGGATTGCGTGCGCTGTATTTTGCGCTTGCTTCGATTCTTGATCGATTCTATTACTTAAAATATGCCTTGGCAGCTGTATTAATATTTATTGGTGCAAAAATATTTATTGCGGATGCCTTTGGGCTTGCAAAAATTCCGCCGGCAATATCATTAATTGTCACTGTTTCACTTTTAGCAAGCGGTGTGATTTATTCTTTTTTAAAAAATAAAAAATAAAAAATAAAAAAATAAAATATCTGAATACTTACTTGCTATGTTATACCTCAGTGGGGTATTACCTTGCTATTTTTTTAGATTTTTTTCAGGAAACTCACAGAGTTTATTGATGATGCATGATTCACACTCGGGTTTTCTTGCTTTGCAAATATAACGTCCATGTAAAATTAGCCAGTGATGTGCATCATGTAAAAATTTTTTGGGAATAATCTGCAATAATTTTTTTTCAACAGCGAGTGGTGTCGTGTCACTTTTTGTTGCAAAACCAATACGTTTAGCGACACGAAAAATATGTGTATCAACAGCAATCGTCGGTTCGCCGAAACAGGTATTTAAAATGACGTTTGCCGTTTTTCGGCCAACACCGGGTAATGCTTCAAGTGCTTCGCGGCTGGTTGGGCAAGTGCTATTAAATTTTTGTATTAAAATCTTGCAGGTGGCAATAATATTTTTTGCTTTATTGTTAAAAAGACCTATGGTTTTTATATAGTTTTTTAAGCCTGTTTCACCGAGTGCGACGATTTTTTCTGGCGTATTGGCGATGGCAAAGAGCTTTTCAGTGGCACGGTTAACAGAAATATCGGTTGCTTGTGCAGATAAGATAACAGCGATTAATAGTTCAAAAGGGGAGTGCCAAATGAGCTCGGTCGTTGGGTGTGGATTAGCTGCATGTAATTGCTTGAAAATTTGAATAATTTTTTTACTATTCATGGTGTCACCAGCAACCTTCTCAAAAATATCGATTCATCAAGTTTTGCAGTATAATCCCGCGACATTTTATCACATAGAGTTAGAGGTATAAGTTAATGCGTGTGCCAGATCCCTATATCAGTGTCGTTATTCCTGTCTATAACGAAGAAGCGAACCTTGAAGAGTTGTATCGTCGCTTGACGAGCACATTAGATACGTTAGGGAAGTCGTGGGAAGTCTTGTTAACCGATGATGGTAGCCGCGATCGTTCTGCTGAAATATTGCGTGAGTTACACCAAAGACGTCCAGAACAAATTCGCGTGATCGAGTTTAACGGCAATTTTGGCCAACATATGGCGATTATGGCTGGTTTTGAGCGGGTTCGCGGGCAAATTATCATTACCATGGATGCGGATTTGCAAAATCCACCAGAAGAAATCCCAAAGTTAGTGGCCGCGATGGAAGCAGGGCATGATGTGGTCAATACGCATCGCTTAGGTCGTCAAGATAGTTGGTGGCGTTTATTTGTTTCCAATCTGCATAATAAATTACGCGCTAAAATGATGCCAAAATTAAAAATGCAAGACGAAGGCTGTATGTTGCGTGCTTATAGTCGTCGAATTGTTGACTTGATGGCGGCAACGGGTGAAACCACCACCTTTATTCCGGCATTAGCATTAAATTATGCAAGCAACCCAACCGAAGTGGGCGTGGCACATGAAACACGTTTTGCTGGTACCTCAAATTATACGTTATATGGTTTGATTCGTTATAACTTTGATTTAATCACGGGTTTTTCTGTTTTTCCCTTACAAGTTTTTACTTTGATTGGGATGTTAGTGTCATTTTTTAGTTTTGTGTTTGTGATTTATTTAGCTCTTCGGCGTTTGATTGTGGGCCCCGAAGTCGAAGGTGTTTTTACGTTATTTGCTATTTTGTTTTTCTTGATAGGGATTGTGCTATTAGGCTTAGGCGTGGTGGGTGAATACATTGGTCGTATTTATCAAGAAGTGAGGAAACGCCCACGTTTTGTCGTGCGACGTGTGTTGGAAAACGTAGAAGAGTAAAACTTTTAATAGTTAAATAAAACAAGGAGAATGTTATTTTGAAAACTTATTTAGTCGTAGGTGCAGGACCCGTCGGCACGAGAATTGCACTTGCATTGCATGAGGAATTCGGTAAAGCCGGTGATGTTTCGATTAAAATAATGGAAAAACGTGAAGCACCAAGTGAGCGGCGAGAGTTGCTTTATTTGAAACAAGAAACGTTTGAAACACTTCCGGCAGCTGTACAAAAAGATTTGTTATCAAAAGAAGACCCTTCTCGTGCTAAAGCGGTATTTTCAGCAAAATCGTATAATCAATTGAGATCAGCAGAATTCATTGATGATCCGCACATGCAAATGAGTATCTCTGATCTTGAAAAAGCGTTATGCGATGAAGTGAAGCGACAAGCTATACCATTGATACGCAATAGAGAATTCATGGCTGCGCGAAAAGACGACTTCTCTGGTCGGTTTATTGCGACTTTTAGAGATAAGACAGGTAAAGAAGTAAATGAATATTACGATGAAATGATTATAGCGATTGGTTTGGGTGGCGCGTTGAAAAAAATAGCAATTGCGAGTGGTCCAGATGAAGAAAAATTAATGGATCCAACGCCACCAGCATTTGGTGTACCAAGATTGTTACATGGTTTTCCGGTTGTCGCTGCGATGTATGCGAAAGATTTTCGAAAAATTGATCATGCTGAGAATCCAAGTGCGATTACTTATCCCACAAAAAATGGACTTGTTGGCATTGGTTATACGCTAGATACCATTACGATATTTACAACCGTGCATCCTGATTTTGAGGCTTCACTTTCCGATCCATTAGAGCGAGAAAAATATATAAATGAAGCGAGGGCTGCCACCCCTGTGCAATTTAAACATTATTTTGAAGGTGTGGGTGAGCGGATTTCATTAAAATATATATCTGCTGTGTGCGCACTCAATTCACAATTTGATAATCCTGAATTGCGTATTCATCCGGCAGGCGATATGTTGGCAACATTTCCATTTACTTATGGTAGTGAAACAAATGTCGCTTATGTTGCTTTTCTTCCAAGATTAATGGATTATCTCAAAGCACTTGCAAGTTGCTCAGACGAACGCGATCGCATGGTATTATCCAAGGAATATTGCAATGACCTTGCAAAATTGATTACATCGAATGAAAATTTTACGCGTCTCTTGCCTTTTGGCGATAAAATTTATATGGGTGAAAAGAGGAAAAGTGAGGACGGAAAACGGGACGTATATTATTTACCCTCTTGGGAAGAACTTGCGAAACTGTCAAGTGTCAGTGTGAGCAAGGATGCCGCGTCAGTTATTTCTTCACCAAAGGTAAGTAATCTTCTTAATTTTAGCCTTACTAGAATATGGGAAAAAGATAATTTGCTTTTACTGGCTGAGCGAGCAAAAACCCATTCACCATCGCATTCGCCATCTAGAGAGGAAAGTTCACCGTCTTTTCGTCGGTCACCATAAAATCACATAGCGAAATTGGTCTGCCATACCGCGTTTTGTGCATATCTTTATACACAATGCATTAAACCAAGGTTGTCCTTTCGTTTCATATTGTCTTTGCATCTAACACTGTCATCCCGCGGTTTATCCGCGGGATCCAGTGCTTTTAATCAAACAGCTATTTCATTATACAGATCATGCCAATAAGGGTTTTCTTGCTCGATAAGATTTAATTTCCATTTTCTTGGCCACTCTTTTAACCGTTTTTCAAGCTGAATAGCAACATCAATATCACCAAATTCTTCATAATAAACCAGCTGATTTACATTATATTTCGAGGTGAATCCTTTGTGTAATTTTGTTTTATGCTCATCAATACGCCTAAGCAGATCTGATGTCACTCCTAAATATAATGTGCCATTCTTTTTATTTGCAAGAATATAGGCATAATAATTTTTCTCCTGCATGGTGAGACGCCTTCTTTTTTTTGAAAGTTACTCAAAAACTCACTTCTTTCTTCATCTATAATGAAATCTGAAATATCTTCAAACGCTGTTGGATTGTATTCTTGTAGCATTTTTAGGTATTTATGAGTGACTTGGTAACTAGTGGAATCTCCTTTTTTGGTTAGCACGTTATCACTAACAATATTGCGTAAGTTAAATAACGCTTCTTGTTTAGCTTTTTTTATTTGGTAAGTATTGATAGAACCCCTTTCGTAATCTTTGATAGCAAGTTTTGTTGGGTAAATTGCTTTTGAGAAAATAGGACTATAATTTGTTATATAGCTTAGCATTTCAGAGATTGAAGTTTTTTGATTGTAATGAATAGCATCAGTAGGGACATCAGTTTTCTTGAATTGCGCATTATCTATTGTTTCATATTCTCTTCTTGGTTCATTTATGTTGTTAGGAAGATGTGCGCCAAAATTATATGTTGGAGAGTTATAGATGAATTCGTGAATATCACTTTGCGTTATTTCCAAGATAGATTGTAATGAATATTTTTCTTCACATTGTGATGCAAGATGAAATGCAATTGAGTGTGTTTCTTTATCTTCTACAATTAAATCTGTAGTATCACTTATGCATAATATTTTTTTGCTTTTAATTCACTAATTGTTTTTCTAACATTATGGAAATTTGGTAATAGTAAATCATGCGTACTTTTACAAGTGATAATTTTTTTCATGATCGGCACTCTATTGAAATTATACAAGAATGTATAGTTGATAGTGATAATTCAGAGCGTGAAAATACCATATAATCCTTAATGAAATCTTAAGTTTTTTATTTTTTTGATTTTTTTAGCCAGATGCATGTTACATCAGTAGCAACATCTGCTCGATATCATAACGGACTTTATCGTTCTCTGGTTTTAGAGCTTCTGCTTTAAGTTGGGTGAAATACGCTGCAATAGGTGAGTTTGTATGAAGTGAATCAATAATCAGTTTACCGAGCTCAATATAGATTTCATGATTTGTTGTCCATGCGCTAGCATCATCATCAACACAAAAGTGATCGTAAAAATGCATTAGGCGGTCTTTAAAAGTCAAATCTTGTATAAGATCGTAACCAATTTCCCAATTCAGTCTCCCTTGTAATCCGCGGCTTCTGTTGCTCGCACAGCGAAAATGGGGTTTACCCGTTAAGAGTTGGCTATTGAGTGAGCTCGCACCTTCTCGTATAGCAGGCCAAACATTGGTATCAGTGTGATTATATAAACCATCAAAGACATTTTTGGGTAGAGGCCCAAGCCAGAGTAATAAAATTTCATTTGGCTTGAGTGATTGAATTTTATTGACTGTATTTGGATCCGCAATATCTGCAAAAGAGAGAATTTTATCTAATGCTAAATTTTTAATAATTTCTCTCTCGGCACTTGCATAAGGTGTTTCGTACTTTCCCCATTGTGGTGAATGCAGTAATTGTTTAAATTGCATCGCTTCTACTGTGTAATCATAAAAGGCAGTAATAATTAAAGGATTTGCAGCATCGCCGTCACCGTGTAATTGTGCGTAACGTGCACCGGCAATAATTTCTAATAATTTATGATAAGCATTGATATTATTTTCTTCTGGATAGCGACTAGGATCTTGAATTGAGAAACCATAAACAGGTAAAAAATTAATTTTTTGATTGGTAATTTCTTTAATCAATGTTGCGAGTGCAGGTTTTTGTTTGAGTAATGCTTGACCCTTCGTGTCATGATTTAGAAACTCTCTGATTTTTGTTAAAGAAGGTGAATCAGAAGTGAAAAATTTTGTTGCTGCATCGCTGTTTGGTAAAACAATCCCTTGTGTCGGATTATTTTTAAAATAAACATAAGAGGGGTAATGGGTGAATGGGCCAATGACGAGTAAATTGTCAGCCCCGAGAAAAGCTAAGCTATTATTTTTGGCTGGACCACAATCGATATCAAATAAGCAAGGGGGAGGTCCCATGCCACCATTGATCGCGAGGGAGATAGGTGGTAATTGATTTTGCTGGATGCGGATAATTTGTTCTGCGGAATTAATAAAACGATTATTTTTTTCTGTATCGATATAATCACCCGGTATATCCGTAGGCAAACCAAATAAAGTGACAACTTTCTTTTTCGTTAATACATCATTTGGATAAATCACTTCAAAGCGACCACGAAAGCCTAATTTTCTGATATGTGCCATCGCATTCATACTGGCTGCTTGATCCCCATAACCCGCTGCATTTTCGATATAGATGCGGATGATTTGTTGGCTAGTAATATAGTCTTCCGGTGACTGAGTGGTTGCTGCGAAGCTAGTAATTGAAAATAAACAAAAAATACCGGTTATTAAGAAAGAGAAGTGTTTGGAGAGCATAGAAGCGAAATTTCCAATTATTAAATAATTTATCTGCAGAATAGTAAAATAAAAGAACAATATAAACAACTATTGTTCTTTTATTGATACTTTTTTTCTTCGATGGATAAGGTAAGTTATTTTGCTGCTGTTTGACTGCCTCACTCGGGTTCCGCAGAGACATTGTTTTATCGAAGCAGCGCCTTTTTATGATGCATGAAGCGCATTTCCATTGGTAACATGTCGTCTGCTGTTGGGCGATGGCGGTCAGTCAAGCTAAAAAACACGGACTACCTGAATCTTACGTGGCTGCAGGTGCTTGTGGTGGAGTCTCTGTCGGTATAGTTGTTGGCGCAGCTTGTAACGGTTTAGCTGGCGCTATCTTTGCTGGTTCTTCTGTGAGGGAAGGGATAGTATCGGGCGTCGGCACAGATTCAGCGGCAGGCGGTACAGTATATTCTTTTACCGCTTGGTCTGCAGCGAATGCCGTGATAGCTTGACTGCAGCAAAAAATGCCAGTAATGAAGATGAAATTTTTGAGTTTCATTGAGGCGCACTCCCTTAAAAATTAATTTAAATCCTGACCATCTGCGTCGTTACAATCCTATTTCATTTTAATCTTTTTCAATACTAAATAATAAATCAGCGCCATTATCAATAGTCGAATTTTCGGATTGTAGCGTCCATCGTTGACTCAGTTTATAACGTAAATTCAGAATGGAGACAGGATAAAATAATCCAACGCTATAGTGGAGTGATAATTTTGGTGCAAGTTGTCGTCCCATGGTGAGTGTTGTGGTAGAAACAGTGCCATTCGAGGTAGGGTTAAACACTTGTGTGGATTCTAATCCGATCTCATTCAATCCTAATTTTTGCGCCAAACCATCTTGTATGGAAGAAATACCCGATAATTTACCAGTTGGTCCGACGCTGGATAATAACGTGAATAAAGTGCCCGCTTGGTGACTAGAAATACCAGATTGTGGGTAGCCAAAAACGAGATATGACATAATGTTGGCTTGTGACATGCTGGGTTCTGAAAACAAAGTGACTTGAGGCGCATTGAGTGTGCCAGTCACGCGCACGCCGACGATGATATCTTTTGCGCCGTCATAGACAGACGATAATCCAGTTGAGCCGGTGAAACTTGAGTTGCTGCTTGTCATTGCAACACTACGTATTTTCTTTATTGCTTTAATATTCAGTCCGGGATCTGTGATTAATCCACCGGTATAAATCAAACGACCCGTTTGAATTGTCAGTGTTTGGCCGTACGCACGATAATTGCCTTGATGGGTAAATAATTCACCGATCGCAGTGATCGCGCCGTTAGGGACTTGTTGAATATGTAATTGGCCGCCTAATTTTGTTTTTAGACCTTGCATGTTGACGGTAATTGTATTGCCAAGTTGGACGTTTAATTGTAGCGCGGTACGAAAAGGAAGTGTTGTGTTTGATTTTTTTGGGTCTGCAAAGACCACATCATTGGTTAAAGTAATAGTCGAGTGACTGGTTTCAGCTTGTTGAATGCTGGCGGTTGGTATGCGCAAATTTCCAGTCAAAGTAAGTAGGTTATCAGCATAACGCAATGTTAGGTCAGGTGAAAGGACGGCTGAATAAAAAGGTAATTGTACACTTTGTAAGTGCTCACCTTTTAATTGCAGCGTAAATGGATAGCCAGACTGTTGCGGGTCAAATGTTCCATTAAGTGAGGCAAGGCCAGATCCTGCCGTAAACGTCCCAGAAAATTGGCATTGATAAGTCGAATTGATCGTTGCATTTAGACGAATTGCATTAAATCGTGTGCCAGTCAGTGGTAATTGTAGCGCGCCTTCCGTGAGTTGAATGTGGTGTGTGAAAATAGGGTGTGTCAATGTACCGGTTAATTGACTAGTCAACGTGAGCTGGCCACGCAGCTGTTTAATAAAGTCTATAGTGGGTAACGGTAAATCACTCAGTGAAAAATGCGTTGATAAATTACCTTGTATTTTTATAGGTTTTTGTGATTTGTGCGTATCAAATAGGATGGTAGATAGAAAAATAATATTGTTTTTATGCGGTTGCTGTAGTGTTAATTGTGTTGTGAAAAATATTTTATTTTTTGCAACATGATATCGACTGGTTAAACGCGCTGCTAATTTATTTAATGTAAAATTATTAATTTTAATTTTTTCAGTTTCAATGGAAAGTGATGAATTTTGATTGGGTTGTAATAGTAGCTGTGCGTTTGTGTGAATTTTTTTAATTTTTTGTTGATCAAATTGTAACGAATTGCCCGCGAGCGTTATTTTAATTGTTGGCGTGAGCAATGCACCTTGAATACTGCCGCTTGTGACAAGCTTGCCTGTTGCGCGTTGCGAAAATGCAGTTAGCGATGGAATAGTGCCTTGCCAAGTGAATTGCCATTGATCGGTCAGGGCGCCAGATATTTTTAATATAGTTTGTTGAAAAGTAATTTGTAGCGGCGTCAGTGATAATTTTTTAATAACCACGTGATGCTGGATTGATTTTATGGTTTGGGTCAGCTGGTGAAAATTTATATTTGTATTTGAATTTTTATTGGTATTTTTTGAGTTGGGATGAATGATGAGATAACCATTTTGTAGGATGAGATCGGTGATAAATAATTTGCCGCCTAATAAATATTTTGGTTGCCAGCGGACAGTGAATGCGTCAACGTTGAGATCGATGCCGGTTTGTGTATCGCGATAAGTAATATTTTTTAAAGTAAAATGATAAAACAAGCTGCCTTCGATGTGTGAGATCAGTAATTTTTGTGGAAGAAAATAATTTAGAATAGCGAGCTCAGTTTTTAAACCAGTGGTTGTGAGTGTCAGAAAATAAAACATGCCGCCAATAGTCAGGATGCAAGCGGTGAAGATAAGTCTGATAATGATCTTAATCAAAATTCAGGTCCTATGCTAAATTCCGTGCGTAACGGTTTTCCTCGGCTACTCATGGCGCGTGCAACATAAACTCGGATTGGTCCAATCATCGAATGATAAATCAAACCTGCGCCTTCGCCACGAAATAAATAATTATTAAAATGATCGGTGGCGGTGCCGACATCATAAAAAAGTGCACCGCTGAGATTACCAAACAGTCGATGTTGATATTCAACGCTCGCAGTTTCTAAATAACGGCCAGGTCCGATGCTACTGTCTGCATAGCCGCGTACACTGGTTAAACCGCCGGCAAAAAAACGTAACGTAAGCGGTAATTTTGTTAAATCTTTCACAACGGTATACCCAGCATCACCGCGCAAGATGATACGACTCGCTTCTGTTGGGCTAAAAATATATTTTCCTTTGAGCTCTGTTTGGAAAAAATTGACGTAAGAAGCAAAATGTTCACTAGCACCTTGCACGGTCAATTGCAGTGCTTTGGCGTTTGTTGGATTAAGTAAATTATCTGATTTTAGCCATGAGACGGTATACCCGGGGTAAAGTAGGCGACTAAATTCAGACGGCGTATTCTCAACCTCGAAATGTTCAATTAAATATGTCAGTGTGAATGCGTGTTGGATATCAGATACTTTTTTCATCCAGCCAGCAGAAAACTGTTGCGAGGTACTTTGGCCATTATCGGGTTTAAATTTTTGTGCTTCTGCGCCCAAAATAAATTGTTCGGTTAATGGATTTTTTCCGGGAATGTAATATTTGCCTGATAATCCTGATAAAACCGACGATAAACGCATTTGCATTGAAAAATGTTGGCCATAGCGGCCAATACGACGATAATCCGCGCCGAGTGTCGCACGCGCCCCGGTAAATGTGCCATAACCAACGCCTGCGGTATACGCTTTCGCTTTTGGTACATTAAGAGAGACGTGAATCGGGACAGATTGTTGCTGCGCGTGTTCAATATCGGGGATGACGTTCACATCACGAAAATAATGACTTTCACTTAAATTTGTTTGTAATGTTTGTAATTTCTGACTCGAAAAAGGTTCACCTTCATGAAAAGAAATAAAGCGTTGTAAAAAGCTTGGCGCAAACGGTGTTTGATTAAAAGTAACGGGACCAAAATAATAACGTTCACCAGTTGTTAATTGCAGTGTGATGACTGCTGTATACTGTTTCAAATCAATTTTTACTTCTTTTTTAACAAATGTCGCTTTGATATAACCTTGTTGATTAGCAGTTTGTAATAAACCATCACGTGCTTTTTCATAATCGGGTGTGTTGAATGTTGCGCCAACGGTTAGCGGAAACTGCTGTACGTATTTTTGTAATGAGATATTTGTT
The DNA here is from genome assembly GCA_964647825.1 of uncultured Coxiellaceae bacterium. Taxonomy (GTDB): domain Bacteria; phylum Pseudomonadota; class Gammaproteobacteria; order DSM-16500; family DSM-16500; genus VFKI01. The sequence goes on along the minus strand of CAZYJL010000007.1, from coordinate 78,266 downwards.
TTGCCCGGGCCTTTGAGCGTGATGGTGACTTTGCTGATGGGTAAAGGTCTACCGGGTAAAATGCGAAAAGCTGCTTGCCATGTGTTTTTTTGATAAGTCAGTCCTTGTGGGTGAATCACGGCATGAAAATACCCAAAAGGTTGTATGGCAGTTTGAATGAGTGCTGGCGCAGCGTGATAAAAAGCATTTCTATTTTTTGCAGATAATATCGGCTCTTTTTGTGAAGCAGGTGTTCCTTGTTGCGCGAGTAAACGTGCTTTTTCGGCATCCAGTGCGGCGCGCGCGTTGTCGAGTGGTGCGCCAGTTAAGCCTGTCAAAACGACAGTCAACGACGTGGTTGCGTGCGCCAGCATGGGTTGCCAGCTAAGCAACAGGATGCAGAGAGCTCGTAAAATCAGATGGTGGTATTTTCGTTTTTTTCTGATTATTTGAGTTTTATTAGGGCAATTTTTCATCGCTACAGGGTAGCAGATATTTTGATATTTTTAACCGGTAATTGTAGTAATATCCTGCACTATGAAAAATTTGCATCCTTTTGTTGCGGTGGGACATACAACGGACGTCGTACGCGCAACTGGTTTAACGGTTTTTTTATTCGAAAAGCCATTGCCTGCAGCGTGCTATGTCTGCGGCGCAGCGCCAGCCTCGTCTGAATTAGCCACACTTGCCTTAGTCAGTCCAATCACCGCCATTCATGCGTTGGTGTTAACCGGTGGCAGCGCGTTTGGTTTAGGCGCTGTCATGGGCGTGATGACGTTTTTACAACAGCGTGGGCAAGGGGTGAAAACACGTCATGGCTATGTGCCCATTGTGCCAGCCGCGGCGATTTATGATTTAGGCGCAGGTGATCCGCAGGCTGCGCCAACACCGGCAGACGCGCTGTTAGCGTGTGAGATGGCGGTGTCAGCGCAATCGGTTGATCACTTAAGCGGTCAAGTAGGGGCTGGCACGGGCGCGCGGGTGGGTAAATTGGTACCCAATGCCGAGCCAATGGCAGGGGGCTTAGGGTGGGCGCAACGTCGTTTACCTGATGGTCTGACCGTCACTGCGTGGGCGGTGGTTAACAGTCGCGGCGATGTGCGTGATTGGCACGGAAATATCATCGCAGGTGCGCGTTTTGCAGACGGTCAATTTGCTGATTGTGAGAAATTTTTATTATCTGGTCAGGCAGCGACCCCATTTACCACAGAATTGAATACGACATTAGTCGCGATATTTATTGATGCGGCGTTGACACGTGACGCCTTGCAACGGATTGCGCGCGTTGCAACGACAGGTATCGCGCGGGCTATTTCACCGGTATTTACGCGATTTGATGGGGATATCGTATTTTGCGTGGCGACAGGGCAAATGGCAGCAGATGAAGAAGTGGTGAGTGTGTTAGCGGCGAATGTCGTGCAGGCAGCGATAATACACGCAGTGATGGATAAAGAGAAAGTGTAATGTCCGCGGCAGATTGATGGTTAACTTATTGATTATATTTGTTTTTATTTTTTGATAAGATGATAAAATAGTAAAATCAATTAGTTATAAAATATTCGGTTTTTTCAGTATAATCAATTGGTTAGTTTAAAAATAGCCCGTGAGACATCAGCTGCGTCACACAAATTGATTTTATTTTTTTCTAAAGGCTATAAAAATAATTCGACGAAATGCTTCGCCTCTCCCTTTGTGGGAGAGGCCGGCGTGTTTTTTCGCCGGGTAAGGGGGCTTAAAAAATAACAAAACACCCCTCATCAGCCCTTCGGGCAGCTTCTCCCACAAGGGGAGAAGCGAAATGATGAAGCAAACTCTCATTTAGCCTCTGCAAGGAGAGAGGCGAAATGATGAAGCAAGTTCTTATTTATTCAACAAAGCTCAATCAATCAACTATTACACTGTGTCAGTTGCATTTTTTTCGGTTGTTAACACATTGGCTAACGGTTCTTCCTGCATTATCGCTCTGCTTAACAAAATTTCTAACATTTCCTGTCGACCTGAAACGGGTTGCGGTTCAGTGGCTTGTGTCAGTGCATGCGTTGCAATGTCTTCCATGGATAGAGTGCCCGATAAAATGTCTTTACCAAATGCGGATTGCCATGCTTGATATCGTGTTTCGATTGCGCGTTGCAAATGTCCTTCAGCAATTAATTTCGCAGCGATTTCAAGCGCGCGGGCAATGGTATCGATGCCACTAATATGCCCGTAGAATAGATCGATGAGATCAATACTTTGTCGACGTAATTTGGTATCAAAATTAAAACCGCCCGTCGTGAAACCACCATTTTTCAATATAATATAAAGCACTTTGACCATTTCATTTAAATCAGTTGGAAATTGGTCCGTATCCCAACCTAATTGTGGATCACCTTGGTTTGCATCAATACTACCAAATAAATTGGCAGAATAAGCATACGCTACTTCATGTGAAAAAGTATGACCGGCTAAAGTTGCATGATTAGCTTCAATATTCACTTTAAATTCTTTTTCTAAATGATATTTTTGTAAAAAAGCAAATACCGTTGCAGTGTCATAATCATATTGATGTTTACTCGGTTCACATGGTTTGGGTTCAATTAATAAAGTTCCCTTAAAACCTATTTTATATTTGTACTCCACTAATAAATGGAGAAAACGTGCCAATTGATCATTTTCTTTCGTTAAATCGGTATTTAATAAAGTTTCGTAACCTTCGCGTCCACCCCATAAAACATAATTTTCACCTTGCAGCGTGTGTGTGATATCGATCATTTTTTTGACTTGTGCAACAGCGCGAGCAAAAATTTCTGGATTGGGATTTGTGGCGGCACCTGCCATATAACTTCTGTGAGCCGTTAAATTCGCTGTACCCCACAATAAACGAATGTTTGTGCGCGCCATTTCATTACCAATAATATCAACTATTTTATCTAAGTTAGACTGTGTTTCACGCAGGGTGTGACCTTCCGGTGCAATATCACGATCATGAAATGTAAAATAAGGTAAGCCTAATTTTTCAATAAATTCGAATGCAGCATAAGCACGATTTTTAGCATTTTCCATAGGGTCTGCAGCGGTTTCCCACGGACGTTGAAAAGCAGCGTCACCAAAAATATCGTGGCCTGACCAACAAAAAGAATGCCAATAACAGACACCCATGCGTAAATGTTCCGCCATGGTTTTACCAAGAATGATTCGATTCGGATTGTAATAGCGAAAAGCCAGTGAATGAGTCGTGTCTCGGCCGCCATATTGAATCGCAGGTATTGCATCAAAAAATTTTTGCATGATTTTTAATCCTTAATCAAGAAGTGTTTGAGTGTGATGATACAGTTTGCGAAATTTTTCACGTTTTGCTTGATAAAAATCTTTTTTATTTTCTTGTGGAAAAATAATTTTTTCAATTTTTGATAAGTTAAAAGAATTTTCTGGATGCTTTTGATTTGTCGCCAGCCATGCAAGCTGTGCAGCACCAAGAGCCGCGCCCGTTGCACCTTGATGACGATAGGTGAGTGGACGATTTAAAATTGAAGCGAGTAATGTTCCCCAAAATTCACTCGCAGCACCACCGCCCGTAACATTCGTTTCTTCAATGACAACGCCTGCATTTAGAATTGCATCTTGTCCATCTGCAAATGCAAAAGCAACTCCCTCTAAAATTGCACGAATTAAATCAGCACGCGTAGTTTCGTGTGTCATACCAAAAAAAAGCCCTTTGGCATGCGGATTATTATGCGGTGTACGCTCACCCGATAAATAGGGTAAGAAAATAACAGGCGTTTCCGGGTTTGATAAAGTCGCGGCTTCTTCGATTAATTGATGAATCGTCCTTTCTTGAAAAAGTATTTTGGCCCATTCCAGACAGGCTGCTGCACTTAAATGGACTGACATCGCATGCCAACGTGTTGGCAAACAATGACAGAAAGTATGTAAGCTGCTATTTGCATTTTGCGAATAGTGATCAGTCGCTACAAAAAAAACGCCAGACGTGCCCAGTGATAAAAATGCACGGCCAGATTGTATGACTTGCATACTAATGGCGCTAGCAGCATTGTCGCCGCCACCACCTGCAATATGAGTTTGTGGTGAAATCCCCCAATCATTTGCAATCGCTCGACTGACCGTGCCTGTCATATCGGTGCCTTCAAATAATGTCGGCATGTGTTGTCGTGTTAAATGACACGCAGCTAGCATTTTATCTGACCAATCACGTTGTTTGACATTCAGCCACGAGGTACCCGATGCATCTGACATATCGGTTGCAAGGTCTCCGGATAAACAGAAACGAATATAATCTTTTGGTAAAAGAATTGTTTGTGTTTCACGAAAAATACTTGGTTCATGTTTTGCAACCCATACAATTTTAGGTGCAGTAAATCCAGGCATGATTAAATTGCCCGTGATGTTTGCAAAATCAGGCACTTTTTCTGCAAGCGATAAACATTCTGCATGCGCACGACCGTCATTCCATAAGATCGCGGGACGTAAAACATTTTGTTTTTTATCGAGTAAAACAGCACCATGCTGTTGTCCAGATAAACCTATTGTTTTTATATTGGAAAATTCAGCAGAAAAGTTTTTTTTAAGTTGTTGAACACAGTTATTTACCGCGGCCCACCAATCAGCAGGGTGTTGTTCAGACCATAGTGGTTGCGGGCGAGAAACCATGAGAGGCGAAGAGGCTTCTGCCATCACATCTTGCGTCTCATTTAATAAAAGTGTTTTGACACCCGATGTGCCGAGATCAATACCCAAATACATAGATATCCTAAGTAATTAATGGTAAACGCCCTAAGTGACGTAGCGCTTGTCCTGTTTCAAGATGTGCTTCAATTTGCTCTAAAGTCATCGCACGTGTTTCTGGCACGTAATGCCAAATAAATAAAATGCCTAGAAAACTAATAAAGCCATAAATAAAAAAAGTATTACTTGTGCCAAACTGCTCGATAAGACTTAGAAATGTTAATGCAACAAGCATATTGCTACCCCAATTTGCAGCGGTTGCTAAACTCGAGCCAAGGCCACGAACACGTAGCGGATAAATTTCTGCAATCATTAACCACATAATGGGTCCTAAACTAAACGCAAAACAGGCAATAAAAACTAACATGCTGCCAAGTGCTGCCCACTTCATATAATCCATATGTAAAAAGGGTAAGAAAACGATGCCAAGCATAAACAAACTACTGCTCATGCCAGTCAATCCTGCTAATAACAAGGGACGACGTCCAATTGTATCAATGAGTGGTAAAGCAATCAGGGTGAATAAGACAAAAATCACACCAATTCCCATGGTTGCTAAAATGGCAGTCGTTGCATTCGTAAATCCAGCCATGCGAAAAAGCGTCGGTGCGTAATAAATAATTGTATTAATGCCAGTGGCTTGTTGTAAAACAGCTAGTCCAATTCCAACGATGAGTGTTGAGCGTATATTCACAGTAAATAATTGACGCCAGTTGCTTTGTGTGTGTTGTTCAATCGATAGATTTTTTTCAATTTGGCTTAATTCTTTCAATGCCTGTATGCGGTTGCGATAAATTTTTAAAAGAATAGCAAGTGCTTTGTCAGATTGATGGTGTGCAACAAACCACCGTGGACTATCGGGCAAATAGCATAACCCTATCAAAAAAATAATCGCAGGAATCACTCCCACTAAAAACATACTACGCCAAGCACCGGTTGCGGCAAAATGCCAATCAACAAAATAAGATAATAAAATACCTAATGTGACAGCTAATTGATTCAGTGAAACTAAAATACCGCGGTACTGCGCAGGTGCAATTTCTGAGATATAAACTGGCGCCACATATGAGGCAATCCCTATAGCAATACCAACAATCATCCGTCCAAGAATAATCAGCGTAATGGTTTGGCTAAAAGCCGTAAGTAGTGTGCCAGCGATAAAAATACAGGCGTCGGCGAGTAATAAAAACTTTCGGCCCAAACGATCTGCAAGACGACCACTCATCAGTGCGCCACATAATGCACCAAATAATACAGCACTAACGACCATACCATTTGTTTTTGCAGTCAGTTGAAACGTTTCGTGAAGAAAAAGAATGGCACCTGAAACAACACCAGTATCATAACCAAATAAAATGCCAGCAATGGCAGCGATGCTGGCGATGATAAAGAAATAGCCGTTTTTTTCTTTTTTCTGCATTGCATTTCCTTATGCGATTGTTGAGCGCACATCATATTGTGTTTAATATGAGATGCAAGAATTTTGTAGGCTATTTTTTGTAGATTTGTTTCAATCATTCGGTCAAACCGCAGTTTTATGCACACTCTTATACACAATTAGTTTAATCAGAAATTTTTTCTTTTAATGCTATCATTCTATTTCATACTGTCATTGGGTCTCATGCTTTCTGACATCTAATGCTGTCATTCCGCGGTTTATCTGCGGGATCCAGTGCTTTTAATTAAAGCGCGGGATGACAAAGTAGACAGAATAAATGAAATGCTGCACTCGTTTTGATGAAATTAGATTATTTATTTTTTTCCTTGTAAAAATCCATCCACAAAAATCAGTGTGACAGGTGGAGAGCTATTATAAAAAAATTCAACTGTGCCTTTTTTTAAATCTTTTTCATCGTCTGGATTGGGTGGTGCCTCTTGTGTCGTATTTTGTTGATTTTTATTGATTAATGACGGTTCGCCGCAAGTGCTTTTAATTTTTGCCATGTCATCATTTAATGCAATAGTTGGACCGCATAAATTTGTGTTTGTGACATTCATGCCATTAACTGTTAAATTTATCACTTTTTTTTGCGAGAATAAAATATTCATTCTCAGTGACCCTTGACCAAGTACAGCTTTACTATATACCCATTCTTGTGAGAGGTTATCATCCGCGGCAGTTGATTTTAATTTTTTTTGATTATCGGGCTTGCCGCATTGTTGTATGACCCTATCAATGGTGTCGCCTTGGTAAATTTGTTGAAAACCTGTCGGACAAAAAAACGCAGAAGCGATGGTAGAAAAAGATAAAAATAATGCAGGAATAGATAAAATAGGAATAAGTAATTTTTGCTTGATTTTCATTGGGGGTCCTGTTTTTCAGTAGAAGAAGATAAGCCTTTGTCAGGCAGCTCTGTTTTCTTTTTACTAAATTTGTTAAAAAATTTATTTGATTTTTTTTTCGGTGGCAGTGTTGTTGTATCTGCGATGATGCCATGATCATGATGAATTGTATCTGCTGCCCACGGTAGGCGTCGATAATAGGGTTTCGTTTCTTCAGGGTCGAGTGCCGGGCATTTGATAATTTCAAACCAAGGCGAATAATCAAAATCTTTTGGTGTATAAAGATGGGTGTTACGCTTAATGACACTTAAGCCATTTTCATTTGGCTTGAGTAAAGGAAGAATAGGAAATTGTACAGAAGAAAACGCTTCTGCAATTAATGAAGAGCAAATTCCGCTTTCTATTTCGCCAGACGTCGTATGGAAAAGACTGGATGCCCAACGGCGTGGCAGTATCGACCAAGGTAGTAGAAAGCGTGCTAAATCGAGGATTTTGCGTACACTATAGGGTTTACCTAACGCTTTAACAGCATGGGCTATGACTAATTGCGCATCTTCCGGTGAAAGCCCTGTTGGTCGACAGATGCGAATATGACTATTACGGTAAAAACTCAGTGGTGTAACGATTGTGCCTTTGCCAAGCACGGCTTCAATAACGAGTCGGACGTTTTCTCTTTTTTTCATGTGTCCGGCGATAATTTTTTTTAAGTGATTGTCGTCAATATCATGAAAACGGCCAATATATAACGCCGCGTGAGTCCATGGGCTTTGGGTAATCGTACGAATGACGTTACTCACATGGCTACGGCCCTCGATCAGCAACACATCGCCCGGACGGATTTCGTAGCGCATACGGTCATAATCATATGGGGAGACTTCATTAGAGGGGGGTTCGCGTGTAAGCCAGTCATTGATCGCATTCCGTGGCGAAAAACGCATTATGTGTCATCCTAATAGTTTGATATTCATATTATATAACGCTTAGTTTAATGCGAACAGCGCCCTTATGTAGGGCCTTGTTCGCTTTAATATCTTCAAATTAGATGCGTTTAGCCAAATCTTCTGCATACCCAATATAGTTTTCAGGCTTTAAGTCGCATAACGTTTTTTTAGTATCGTTTGATAAAGGCAATGTTGCAATAAATGCGTGTAATTCTGCTTGAGTAACTTGTTTGCCACGCGTAAATGTTTTTAGTTTTTCATAAGCATTTTCAATCCCAAACCGACGCAAAAGAGTTTGAATGGGTTCGGCTAATATTTCTGGATGATTCGCAAGATCAGCGGTAAGTGTTGTTAAATTCGGTTCGATTTTTGTTAAGCCACGGCTGAGTGATTGCAATGCTAATGTCATGTGCGCAATTGCTACACCCATATTGCGGAGAACGGTTGAATCAGAGAGGTCACGTTGCCAACGTGAAACAGGGAGTTTAGCTGCCATATGTTCAAACAGCGCATTCGCTATGCCAAGATTGCCTTCCGCATTTTCGAAGTCAATCGGATTAATTTTATGTGGCATAATCGAAGAGCCAACTTCGTGATGAATAGATTTTTGTTTGAAATAATCAATCGCAATGTAGCTCCACATGTCACGGCTAAAGTCTGTCAAAATAGTATTGATCCGCATGAGAATCGCAAAAAATTCTGCAATACAATCGTGTGGTTCAATTTGTGTCGTATAAGGATTCCATGCAAGACCTAATGAATAGACAAAGTTTTTCGCAATTAATTGCCAATCTGTTTTTGGGTAAGCAATTTGCATTGCATTATAATTACCAGATGCGCCATTAATTTTTCCTAAAAATGTGGCACTTGTTAGCATGTCGCGTTGACGTAAAATGCGTGCCAAAACATTGGCTATTTCTTTGCCGACGGTTGTTGGTGTGGCAGGTTGGCCATGTGTGCGTGATAGCATAGGCGTCGCAGCATACGTATGTGCCAGATCACGTAATGAATCAATTAGCTCATCAATAGCAGGTAAAATGGCTTGCTGCCTAGCTGCTGTTAGCATCAGACTGTAAGCAAGGTTATTAATGTCTTCTGAGGTGCAACCAAAATGAATAAATTCACGTACGCGCATTAATTCTTCATTATTTTCTATACGTTCTTTTAAGAAGTATTCGACAGCTTTGACATCGTGGTTTGTTGTATTTTCAATATGTTTTATGCGTGTTGCATCTTGCAACGAAAACGTTTCAATCATGTTTTCTAAGACGGCATAGGCATGTTTGCTAAAGGCTGGGCATTCGGGCAGATTGGCGTGTTCAGACAGCATAATTAACCAACGAATTTCAATGATGACGCGAAAACGAATTAAGCCATACTCACTAAAAATAGGACGCAGTGCAGCGAGTTTATCATGATAACGGCCTTCTAGTGGGGAGATGGCCATCAAGAGAGAGTCATTTGTCATGGTGCGTTCCTTTCATTTGATTTATTTAATAAAATAATTTCAAACTAAAAAATTTTATTTATCATGAAGTAATATGTTGTGGGAAACGCGCAAGTAACTGACGTGCTGTCTCACGAATTCTGCCACGTAAAAAAATTAACGTAAAACGTGACCCTCCCATTTGTCGCCATAATACCGATGAACGTATCCCTGCTAGAAGTAAAGCGCGGATTTTTTCCATATGTGCATGAACAGCAAGAATGCGATGATTGCCAAATACGGCGGTACGAAAATGTAACGTATTTAATGCATTTTCATAAATATCAGCAAGATTGGCAATCACCGTGGGATGCGTGGGTGAGAAATACGTTACTTGTTTTTTGGCTTGTTGAATGCGTTTCGTTAATACATCAGTCGTTTTTTGTGAATGTGAAATTTTTTTTTGTAAACGCATCATGGCAAGCATAAAACGTGTTTCCGCGGGGCGTGTTGGTGGTGTTAGCAATAAAATAAGTTTTTCTAGACCGTAACGAATACCTAGTAAGCCGCCATACACTGCTAAAGTATTTTCTGGTTCGGTGACAAAAATGCTTTGAATACTGGCTTCAAAAGCGACTTCATCAAATTTACCCGTTTGCGCTAACTGATTCACAAGACTGGCTGCTTGTACAATGCCGGCAAGCGCTAACGTCATGGCATCAAATTTATTTTGCATTGCGCGCCGCTCCGAATAATTTTGTACTATTTTCAATGATCAACTTATTTAGTGTCAGATGTAATGATGCCACCACCCAGACAGATTTCTCCTTGATAAAAAACAATGGATTGACCGGGTGTCAGGGCGCGTTGTGGTTGAGTAAATTCGACTCTGATGGTGTCATCATCTACTGTCTGCATCATACACGCCTGATCTGCTTGACGGTAGCGTGTTTTTGCCATGAAAGTGGCTGGTAATTCGGGCGGCTTTCCTTGAATCCAGTGAAGATGGCGTGCAATCAGTGAAGTAGCATAAAGCAGCGGGTGTTCTTTACCCTGTGCGACAATTAACACGTTGCGTGCTGTATCGCGTCCAACAACATACCAAGGTGATCCATCTGTTGTTTTGCAGCCACCAATCCCTAATCCGCGTCGTTGTCCATTAGTATAAAACATTAAACCATCATGGCGGCCAATGACATTGCCTTCTGGCGTTTCGATGTCGCCGTGTGCTTCTTCTAAATAATGAGTTAAAAATTGCTTAAAATTGCGTTCGCCAATAAAGCAGATGCCTGTGCTATCTTTTTTGGCATGGTTGATCAATCCTGCATAACGCGCAATTTCTCGAACAGTTTTTTTATGTAAGCCACCTAAAGGGAAAATAGTGTTTTGTAATTGTGATTGTGACAGTGCATATAAGAAATAACTTTGATCCTTTTGTAGATCAATCGCTTTTAATAATTGCAAACTCTCTGGTGTTTTATGCAGGCGTGCGTAATGACCTGTGGCAATAAAGTCTGCGCCACGTGTGCGTGCATAGTCTAAAAATGCACGAAATTTGATTTCACGATTACATAAAATATCGGGATTTGGTGTGAGACCTGCGCGAAAGGCTGCTAGAAACTCAGCAAAAACATGTGCACGGTATTCTGCAGAAAAATTGACGCTACTAAAGGGGATTTGCAGTTGTTCACAGATTAATTCTGCATCTTTTTTGTCGGTCGCAGCAGAGCAAAATGTGTCTGTATCATCTTCTTCCCAATTTTTCATGAAGATGCCTTCGACATGATGGCCTGCTTTTTTGAGTAATAGTGCCGCCACGGCAGAATCGACGCCGCCTGAAAGTCCTACAATAATGTGATGTTTTTGCCGCATAAAAAAATACCCGGATTTTTCAATCCGGGTATTTTACACACAAATTTAGTGTGAAAGGCTGAAAAAAGAGCCTAGCTTAACGAATTAACCAATATTCCAAGAAACACCAAGTGTTAAACGATCAGCATTTGGAATGGCAGTCTCGTCGGTTTTCAGATTGCCACGACCGATGATGCGTGATAATTCGAGGTTGCTGGTCAGTTTTGGTGTAATTGCATAGCTTGCACCTAAGCCGACTTCAGGACGCAAGGTACGGGTGGTTTTGCTGAAGTTGTCGCTGCTGTCTTCAGTTGATTTGCCAACTTGCTTGCTGTTGACCAGAGCAACACCGCCTAATGCGTAGACATTGAAGCCGGTAGCGGCGACAGGTAAGTAGGCTTTGCCTAATAAATCCAGTGCTGAGTATTCATATTTGATGGAGGCGCTGGTGTTACTGTCAAAGTTGCCGCTGACTTTTGAACCTGCATACGTGCTGTAGCCTGCTTCTAAGCCAAAATGTTGATCGAAGTTGTAACCGGCAAAGAAACGGCTACCAAGCCCACCTGTAGATTTTTTTGTGGAGATAAGGTCAGGACTGCTGGCACTTGGCACATTCAAAGTGCTACCGCCAAGACCAATACCGACGTAGGTGCCGGGTGTGGCAGCTTGAGCAGCACTGGCAATACTCAGTGTGGCAGCTAAAACTGAACATAGTTTAGTCATTTTTTTCATGATGTTACTTTCTCCTCGTTCACTTGTTTTATAAACTTATAAAATGCTCGCGAAGTGTACCATTCAGTATTTTTAAAGTAAAACATGTTCAATTTGATCTTTTTTTAGTGCCGGCTCAGGTTGGTCAGGATTTTATTGCTTCGCTACAAAAGTGCCATGATAGAAGAATACGAGGAAAGTCGTGTAAGTAGATACTGCTCCATTGCAGCATTCGAAGTATGTAAGCCTGATTCAGCAAGTAAAAGCCGTACTGTTGTTCATGCGATGTGCCTGCTACCATAACGGCCTTTTTTGATGGGTCAGGGAGCGTACATATAATGCAATATCAACATATTCAGATTCCAACGGCGGGTGAAAAAATTACAGTCAAACAAGGCAAATTACATGTGCCTGCACAGCCATTAATCCCTTTTATTGAAGGCGATGGCATTGGTGTCGATATTACGCCAGTTATGCGTCGTGTGGTCGATGCAGCTGTTGAGAAAGTCAGTGCGGGCGAGCGTCGAATTCATTGGATGGAGATTTATGCGGGGGAAAAAGCGACGAAAGTGTATGGCGCAGATACATGGTTGCCTGCTGAAACATTAGATGCTTTAAAAGAATTTGTGGTGTCGATCAAAGGTCCTTTAACCACGCCAGTAGGTGGTGGAATTCGTTCGTTGAATGTTGCACTGCGTCAAGAATTAGATTTATATATTTGTTTGCGTCCAGTGCGTTATTTTACCGGTGTGCCAAGTCCACTGAAGGATCCTTCGAAAACCGATATGGTGATTTTCCGTGAAAATTCAGAAGATATTTATGCAGGTATTGAATGGAGTGCGGATAGTGAAGGGGCAAAAAAAGTCATCCAATTTTTACAAAATGAAATGCATGTCAAAAAAATTCGTTTCCCTGAGCATTGTGGCATTGGCATTAAACCCGTTTCAAAAGCAGGTACATTTCGTTTAGTGGAAGCGGCAATACGCTATGCGATTGAGCAAGACCGTGATTCTGTGACGTTGGTCCATAAAGGGAATATCATGAAGTTCACCGAAGGGGCTTTTCGTGATTGGGGATACGAAGTCGCGCGCACGTTATTTGATGCGAAACCATTAGATGGCGGGCCTTGGCATGTCTTCAAAAACCCGCGTAGCGGAAAATCTATCGTGATCAAAGACGTCATTGCGGATGCGTTTTTGCAACAAATTTTGATCCGACCCGAAGATTACAGTGTTATTGCGACGTTAAATTTGAATGGTGACTATATCTCTGATGCCTTGGCAGCACAGGTAGGGGGGATTGGTATTGCGCCTGGTGCCAATTTAGGCGATGCCGTCGCTCTTTTTGAAGCGACGCATGGGACGGCACCTAAGTACGCAGGTCAAGATAAAGTCAATCCTGGCTCATTGATTCTATCTGCCGAAATGTTGTTACGTCATATTGGCTGGCATGATGCGGCAGATTGTGTGATCCAAGGCGTTGCAGGCGCAATTGCTGCAAAAACAGTGACTTATGACTTCGCACGTTTAATGTCAGATGCACAACTTTTGAGTTGTTCAGCGTTTGGAGAAGCGATTATTCAGAAGATGTGATACGCGTGTTAGTCGATTAATGCGGACATCCTAGAAATTACCGTTTTGTTTGTAGTCTGTATCCTGTCATACCGCGCTTTATGCGCGGTATCCAGTTTATATGAGGTTGGCTCTGTCTGAATATCGCCTTAATCGCAACAGCTCAGCTAGTTTGTGTTTTTTAGCTTGACTGACCGCAATAGCCAAATAGCTAACTGCATTTTACTGATATAAAGTACGCTTCATGAAATCAGAAAGGGCATGGCTTTGATTACCTACAACAGCTGATGGGCAACTGATATGCAGTCAAGTCATCAAATAATACCCCCATTACGCCTTACTTATCTGTGCCCAATATTCAGTTGGGTTGTGATGTATTGATTGAGGGGGTTGGATCTGAAGATATATTTCTTATCTTTTATGTTATTTTAGGTTATTTAATATACAATAATAGTAAGAATACTCTCTGAAGTATAATCCATTACCTGTGTTTTTGAGGTATTTTATAAGTAAGAGATTTTTCTTGGGGGGGCGATAAAAAAGCCTGAATATGTGTCATGCTTTAGGTAAGAGAATAATGAACATAGAGTACACAGTAAGGGTCAGAGAAACAAGAGAAACTAGAAAAAAAGTGGGGGAAACGTCTCCGACGATTCAAGAAAAGACCCCCAGTATGTTTCAAGTGGTTTTGTATAACGATGACTATACGCCGATGGAGTTTGTTGTGCTGGTGTTAGAGCGGTTTTTTGGCATGAATCGAGAAATGGCAACACAGGTAATGCTAAAAGTGCATACAACAGGAAAGGCGGTGTGTGGTGTGTTTACAAAAGACGTGGCTGATACGAAAGCGTACCAAGTCACGGATTTTTCGAGAATGCATGAACATCCTTTATTGTGCTGTACTGAGGGTGTTTAGCAAATGGAACGGGAGAAAGGGTAGGACTCGCGCTAAACCGTAAAACTTGGAGGTGTGCCATGCTAGACAAAGAGCTTGAGTACACACTGAACTTGGCATTCAGAGAGGCGCGTGCAAAGCGTCACGAGTTTGTAACTGTTGAGCATTTGTTGGTGGCGCTTTTGGAAAACAGTTCTGCTGCAGAGGTTTTAAAAGCGTGCGGCGCAAATATCGCCCGTTTACGGCAAAATTTAGTGGAATTTGTTGATCGCACGACACCATCTATCCCTTCCAATATTCATGACCGAGATACACAGCCTACATTAGGTTTTCAGCGTGTTTTACAACGTGCGGTGTTTCATGTGCAATCATCGGGTAAAACTGAAGTGCGCGGCGCCAATGTGTTGGCGGCTATTTTCAGTGAACAAGAAAGTCAAAGCGTTTATTTGTTGCGACAAGAAAATGTGAGTCGTTTAGATGTGACAAATTATGTATCGCATGGTTCTACCCGTCCTAGTATTCAACCAACGAATAAGCTGCGTGAAAATGATCAGTTTGGTAACCAATATATGGATGAAAGTGAAGGAGGCGGTGATGAAGCGGGAAGTAGTCCGCTGGAGCAATTTACCACGAACTTAAATGCACGCGCTAAATTAAATTTGATTGATCCACTGGTAGGGCGTGATGATGAAATAGAGCGAACGATGCAAATTCTTTGTCGTCGTCGGAAAAATAATCCGTTGCTAGTTGGTGAAGCGGGTGTTGGTAAAACAGCCATTGCCGAAGGGCTGGCGCGATTGATTATTGAAAAGAAAACCCCGGAAATATTGGCGGAAAGTATTATTTACTCATTGGATCTTGGTAGTTTATTAGCGGGCACAAAATACCGCGGTGATTTTGAAAAAAGATTAAAAAGCGTGTTGCATCAATTAAAAGAACAAAAAGGTGCAATTTTATTTATTGATGAAATTCACACGATTATTGGTGCAGGCGCGGCATCGGGTGGTTTAATGGATGTGTCCAATTTAATTAAACCATTATTAGCATCAGGTGATTTAACGTGTATTGGTTCGACCACTTACAAAGAATACCGTGGTATTTTTGAAAAAGATCATGCGCTAGCGAGACGTTTTCAAAAAATTGATGTGAAAGAACCGACGATCGAACAAACAGTTGATATTTTAAAGGGATTGCGTAGTCGTTTTGAAATGCATCATGGTGTGAAATATACGGATGATGCGCTTGAAGCAGCGTCACGTTTATCAGCGCGCTATATTTCGGATCGTCGTTTACCAGATAAAGCCATTGATATTATCGATGAAGTCGGTGCGTATCAGTATTTATTGCCAGAAGCAGACCGTCGTAAAGTCATTGATACACAAGATATTGAACGCGTGATTGCACGGATTGCGCGCGTACCTGAACGGAATGTGTCAACGTCTGATCGTGAAGTCTTGAAAAATCTTGTACGTGATTTGAAAATGATGATTTTCGGTCAAGACGAAGCGATTGAAATTTTAGGCTCAGCCGTGAGACTCGCGCGTTCTGGTTTGCGCGACCCAGATAAACCGATTGGTTCTTTCTTATTTATTGGGCCGACGGGTGTTGGGAAAACGGAAGTGACACGCCAGTTAGCCAAACAATTAGGTGTTGAACTCATTCGTTTTGATATGTCGGAATATATGGAGCGGCATACGGTGTCGCGTTTAATTGGCGCGCCGCCTGGTTATGTCGGTTACGATGAAGGTGGTTTATTAACGGAAGCCGTGAATAAACATCCGCATTCGGTAGTATTATTAGATGAAATTGAGAAAGCCCATCCAGATATTTATAATTTATTATTGCAAATAATGGATCACGGCACTTTAACAGATACCAATGGTCGTAAAACAGATTTTCGTCACACAATTTTAATTTTAACATCGAATGCGGGTGCTGATCTTTTAGATAAAACATCGATTGGTTTTACACGTCAAGATGGTGAGACGGATGTGATGGGTGCAGTGAATCGCGTGTTTTCACCTGAATTTCGTAATCGTTTAGATGCAATTATTCAGTTTAAGTCATTAGATACAAATACAATTTTACATATTGTGAATAAGTTTTTATTAGAGTTAGAGATTCAACTTGAGCCTAAACATGTGATTTTAGAAGTGGATGAAGAAGCTCGCGCGTGGCTGGGACGTCATGGTTACGATAAAAAAATGGGTGCAAGACCGATGGCACGTTTGATTCAAGAGCAAATTAAGCGTGTATTAGCAGAAGAATTGTTATTTGGTAAATTGGGGAAAGGCGGTCGCGCAGTGATTGGGGTGGATGAAAAAGAAGATAAATTAAAATTCGCAGTAGAAGATTTGGTGGATGATAGTGTGCATTGAACATTTAAAAATGATGAATAAAAAAGGCCGTTATTCGGCCTTTTTTATGTGAAATGAAAATTGGTATCGCTTGAAAAATTGTATTTTTTCTAAATATTTCATGAAGTTATCAATTTTATTGGGCATTGCTAAAAACCACATATTTGTTTTTTTATTAAACATTTTCTTAATATTCTCTTAATATTTCTTTGCTAATATGCCGCATCAATATAATTTCTTGCAAATCAATTAAATGAGTAAAGGATATGAAGTCAGAAAAAATTTCGCATAATAAAGAAACGGTAATAAATAACAAAAAAGAGACGCTGTTAGATTTGTTAAAATTACCAAATGATTCGTTACCAAATATTTTATCTTTTCTTCCTAAGAATGATTTGTTATATAAAAATGTATATGCTACCTCAAAGAATTTTTATCATGCTGTAAAAGTGTTGCAATCTTCTAGAAACATTTCGAAAACTAAGCATCTTTGTTTTCCAGATAAGGTATCAAAAAAAATATTTTTAGATAAAGAGTGGGTTAATGCAGCTATTATTTTTAAAGATAAATATATTGTGACAGGTTCTTTTGAGAAAAAAAATTGTCGCTTATGGGAAAAACAAGAAAATGGTGAATGGCGTAATAAAATTTTGCTTGCTGATAAAGGCGTTGAAAAAATTTGTGCGTTACCAGATGGACGTTTAGCTGTGGTGATTGATGATGGCACTGTGTCTATTTTAAAACAACAAAGAGATGATTGGCGAGAAGAAGAAAATATTTCTCTAGTTCCTCATTTTAATCAAGTTGTATCCATTACATCTATTCATGCAATTGCTAATAATCGTTTAGTTGTTTCGGTTATCTCTAATAACTATGGCCAAGTATTTTTATTATCAGAAGATCAAGACACTGACTGGCAAACAAAACTAATTTATCAAGAGGAAGTTAATCCCTCTCTTTATTTATTTAGAATGCAAGGTGTTGTTGGTGGAAATGATATTGTTCTGCTATCTAGCGATGATAGGGTGCTTGTCTTACAGGAAGATACAGCTAAGCATTGGGGTGCAACAGAAGTAGGTTCTTCACAAAATCTATTTAAAGATAATGTTGTGATTTCTCCCGACCAATCATTTTTTGCATATTATTCTTCAGATAATATTCTGTGGATAGTAGAAAAATCAAAGGAAGGTCAATTGAAAGCAACCGTGTGTAATGAAATAGATAGTAATAATGCGGAATTAGGTATCTTAAATTTTTCACCTTTAGGACATTTAATTGTTTATTTTGCTGACGGGTCTATGCTGTGTTGGCAAAAACAAGCAGACGGTGTTTGGTTTGCTAATGAAATTTTCTCATTTGATATGGTGTTAGAAGAGGATGATTATGATGCTCTACCTGCTATTGGTTTTTTAGCAGATGGTAGCATTGTTTGTGGTTTTGATAACGGTCAGGTATTTATATTATCTTATGATATAGAAACAGACTATTTTAATATAAATGACTTCTTTTCTTTTGAAAGAGAAAGGAATGCTTATTTTCAGCAAATTTTCGCTTTTGGTAATGAATTATTTATATCATACGGAAGTCAAGGGCTTCTTTCATTTGATATGAAACCGTCATTTAATTTCAAAATGGATTTCAAAAAACAAGGCATGTTTGCAGAATCTATTGCTAAAAGGAAAAGAATAGATGATGAGGAACAATTGCAAAACGAAGAGCCATTTAGCAAGCGTATGCGTCAATAAATCATTATGTTATTCCGCTCCGCTTCCCCCCTTTTGTGAGAGCTTTGTTAAATAAACGAGGATATGCTTCGTTATTTTGCTTCTCCCCTTGTGGGAGAAGCTGCCCGAAGGACTGATGAGGGGGGTGTTTAGCAATTTTATTTAATTTACCCTTCACCCGGCTCTCTCGTTCGTTAACGACTCCAGCAAGGGGTGAGGTGAAGCGCTTTTATGTGATTCACATAAAATAAAAAAATAAATAAAGAATAAAAAAATATTTTAAATCATGCAGCCCCACACTTGCTGTCTCACGGCCTTTTTCTCTCTAACATATTGATTTTATATATAAAATTAAATTTTCATATCTTATTGATTATATTGAATATTATTCTTGTAAAGAATAAAAAAATAATATAATCAATAAAATAGCGATTTAAGCGATGGGCAAGGACTCACTGAGAGCCGCTTTTTGCGTGGCGTCTTCTAACTCCACTTTTTCAATTTGTGCAAAGCGTTGTGTAATGCGTTTAGCAGAAGTGTGTACCTCGGTTGCATCGGTATGTGCTTGCTCAATATGCCGTGCTAGATTTTGCATACGTTTTTGAAAACGCTCAAAATCGCTGGATAACAAATGTAAATGTTTTTGAATAAGATGTAATTGTTCACGGGTAGCGGCATCTTTTAAAACGGCGCGCGCAGTGGTGATCACAGCCATCATGGTAGTTGGTGACACTAACCAAACGCGCGCACGTTGTGCAAATTCAACTAAATCAGGATAACGCGCGTGAATTTCGGCAAAGACCGCTTCTGCAGGAATAAATAAAATAGCACCGTCTGCCGTCTCACCTGGAATGATATATTTATCTGCAATATCTTGAATATGTTTTTTAATATCAATACGAAATTGTTGTTCTGCTTGTTTTTTCTGTGTTTCCGGCGTTTTTGTATCTGTCATGATGCGAAAATTTTCTAACGGAAATTTTGCATCAATTGCCATTGAACCAGAGGGTGGTGGGAGAAAAAGCACGCAGTCTGCGCGTTTACCATTACTTAATGTATGTTGAAATGCAAAACTATTTTCCGGCATGACATTACGAATTAAACCTGCTAATTGTACTTCGCCGAAAGTGCCTCGCGAACGCTTATCTGTCAGAATTTCTTGTAAGCTAACCACATGATTCGATAATTCACCAATTTGTTTCTGTGCCGCATCGATCATGGCAAGACGGCGAATCACATCGCTAAATGTTTCCGTGTTTTTTTCAAAGCCTTGATGAAGCCGCTTTTCAACTTGTTGGCTAATCTCACGTAGCCGCGTTTCTGTGGTGGTTGTTAAGTTATCAACCCGCCGACTCATTTCGATTGAATGCTGGCCAAGAATTTCACCAACTTGCTGCCGCGTTTCTTGTAAACCCTGCAAGAGTGAATCTTGCAGGATTTTCAACGTTTGCAAATCGGTTAGTTTTGTTTGCTTAATTTGTTGACGAAACAGTAAGAGCAGCAGCGTGATGAGCGTGATGGCGATCAGTATCGTGATGAAAATCAGCATAATATTCCTTGTGAATTGTGCGAATGTAACCTTTACTTTGCATAAAAGAAGCAAATCGTATTGATTTTTCTGTTGTGATTTTTCCAGGTTTTTTGGGGAAATGAGGGATGGTTGCATGCCAGACTGCACGATCGACAGGGGTATCAATGGCCGGGTAGGCATCTGCAAAAAGGGACCAACCTTCTGATGGATGTTTTTTCAACCATGCAGTACTTTCTTTTAGTGCAGCAAAAAATGCTGGCCAACGTGGGTCATTTGCATGTTGACGATTCACGACAAAAATTAATTCATCATAGTCAGGCACACCTGATTTTTCCGGTAAAAATACACGAACAGGTTTACCTGCTAATTTCATTTCTGTGACTTCTAATGTTCGCATAATGCCCATTACGGCATCCACTTTGCCAGATAACAATGATTGGCTTAAATTGTAGTGTACATTGATTAATTCGACGTCGCTGGTTTTTAATCCTGCATGCGCTAACATCGTTTCTAATAAAATACTGTCTGTTCCGCCGACGCTATGCGCGATGCGCTTGCCTTTTAAGTCATGCAATGTATGAATGGAACTGGATTGCAAAACTGCCAGACAAGTGAGGGGATGTTCTACTAATGTGCCGACACGTACCAACGGTAAGCCTTGATCTAATTGTCGAATAAATTGTGGCTCATACGTAATCGCCATATCGGCTTTTCCAGCAGCGACTAACTTGGGTGGATCGGCGGGATCAGCAGGCCCTACCAATTTAACTTTAAGGTGATGTTTTGCAAAAAAGCCTTTTTCTTCTGCGATAATCAATGGTGCATGGTCAGGATTGGGTAACCAATCGAGTAAGACAGTGATAGCTTGCGTGCTAGGTGTCGTCGTTTTTTCTTTGTTAACAATCGTTGTCGATGCAGCAAACGATAGTGTAAAAAAAACAGAAAGAAAATATAAAAAAGTGATAGTAAAAATAATGAAACATCCCGTTTTTTGTCGAGGCTGTCGTATCGATACAGTCATTGTAGGCTCCATGGAATAAAATAATGCAATAAACGGTCAACCGTAAAATACAAAAGTAATGTTAGGCTGACGAGGATGAGTAAGCCTGCAAACAGTAAATCAATTTGTAAGCTCGCATTGGCATTCAAAATGAGATACCCCAATCCTTGTCCGGCACCCACCCATTCGCCAATAATAGCACCAATTGGCGCAATTGCTGTGGCAATCCGTAAGCCATTACCTGCTGCAGGTAAAGCGGCGGGTAATTGGATATACCAAAAATAGCGGCTTTTTTTAGTATTGTAGGTGAATGCCAATTGTTGCCATGCAGCGGGTGTTTGTCGTAATCCATCATAAAATGCACTCGCTAATGGAAAAAACAACATAAAAGCAGTCGTTAAAATAATCGCAGGCATGCCATAACCCATCCAAATGACTAATAAAGGCGCAATGGCAAAAACAGGTAGTGCTTGGCTAGTTAATAATAATGGCAATAACCAAAAACGCAATGGCCGAAAAAACAACATAGCGCAAACAGATAAAATCGCAACTAGAATCCCAAAAAATAAACCATAGAGTAATTCCATTAAAGTGACGAGTCCACTACGGCATAGTATCGTTGCATGGTGAGAAAATGCTAAAAAAACCTGGAGCGGACTGGGTAAAATATAAGAGGGTAAGTGAAATAATGTAATTAACATCTGCCAAGTGATAAGTAATGATAATAAAATAAAGCTACTGATGACTGTTTTTTTAAATAGTTTTCTTGATGTTTTCTTTAATTTGGCGAGCATGTCATTGCATCCAAAATAATTTGTTGACAACGTGCAACGTGTTTATTTTCTATGTGACGTGGTGGTATGGCTTGCGGTGTAGGAATTTGTTGAATATATTTTTTGCCAGATACTTTTTCTGTGATTAAATAAATGGTGTTAGCTAAACGCGCGCATTCTGCAATATCGTGTGTGACTAAAATGACGGTTTTATTTTGTAATAATTCCGCGGCGAGTGTTTGTAATTCTAATCGTGTGATAGCATCTACTGCAGAAAAGGGTTCATCCATTAAGATAATCGGTTTATCTTCCATTAAAGTGCGAATTAATGCGACGCGTTGACGCATGCCACCGGATAATTCATGTGGTAATGCATTTTCTTTCTCTGTTAATCCAACGCGCGCAAACAGTTGGCGCGCTTTGTCACGCGCAGCACTAATTGCTTCGCCACGTAGGCGTGCGCCTAATATGGCATTATTCAGCGCGCTGAGCCATGGTAGTAAAAGATCCGATTGTGCCATCCAAGCAATACGTGGTGTTAAGGGTGCTTGATCACTGCAATGTATTTCACCTGCAGTGGGTTTGAGTAACCCCGCGAGTATTTTTAATAATGTACTTTTGCCACAGCCGCTACGACCCAGTAAACACGTCCATTGCCCAGCTGGAATGGTGAATGAAATATCTTGAAATACAGTGTGATCGCCGAAAGATAGCGCCAGCGAGTGGATAAAAATATGTGGTATTGCGAGGTCTTTCACAGCACTACTCCCTACGCTGGTATCATCCAGATCAGGTAAAAAAGGGTTTATTCCGCTATTGGAAATATCTCAGCCTTAGTGAAAGGCTCCCCTGAGTGTTAAAGGATAGTTCAGGCAGGCACTATAAGGCTTTATGGTTTAAATCTCAACAGGTCATTGATAATTGCTTGGATAGAAATCAACACAATGGCAATCATGCCTATAGAATAAATAAAAGATAATGTTTTCGGTGAAATTGGGCGTTTCATGAGTCCTTCAATTGATTGAATGACTAAGTGACCACCGTCGAGTCCAGGGATGGGTAAAACATTAATCACACCAATGGCAATACTTAAAAAGGCTAAAAAACTCATAAAAGCAATCAAACCTTGGCGAAAAGCATTCCCTGCGGATGAAAAAATAGAAATGGGTCCACCTAAACTTTGCAATGACACTTTGCCCGTGACTAATTTTGCCAACATAATAAAATTCAGTGAGACAAAATCAATCGTATTGCGTGCAGCATGTTGTAAAGCAACAAGTGGACCATGGCGATTGTCTCGCAACATATTTTTAGGAAGAGGTGAGGGAAGATAAGGCGTAATCCCCAAACTTCCTAAAGGATCAGGTTTTAAATCGTTGAGTTGCCAATTAGCTAAATCTAATTGATTTTTCTTGATGGGTTGCGTTTTGCCAAGTGGTCGCGTTTCAAAGATGATCGTATCGTGATTCCCTGTATGAGAAATAATACGTATTATGACAGACAACCAACTGGCTGTTGCAATATCATCAATTTTTACAATTTCTTGTTGTGATTTTAGGCCAGCAGTTGCCGCAATCGAATGCGGTTGAATATCACCTATGACGGGCACAACGCTAGTAAAACCAATTAAAAAAATAATCCAATACATTAGTAATGCAAATAAAATATTAAATAATGGTCCCGCTGCAATAATAGTAAATTTTTTCCAAAACGGTTGTGTTGGAAAAGCTAAAGCATTTTTATTATTTATAGAATTATTTTCGTCTGTTGATTCCAATAGTTTGACGTAACCACCTAATGGAATCAGTGAAATGGCATACTCTGTCCCTTTATTATCGTAGCGTGACCAAAGAATAGGGCCAAAACCTAGTGAAAAACGCAATACGCCGACATTGACTAAACGCGCTGCAAGAAAATGGCCGGCTTCGTGTATGCCAATTACACATAAAATTGCTAACAAAATTCCACAAATAAAAAGTAAAACAGTGAGTAACACAGCTATGCCTCCATTGTGCGATGAATTGTTTTTATTTCACCGCCGCCAGCTAAACCAATTTGTTGGCGAATACGTTTTGCTGTGTTGCTATCTTGAATGGGCCCAATTTCAACACGATATAAGTTGTTTTTATCAGCACGACGAACAATCGTGACAGGTGAGGCGGACAAGCGAGAGAGTTTATCTTTTAAGCGTTCTGCAAATAAACGATTCTTAAATGCACCTACTTGTAAATAAATACCAGTTGAATATTTTTTTGTGAGTGACGCAGTTTGCGTTTTTTTCACAATAGGTGTTGGGGTTGTTGTTTTTCGATTAGACGCTAACCAAAAATCATTTTGCAAGGGCTCACGATGTCGCTCAGGATCGATGGCACGCACATCCACGTAGGCGGTGCCGTGACCAACCATGCCGAGTTTACGTGCAGCTGCATAGGACAAATCAATAATGCGATTATTAGCAAACGGACCGCGATCATTAATGCGCACAATGACTTTACGACCATTTTTTAAATTGGTGACTTCAACATAGGTTGGTAAGGGTAAGGTGCGATGTGCTGCTGTCATTGCTAGCATGTTATATCTTTCACCATTCGATGTGGCATGATGGTGAAATTTCGTGCCATACCATGAGGCAATACCCTTTTCTTCATAACCTTTACTAGAAGACATCACCCAATAATTTTTACCGTGGATGTTGTATACCGGTGGATTGCCGTATTTACTTTTTGCTTCTACTTTCGGTTTTGCATTGGGAATCTGTGAAACATCAACAGGCCATCGAGGTGGTCCATCATGTCGTGTTGTAGAGCACGCAACAAGTAAATAAGCTATACAACTTAATACAAAAAAAACAAATCCTGTTTTTATGTGAGTTTGTAATTGATCTATTAAAGAAAATAAAAAACTACGCTGCATCTTTTTTACCTTTTAGGAGACTAATTTTATTTCCCAGTTCAATCACCGCCATGGCATATAAATCACTGGTATTATAGCGTTTAATGACAGAAAAATTATGGTAAGTCACCCAAGATTCTTTAAAAAAATAATCTTCTAACTCGATAACTTGTGGTCTTTCTTTCGCAGCAAATTTTTTCAATAATTTCTCTCTTTTGTTTTGATTATCAATGCGTTCTGCAATGGGTTGATTCGCTAACCAGCCATGATTTTTATAATAGTTTGCGATACTGGCAATGATATCTGCTTCGTTATGAAATAGATCAATTTTTTTATTTTTATTATTTGATTGTGTGTTTGTTGTTTCTGGGAAATGTGTGGCATAGCGACGATAACTTTCTGGCGTGAATTGTACTTGTCCGATAGCGCCTGCATAAGAGCCTTTTAGTGTGTAAGGATCAAAATTTTGTTCACGACATAATAATAAAAATTCTTTTAATTGTGAGCGAAAAAAAGGTGCGCGAGTAGAGTGGCTAAAGGCTAAATTTGAAAGCGAGTCAATCACACGGTATTTACCCGCATCGACGCCGTATTTTGTTTCTATGCCAAGTGTCGCAACGATGATGGCGGCCGGCACACCATAAATTTTTTCTGCTTTTTCTAATAAAGCTGCATTTTTTTTCCAAAAGATGGCTCCTTCGTGTGTGCGCCAACGCGTCACAAAGAGAAGACGATAAATGTACCAAGGTTGTTTTTCTAGCGGTGTTTTAACACTTTGTATGACTGTCGGTTTTGGTTTCACGGTATTAAACAAATTCGTTAGTTTTTTTGCATTAAAGTGATAATTTGTTACCATTTCATCAATAAATTTTTGGACTGCAGGCTGTTCGGCAAATGATTTTTCTGTTACATGTTCTGGTTTGTCGGTTTTTTTTATTTCAGCTGAAAGTGTTGCTGAAAAAAACAACATGACGCACGTGAACAGACAGAAAAAAAATCGCATAGCAAATCCTTTTGGTAAATTTTTCTTTATCGCGATGCCTTAATTTCATAGGTTGCAGCGTTGTAATAGAACAGTTGGAGTATTTTTGACGACTTGACTGCATATCAGTTGCCTATCGGCTGTTGAAAATGATCGCGCCATGCCTTTTCTTATCACATGAAGCGTATTTTATTAGTAAAATACTGCTTGCTGTTTGGCAATTGCGGTCAGTCAAGTCGTTAAAAATACTCCTACTGATTCATTACGTGGCTTTACGCGGTTAATAATCTTCGATGTGTTTGAATAGACATTAAAATACCAAATCCTGCCATCATCGTAATCATCGAAGAACCCCCGTAGCTTATCAGCGGTAAGGGTAATCCGACAACAGGCAAAATGCCCGTGACCATGCCCATATTAATAAAAAAAGAAATAAAAAAGGTCAGCGCAAGACTACCAGCCAATAAGCGTGAAAATGTATCTTGTGCGTGTGTTGCAATTTGTAATCCACGAATGACAACACACATAAAAATAATGATTAAAATAAGGCAACCGACAAAGCCTGCTTCTTCACTGCATACTGCAAAAATAAAATCCGTTGAATGTTCGGGTAAAAAATGCAGGTGAGATTGCGTGCCTTGTAAAAATCCTTTACCAAATAACCCACCTGAACCAATAGCAATCTTTGATTGGATAATATGATAACCCGCACCTAACGGATCTCTTTCTGGATTAAGGAAGGTTAAAATGCGCTGCTTTTGGTAGTCATGTAAAAAATGCCAGATGATAGGTGCTGTTAATAAAAAACCGCCTGCAAGTGTCGCTAGTAGTGCCCAGCTAATACCTGCAAGAAGTAAGACGCTGCCACCCGCTACTGCTTGTAAAATAGCCGTACCAAGATCAGGTTCTTTGGCTGTCAGAAAGGCAGGAATTAAAATAATAATAATGGCGATGCATAGTGCACGCCCAGATAAAGGTAAATGAATCCGGTGACAACACCATGCCAAAAATAAGGGAATAGCTAATTTCATTAATTCAGATGGTTGAAAATGCATCGGACCAAGCGTGAGCCAACGTGATGCGCCTTTGCCGCGATGACCGGCAATTAATACTAGAAATAATAAAAAGACACCCACTGCATAGATCCAAGGTGCATGACGTTTATAAGTTTCTGGCGGGATTTGTGCAAAAATTAACATGACACCAAATGCCAGCGCAAAATGCGCTGCTTGTCGACTGACTAAGTTGATTTCTTTACCTCCTGCACTGTATAAAATGAATAAACCTAATCCTGCTAAGATAAAAAGAAAAAATAACAGTGGCACATCAATATGAATATAATGCCAAAGCGTACGGGAACGTGTGTGTTTTTCTGAGCCGTGTTTTGTCGTAAAAGAGGAACGCATCGTATTAGTGTTTTCCTTTCAACCAAGCGTCAATCACAGTGCGTGCGATAGGTCCTGCAACAGTATCATTTTCTGCAATCACTGCAATGGCAATTTGCGGGTGTTCCACTGGCGCAAAACCAATAAACAAAGAATTATCACGTAAATGTTCAGGCAGCTTGCTCTGATCTTCTGTGATTGCTTTGATACCTTGACGATGAATAGAGTGTACTTGTGCCGTGCCGGTTTTAATTGCGACGGTATAATTTGGTCTGCCAAAATGTAAATTGCCTGTTCCTTCTGGCGATGTCACGACTTTTTCCATTGCATTGATAATGACTTTCCAACTGTTTTTATGCGTGAGTACAATAGGGCTAGCTTCCGTTGATGTTGTTTGTGTTTTTAATAAATGCGGGGTGTGGCGCACACCTTGCATAGCAAGGGTTGCTGTCGCCGCGGCTAATTGTAGCGGTGTAAATTGCATATAGCCTTGACCAATCGAAGAAATGACTGTGTCACCACGATACCATGCTGTTCGTTTTACGCGTTGTTTATAGGCAGGTGACGCAACGATACCTGTGCGTTCATCAGGTAAGTCAATGCCAGATTTTTCACCAAAACCAAATTGCGCTAAAATTGAATCAATTCGTGCTATGCCTAATTGCTGTGACAAATTAAAAAAATACGTATCGCAAGAGGTCACAATGGCGCGTGTTAAATTCACTGTCCCATGACCACGATGTTGCCAATCATGAAAAATATGATTACTCCCTTCTAGTTTGAACCAACCGGGATCAAAAATAGTCTCCTCTGGTGTCACGACACCTGATTCTAACCCTTCAATGGCAATAAATGGTTTGATAGTTGAACCAGGAGGGTACAGTCCACGCAATGCACGATCAAATAAAGGCCGATCAATAGACGTTTGCAAAGCGTGATAATCGTCGTTACTCATACCCGTGACAAAATTATCAGGCTCAAATCCAGGATAACTGACCATTGCCAAAATATCGCCTGTTGTAGGTTCGACCGCCACAAGCGCACCGCGGTGTCCAACAAAAGCCGCTTCCGCTATTTGTTGTAAACGACTGTCTAGTGTGAGCTGCAGATTCTCGCCCGGTATGGGTGGTATTTGTTTTAAGATGCGAATGACTTCACCACTCGCATCATTTTCTGCTTGCTGATACCCGACATGGCCGTGTAGTCGCGTTTCATAAAATTTTTCAATACCGGATTTGCCAATATAGGTTGTTGCGCTATATTCAATTGGGTCAATCTGCTGTAATTCTTTGACATTAATTCGGCCAACATGTCCTAAAACATGGGAAAACGTGCTGCCAAAAGGGTAGTGGCGAATTAAGCGTGCATGAATAAAGACACCGGGAAATTGATATTGGTTTTCTGCAAACTGGGCAACTTCCGCTTCTGATAAGCGTAACTTAAGGGTCACTTCATCAAATCGCCGGTGTTGGCGTAATTGTTTCTTAAACTGTGCTCGGTCTGTATCAGTTAATTCAATAATTTTGCCAAGATCATGTAGCGTTTGCGGCAAATTAGTAACCTTATCAGGAATCACATCTAAGCTAAACACTGGCACATTTTCAGCTATTAAAATCCCATTACGATCGTAAATTAAGCCACGTGTCGGCTCAACTGGCATTAAATCTAGCCAATTTTTATTTGAAAGTGTAATGAAAACATCATGTCGCACGATTTGCAAAAAGGCGAGGCGCAGGATAAGTAAAAAAATGAGTAAGCCCATTAATACACAAACGGCAATCAGGCGTCGATTAATCAGCCGGATTTCTTCTGTATGGTTTTTAATGGCAATCTTACGCCGCATGCAGAAAATGCCTTAGCAACAAAAAAACAAGAAAGGTTTTGGGATTCTACCCGTAGCGCGCCTGCTAAACAAACCGATATTCAAGTGTTAAGACTAAGGGAATAGTAATACCGGCATTATAAGCAGACATCGAGCCGTTTGAGTAATGTAGTGCTGAGAGCATCACGGAGACATTTTGTTGGCGACCGAAAGAGAGTCCTGCACCCACTTCATCTTGAAATGCAAAATGGATGCCTAATTTTTGATCAGCAAAGTGTGTTTTTGATAATGCAGCCAAACCAATTCCTAAGCGTATAAAAGGAGAAATGAGCTCGCCGCGGCGGAAATCAAACCGCACAAGCGGTGAAATGTAATAAATACTAATTGTTTGATAAATAGGCGTTTGTGTAACCCATAAATGACTGTAACCTGCATCAAAATAAATGCGCGCATGCGGCCAAACTAAGTAGTGTGGCTGAAACCAAAAAGAGCCACGATAACCATGTAGGTTCGGTGGATCTTTGTCAATCAGTGGGATAGAGGCCGTCATACCCATCCAGAGTGGTTGTGCATAAGTAGAGTTCGTTAGGGTAGCGCTGGTCAAAAAAGTGAAAAAAATAAGAAAAAATGCGTTGAGATGTTTAATAATAGAGCAAAATTGTCGTAGCATGGAATCGTCCCTGATGCCAAACTGTAAAATAAATATACGATTATTTACAATAAGTTACAATGTAAAATTACACGCTAAATAAAAAAAATACTATAATAAAAAATATGAAAAAAACTTCAACGAGGGGATGGCTATGTGCCCGTTAGAGGAAGATAAAAAGTTAACTGCGCCAGAAGAAAAAAAAAATCAGATTTCAGAAAAGCAGTTGCTTATTTTGCATGGCTTAGAAAAAGTCAGTCAAGCATTGACAGAGGAAAAAGCATCGACGGATGTGATAGATGATTATTTTGATGACTGTGAAAAATGGAAAGTAAATTTCAATGAAGTAGTGCTCGGTAAGAAAAGAACATTAATGGAAATAGCGGTTTTAAAAACGTACACCAAAAAGTTAGAACAACATTCAGAAAAACAGTATCTGCCTGTTTCTTTTGTAAATAGAATGATAGAGCAAGGAGGAGATCTATTTTCTCGCAAGGGATTAAAAGCACCTTTTAGGTGGATTTTATATCATTGGCCTACAAAAAAAACGCTATTACTATTCGACTCTTTAAAAGAAAGTGATCGATTGAAAGCACTCAAAATGGCTATAGGTATTTTATCTGCTAAAGATTTGTCTTCTCATGCTCCTTCTCTTATAAATCGAATGTATCACTCTGCGCTTTTTATTTGGTTAAAACAAATTGAAAATGAATTGAAAAAAAAATCAGATGACTCGGACAGATTTCTGAAATATTATTTTGAAAAAATTAATCAATATGCGGCTAAGACGTCTGTTTTTCTAAGTAGTTTTCTTCTTTATAATCTTTTAAAGATTGTTATTATTGCAACACAAGAAATCAAGCATCAGCATGATTTATATGAAAAACCATCGTATTATTTTGATTTAATTTTGCCAAAAGATAAAATCGATGCCGCACTACAATCCCGAACCGAATTAAGTAAAGCAAATATTGCGTTGCTAGAAAAAATTATTAGTGAATTTACAGAAAAAATTTTTATTATAGTTTCTAAATTAGAAGAGAATTTGTCCCAGTTTTTCAAGCAGATTGATTACCATGTGATAGAATTTATTCATAGAGAAATAAAAGAATTATATGATAATTCAAAAATTATTGTCTTTAACGAGTTAAGTTATTCACCTGTAAGTAGTTCAGATTCAGTGTTGTTCAAATTGGAAAATGAGACAGATAAAATAATTTCCTTTTGGATTAATCAATTACATGCAAGATTTTATCTCAAAGAGATCGATCTGGTTTTTAATGAGTGCTATAACTCTATTCTTCAGGCTGATGAAGCAGATGAAATAAAATTAATAAAATTAGGGAGATTACGTTCCGCTTTTGAAGCCGTTTTTCTATATGGAAAACATGCAAGGCCTTTTGTTAATGCAGGATTTTCCGTGGTTGAGATAGAAAAAGCAGGGGAGGAAAATGAAATAAAATTTCTTTTTCCTGAAAAAATTGATACAGAAATACTCCCTGTGACAGTGCTAAAAAAAGGCTTATATGATTTTAGGAAAAAGCTTAAAGAGCTACCTGATTTGAAAATTTTATTTTTGAATGAGGATAAGTTTGATAAAGATATAATAAAAAAGAGCGTTGATGTAGCTTATCGTCCTACATTATTCGAAGAAGAAAAAATTTCATCTTCTACAGAGAGTGAAAAATCTAAAGGATCTACTTTACTAGAAGAAAGTGAAAGTAAAGATGATGTCCTGCTTCTCAAAAAAGTGAAAAGATCAAGCTCAACAATTTTTACACTAAAAAAATCGGATACGCTATTTAAAACAACTGATGCACCTGATTCATTGGAAATTTTTGATGCACTTGGTAAATCGTATACTTTTAAAAAAATTGATAGTGAATTTTTTGGCAAACCTTCTTTTCTTTTGGTTTCCTCTTCAATACCAGAAGCATCAGAAATATTATTGTTTGCTCAATCTGCGCGTATTAAAGATGAAGGACTGGGATTTAAGTCAATAAAGGACACAGAAAAAACAGAAAAACTAGATGGTTATCTGTTTAAAATAAAAACATCTATTCCAAGTCTAAAAGAGCAACGTCCATTGGTGCGTATGCTCCCTAAAGAGAAAATTTTGAGTTGCAATCAACATCTTGAAAAGATTCTTAGAAAAGAAAATTATTGTTTTTTTGTTTCTGATGCAATATTAATTAAAAAAGGAAAAGGATCAGGAAAAGTGAAACATTTTGAATTGGATCTGAATCTTGATCCAATTTCTACAATCTCATCTAAAAAAATTAATTGATTTGAGAAAGAGATTGATCTTGTAGTTTGCTTGGGTAAAAAAGATTTTTTAGAAATTTTAGTGATAAAATAATTGAGTTAGATAACTATTTACCCTTATTTGATAAAGAAAAAACTTATTAAATTATTTCGAAGATAGATGACATTTTAAAATGGCTTCCAATGCAGTAATATGCGCAGCTGTAGCATTTAACGCAGGAATATAATGAAAATCTTCGCCGCCACCTTCTTTAAATTGTTCTTCACCACGTAATGCAATTTCTTCCAGTGTTTCTAGACAGTCTGCTGCAAAACCAGGGCAAATCACTTGGATAGCTTTGATGTTTTTTTTAGGTAATTCTTCTAATACTTCATCAGTGTAAGGTTTTAGCCATTCAGTACGTCCGAGGCGTGACTGAAAACTGATGCAGTAATCACTATCACTTAACCCCAGTTTTTCTTTGATCAAAGTAACAGTTTGATAACAGCGCGCTTCGTAAGGATCACCTTTATTAATGTATTTTCTGGGGATACCATGAAAAGAAAATAATAAAAACTTTTTACCATGCGTTTGCCATGTTTGACAAATTGATTCGCAAAGTGACTCAATATACGCTGGATGATCAGCGTAATCTGCTATAAATTGTATATCAGGTAACGCGCGCCATGTCTTAAAGACCTTTGCAAGACAATCAAAACTGGATGCTGTGGTTGTCGCAGAATTTTGTGGGTAAAGTGGTAAAACAATTATGCGTTCTACTTTTTCTGCACGTAATTTTTCTAATGCTTTTTGCATCGAAGGTTGGCCATAATGCATGCCGAGTACAACGGGCATACCTGTTTTTGCTTCTAATGCATCGGCAATTTTTTGTGAATTGACCAATAATGGTGAGCCGTCTGGTTGCCAAATGTTTTTATATAATTTAGCAGATTGAAAAGCGCGAAGAGGTAAAATAATGCCATATAGAATGGGGTACCAAATCAATCGCGGTAATTCAACGACGCGTTGATCAGAAAGAAATTCTCGTAAATAGGTTCTGACAGCTGAAACAGTCGGCGCTGAAGGTGTGCCAATGTTTGTAAGCAGGACCCCGATTTTTTTATTTGTTTTTCTAATCATCATCATTATCTTTTATGATTTACGTTGTTTAAAACCAATCGCAGCTAAACGATCTTTAATAGCTGGATGTGTTGAAAATACATCTGCAAAAGAGCGTGTGCCACTAATGCCAGCTTGTGCTGGATCAAAGATATACGCTTCACGTCTTACATTTTCATGTGGTGTGTGTTGATACTCTGCAGCATACTCCGCTTGTTTTGCTTCATGGTCTTGTTGGATTTTTAAAAGCGCTGAGGCTAATGGTTGATTATCACGTACGAGTTCAACTGAACCTGCATCCGCCATGTATTCCCGTGTACGACTTAGATAAAGTAATAAAATAATATTGATGACCGGTAATAAATAACGCAGCAACATTATAATTAAAAAGATAGCATTATGGTTGCTTTCACGATCGCTATCACGACGGTTCGCAAAAATGGCTTGGTAAAACAGAATATCTAAAATCATCACCATGAGATTGGCTAACACAGAAGCCATTAACGTTAAACGAATATCACCATGGCGAATATGGCTCAGTTCGTGCGCCATGACAGCTTGTAATTCAGCGCGGTTTAATTTCTCCATTAATCCACGGGTGATTGCGACCATCGCTGATTTCTCACTGAAACCACTGGCAAAAGCATTCATATAGTCTGCGTCAATTAAATAAACACGAGGCATATAAGACATACCTGCTGCAATTTTCATTTCTTCTATGATGTTATATAGCTGTTTTTCTGCGGCATTGCGTGCCGTGGTCGGTGTAACTTCAAAATACTCTGTGCCCATCAACATGAGTTGATCATGAAAAGCAAGTGTCACTAACAGTGAAATTGCTGCGATAATTAACATGATGAGTGTGGCAATAGGGAAAATTGTCAACGTGATAAGTGCATCTAAAATTTGTGAAGTACTGGCCCGCGGGTAATGTGCTGAAATTAACGAAACATCCACTAATAAACCCAGTGCGATATAAACAAGAAAGAATACACCAATAACAAAGTATGTTTTTCGTCGATTTCGACGCAGACTTTGCCGCCAATCAGCGGCAGTCTGTGAGAATTGATTAAGATTTTTTATCATGTTTATTAGTTGCTGGTTATTTTAATTATTTTATAATTTAACAGTATAGTTTTCTTGTTCTGCTATTCTTGCTTCACTAAGTTGCCAGTAAGGAAAATCGAAATATAATTTTTGCCGAAATACACTGACAACCATGGAAGTAAAAAACGAATCTCGAGTCGCTGTGTAATTCTCAATGCTGTCATTATAGGATTGTTTTGCATAAGCTAACCGGTTTTCTGTGCTCACAATTTCTTCTTGTAGTTGTAAGCAATTTTGGTTGGCTTTTAAATCAGGGTATTGTTCAAAAACAATATTTAAGCCTGCGGCAATTGTTGAGATCTGATTTTCTGCAGCAATACGGGTTTTTTCATCGCCAGCGGATTTTGCCTGCTGTGCTTGATTACGTAAAGCAACAACGTCTTTAAGCGTTGTCTGCTCATAGTCCATATATTTTTTAACGACATTGATTAATGATTCAAATACTTTAAAACGGCGATCTAATTGAATATCAATTTGTTTTTGATTATTACGTACGGTTTCAATGAGGCTAATCATTTGATTATAAATAAAGACAACGCTTCCACCAATAATAACCAGAACAATTAAAATGATCCAAAATATGCTCATGGCAAAAAACTCCGAAGTAGAAAAATATCAGATAGCGCTTATGTCCCCATTATACCATTAGTTTAGGTAGTTATGAAAAGATCTGCTGCCAACCAGACCAAGGCTGAGATAGGGGGCCAATATAAGCAAGCATATTCAGCTGCACACTGAGACCAGAAGCGGTTGTTGTCCATGCAGTACCATCCCAGTGGCGGATAGCACCGCCTGCACCCACCGCAAATGCTTCGGAGGCATTGATGGTGACAACACCAAAATAATTGGCGCCCCCTGCAATATTCGCAGATGACCAACTACTCCCATTATAAGTAATCGCGACACCATTATTGCCGACGGCCCAACCAACATCCGCTAAGCCATCATTGTTTAGATCTAACATCGAAACACTATTTAATTGTGTGCTAGTCGGAGAGGTAAAAGTGCTCCAAGTGCTGCCATTCCAACGAAGAATTCTACCTGAGGCACCCACAGCCCATGCTTCAGACGCGGAGACAACGATAATGCCGAATAAATTATTTGTGACCGGCGATGAATCAGCGAGCCAATTACTACCGTTGTATTCTAAGATTTGTCCTGAATTACCAACGGCAAATCCAATATTGCCTGTACCATTTCCATCTGTATCAATGACACTGACATGGTTTAAATTTTGATTATTATTATTGTCTGCAGGGATTGTTGGAGAAACAGAAGGCGTGAGTTCCGTCCAAGTGCTGCCGTTCCAGCGTAAAATAGTATAACGCTGATTCCCTGAGCTACATGAAGTGCTGCGCGCTCTGACACCGACAGCCCATGCTTCTGTTGCAGATACGCTTGAAACACCAAGTAAATTTTGTCCTGAGCATGCGCCTGTACGGACAACGACACTCCACGCGCTATTTTGATAGCGTAAAAAAATAAAGTTTGTACTATTTGTGTTGCCTACTGCCCAACCATCAGCATTGGATAATAAGCTAATATCATTTAAATTAACGCGATTAGTATTATTAATAGTGTCTACTGACCATTGTAATTCTGTTGGGTAATTCCATTGTGTTAGCATAAAATTATTACCTGATGAATTACCGACAGCCCAAATTTCAGGTAACTGAATCGCTTGTTGTGTTTCTGCTTGATAGGTAGCAGAAGTGACCGAAGGAATACCTCCTAGCGAATTGATGGAGCATTGGTATTGTGAGGCATAAGCACCGCTCACATGCGAGGCAGCTCGCGAACCATCTGCGCCACGCTGTAATCCTAACAATGTATTTCCTGAAATACTGGCATAGTTAATATGTTCCCCCTCAATGACAATGCGGCCACTGCTCGCAAACCCAGCTGCATTGGTTAAGCTCAAACTCGTTGCAGAAGCAGTGATTGCGCTACTTAGCGTATTATTGACATAATTGGGCGCGCTTGCGGTCACGGTAAATTCGCCATTATCAAAACCACTGTTTGTCACAGCGCTATTACCCGTTAAGCTAGCGCAAGCTAAGCGTGGATTGCTGCCTGATAAAAACGGTGTTAATAATTCACGTGTGGCGACTTCTAAACCTGAATTTGCTAGTTGATACGCATTTTCTGCCTGTGCGAAAAAATTTGTTGCAGCAGCCCCGCTAGAAATCATATAAGCGACGGCCATGCCTAATACGCCCATTATTACGATGAGAATCACAGCAACAATCATGAGATAACCTTGTTGTTTTCTCATGTGAGATTTTCCGGATAAATAGCTGTACCAATAGTAAAATTACTATTTCCTTGTGTGATAGTCAGATTGACAGCGATGTAACGAATGGCTGAAAGTGTTGCTGTTATATTGCCATTATTATCATAATAATTAAAACCCAATGCACCAATACCATTTGCAAGAATTTGGCTGTTATACATGAGATTGTTGCTACTTAGAGTATATGTGATGTTATTGCCAGAAAAATTAGTAAAACTAAATTGTGAATTAGTCGCTGTGATAATATCAGATGCAGAGCGTATACTACGAATGTCGCGAACCATTCTTTCTATCGCAAGCCGTGCTTGTTGATCCGCATTCGTGACATTCACTGCACCTAGAAAAGCACTAAGACCTTGGGTTAAAAGTTTCATCGAAATAGCAGCGATGATGCCACCCAGTACAATGACGATGACCAATTCAATTAAAGTAAATCCTGTTTGTTGATTGCGTTTAATAATCGGCAAGCAACGTTGTAAGTTTAGCATCACCGTTTCCACTCACAGTTATGATAACAGTTTCATAATTTGCATCACCGTTATATGTTGTACAGTTAATACTGGTACTGATTGTATAGCCGCTAGGTGCAGAACAAAAAGACGGTGTTGTACTACTGGGGCAAGGCACACTGGATAACCCATTGATTCGTCGTTGTCCTGCAATCCATTCTATGCATCTTCGAGCAGTTTGTGTGGCAATTAAATTTTGTCGAACTGTGGCTGTTTTTATCATAGAGGATGAAAAAGCTAATAAGATAGTAGAGCCAATTAAGCCAGAAATAATAATAAAGATGACTACTTCAATAAGTGTAAACCCTTGTTCTTTCATGGGACAGTGACTCTGCCAGTTTGTGGTGTAATAGAAACAGTCATGGTTTCTCCGCCGCCACTTAATGTGAATACAGCGGTAGTTGCTAAAGCAGTACCAGGCGGGCCTGTATCTGTATAAGGTACACCACGGCCATCAAAAGCAATTAAATTATTGGGTATATTTGTTAAAGAAGAAAAAGCAATATTACTTCCTAGTGAGACTGCGGATGCACCTGAAGGTAAAATAACAGCAGTGCCACTACTGTTTACAATTTGATAGGTATTTGCAGAGGTTTTTACTAAGCGATAACGTTGATTTGCAGACATGGACAGTGATTGCGTATAGCGAAGATCTGCCGCTAATTTATTTGCAGCGCTAGACAGTGTAAGTGTGGCGCCGGGCCATTGAATATAAGCTGTCGTTGCAAGAATACTTAAGATGATCAATGTGATAACTAATTCAACCAGCGTAAAACCTGAAACATGTATTAGCCGGGTCTGCTGCATTGTACTATCCATTTTTTTATTTGAATCTGTATTGTGTAGCAAATTAATAAATTTTATAAGAGAATAGAGACGTTTATTTTTTCTGTTATCTGGAAAAGGATATCAGACTGTGCAGGAAGCTCGTGAATCAATTGTTGCAGCTGCTCTCAATAAAATTCGTGGGTTGTTTCCTTCTATGATGAATCAAGCAAATTCATTTTCGCATCCGGGGTGTTGCTGCCTTGGTTTATCTGAAAAAGAAATTGCATTAGCAATTGTTCGACATAGAGCAAATGCACAAATTGAACGCCTAGAAATTATCCCGAGAGAGAAAAATCGTTCATTAGAGTCACAGCTCGCAGCGGCTGTTAAGCACTTTACTTTAGAAGATATGCCATGTTATTGGATATTGCAGCCAGAAGAGTATCAGCTATTTTTATTTGATGCATTACCAGTGCCCGCAGCAGAATTTCAAGCAGCCATTCGTTGGAAAGTAGCAAGTCTTTTAAATTTTCCTATTGATGAGGCAATTATTGACAGTTTTCCTGTGCCGCAGCAGAAAACCCATGCACCACATGATATGATTATTACTGCGGTGACTAGGCTACCTATTTTATTACCAACAATCGAGTCTATTCGTGCAAGCGGTATGATACCAGCGTTTATTGGTATTCAAGAATTAGCATTACGTAATATTACTGCATTATATGAAACAGATGAAAAGGGCACAGCATTATTTTGGATGCGAGAAAAAGATAGTGAAATTTTATTAACTTGCCAAAAGAAATTATATTTTCAACGTATTGTCAATTTATCTGCTTTGCAGTGTCAAGCGGATGTTGATCGTGTTGCACTTGAGATCCAGCGATCACTTGATTATTACCAAGCGCAATGGCGTAAAGCACCTCCAGGTCGTTTATTTCTCGCAACAACGATAGCAGATTTATCTGTTAGCACGATGGCTGCCGCTTTAACAACTCGGCTAGCAACACCCGTAACAACGCTTCATCTACATGAGCAACCGATTATGCATCGCTTGGGAAAGGATGTGCGTATAGAAAACTGCATGCCATGGTTACCCATAGTGGGTGCAGCAATACGCAGGGAGGCGGAAGATGCAGCAGCAGATTAATTTTTTTAATTATTTGCCTGTAAAACGCCAAGAATTTTTTACATTTCGTTGGTTTTTATTGGTATGGGTGTTATTTCTTTTGCTCTGTTTTGCTGTTTCAACGGTAACATATATCAGAGTTTATTATTATGCCGGACAACTAGAAAAAATTAATAAAAATTATATCGTTGCAAAAAAGCAGATTGATTTGCTGATAGCAGAAAATCCTAATCTTGATTTAAATGATGCATCATCTATTATTGAAAAACAAAATAAAATACGTGTATTGCTAGCAGTTAATCCTGATATTGCAATGATTTTGCATGTGTTTTCCAATTGGGTGCCTGAAGGACTTTGGTTATCAGAAATTCACTTTTCTGTGACTGATGGACTAGATTTGCGTGGCGGAACATTACGCCCAGTCTATGTAGAACAGCTTATTCAAGCTTTGGTGCATTTACCTATTTTTGCTGGCTATACATTTCGACTTGCAGAGTTATCAGAAACAGGAAATAAAAAAATGACATGGTCTGCTTTTCATCTTGTTGCAGGAGTGCAAGGATGAAGCTCTCCATTCAACAATTTTCTCATTGGTTAAGTACACGCAATGATCGAGAGCGTATTTTAATAGCGTGTATTGCCATTGTTATAACGTGGTTTCTTTGGAATAGCTTAATAGAAAGTAGCATTAGCAAAAAATTACAGACTAAAAAAGACAAAATTGTGCAGCTTTCACAGGAAGTACTTGCGTTGCAAAAGCAAGCAAATGATATTATGCAAAGAACTAAAGATCCATTATGGCTAAATAAAAAATCACAAGAAAAAAACTTAGCAGCTATAACGCAAGCACTCATTAAGCAATTGCAGATACAAAAAAATAATGCGATCTCTTTAGAAAAATTACCTATGTTAATAACAGATGTTCTTGCACGACAACAAACTGAAATTACACCCGTGGAATTAAAAGATTTACCCGCCACGCCTTGGCTTTCTCCTGATTTTAAAGATATACAATTACCTAATGGAGCAGAACATATCAAAAAGTATTCATTTTCAATGATATTTCGTGGCGACTATCCAGCAACAGTTAGATACTTGGAACGACTTTCTGCATCCCCATGGCATCTTTATTTAACGCAATTAGATTATCGTGTCACTATTTGGCCACAAGCGGAGGTAACGCTTATTTTTTATGTATTAGTGAATGATTATCAAAAAGGAGCGGCATGATTGATTTGCTGAAAAAGATCTTGCCTGCTATTTTGTTAAGCAGTATCACCGTGAATGCAGCAGAGTTTCGTGATCCAACGCGTCCTGCCTTTTATCAAGACGAAGCGTCTGTGATGCGTAGTCAACCTGGATTAAGTGCAATTTTTTTTGCACCTGATAAAAAAATTGCTGTAATTGATGGGAAAATTGTAGAGGTTGGGGGAATCATTAATGGCAATAAAGTCATTGCTATTTATCCTGATAGAGTAGACATTGAAGGGATAGGTGGAAAATCCACGCTGACTTTGTTTGCTACTTCTGTTAAAAGATAAGCTAAATGATAATTAACCAAATACTGAGCAGTCATTTTTAGGGAATCTAGGCTAGCTAGTTGGCAAAAATGACAGTGTTTTAAATAGTGATAAAGATAATCTCATATTCTAATGATTAGAATAGATGTAATAAGATCAAGGAATGCGATATGCAAAGAAGCAGAGATCATCAGCTTTCATTTTTTTCTGTATTGAGCTTATATATATTTCCAATTTTATTATTTTCTATTTTACTTGCCAGTTGCCAGACACAACATCCGCGTCACCCAGTATCCTATACCCAGTCACAGCAGGCGCTGCAACAAGGCATTGATCATGACCGTGCAATGATGCGCAATGCAAATACTACACATTTACCACGCAACGTTAGTGATGCACTTTTATCTGGTGGTAGTGCAACGTATGCCTCAGATGATCAATCCTATACTTCACCTAAGGAACGTCGTTTTGATGTTGTTGCCGATAATATGCCTGCAAAAACATTTTTTATGGGGCTTGTACAAGGTACATCAATCAATATGGTAGTTAACCCTGAAGTAACCGGAAATATTACGCTAAACTTAAAACAGGTGACTATCGATGATGCCATGATGGCAGTGCAAGATTCGTATGGGTATACCTATCGAAAAACTGCATTTGGGTATGAAGTTTTCCCAAGAAAATTGCACACAGCCATGTTTAATGTGAATTATTTGGATGTGAAACGAATCGGTCACTCCACTACAGAATTGAGTTCTGGACAAATAAGTGAAAACTTATCAAGTACAACATCAGGTGGTCCCGGAACATCACTACCACCTGTTGCTACCTCATCGACAACTACATCAAAACCTTCAGGTAGTACAGTTAAAACAGAATCTTCTGTCGATTTTTGGCGTGAGTTAAAATTAGCTTTAAATGGTATGATGGGTTCAGATAACGGCCATTCCATTGTTGTCAATCCGCAAGCTGGCGTTGTCACAGTGCGTGCTTATCCAGATGAAATACGAGAAATTAGAAATTATTTAACACGTATTCAATCTCATATGTCACGTCAAGTGATTATTGAAGCAAAGATTCTTGAAGTGAATTTAAGCGATCAATTTCAATCAGGTATAGATTGGAATGTACTAGGTAAAGGCGACTCTTCACTCAATGAGGGTGGAATGGCGCAAGATGGCACTGCAATATTCAATAAACCACTGAATACGGATCTTGCAAATTTTAATACTATATTTACTCTTAATGCAGGCAAAGGCAGTTTTAATTTATTGGTTAAATTATTGCAAACACAAGGGAATGTGCAGGTGCTTTCTAGCCCGCGGATCTCAACTGTGAATAATCAAAAAGCTGTCATAAAAGTTGGTACCGATGAATTTTATGTAACAGCTGTTTCTACAGATAATACGATTACTGCAACATCTACTATTCCTACTCAAGATGTGACGTTAACTCCGTTTTTTTCCGGTATTACTTTTGATGTCACACCAGAAATTGCAGGGGATGGCACAATTATTTTGCATATTCATCCTTCCGTCAGTGTAGTCACACAGCAAAATAAAGATATTACTTTAGGACAGACTGCCGTGAATACACCGAATACTTTAGTGTTGCCGCTTGCGCGTAGCACTATACGTGAATCAGATAATATTGTCAGAGCGCGAAACGGCCAGATTGTTGTCATTGGTGGTTTAATGCAAAATAATATGGTTGAGCAGATTGCTGGTATTCCAGGTGTTTCTCGTATTCCCTTTATAGGTGCATTTTTTCGACGTACTTATCAAATCGCACAAAAAAGTGAATTGGTCATTTTGTTACGTCCCGTGGTTGTTGAGAGTAGCAAAAATTGGGTTGATGATATGGAAACATCGAAACACGGTCTCGCTCGATTAAAGCGAGGGTTTCATTTCGGTGGGTTGCCTGATGTGTTCGGTAACGAAGGGGAAAGAGACGATGTACCTTGATTACTTTCGTTTTAAAGAATTTCCTTTTGTGATGACACCCGACGCAAGTTTTTTTTGTCATCTTAAAGGACATCAAGAAGCACTTGATACAATTTTATTTAGTTTACGAAGCGGCGAAGGTTTTATTAAAATAACAGGTGAAGTTGGCTCAGGAAAGACATTGTTATGTCGAAAATTATTAGATAGCCTAGAAAAAAAATTTTTTACAGCATGGATTCCTAACCCAGATTTAAATCCAGTGGAATTGCGCCGTGCACTTGCGCGTGAGTTGGGTGTTGATCTGAATAACTTACTTGATCAACATGAGTTATTAAATGCGATAAATCAAAAATTATTACAACTACATGCAGATAATCGCCAGCCGGTTTTATTGTTAGATGAAGCGCAAGCATTGTCTGATGACAGTCTAGAAGCATTACGTCTATTAACTAACTTAGAAACGCATAAGACGCGTTTGCTACAAGTCGTTTTATTTGGTCAGCCTGAGTTGGATGAAAGACTTAATCAGCAACATTTAAGACAATTA
Organism: uncultured Coxiellaceae bacterium; assembly: GCA_964647825.1. Classification (GTDB taxonomy): domain Bacteria; phylum Pseudomonadota; class Gammaproteobacteria; order DSM-16500; family DSM-16500; genus VFKI01. The sequence goes on along the minus strand of CAZYJL010000007.1, from coordinate 35,592 downwards.
AAACAACGTATCAGTTTTTCCTGTTTTTTGAGTAAATTAGATAGAAAAGAATTGGATACTTATTTGTTTCACCGGCTTGCTATTGCCGGAAATATGCAAACATCTCTTTTTACAAAACGTGCACGAAGTATTTTATATCGTGCAAGCCAAGGTACACCTAGATTAATTAATATACTTTGTCATAAAGCATTATTAATCGCTTATGGTAAAGGAAAACAAAAAATTAATTCCAGAATTATAAAAACTGCTATAGCAGATACGGAGGCAGCGATTTTATCTGGACGATTTACATTAGGAATAAACCTATTGTTTAGTTTGGGCGTGTTGCTATTGCTGGCTGTTATTTGGTGGTTTCTGTAAAAAGGAATGAGCGATGAGTGTTATTAATCAAGCACTAAAAGATCTTGATAAACGAGAAGCTCAAAAAGTAACTAAAAATTTTCTACCTTTACCGACGTGGCGTAGCAAAAAAAATAATAAAAGTGCGTGGTTGGTTGTTATGTTAAGTGTTTTTGCTTTTTTTATTTTTATAATAGATTGTTATATCATTTTTCAAAATTGGCATGAAAATAAAATAACAAAAAAAGAAATATCCTCTCCTGCAAATTTAATAATCCATACAGATGAACATATAAAAAACAATGGGTTGTTATCTTCATCTATTAATGCGCCCGCTGTTTTTCATCCTCGTGCCGATATCGCTTTGCCATTAGCATTGATTACCGGCGTCACATTACAAACACAAGAAGATGAAACTGTGTTGCGTTTGTTTTCTAGTGAAAAAATATTGTATCGGCTCGCTTTCGATGTAGCAGAAGAAAATATTCTTTTGACGCTTGAGCATGCATTGCCTTTCGCAAATTTACCATCTATCGATTATCCAAGTAGCGCATTAAAAAATGCCATGATAAAACCAGAAAAAAATGGTCATGTGCTTTTAAAATTTTCATTAAAAAAAGGTGCAGAATTAATAGCAGCAAATTGGGTTGAGACAGCAAAAAAACCAGTATTTGAAATGCGTTTTCATTATCATGCGGATCTTCCAACTATTGTAAATAAAAAACCAGTTGTTATTCCCGTTTATCAACAAACACTCAATACAGCAAAAATGCTAATCAAAAATAATCGATTGGCAGATGCACTTGCATTGCTTGAAGAATTTTCGCCGCCGATCAATGAGCATGCTGACTATTATGCACTGATGGCGGCACTCTATCAGCGTACCAATCAGCCGCAGATGGCGGTCAATCTTTACAAAACATTGATTACACAAAATCCACGTAATCCAATTTTATGGATGGGGTTAGCTGTTTCACTGGAAAGTGCTGGTAAACATAAGGGTGCATTATCAGCTTATTCGCATGCGGAAGAAAGCGATAAGTTATCTCCTGTACTAAAAGCTTGGATAGAAACCAAGCTTCATCCTTTATAGGAATACGCCTTATGGTCCCGATTCAGAGAATCCATTTAGGTACACTTTTAGAAGAGAAAGGTCTTATCACAGCTCAACAATTAGAAACAGCTATTAAAGAACAACAGTTAACAGGTGATCGATTAGGACAGGTGCTTGTTAATTTAGGTTTTGTTGCAGAAGATCAACTATTGGAATTGCTGGCGAATCAGCTTGGCATTCCTTTGGTTGATGTAAGAAATTATGTTATTGATCCTGCGGTTGCTATGTTGTTACCAGAAATTGAAGCACGCCGTCATCGTGCAATTGTATTATCTGGTGATGACAAGAGTTATACAGTGGGTATGGCTGATCCACAAGATTTGGTTGCGACGGATGCGTTACAAAAAATTTTACAAAAACCAATGAAAATTGTGTTGGTCAGAGAAGCTGATTTATTAAAAACGATTGATATGATTTATCGACGTACGACAGAAATTACTTCGTTAGCGGAAGAGTTATCCGTTGAGTTAGCACAAAATGATTATGATATTGAGAATATTGCAGAAGGCATTTCAGAAACGGATGCACCGGTTTTAAAATTATTACAATCTATTTTTGCCGATGCTGTGCAAGTTGGTGCATCAGATATTCATATCGAGCCAGATGAATTTGTGTTACGTATTCGCCAGCGTATTGATGGTGTTTTACATGAGCAAATTTTAAAAGAAAAAAAAGTAGCAAGTGCTTTAGCATTACGTCTAAAACTAATGGCTGGGTTGAATATTACAGAAAAACGTATTCCACAAGATGGACGTTTTAGTATACGTATTCACGGTAAAAATTTTGATGTGCGTCTTTCAACATTGCCAGTGCAGTTCGGTGAATCCGTTGTTATGCGATTGTTGAATCAATCAGCAGAAGTAGTCGATTTAGGTCATATGGGTGTGCCTGATTATATGGTCGATCGCTTAAAAAAAATTCTTTCACTGCCTAACGGTATTTTGTTGGTAACAGGTCCAACAGGTAGTGGTAAAACTACGACTTTATATAGTCTGTTAAATGGGATGAATACACCTGACATTAAAATTATTACCGTAGAAGATCCTGTTGAATATCGAATGTCACGCATAAGTCAAGTACAGGTATTGCCAAAGATTGATTTAACTTTTGCAAGAGTGTTGCGCTCAATATTACGTCAAGATCCTGATGTGATTATGATTGGGGAATTACGTGATAAGGAGACGGTTTCTATTGCATTACGTGCTGCGATGACGGGGCATTTTGTGCTGGCGACTTTGCATACAAATGATTCAGCTAGTAGTGTTATACGATTACTAGATATGGGAGCAGAAAGTTATATTCTTGCCTCTGTTTTGCGTGCGGTGATGGCGCAACGATTGGTGCGGCGCATGTGTCCCCATTGTGCAAAAGAACATACACTGACATTACAAGAAAAAACATGGTTAATGGGCGTTGCCCCTAGTTTTGCTATTGAGAATTTCAAGTTTCATGAAGGTATTGGTTGCACATACTGTCATAATACGGGATACCGTGGTCAAGTAGGCATTTATGAAATGCTTGAAATTGACGAGCAAATGGCTGATGCATTACGCATGAATAATTCTGTTGAATTTATGCATTTATCTTATAAACAAAAGCATTTTAGACCACTCGTGGCAAGCGGCCTTGATCTAGTAAAAAATGGCACAACCACAGTGAGTGAAATTATTCGTATCATGGGCGAATTAATTGAAGATTTACCCGATGCACAAGGAAATAGGGATGTGACAGTTGCCGACATTTGAATACGAAGGTCGTAATTTGGAGGGTAAACGTATTCGCGGATCGCGTCTTGCGCAATCTGCTATTATGTTGGGAGCGCAACTAACGAAAGAGGGGTTAACACCCGTATCAATTGTTTTACAAAGTGAAAAAAAAGATATTTTGACACAATTAAAAAAATTTTTAGGGATAAAACCTGTTAGCGTTGAGGAAATGGGCGTATTTTCACGACAAATGTATACTCTCTTAAAGAGTGGTGTCACTATTACATTGGCATTACGTCAATTGGCAGAAAATGCTCGCTCGCTTAGAATGTCGCAAGGACTAAATGGTATTGTTGAGCGTCTTGAGACAGGTAGAGACATTGCCTCAGCGATGCAGGATTATCCAGACCTTTTTTCACCTGTCATGTTAAGCATGGTACGGGTGGGAGAAAATACTGGGCATTTAGATGAATCTTTTCTAAGGCTTAATCAATATCTTGAATTAGAGTCTTCTGCCTTAAAAAAAGCGAAAACTGCATTACGTTATCCGGCATTTATTCTAATTTCTGTTATTTTAGCCTTTTTTACGGTGGCGGGATGGGTGATACCGACATTTGCGCGTGTATTTTCACAAGCAAATGTCCAACTACCGATGTTAACAAAAGTGCTAATTCAAATTTCTGATTTCTTCTTAGCTTATTGGTTTTTGTTACTTCCTCTTATTGTGATAAGTATCGCTGGTTTTATTTATTGGTTAAGTAAACCGAGAGGTAAATTATGGTGGGGAAAATTACAGTTATCTATTCCAGTAATTGGAAAAATTCTACGTAGAGTTGTTTTGTTGCGATTTGCGCAAGCGTTTTCTATGGTAATTAGTTCGGGTATTCCTTTGGTAGAAGGTATTGAACTTGTTGCCAGCACAGTTGGAAATGCATATGCCACTAAAGAAATCTATACACTTGCTGATTCTGTTCGTCATGGGTTTACCTTGTCACGTGCTGCAGCTGTGACAGGACTTTTTACGCCACTAGAAATTCAAATGCTTTCTGTGAGTGAAGAAACAGGTGAGCTCGCAGCGATGCTAGATCATATGGCTATCTATTATCAACGAGAAGTAGAATACGATATTAAACGACTGAATGATATTCTTGAACCTGTCATGATTGTAGGGCTTGCAATTATTATTCTTATGCTAGCATTTGCTGTTTATTTGCCCATTTGGAATATGGTCAATTTAACAAATGCATAAAGTTGCTGTCAGTGGTAGGAGTTGTTTAAAATCGATGAGTAATAACTAACTGTTTTTTTATATTAAAGGGAGAAAAGGTTCATGAGGAATACACAGTCGGGTTTTACACTGGTTGAATTAGTCATTGTTATTATTATTCTTGGCTTGCTCGCAGCTGTTGCTGTTCCCAAATTTATTGACCTTTCTTCTGATGCGAGAACAGCCGCTACAAATAGTGTTGCTGCCTCGATTGCTGCAGCAAATTCAATAAATTACACTGCTCGCAAGGTAAACTCAGCAAAAGGCGTTCCTGTAACAAATTGCACAGATGGCGGTACGTTATTACAAGGTGGTTTGCCCGCAGGTTATACAATTACCGCAGCTGCAGCCGCGGCTGATACAACAGTCACATGCACTTTAACTGGTCCTAGCTCCACAACAGCAACATTTAGTATTACTGGAATTAGCTGATTTCTTTTTCCCTCATGGGAGAAACAAGCTATGTTGAGTGATGTTAAAAGAAAGAAAGAGCTCTTTTTGATAGGCTATGCATCAGGTATAGCGGGCGCTGATTCACGTAGTGAGGCGGGCCCGCTCGTGATGCAACAATCACCTGTTATGGCATTACTTCAAAAAGAATTCTCTGTTTCTTGGAAAGAATTGATTAAATACGATCAAAAAGATAATTATCCTATTGTGGAAATAGTTGCTGCTTTATCTCGTCAACTGGCTAATGTCGTTGCGTCGTTAGTGACGGAAAAAAAATGTTTTGTCGTTTTGGGTGGAGACCATACATCAGCAATTGGAACGGTGAATGGTCTTGCAAAAGCAGTAGGGCAACAACCCGGATTGCTTTGGATTGATGCGCATATGGATAGTCATACACCTGAAACCACGCATTCGGGTAATTTGCACGGTATGCCTCTGGCTTGTTTATTAGGTCGTGGTGCATCGACGCTCACACAGTTATATGATTTTTCTCCTGTATTAAATCCTAAACACGTTTGCTTAGTGGGTGTACGTAGCTTTGAGTCTGAAGAAGCTGCATTACTGAACGAGTTAGGGGTTAAAGTATTTTACATGGATGAAATTCATGCGCGAGGATTGCAAACTGTTCTTACTGAAGCAAAACGCATTGTGACAAATAGCCCCGCTGGCTATTGCATTACATTCGATATTGATAGTATTGACCCACAAGATGCACCTGGTACAGGTGTTGCTGAACCTGATGGTCTTCGTGCTGTAGAGCTCTTTCATGCATTAAAAATTTTTGCAAATGATCCATTATTAAAAGGGATCGAAATCGTGGAATTTGATCCTCATTTAGATGTTGATCATAAAACAGAAAACGTTATTGCTCAGCTTATTTTAGCCATATTGGGATCCAATAAATGATACAGCTTAAAGTAAGTATTGCATCACAAAAACTATTTGTTCTTTCTGCGAATGAGATTGTAAAAGTCTATCGTATCTCAACATCAAAAAAAGGCGTTGGTGAGCAAGCAAATAGTGAAATGACGCCGCGTGGATGGCATAGTATCCGAGCTAAAATTGGCAAAGACTGTCAATTAAATACCGTATTCGTTGAAAGAAGACCAACAGGTGAAATTTTTAGCTCGGCGTTACGGGCTGAGCATCCTGATCGAGATTGGATTTTGACTCGCATTCTTTGGTTGAGTGGATTAGAAAAAGGAAAAAATCGTCTTAAAGGTGTAGATACCATGCGTAGATATATTTATATTCACGGTAGTCCGGACGATTCGCAAATGGGTGTGCCAGGTTCGCGTGGTTGTATACGTATGCGTAATACCGATATTGTTGAATTATTTGATATCGTGTCACCTGCTACACGCATTCTGATTGATGAAAATTAATTTTTTGTAATTGGAAGACATGGATGACAGATCGCATACATGAATTACTCAATTTTTGGTTTGGTGATTTAGGTCATGCAGATTTGCCGTCTAGTGACCGCACGCAGCTATGGTTTGGTGAAAATGAGCAGCTCAAGTTAACAATGGTAGAAAAATTTCGTGCCGAGTGGTCAGCTGCTATAGAGGGTAAATTGCAAGATTGGGAACAAGTGCCACGGGGTCGTTTAGCATTAATCCTTTTATATGATCAATTTTCTCGGGTATATTACCGTGGCCTATCGCAATCGTTTGACTATGACGATAGGGCACAAAAGTTATGTATAGAGGGGCTAAGTAAAAAAGTAGATCAGTCACTGACGTTAATCGAACGTGTTTTCTTTTACATGCCACTTGTTCATTCAGAGAGCATAGACTATCAGGAGAAGTCTATCCGACTTTTTCAGAATTTGGTTTCACTTTCTATGGCAGAAACAACGCAAGTCTATCAATTGTTTTTAGCCTATGCTTATGCGCATTTCCGTGTTATAAGGGAGTTCGGCCGGTTTCCGCAACGGAATGCAATGCTAGGTCGACTATCTACCGCAACGGAAACAGCTTTTTTGAAGAGTGTTTGATCCAGCGGTCCTTTTGGGGTCGTAGCTCAGATGGGAGAGCGTCGCGTTCGCAATGCGAAGGTCAGGGGTTCGATCCCCCTCGACTCCATAAAATCCGAATAATTCTGTTTTTTTATCTCATTTCAGCAAGAAAGGTGTTGAATTTTACCCCTTATGCTCCCACATAGTCGGTTAGAGATATTATTCAAGAGGAGCTAACTTTCAATGAGTATTGCCCCGCAACAAGAAACTTTAGGTTTTCAAACCGAAGTGAAGCAGTTGCTTCATTTGGTTGTTCATTCATTATACAGTAATAAAGAGATATTCTTACGTGAACTGATTTCGAATGCTGCTGATGCAGCTGATCGTTTGCGTTTTGAAGCACTTTCTGATTCTGCGCTTTATGAAAATGATGCGGAATTAAAAGCATGGCTAACATTTGATCCAGAAGCCCGCACAATCACACTGAGAGACAATGGGCTTGGTATGAGCCGTGAAGAAGTGATTGCTAATCTCGGTACCATTGCTAAGTCAGGTACACGCGAGTTTTTATCTAAACTAACGGGCGATCAGAAAAAAGATGCTCATCTTATTGGGCAATTTGGTGTGGGATTTTACTCGGCTTTTATTGTAGCTGATCGCGTGATCGTCATGACTCGCCGCGCTGGTTTAACCAGTGATCATGGTGTGCGCTGGGAGTCTGAAGGTGCTGGTGAATATACGATTGCGAATATTGAAAAAGAGACCAGAGGCACAGAAATCATTTTACACTTAAAAGAAGGTGAAAATGATTTCCTTAATGATTGGCGTTTGCGAACGATTATAAATCGCTACTCTGACCATATCAGTCTGCCTGTTTTTATGAAAAAAATAGCCAGTGCAGAGCAAGATGCAGATAAGAAAAAAGAAGAGACAATCCCAGAGTGGGAGCAAGTGAATCGTGCAACAGCACTTTGGACGCTTCCTAAAAATACGATTACTGATACACAGTATCAAGAGCACTATCGGCATATTGCCCACGATTTTGAAGACCCGCTTGCTTGGACACATAATCAAGTAGAGGGTGGTAGCCTTGACTATACTAGTCTCCTATATATTCCTGCGCGAGCCCCGATGGATTTTTGGAATCGAGAGACCGCACATGGTTTAAAATTATACGTGCAACGTGTTTTTATTATGGATCAAGCTGATCAATTCATGCCAAATTATTTGCGTTTTGTACGTGGCGTGGTAGATACCAACGTGTTGCCATTAAATATTTCACGTGAAATTTTGCAAGATAATCCAGTGATTCCAAAATTAAAAGCCGCGCTGGTGAAAAGAGTGTTCGATCTTTTAGAAAAAATGATTCAAGATTCTCCAGATAAATATGCAAAGTTTTGGTCACAGTTTGGTAATGTTTTAAAAGAAGGACCTGCGGAAGATTTTGCTAACCGTGAGCGTGTCGCTAAATTGTTACGTTTTTCATCTACGCGGTCGGATACATCGTTACAAGATGTGTCGCTTGATGATTATGTGAAAAATATGCGCCCAGGACAGCAAAAAATTTACTATATTACGGCGGATAGTTTTAATACAGCTAAGTCTTCCCCTCATTTGGAAGTATTTCGTCAAAAAAATGTCGAGGTTTTATTACTACATGATCGGATTGATGAATGGTTAGTGAATCATCTTGCTGAATATGACAAACATCCATTGCAATCTGTTGCACGTGGTGATATTGACCTATCAGGTGTGGGTGATGGAGAGAGTGATAGTAAAAAAGCAGATGAAGAGAAAAAAGAAAATGAATTAAAATCGACTTTTGAGCCACTAATGAGTCGCATCAAAACGGTTTTAGGAGAAACAGTAAAAGACGTTCGTTTGTCGCACCGTTTAACAAGTTCACCAGCTTGTCTTGTTGCGGATGAGCATGATATGGGTTTTCAATTACAGCGTCTTTTAAAAGCAGCGGGGCAGCAAACACCCGATATTAAGCCTGTTTTTGAGTTAAATCCGACGCATAAATTGATAGTTCAGCTTCAACAAGAGACAGATGATGCGCGTTTTAAAGAATGGGTCCAAATTCTGTTTGATCAAGCGTTACTTGCAGAAGGCGGGCAACTTGCAGATCCAGCAGCATTTGTTGCGCGAGTGAATCGTTTTTTGCTTGAGTTAACAGAGTAGGATAGAAAAATGGAAAAAGTGCGGCCACGTGGTATTTATTTGTTGCCCAATATATTAACAACAGCCGCACTTTTTGCCGGTTTTTATGCGATTGTTGCTGCGATGAAGGGGTATCTTGAAACAGCGGCTGTTGCTATTTTAATTGCTATGGTTGCTGATGGCTTAGACGGTCGTGTTGCACGCTTAACGAATACACAAACACGTTTTGGTGCGGAATATGATAGTTTGTCCGACATGGTGAGTTTTGGTATTGCGCCAGCACTTTCTGTTTATAGTTGGGCATTAGTTTCACTTGGAAAGGTAGGCTGGGTTGTTGCATTTGTTTATGCAGCTGCAACAGCGCTTCGGCTTGCGCGTTTTAATACCCAAGTTGATCATGATGTTGATCGACGCTATTCTCAAGGGTTGCAGTGTCCGTCAGCCGCTGTTGCTATTGCAACGATGGTGTGGCTTGCTGGTGATTATGCCATTCCAGGTGAGTATGCGGCCATTCCTGCGGCGATTATTACAGTATTTTTAGCCGCATGTATGGTGAGTCGTGTCCGTTACTATAGTTTTAAGCAGATTGATTTTGGCGGCAAAGTTCCTTTTTTAGCGATCGTTAGCATTGTGCCAATTATTGCGTTAGTTGCCATTGCACCACCGCAAATGTTGTTTATTATCTTTTTACTTTATGCAGCATCTGGTCCTATTTTTACACTTAGCCAAATGCGTCGAATGCGGCAGCGGCGATCTCGTTAAGTTAAGCATCATTACGCCTATATATGATATGCTTCTTGGTACAAAAATGAGCTAATATTGTTTATTATTGTTTGTCAATTCACGCTGGGGCAGATATGCGTGTAATTCTAATAAGTTTTCTTTCTACATTAGTAGTAGCTTTGTTTTCTATTCCTGCGTTTTCTGCGAGTAACAGTGAGCAATCTTTATTAGCGCCAGTTTTTTCAGTTGATGATCTCTCCGCTCAATCAGCAGGTGAGTACTATGTAGATAAGACAGTTTTGATTTCACGGCAGATTGATATGCTGAAAAATCGTATAGCCCGCACTCAATCTGATTTACAACATTTGCAAGCACAGCAATCTTTTACGCTTGTTACTTTTCCAGTTAAAAAAATAAGTGAAAAGATGCTTGCACAGGCTGCGTTAGAAGTTGCTTCAGCAAAATCAACAGCAGACAGCGTCAGTATTGAGCTTGCTGAATCAAAGCAAGCTGTCACACGCTATGAAAAGTCAGTTGAAGCACTTAAAAACCAAATGAATGTTGTCAATATTTTTGGATTAAAATCAGCAGACCTTGCTAAATTGGGGCGTGAATTAAAAGACCAAACGATCCTCTTAAAACTTGAAAAAATTCGCACAGAAAATCTATTAAAATTGCAAACCTATACAATCAATGTGTTGCAGATGTATCAAGCAACCTATGATCATCTTCAGTCTATGGCACGTTCAGAGGCTGTATTGCAACTAAAGGATCGGCAAACTCAGCTTGATCTTGATTTTCAAAAACGACAGCATATTTGGTTAAAACGTTTAGATGATCTGCAAGCACGCTTATCAAAAATGAATAAACAAAGTCCTGCAGAAGATCGTGAAATATTACAAGCTGAAATTTTTAATGCAAACGAACATATTAATTTTATTTATCTTCAACTTTTAATTGCTCGTTATGAAGATCAAATTCAACAGTTAAGCGGCACGATTTCACCGAGTAGTTCTATAGCCCTGCTTGGGGAGACCTCGACTGAGGTGCAAGGGCTTTCAAAGCAAATATTACAATTATCACAACTGCTGACAGATCGGTTATCTATTCTAAAAAAATATAAAGATTTGCCATTAATAGCATTAAAAACATCAAAAAATGAAACAATTGATAAGCAATTAAATCAATTAATCATGCAATATGAGACGGCACAAACAACTGTAACAAAGCTAATAAAAAAAATAACAGACTTAAGAGTTTCTTTAGATAAGGCGTTACAGCAGGCTATTTCTGCGCGACAAGGATTGCCTGGTTTTAGTATTGAAGCGTGGATCGAATTAGGTGGAGAAATTTTACTTGTTCCATCGCTTGCTCTAAAAGTTTTTGGGAGTCTTGGGCATTCGGTTTCTGTTGCGATTATGCAAACATCGCTCTTGATGTGGTTATTGTTAGCATTTCTTGAGGTTTTTTGGATTGCAGGCTGTTTGCTTGTAGGTGCCTATTTAAGACGTACGATTTCGACGTTGTCAGATCATACATTGGGTCATGTGAATGCAAAATGGATGGTCATCAGGGTATTGCAGCGACTTTTACCTGATATTGCTATTTTAGGTAACCTTGCTTGGTTTTTTACATTAATTGGTATTCCATTACATAATTATTTAATTCTGATTAGTTTAGCTTTTGTGTGGATTTTCTTTCGCTTTATTCTTGTCCTTGCTCGATTAGGTTTAGTGGAAACTGTGCATGATAGTGCTGGAACAGATGTACGTCTTTATCGACATTTGCGCGGTTTTTTTATTGCGGGCGGTATTGTCACAGCGTTAATGGTATTTATTCATCAATTACCTGTTATGTATGAAGTAATGGATTTGGCTGATCGATTATTTTTGTTATTTCTATTATTTGTCTCTATTTTTCTTTTGCGTCAATGGGAATTGCTACCAAACCTTATTCTCTCACATATTGATGAAAAAAGAATTCACTCTCGAAGAGTGATTCGCATGTTAGGTATTTTAATTCCTTCATTATTATTGATTAATTCGCTTATAGGATTGTCGGGCTATGTGAATTTGGTTTCGACCGTTTCTTGGTATGAAGGCGTTTTTATTTTTGTGCTGGCCGCTTATTTGGTTTTTCGTGGATTATTGAATGATGCGATGGAAAAAGTATCGAGATTGTTAATTCGACATGTGACAAATGGCTGGCTTTGGACAGAAGCCTTTTTAAAACCCATTGATCGAGTGTTGCGAATTGCATTATTTCTGGTGGCTTGGGCCGTTTTGTTTTTGCTTTACGGTTGGGATAGTCAATCACCTGTTGTTGAACGTTTGAACGGCATGTTGCATTATCCCTTGCTTGAGATTTTAAACACTGTCATCACGCCATTAGGTGTCATAGAACTCGCGATCACTTTATCCTTGCTTTATTGGGCTGCGCGCTGGACGCGTGAATTCATGTATCGTTTATTATTATCGCACACACGCGATCTTGGGTTACGGAATAGTCTTGCCATATTAACGCAATATGCTGTTATTTTTATCGGTATATTTATTGCGCTTGCAATGTTGGGCATTGATTTTCGTGCACTCACTGCTGTGGCAACAGCATTCTCACTTGGTGTGGGTCTTGGTTTGCGTGATTTGGTTAATAATTTTGTATGCGGGTTTTTATTATTAATAGAACGTCCGTTACGAATAGGGGATACCATTTGTGTTGGTGGTTATGAAGGTGAAGTAACGCATATCGGTGGTCGAGCAGTCACAGTGCGTACATGGGATCACATGGATGTTTTAGTTCCAAATGCAGAAATATTTAGTAAATCTTTTGTGAATTGGACAGCAAAAGATAATGTTGTGCGTACAGTTATTCCAATCAAAATTGATTATCATGAAAAACCAGAAGAAGTGCAGGCAATAATTTATTATGCGCTTGAGCATCATAAAGATGTGTTATCAGATCCTGCGCCAGAAGTGTTTATAAAAGAATTGACGGATGGAAAAATTGAGTTTGAAGTACGTTATTTTTTGAATTTAAAGCAAGTTCGATCTAGACCTTGGTTAAGATCAGAGATTTTAGTAGCCATTTGGGAAGCGTTTGAGAAGCACGGTATCATGCCGCCCGTGCAACATCATGAGGTATTGCTGCAGAACCCAAAGAGATTATCTAAAGCGTGATACTCTCTGTTTTTTGTGGGTAAGTGATGACCGTCCCTTGAACATATTTCCCTTTTTTTCTGATATCGATAATAGCATCACCTCCCATGCGTGCAGCCATAGCTCGCAAACTGTCATGAATAATCGCTTGCTGGCGTTTAATGCCAGCTGGATTATAGCGAGAGACAATCGCTTGTCCGACAATTGTGTAAGGCATAACGGGTTTCTTGTCGGGTGTATACAATGAAACAGAAACCGGGTCTTTGGGTAATATTATTTTTTTAGGGGAAGAATGCGTTGTTGAGACAAGTGATCGGGTTAAAGGCTTTTCTTGCTGGGATGCACACCCAGACAGTAGACTTGCTAACAAAATTGAATAGAGTGATAAGAAAAGGGTTTTTTGCATAATGAAACGTCCCTGTTGTAAGTACACAGATGAACACAATACACCGACATCGTAAGATTTTCTATCTTGTTAGTCATGCGTAATGTTATGTTAATTGTATGAATAGTATTATCGTCACGTAGGTAAAAAATGAATCATTTTCTTGAGATCGCGCGCCGCGATTTATTAGATCCAACAGCGTTAACTGATAACCAGTTGATGCGCGTATTAAGTAGTCTTTCGGGTGCCGGCATTGATAACGCAGATTTATACTTTCAGGCAGCTTACTCAGAAAGCTGGGCATTAGAAGAGGGGATTGTCAAAGGGGGTAGTTTTCACCTTACACGCGGTGTTGGTGTAAGAGCGATGCATGGCGAGAAAACCGGTTTTGCTTATGCCGATGATATTCAACTCCCGGCACTTGAGAAAGCGGCAGCAGCAGCGCGTACGATTAGTCGTACAGGTGCCCAGCACGCTGTTCAAACGTGTCAATGGAGTGCTGGTCATTCGCTTTATTTACCTGTTAATCCACTGAATTCTCTCGATGAATACGCAAAAGTGAGTTTGTTACAGCGCGCAGATAAATGTGCACGAAGTAAAGATCCGCGCATTATTCAAGTGAGCGTCTCCTTAGCTGCAGAATATGAAACCGTATTAATTATGGCCAGTGATGGTCATCTTGCTGCTGATGTTAGGCCCTTGGTGAGGATGAATGTCAGTGTTGTAGCAGAACACAATGGTCGGCGTGAGCAGGGCTATGCGGGCGGCGGTGGACGCTTTGATTATACGTTTTTTCGTGATAATGATATGGCAAGAGTCTATGCAGAAGAAGCGGTTAGACAGGCATTAATTAATTTAGAAGCTGTTGATGCACCAGCCGGGATGTTGCCTGTGGTACTTGGGCCCGGATGGCCTGGTGTTTTGTTACACGAAGCAGTTGGCCATGGATTGGAAGGTGATTTTAATCGTAAAGGTACGTCAGTTTATTCAGGCTGCATTGGCCAAAAAATTGCTTCGCCACTGTGTACAATTGTTGATGATGGCACTTTGCCCAATCGTCGTGGATCATTAAATGTAGATGATGAAGGTGTCCCTACGCAGTGTACTGTCCTAATCGAAAAAGGTATTTTGCGTCATTATATTCAAGACAAGCGGAATGCACGATTAATGGGGACACAGTCAACGGGTAATGGGCGCCGTGAATCCTATGCGCATTTACCGATGCCTCGTATGACGAATACCTATATGTTAGCGGGTGATTCAGAGCCAAATGAAATTATTGCATCGGTTAAAAAGGGGATTTATGCCGTGAATTTTGGTGGTGGTCAAGTCGATATTACATCTGGTAAGTTTGTGTTTTCAGCGAGTGAAGCCTACCTGATTGAAGATGGTAAAATTACAGCGCCAGTTCGTGGTGCGACATTGACAGGTAATGGTTCTGAAGTGTTGAGAAAAGTATCCATGGTGGGAAATGATTTAAAACTTGATACGGGAATTGGTATTTGTGGTAAAGAAGGACAAAGTGTGCCAGTGGGTGTGGGTCAGCCAACGTTAAAAGTGGATAGCATGATTGTTGGTGGGACGACAGGTAAGTAAGCGTTTTGAATAAATAGTCACGAAATGTATTGAAAAGAATTTGACCTCTCCCCTTGTGGGAGAGTTCGGCGCCGTAGGTGATGGGAGATTTAATGCAAATATTAAGTTAAACACCCCTCATCCGCCGTGTCGTGTCGACGTTTCCCACAAGGGGAGAAAAGAAAATACATTTCGTACCAGCGACTAAATAGTCTATCTGTACTTGCTACATTATCACCGTGCTGTTAAGAGTTTTACGAATGAATAAGAAACACCCATCCCTTGTGAAAGAGCTGGGTGTCAGTTTACTACAATGGAATTAATCGTTTGTAGTAATTAGTATTTTAATTTGATGCTGGTGCTGATGGTGCAGCGTTGCTGGTGTCGGTCATTGTGTCAGCATGATCTGTCATATTTTTAGAGTCAGCTGCTTTTTTATGGTGTTTGTGATGATGTTTTTTGTGGTGCTTTTTGTGTTTCTTTTTGCTTTTTGCAGGAGCGGCAGCATGATGATCTTGCTGCATAGATTGCCCAGCCGAGCTATCCATGCCTTGCATAGCGTCATCAGCAAGTACGACAGTAGGGGCTGCAAGGGCGAGCGTTACTAGCAATGCAATTACTTTTTTCATTTCTTTCTCTCCATGATGTTAAAATTGCAATCAACAGGATACTATAAAATTCTTTTAAAAAATATCAACAAAGCAGGAAATTCTCTATGGCGGATACGTGGCAAAATCAGCAAATGTTAGAAAATTTGGTACGAGACACGTTGCAGGAAGCCAAAAAAGCAGGTGCAGATAGTGCTGAAGTGAATATTAGTCTGTCAAAAGGATTTAATGTCACTGCACGCAAGGGTGAAGTAGAATCGGTAGAATATAATCAAGATAGGTCGCTTGATATAACGGTTTACTCTAAGCAAAAACTAGGTTCCGTGAGTTTATCTGACTTTCGTCCAGAGGCGATTCGTTCTGCTGTGTCTGCCGCATGCAGTATCGCGCGTTTTGTTGATCGAGATGATTGTGCGGGTCTCGCAGAAAAACAGGAATTAGCAACTTATTTTCCCGATTTAGATTTATATCATCCTTGGAAAATTACTGTTGATGAAGCGGTTGATCTTGCTATTCACTGTGAAAAAATTGCCTTTGCGGTAGATAAAAGAATAAAAAATTCAGAGGGTGCATCCGTTGCAACTACGGATGGTTGTCATGTTTATGGGAATTCTCACGGGTTTTTAGCGGCAACCTCTTCATCACGACATGAAATAAGTTGTTCGTTAATTGCTGTGAAAGGAAAGGAAATGCAACAGGACTTTCATTACACCGTTTCATGTGATTCAACATTACTTGATTCTATTGATCAGGTTGCTGAAATAGCAGCAAAACGAGCAGTCAATCGACTGGGTGCACGCTCTTTATCAACACGTCGTGCCCCTGTTATTTTTGCGGCAGAGCAAGCTAGAGGTTTGCTGGGTCATTTCTTGTCAGCTATTTCAGGGGGTAATCTTTATCGTAAATCCTCTTTTTTATTAGATCGTCTTGGCACACAAGTCTTTCCGACACATATTACGTTAGACGAGCGGCCTTATTTGCCAAAATCACCAGGCAGTGCTGCTTTCGATAATGATGGTGTTGCAACACGTCCAAATAAGTTTATCCAAAATGGCATATTACAATCGTATTTATTAGGCGTGTATTCGGCGCGCAAATTAAAAATGAAGACCACAGGAAATGCAGGTGGTGTGCATAATCTATTTATTAATACAGGCGAGAAGGACCTTGCTGCATTATTAAAAACCATGCATACCGGATTATTAGTCACAGACTTAATGGGGCAAGGTGTCAATATGGTGACGGGCGATTATTCTCGTGGTGCGACAGGTTTCTGGATTGAAAATGGAGAAATTCAATATCCCGTACAAGAAATTACGATTGCAGGTAATTTAAATGACATGTTTGCAAGTATTATTGAAGTAGGATGCGATATTGATAAACGCGGCAATGTACAAACAGGTTCAATTTTATTGGATCATATGATAATTGCGGGTGATTGAAAAGAGGTTGCTAAGTTTTTAGATTAGTAGATATTAAAAAAATTTTTTACTCTGGTTCACCGAAACGATTTTTAATAAGATTGATAATGGCATCGCGCGCATCAAGTTCATCTGCGCCTTTTACTGCGATTTCTAGTGTTGTCCCTGATGAGACGCCTAGTAAAAGAATAGCCATGATGCTTTTACAATTAGCTGTTTGTTGATTATCAAGACGTTTTAATTCAATTCGACTTTCAAAGCGTGCAGCTAGAGCCACGAGTTTTGCGGCGGCTCTAGTATGCAGTCCAAGCTTGTTAATAATTTTAACTTCTTCATTTAGCATAATAAATTATATTTTCTTTTTTTGGTTACTTAATTTTATCTTTAAGTTTAGTTAATTGTGTTGTCAAATGATCAAGTAGTTGATCGATTGCACTGTACATATCTGTTGCTACACCTTTTGCATGTAACTCTGTGCCATTGACGTGTAAATTTGCTTCTGCTATTTGATCTAGTTTATCAACATGGAATGTGACATGAAGACGCGTCATTTTTTCGCTGCGTTTTGTTAATTTTTGCAGTTTTTCTGTTGCTGTATTTTTTAATGCATCTGTTAGTTCAATATTGCGACCAGTGAAATCAATTTGCATAAGCTGCTCCTCAAGTTTTATTTTATGTTGTAATTTTAAAGATTAAAATTCTCGCCTAGGTAAGCTGTGCGAACAGCTTGACTATCGAGCACCTCCGAGGGTGTACCTTGGTAAAGTACTTCTCCCTGATTAACAATATAGGCGCGTTCACAAATATCAAGTGTCTCGCGTACATTATGGTCTGTAATTAAAACGCCAATGTGTCGATCACGTAAGTGCGTGATGATTCGTTTTACATCAACAACAGAAATAGGATCAATGCCAGCAAAAGGTTCATCTAATAAAATAAATTGCGCACCGGTTGCAATAGCACGTGCAATTTCAACGCGACGACGTTCACCACCAGATAAGCTCATTCCTAAGCTGTCACGTACACCTGTTACATGAAATTCTTCGAGTAAGTGTTCGAGTGTTTCTTCGCGTTGCGCACGAGTTAAATCGTGACGCAATTGAAGAATTGCCATGATGTTATCTGATGTTGTTAATTTACGAAAAATAGAGGCTTCTTGTGGCAAATAACTGATACCAGCTTTTGCGCGCACGTGTACAGGTAGTTTCGTCATATCTTGATCATCAAGATAGATGTGACCCTTGTCGCATTGAATTAGACCAACGATCATATAAAAACAAGTTGTTTTGCCAGCCCCATTCGGACCTAATAAACCAACGACTTCACCGCGCTTTACTTCGAGAGAAACACTGCGAACAACATCGCGGTGACGGTATCGTTTGCTAATTTTTTCTGCTCGTAAATAGTTCACTGCGCAATCTCATCTGGTTTAATCACAACTGTTGCGCGGCCCTTTGGGGAAGGAGGAGCAATGGCAACTTGCTCTTTCATATTATAAGTGAGAAGTGGGCCGGTAAAAACATTTTTTCCATAAGTGACTTTAGCGTTCCCTTTTAAAATAACTAAAGAAGTCAGAGGATAAAAAAAGATAATAGAAGCTTTTGCATGTAAGGGTGGCGCCCCTAATTTTAAAAGCGTTTCATATTTTGCAGGTTGCGTCTGAGTACCGGTCGCGATGACCTCACGAATTTTGTGTTGTGCATTATTATGTGTTTCTAAGCGATCCGCTGTCAAAACAGCTGTGCCTTGTGTGGCTTTGACATTGCCTGTGTAAAGGCTATCACCAGTTTTATAATTAAAAGAAGAGGTGTCAGAGACAATATGCAATGGTTTCTTGTCATCATCAGGTAAAGCAAAAAGTGTAATTGATAAAAACGTGGTCATGAAAAATAAAATAACGGCACTGACTTTTATGTTAGGAGCCTGAAACATATTCACTCCTTGTTTGCGAAAGCAATTGAATGGTTCCTAATTTGAGATCAGCAAGCATGCCAGTGCCATAAACTTTTGCACTGGGTTGAAGAATTGTCACAGGATCGGCTGTTTTTGCTTGTTGTAAATTTGGTAAAATAGTTAAAGAATCAGTATTTAATGTTGTTTGTGATGCTGCAGCATCCGCTGCATGATAAATAATAACATGTTCTGAAAAAACAATTTTTTCTGTTCCTTGCGTAGCGGTTGCATAGTTTGCATTGACATGCCAAGGTTCTGGTGAATTACGGTAAACAATGACTTCCGGGTTTACAATATGCGTCGTATCATTTTTTTTATAGTGAATCATTTTAGGGGAAGAAATTTTCAAACTGGGTGTGCCAGTTTTATTTAAAATAATAGCAACTGCATGCTCCATAAATGCATCAGGTTCATTTGTGAGTAGGTCACTCTTCTCATGTTTTTGGTGGGACAATAGTAAAGACCAGCTGCTGAAACCAATCGCGGCACATAGCAAGCAACTCAACAACATTTTTTTTACCGAAGATGAATACATTATCTAATCCCGTAAAAAATTTTCAGTCACAACAGAAAATGTTTCTTGAGCTTGCATAATAAATTCGCAAAATTCTCGTACTGCGCCCATGCCGCCAGGTACGCTAGCAATCCAGTCAACGTGTTCTTGAATTATTTTTGGTGCATCCGGCACGGTTGCAGCGAAGCCTGCTAATTTTAGAATAGGTAAATCAGGCAGATCGTCTCCCATACAAGCAATTTGCTGCTCTTCTAATTTTAACTCTTGTTGTAATAATTTAAATGCCGTTTTTTTTTCACGTTGGCCCTGAAAAACATGTTGAATACCTAAATTACTCATCCGTTGTTTTACTGCATTAGAGAGACGGGATGTGATAATAGCGATTTGCACACCCGATTTTTGTAAAAGTTGCATGCCAAGTCCATCACGCACATGGAAATCAAGCAAGACAGTTTCATTGATCCCGTAAGTAAGTTTACCGGAAGTCAGAATGCCATCGACATCAAAAATAGCAAGACGAATGGCTTTTGCTTTTTTTATTGTGTTCATTACATAATACCTGCGCCACGTAAAATATCATGCATATGAATGACGCCTATAGGTTTTTGCTCGATATCTGTCACAACCAGTGAGGTAATCCGAAAAGTTTCCATAATGCGCAATGCATCGTCTGCTAACGTTTCTGGTGAAATGACTTTAGGATTATGCGTCATTACCTCGTGTATTTCAGTTTTGTTGACGTTGACTTGTTTGTCTAGCGCTCTACGTACATCGCCGTCAGTAAAAATGCCATGCAGAATACCTTGTTCATTGACGATAGTCGTCATACCTAATTTTTTTTGTGTCATTTCAAAAAGTGCAGCTTTTAGCAAAGTGTTTTTTTCAACCTTTGGCATAGCTTCTTCTTTATGCATGAGGTCATCAACACGTAATAACAAACGTCGTCCAAGTGCGCCGCCTGGATGTGAGCGTGCAAAGTCTTCTGCTGTAAAACCACGTTTTTTTAGTAGGGAAACAGCTAAAGCATCCCCCATCACTAAAGCGGCTGTTGTACTGGATGTAGGCGCTAAGCCTAATGGACAGGCTTCTTTTTCGACGCTTGCATCGATGTGTACAGTTGCTGCTCTAGCCAAGGTAGAGTATTTATTACCTGTTAGCGTAATCAATGGCAAACCTAAACGTTTAATAAACGGCAAGACATCTAATAGTTCACCCGTTTCGCCAGAGTTGGAGAGCACTAGGATGACGTCACCCTTAGTGATCATGCCTAAGTCACCGTGTTTCGCTTCTGCAGGGTGAATAAAGAAGGCAGGACTGCCTGTGCTCGCAAAAGTGGCAGCAATTTTTCTGCCAATATGGCCTGATTTACCTATTCCCATTACAATGATGCGGCCTTCACAATCCAGCAAGTATTGGCACGCTTTCACAAAATCTGCATCGATACGGTTAATCAGCTGAGAGATTGCCTTTGCCTCGCTTTCGATGACAGCGCGGCCAAGTTCATAAATTTTTTCATCATTTTCAGACATTTAAACTAGAGTCTCCGAAAGTGCCTCATAAAAATGTGAGGGTTTAAAACTGTACTATTCTACCCTGAACGCTCTAGATATGATACTTTGTAGACTTCTAAAACTCGTTTTAAATAGTGGAAACCCTCGGGTGAAGAATCTGGTTAGCATTAAAGATCTACACTTTTCTCGTAACAGCCGTATGATATTTGACGGCTTGAATCTTGTCATTCCTCAGGGGAAAGTCGTTGCTGTTATGGGGCCAAGCGGTACTGGCAAGACCACGCTTCTCAATCTTATTAGCGGTCAGTTAGCACCAGAAAGTGGTCAAGTGACTGTTTTTAATCAAGAAATTAGCCAGCTTGCTCGAAATGAGCTCTATCAATTACGACGTAAAATGGGCATGCTTTTTCAAGCAGGTGGTTTATTTACTCATTTAAGTGTTTTTGAAAATGTTGCTTTTCCGTTGCGTGAGCATACGCGTCTTTCTGAGTCCATTATTCGTGATATTGTCTTATTAAAACTTGAAATGGTGGGGTTGCGTGGTACACGTGATCTCATGCCATTTGAATTATCTGGTGGGATGGCAAGGCGGGTTGCGCTTGCACGTGCTGTTGCTCTCGATCCAGAATTAATTCTTTATGATGAACCTTTTGCTGGTCAAGACCCTATTTCAATGGGTGTGATCGCCCGTCTCGTGAGAACACTCAATGATACCTTAGGGCTTACGACGGTCATTGTTTCCCATGATGTGCAAGAAACGCTCGCAATTGCTGATTATATTTATGTGATATCGGGCGGACAGGTTATTGGAGAAGGAACACCTGATAAAATGATGCATGAAGGATCGGGGGAGTTACGACAGTTTTTGCATGGCGAGGCTGACGGTCCGGTGCCTTTCCATTACCCAGCGCCAAGGATAGAAACAGATTTGCTTGGCCCAATTGCGAACAAGGGGAGAGTCGCATGCTGAATCATGTGACATTGCTTGGCCAACGTGGTCTGAGGTTTGTTGAGCATATTGGTAAAGCAGGTTTGTTGTTATCACGTATTCTTTTTAGGTTGCCTGATTTTCGTAAACATTTTTTCCCCGTTGTGCAGCAAGTTTACGCGGAAGGCGTTTTATCGCTAAGTATTATTATCGTTTCTGGATTATTCATCGGGATGGTATTAGCACTACAAGGTCATCATACATTGGCCCGATTTGGTGCTTCTATGGAACTTGGTCCATTAGTTGCATTGAGCGTCCTTAGAGAGCTTGGCCCTGTTGTGACAGCGATTTTGTTTGCGGGCAGGGCAGGTTCTGCCTTGACTGCAGAAATTGGCTTGATGAAAGCGACTGCGCAGCTTGCCAGTATGGAAATGATGGCGGTTGATCCTGTTTGCCGAATTATCGCACCTCGGTTTTGGGGTGGTTTTATTTCATTACCGCTTTTAACGTTGATTTTTAACGTGACTGCTATTTATGGCGCGTGGTTGATCGGTGTGCAATGGCTGGGATTTGATCCCGGTACATTTTGGTCGAATATGCAGGCCTCAGTAGATTTTCATGTTGATGTCATTAATGGCATTATTAAAAGCATTGTGTTTGGTTTTGGTGTAACGTTGATCGCTGTCTATCAAGGGTATTTTGCCGTGCCGACATCCTCAGGTATTGCTGATGCGACGACGCGGACTGTCGTCTATGGGTCGCTCGCTGTATTGGGTTTGGATTTTGTATTAACTGCAATGATGATAGGGGGTTGGTAAATGTTATCCCGGCGGATGATTGAGACATGGACGGGGGTGTTTTTACTGATCGCAATGGCTGCGCTTTTAGTGCTGGCTTTTCGCGTAAGTGGATTGACAAGTTTTTTTCAGCCAGAAGGTTATGAAGTGAAAGCTGCTTTTGAAGATATTGGTCAATTAAAAGTGCGTTCTGCCGTCAAAATTGATGGTGTGAATATTGGAGAAGTGAGTGCGATTCGATTGGATCCTGTCACATTTCAAGCGATTGTGACATTGCGTATTCATAATACTTTTAATCGTATTCCAGATGATTCGTCTGCTGCTATTTTAACAGCGGGTTTATTGGGTGATAACTATGTCGCTATTTCACCTATGTATAGCGAAAGTTTTTTAAAAGCAGGCAGTGAAATAGCAGAAACGCATTCTGCGATGATTCTTGAAAAACTGATTGGGCAGTTTTTATTTAATGCTGGGAAATCAAATACTTCTTCAGCGCCACCACAGCCTGATTCGACTTCTTCTTCGTCCCATCCAGCCAAAAAAAGGAGCTCCTAATGAAATTCATTCGTAAGTTCATTAGTTTTTTATTTTCCTGCGTGCTGATAACTGGGATGACCGTGGCGTACGCGGCAGATCCTGTCAGTATGTTACAGTCCGTTGCGAATAGAATGATTGCTAATTTAAAAGCAAATAGCGCAACACTCAAAACCCGCCCTGGCGTGGTTTATTCTATTGCAGGTAAAATCATTGTGCCGCATGCAGATCTTGCTGAAATGTCGAAACGCGTGTTGCCACCGGCCACATGGAATAGCGCAACACCTGCACAGCGTCGCCAGTTTCAAGCAGAATTCACAACAACACTGATTCGTACCTATGCCTCTGCGCTGGCACAATACACAGATCAACAAGTAAAGTTTTTTCCTGTGCGAGGTGGTTATGCAGGGAAAAAAACTGTCCGTGTCGATAGTCAGATTATTCGTCCGGATGGTGGGCCAACGATTTCTGTCTCTTATCGTTTAATTGCACGTGGTGGTGATTGGAAACTGTATGATCTTTCTGTTGAGGGTGTCAGTATGCTTGAAAGTTTTCGCTCACAGTTCGCGGATCAATTAAATCGCGGCAATATGGCGAGTTTAATACAAGTATTAAAACAGCATAATGTGACCAATAATGGCTAGTGACAAGACATTGTCTATGAAGCAACATAAAATAAAAGCGATTTTACGGGAAAATCAGGATGGCCGTTTTTCTATTACTGGCGATCCTGATCATGCAATTGTGCCGCAATTATTAAAGCAAAGTCTTCTTTTATTTCAATCACACAAAACGATTATCGTTGAATTTTCAGGTATACAAACGACAAGCAGTGTATTACTTGCTTTGCTGATTGAATGGATTCGATATGCCAGAACACATGATAAATCACTCATGTTTGTTGCTATTCCGGATCGATTAATTTTATTAGCGAAGGCTGTTAATGTTTGGGATCTTTTGGAAAAATATACTCATTCGGTTTGATATTGTCTTGTTTTTTTAATGAACACTGATGTGCTCTATTATCTTGCCTAGATGTTTTCGTGGAAATTTTGCGTTACACTGGCAACATAGATAAGGGAATTATCAGAGTACTTCTATGAAATTACAGACAAGAGTGCTTGTTATTTTAGCTAGTTTCTGGGTGCTAGTTTCTTTAGTGACTTATCTTACTTCTCATGCTTTCTTGAAATCTCGATTTGAAAATGTGGAACGTCATCAAGTAATTTCCGAACTTTTACGTACCTCACAAGCATTTAACGCAGCGCGGCGCAGCTTAGGTTTATTATCGAATGACTGGGGGCAATGGAATGATCTATATGATTATATGGATCAAAAAAACAGTAAATTTTCTCAGGCAAATCTCACTATCAATACGTTAAACAATGCAAAAATTAATTTAGTTCTTTTTTTTGATACAAATTACAATTTATTTGATGGTAGAAATTATAATCTTAATGATAATAAATTTATTCCGTTGCCACCTTCTTTATTACTGACGATTCATGAGCAAGGTGTGTTACGTGGCATCACAGAAAGGCAACCATTAAAGACTGGTATTATTTTAACCCCGCAAGGGTATTTAGTGTTTAGTGCATCTGCCATTTTAAAAAGTGATGGTAAGGGGCCTATGCGCGGTATTGTCTTAATGGGTTATTTTTTTGGACAAAATCAAATTGAAATGATTTCTCGCATTATCAGAATACCAATTACTTTTTACAATTTTCCATTACAAACAAAAGATGTCAATGCGTTATCAGCAAAAAAAATATTGGCAACTGAAGAGTCTGCGGTTATTCCAAATAATAAAAATACCATTTATGGTTTTGCTTTATTGAGAGATATTAATCAAAAACCAATTGGCATGTATCGCATTACAGTCAGCAGGGTTTTATATAATGAAGGTATCCATACCCTTGACTATTATTTAATAACATTAGTCATGTTTGGTATTATCATGCTGGCTTTATTATGGTTTTTGTTGAAATTTTTTGTTTTAGATCGTTTGATTAGTGTCAGTAAGCAGGTTGTTAATTTAACTGCACAAAGCCGTTTTTCCGGGCGAATTACGGTTTCGGGTCAAGATGAAGTGACACAAATGGTGCGCGCATTAAATTCGCTTCTTGAAATTATTGAGTTAACACAAGAACAATTATTCTTGCGTATTTCGCAGCGTACTGGGAAATTAGAAAGATTGTCACAATTAAATCGTAATTTATTTAATGAAATCAATCATCAAAAAAGTATCGAAGCAGAATTAAGAAAAGATGAGCAACGTCTACATCAAATGGCATTCTATGATGCACTTACTGGTTTGCCTAATCGAATATTTTTTAATGAATTATTAACAAAGGCAATAGATAAATCTAAAAAATCAGGCACGGGCTTTGCTGTGATTTTTATGGATGCGAATAATTTTAAACAAATTAATGATAATTATGGTCATGATGTAGGGGATAATTTTTTAAAACATGTCGCAAAGCAATTAAAAACAGTTATCAAAGATTCTGATGTAGTGGCACGTTTTTCAGGGGATGAATTTATTGTATTTTTAGGAAATATCAAAGATAAAGTCGTGATTGATTTAATTGCTAAAAAAATTGTGAGTGCGGTTAGTCGACCGTTTGTGATTAATGAAAGTGTTGAAATTATCCCCTCTTTTAGCATAGGGATTAGCATTTGTCCTGATCATGGTGAAACAGTTGAAGAGTTAGAAAGAAATGCGGATCTTGCGATGTATTTCGCAAAACGATCAAAGTTACAAACGTGGTGTTACTACGATACCTCTGATGAAACGTTATTGCCGACTGGTAAACCATCAACCTGACGAATACGTGTAAAATAGAATAGACAACCTGCAAGCATCCAAATAAAAAAACTCAACCATGTTTTTGCAGGGAGTGTTGCCATCAAGCCACCACATAATAAAATACCAATGAGTGGAATGCTAATACCGCCCGGCATTTTAAACGTTCTCTTAATTGCTGGTTGCTTGATACGTAATAAAATGACACAGAATGAAACCATAATAAATGCAGCTAAAGTGCCTATATTCACAATATTTGCAATTGCTGTAATGGGAAAAAACCCTGCAATAATCGCCATAAAACTACCAATAATCCAAATTAACTGATTGGGTGAATGACTGCGTGGGTGCATTTTTAAAAATGCTTGTGGTAAAACATTGTCACGTGCCATTGCAAGATAAATACGTGTTAAACCGAAGTACATGGCAAGAATGGCGGTGGTCAGTCCTGCGATCGCGCCGAATGAAATTGCACCAGCAGCAAATTGTAATCCGTTTAAAGCGAGTGCAGAAGAAACGGGTGAGGGTGTATCAAGCTGTGAGTAATGTGTCATGCCAGTTAATACACCTGCAACAATCACGTAGACTAATGTAGAAATCAGTACGGAACCTAAAATCCCAATGGGCAAATCACGTGCGGGATGGCGGCTTTCTTCCGCAGCAGTAGACACTGCATCAAATCCAATATAAGCAAAAAAAACAAGACCTGCGCCTTGCATGGCGCCAGAAAAACCAAAGGGTAATAAAGGATGCCAATTCGCCGGGTTAAAATGGAAGCTACCTAGTACGATGAAAAAGGCAATAACGAGCATTTTGACGCAGACAATGATTTTATTGAAGCCTACGCTAGTACTTGTGCCCATGGTTAACACACCCGCAATTAAAAATATAATAAATACGGCAGGCAAGTTGACGATACCATGATGAAAAGGGTCGTGAGTGAGTATGGTGGGTATTGAGATGCCGGCTGTTTGTAACATGCTATCGATATAGCCCGACCAACCAATTGCGATAGTTGAAACATCCATGCCGTATTCAAGTAATAGGTCCCATCCTACTAAGAAAGCAACAAATTTTCCCATAGCAGCAAAAGCATAGCCGTAAGCGCTACCACATCCACCAATACTGGACGCCAGTTCAGCGTAAGCTAATGCGCTAAAACCACATGCAACGCCTGCAATAATATAAGACAGCATGACGCCGGGGCCTGCCGTTTTTGCTGCGGCAATACCTGTTAAAACAAACAATCCAGCACCGATGATGGCGCCGATGCCCAATAAAACAAGGTCCGTTGCACTCAGGCAGCGAACAAGACGTTGATTTTTATTATTCGATGACTGCGATGAGTCGCTTGGTGTTTGCTTCATGAAACATTGCCATAGAAGTGTCAAAAATATGGCTAGGTACTATACATGGCTTTCGTGTTTCTGTCATTTCACGTTTAAAAGTAGATGCATGAAAGTTTTGCTGTATCATAACCTATAAATGTTATAATATAACAATTGTTACTTTATAACATTATTATAAATAGCAATCTGTTTTAAAAGGGGATAATAAATGGCTCAATGTAAACATGCGCATGGTGGCAAACATTCAGCGGACACCTATACGAAATTAGCTGCTATTGGAGAAGGTGTTTCAAGCTTTATTAGCGATGCGTATTGGCTTGGAGGCTTAATTGATCTTGCTGCACAACTTGATGACAATGGTTATGGTTTATCGTGGTATGGAATGAGTTTTGGTGCAGCATTAGCACTTTTAGCAACAGCTGGATCTGTCTTTGCTCATATTACAGTGAATGCCAATCATCAAGAAAGTGGTATAGAGAGTTGTCATGAGGGAATAAATGAAGATAATTTACTTGCGCATGAGTACACAGAAGAAGCGCAATCACTTATGCCATCACTGACGCATGAGCATGATTGTAATAAAAAACACTCGCAAGAACCGAGCTTAACACTACTTCAAAAAGCAGTGCTTGTTGGCGATTTTATTTCGCATACAGGTGATATAGCGGGTCCGCTCACTTTTGTTGCAAATATAGCGACAAAAAACAAACTTTCATTAGGTGCAAAAATGCTAGTGCAATGTAGTGCAGCACTTTTTGGCGGTGTTTCGTCTATTGCGGGTGTGCGTACATGTAAAAAAAACATGCTAAAAAGGAATACGGACTTACAGCAGGTTGATATAGAGCGTCCATCATCGCCGCATCGTTTATCACCCGGGTAGTCATTTGCAATAAAAGCCTAGAGGCTGAAAAACGTATTTGTTTGTGCCAAAGTTTTATAGGTAAATTTTTTTTCATAGAACATGAAAAATATTAAAAACGTGAATCTCGAATAATCGCTATGCCAGTTTCTAAATAGTGTCCATACACGTCTATCTGAACTTGTTGACATACCCCAGTCGCCGCATATGCTGCTGGGCTTTGTCATAATGATCTTACATCAAAACGCATTGTTTTAAGGTATTGTTTTGATACATTATTGTCTCTGTAGAGTGTGAAGGGTTTGCTGGCATTTGTTGCAGTGTCCTTTTAATTCTAGGATAGTGTCATCAATCAAGAATTGATATTGAAAAGCAAATTTTTTAATGGCATTAATTGTTTCTCTTGCTTCAATTTCATACGTCGTTTTACAAATCAAGCAAAGTAGTAAAATATTCTTATGCGTTTCTTTTTTATTTAATTTTGAGCAAAGAATATAAGTATTTTCAGATTCGATACGATGAATTAAGTTTTTGTTAATTAGCCACTTCAATACGCGATAGACCGTGGGTGGTTTTGCTTTTGGTCTTTTATTTTTTAATTCTTCGAGTATTTCATATGCGCTGATGGGTTTTTGGTTTTTATGTAGAATAAATAAAATATCTTTTCTTAATTCAGAAAGAGTAATCTGGTTTGTTTCGCAGAATAAGTTGAATTTATTCATTTTTATCTTATTTGCTCATTTTGTATCAAAATGTCTAGAATTTTTACTTTTCGACGGATTTGATGTGTCTGTTTGTATTAACTGGTCGCTCATCTTTTGAACTGTATAAAAAACATTTTGCATCAACGAGCTATTTTTAACAAACAAAAATTTTTAATTTTCGTTGCAATGAGGGTGAGAGTTGGTCCAGCCCTTGTTGCAGCATGTATTAAGTTACCGATAATATAAATTATCAGTTTTTATATTTTACATTCTATGTATTTACATATGTAATTACGTAGTACGTTTTACTGTAATTTAATTAAAATTCAATAAGATAGTGTTTTTTAGCTTTTTTTATGTTTATTTATGTTTTTTTACATCGACGAACAAAAATAAGGGGAAGGGAAATGAGCCGCTTAGGCATTAGCTATACTGAGGTTGCCGCTGCTGCGGATGAATTAATTCAGGCAGGTCTGCAACCAACCATCGAAAGGATTCGCGATCAATTAGGCAAACGTGGGAGTTTTTCGACAATTTCAAAGTATTTAAAAGACTGGCGCGAAGGACGGCCTGTGACCAAACCAACCATTATTACGCCACCCGATCCTGTGCAAGCAGCTGTATCGACTTTTTGGGAAAAACTGCATCAAGAAACACAAACGACCATAGAAACTATCAAGACGGAGACTAGTGAGCAACTTGCTGCAGCGAATCAAATCATTCAGCAAACTAATACAACGCTTGCCGCTCTAACGACTGAGCATGAAACACTGAAAGTAGATTACCAAAAATTAGCTGTACAAAAAGAATTACTCACATTGGATTTTCAGCAAGTAGAAATCAATCAACAATTATTACGCGAACGTTTGACAGCACTTGAATCACATTATGAAGAAATTAAGCTATTACATGCACAGCAATTACAGCAGCTAGAAAAAAAATCTCGCACAGAGATAGAGAATTTATGCGCACAAACTGCACGCGAAGTTATGCTCGCGCAGCAACTTGCCGACACCTTAAAAACGTTAAATGAAGAAGCGCGTGCTGAGCATATGCGTCAGTTGGATGAATTAAAAGTCGAAAATAAAAAATATATCGGCATAATTAATCAATTAGAAATAGAAAATAGTGCATTAAAAGAAGAAATTAAAGCAAAAACGCATACACAAAAACAATTGGCTATACAAAACATGCAAGCAGAAAAAACCATTCAATTGCAACAAGATTTATGGCACACACTACAAGACAAGCTTTTTGTTACCGAAGATATGATGGCCGCTTTTTCTGCAATACCTGTACAACTTGCAGAGGATTTACAACTCGCACTGACAACACAAATCGAACATGTTATTCAATATGCCATCAAAAAAATAGCAGTGAAAAAGAAAGGGGTTAAGCATGCAGAAAAAGCAGAAGAACACGAATCTATTGCTTAATTTACATCACTGGCAAACGATTACAGATCCTGTATTAAGTGGTGAGCAAGGCGTCAATCGTGAATTATCGGCACGCTGTCAATTGCAAGCGCATAATGATTATGAAGCACTACAATGCTGGTTAAATGAATACCGCCATAAAGCAACCACCTATCGTACGTATCAAAAAGAAGCAGAGCGTTTTTTATTATGGAGTATTTGCGAACGGGGTAAAGCATTATCCAGTTTACACCGTGATGATGTGGAAGCTTATTTGTATTTTTTAGATGATCCACAACCACAAGAAAAATGGTGTGGTGCAAGAAGAGGGCGCGGGAGTCGGCGTGGTGATCCTACATGGCGACCCTTTACAGGTCCATTAAGCCATCAGGCAAAAATGACTGCAATTAGCGCCATTGATTCGTTATTTCATTATTTAGTTGATGCACGTTATCTTACTTTTAATCCAATTAGTTTAATTCGCAAAAAGCGTTTTGCAGTGAAAAATCCGTTATCTGATGAATTTGCTTTATACGAAAGAATCTTGACGATCGAGGAATGGCATACAATGTTAGATACATTAGATGCTTACCCAGAATGTACCTTGTCTGAAAAAAATGAAAAAGCAAGATTAAAATTTCTAATTGCCATTTTATATTTGTTAGGACTTCGCGTGAGTGAATTAGCAGCGCACAGTTGGCATGCCTTTCGAAAAATAGAAGACCAATGGTGGTTTTATGTGTTAGGAAAAGGGGATAAACGTGCGCGTATTCCAGTTAATAATGAATTATTACGTTATATGATTGAATACCGTGCTTTTTTAAAAAAAATGCCTTATCCAACAGTGGATGAAACTGGGCCATTAATTGCATCGTTTACGACTGGTAAAGCGATTACGCCTAGACAAATTAATAAATTACTCAAAAAATTGGCATTAAAAACAGCAGAAAAGTTTATTGATCAACCTGCAAAAGAAAAAAAATTAAAAAAATTTTCTGCACATTGGTTAAGGCATTTATCGGCAACGATGCAAGATCGGGCAGGAGTGTCATTTAAACATATACGTGCGAATCATCGGCATGAAAATGATGAAACCACGCGGCGCTATGTGCATGCGATTGATCGTGAGCGTCATGAAGATATGCAGCGGTTAACATTGCGATTGCAGCGTGCAGATGTTTAACACTTAATTTATTGATTATATTAATAAAATTTTTTTTTAAAAAAATTTATCAATATAATTAATAAGATAAAAAAATCACGTTTTTATAATAAAATCAATAGCTTAACTTAAAAACAGGGTGTGAGACATAGGGCTACCTCCAGCTTGTCACCCTGCACTTGTTGCAGAATATACACCGGACCCCGCAACAAGTGCGGGGTGACAGATATTTGAGAAGCATGATCTGCTCATGGTAATTAAAGTTCTATGACACTTTATCTTCTTCTTTCACCGTTTTCTTTTTTGCACTGGCGTGTCGTTCGCGGAGCTCAATATCAATATATTTATCCGTAATGGCGCTGGAACTGTGGCCCGCATCATCGCGCACGTGTTCACGCGGTCGACGCCGCACATCATCGGAAATACCCGTATGGCGCAACCAATGCACTGTTGCTTCCACTAAGGCATCGGCTTCTTCAACAAATCCATCTTGTTGTAATCGTTCAATTGCACGATCAAAACAACCTTGTACAATTTTACGAAGATAAGTAGTTGATGTAACAGGTCCTTTGCCACGAGATTTTGGAATTAAAGGAGAATCATCTACGCGTGAAGGTAGGGGGGTTAGATTCAATGATTGCCGATAAACGCGTAATGCATTTTGCATCGCATCGCTCACCGCAATTTGCCGTTGTTTATTCCCTTTCCCGACGACGGTAAACCACATTAAGCCGTCTTGATCACGATAAAAATGACACATGCGCGGCGTCCAGCGGCTACTGGCAGCAAGCTCAGAAATTCTTAAGTACATTGAATATAACGCTGTCATAATAAATAATGTTTTATGATGTTTAGCCGGCTTTTCTGCAGCCATGATTTCTGCTGTTTCGATAACATAACCCCACTGCAATTGTGACAGCCGACGAATTTTCGGTTTCCCTTGGTTTTTCATGAAATAACGACTTTTTTGCCGCACATGTTGAATAGGATTGACTTCTGTATAATTTTCTTGAATTAAAAAATTATAATAACTACTACACACCGTAAAAATTTCTTGTAGTGCCTTTGGCGATAACATATATTTTTTTCGATCAGGTTGTTTGCCGCGACGAAATTCTGCTTTTGAAACTGTTGCCACAAACGGACGCCATGCTGGATTGGGTAGACGTTGTCCTTCTTTTTCGATAAAACGCAATTCTTTTTTTGCGCCTATCCATTCAATGGGTGGATCTTGGCAAAATTCAAGATACGCTTCAATATCACTACGACGTAAATCACGCACTGATTTTTTCGCAATTAGCCATGACCAATGCAATAATCTTTCTGCTTCACGTCGATAAGCGTTAAACGTTGCTTGATTACCATCGTAACTTTGCAAAAATGCTTTAGTTTGTTGGAAATCTTCTGTAGCAAACGCGGGAAGGAGAGGGTTGTCTGGTAATGTTTGTTCGCGAACAAACTCAAGCGTGTCAAATAACGGCTGCGCTGAAAACCCTTTTTTTTGCATAAAAAATTGTTATTCCCTAATTTATCTTGCTAATTCACTGGATTCCGCGGACAAGCCGCGGGATGTCAGCCTGTTGTTTATTGCATTCTAAGGTCAAGTTGCAGGATGGCCATTTTTTTAAAATTATTCTGGAAATAGTGCGTTGACTTTTGCTGCACAAATAAAATCATTCTCAGATAGGCCTTTGATCGCATGCGTTGTGTAATGCACAACACAATAATTAAAACCAACTTCTAAATCAGGGTGATGATTTTCTTGATGCGCCATCCACGCAATAGCATTGACAAAACCCATGGTGACATAAAAATTACGAAAGCTAAAACGTCGTGAAATCCGTGTTGCGTCTTGATTACTTTCCCAGTGAGGTATTTTTAATAACCATTGTTTGACGTCAGTCGCAGTCAATGCTTTGATTCCACCTTCACACGGCACACATTTTTTTGCTTGTAAATCAGTTGAATTCACGCGTTTCTCCCTTTATTTACTAGTTATTTGAATCATGAAAATCTAACAGGCAGAAGTAGGGCCAGGTTCATTTTCACGCATTGCATCGCGCACCCATTGCATTAAATCAAGATCCACTAAGCGATATAACGTATTAAAATCATTTAAAATAAAATACAAAGGCTGGATGATATCAATACGATAGGGTGTGCGTAATGTATCCATCACCGAAAATAATTTTCGCTCAGGGATCTCACTGGTTATGGCATAAATGGTTTCGCTAATGGAAGATAAAATGCCGCCGCCATAGGCACGTAATCCATTTGGTGTCTGTATTAAACCAAATTCAATCGTGAACCAAAATAAGCGGGCGAGCAGTGTGCGTTCTTTTGGCGTAGCGGCTAAACCAATTTGACCATAATGTTGCATAAAAGCAGCATAATTTGGCAGGGTTAATAATGGGCAATGACCAAAAATCTCATGAAAAATATCAGGTTCTTGTAAGTAATCTAACTCTTCACGACGGCGAATAAATGTCGCCGCAGGAAAACGTTTATTCGCTAGTAACCAAAAAAAACGTTCAAATGAAATAAGCGCAGGAACAGGTTCAACGCCCCAGCCAGTTAATGCTTCAAGTGTAGCGGTGATTTCATGGCATTGTGGTACACGATCATGCGGTAACGCGAGCTTTTCTAATCCGCTTAAATATTCATCACAAGCGTATTTTTTAACAATCGGCAGTTGGCGTTCAATTAAGGTTTGCCAGACAGCATTTTCTTCAGGGGTATAAGCAACATGACCGTTGGCATCGGCTTGTTTTGCAATATAGATGTTCTGACCAGTGTTTTGATTCTCTTTCATCATAAAAACTACCTAAAAAATACCCAGCCGACTATACCATTCGGGCGAAGTTCTTGGAACTCTTATGGCGGTGGACGCTAGAATCACTATCAATGGATAGTTGGAGCCATTAAGCATCATATTTGAGATGAGTGAGTGAGAGTAAACTTAAAGTAAGAGTTAGGTCAAGAACAATTAAGATTGATAGTGGGTACTATCGATTATTTTAAATTTGCTTAAGCAATGACCTTTATTACCTTTATTGACTAACTTTTTAAGCCAGCGTGTTTAATTGAATATCTCCATCAGCACCAACGTCCAGCATCCAGATGCGTTTTTCATCTCTGACTAAATGAAGGCGTTGCTGTATAAGACGTCTCTTCTGTTATTTTTAATTCAATATCTTTAACATCTTCGAGATCTATTTTTTTATCTATATCCGTTTTGTATGCAATTAAAAGATGTATTTCATCTAGCATTTCTTGATTGGTGTTACCTTTAAATCCACAATAGCGTTCGTCATAACCCAGCGCTCTAATTTCTTCAAGACTAATTGGATTTAGTTTAAATCTACCGCTATAAAGATTTTGAGCGTCTGTATTAAAAACACGTGTTAATACATAAAATTCTGTTCCTACTGGATAGTTCAGAAAAACACATTGCATTAAATGACGGCCAATATGGTTACCCCTGTCAGTGACTCCAGCATGTGCAATATAAACAATTTCTCTATCTTCCATCATTCTTTCTTGAAAGCTGATAAATCCAATTATTTTACTCTCTTTGTAAGCAAAGACAGATTTCATGTTTTGGTTTGTATCTTGCAATTCTTTTACTGAATCTATGGCAACATCTATTGCATAATGATAAATAGAATTTGTTTCATCTGCTTGGCTCATGAACACCGCATTTTTTTCCTCAAAAACGGGTTTCTTTACTAAAATATCTTTTGCAATATCTGCACGTTTCTCTGGGCGTCTATAAGAACCAAATAACGTATTTCTATATAATGCATATAGTTTTAAAGCATGCAGATTTATCTTTTTTTTAGCAACTAAACACTCTGGTAGTGTATTGTAATATCGAAATACGATTTTTTTATTTTCGATGTCATTAAATTTTATGGCAATCGGCATCTGTTATCCCATTTATTTTTTAGCAATAAAGAATGTAATTTTTTGTGGGTTTAGATAAGAAGTTAAAAAAGAGAATTTATGTGCCCGGGGCCGGAATCGAACCGGCACGGAGGTTTCCCTCCGAGGGATTTTAAGTCCCTTGCGTCTACCAATTCCGCCACCCGGGCTTTCTTTGCTATCAAGAAACTGGAATCAAATAGTCGTTATTTCAAAGGCTGGGGTCGGAATCGAACCGGCGTCCACGGCTTTGCAGGCCGCTGCATAACC
>CAZYJL010000006.1:0-142750 GCA_964647825.1 uncultured Coxiellaceae bacterium | reverse complement strand
AGGACATCGCCCTTTCACGGCGGTAACAGGGGTTCGAATCCCCTTGGGGACGCCAAATTGATTAAATAGCTTTAGTTTGGTGTGGGTAAAAACAAGTCAATATTGGTAAAATCCCTGTTAAAAATAATCATGAAACAAAAAAAATTAATCTATCCCTTTCTGTTAGTTTTAACGTTAGGTTGGATGGGTTTTGCTCAAGCTCGTCCTGAAAGCAAATCGTTTCCTCCTTTCCGTATTGCGGGCAATCTTTATTATGTTGGTGACAATTACCAAGCAGATTATTTTATTGTGACATCGCAAGGGAATATTCTTATCAACAGTGGTTATGAAGCTGATATTTCAAAAATTAAAGCAAGCATTAAAAACCTTGGATTTAAGTTCAGTGATATTAAAGTGTTTCTCATTAGTCATGCTCATGGGGATCATATTGGAGGTGGTGCTTTAATCAAAAAAGAAACTGGCGCTAAATATATGGTGATGGATGCAGATGTGCCTGTGGTCGAAACAGGAGGTAAAGCTGATTTTCAATATGGCAATGACAGCGATCCAGATAGTTTTTATCAACCAACCAAAGTGGATCGTGTGTTGCATGATGGTGAGCGCGTGAAGCTTGGAGATGTCATACTTGTTGCGCATCATACCGGCGGTCATACAAAAGGCTGTACAACATGGACAATGAAGGTTGCAGAAAAAGGCAAAAGTTATAATGTCGTGATCGTTGGGGGACCGTTCGTCAATCCAGGATATAAACTTATTCATAACACTAAATATCCAAACATCATGAAAGATTATGAGTACATGTTTAAAGTATTAAAATCTTTACCTTGCGATATTTTTCTTGGTGCACATGGTATGTACTTTGATCTTGAAAAAAAATATGCTCTTATGAATAAAAGTAAAATAAATCCATTTGTTGACCCAGAAGGTTATAAGGAATTTGTAGCAATAAGGGAGCAAGATTTTTATCGCGAGCTGGATGAGCAAAAAAAATGTTAAAAGATGTATAGCTTCGTCTTTGATTTAAAAGTTTATAGTATTAAGAAAATGTTCGGTATTGAGATTCTGTCATGCCGCGCTTTATGCGCGGTATTCAGTTTACTTTAGTGCTTCTCTGAATCCCGCGGATGAACCATACCTTTATGCACAATGCATTAAACCAAGGTTGTCCTTTCGTTTCATGTTGTACTTGCGTCTAATACTGTCATCCCGCGGATAAACCGCGGGATGACAGTATTAGACGCAAGGTCAGTATTAAACGCGATGACAGTATTAGACGCGGGGACAGTATAAACGCGAGGGCAACAGGAAACGAAAGAACTGCCTTGATTTAATGCATTGTGTATAAAGATATGCGATAAACCGCGGGATGACAAAATAGGCTAAATGAATAAATCGTTTTGCTAGATAGATAATCTAAAAAAAAGCAACCTAACAAATGTATTTGAATTTGTTAGGTTGCTTTGTCTAAATGGTTTCTATTTACCAAATGTAAATTTTGGCTTTTTGCTTGTAGGGGTATCCATATCTAGCTCGCCGAAAGTCGGTGTTGCTGGTGAAGAAGAGGTTTTATCTAATGATCTAAAAAATAACGTAGACCTTGGTGATTTAGAGAGCTGTTTTTCTGTTAACTCCTCTAAATAAGCAACTGTTGTCACTGTGTCGTCTGCGCTTGGTTTTATTAATCCATTTTGAAAATCTACTAGGCTCATAGATTTTAGTTTATTAAGCATTTCATCTTCATCATCAGAAGAGTCAAAGCCACCATCAGGATCAGGGTCACCGTTAGGTAAAATAGATGGAAACTGACTAGTGTATAAAGGTATTGAATCAGTAGAAGGGGGGAAGCCTGCGCTTTTTTCTTCAGTTTCTGTGCTAAAGAAGGGGAGTTTGCCGGGCATCGGATTGTCCTCATGAAAAAATTGATTTAAAAATAAACAGTTCTAGATTGTAAATGTGTTGATTAAAAAATCAACAGTCATTTTGTTTTTTTGTGTATAATTGGTTGAATTATTTTGAAAAATATTTTTTTGTTTGTTTGAGGGTTGAGTGCGAAAACAGTGTGATGGGGATTGTACGCGCGAGCAGTAAGTTGAATTTTATTGTTTATTCAATAGATTAAGATGGTTTTGACAGGATGCGGTCAAGCAATAGGATCACCACATATGCTGCCTATTTTACATTGGATGAAACGCGAGTTTTTAACGATTTTGCCAGCGATACTTTATTTTGCGGTTTGTTTTAATCTTTTTCATTTTGCGCTGAGTCTCATCATGCCAGTTCATGGGATTCGCTATACAAGTTATGCCGGGGCGACACTGGGCGCGTTGGTGGCGGGAAAAGTGATTTTAGTGGTAGAGCATTTGCCATTTATTAATCTTTTTCCGGATCGTCCGCTTATTTATAATATTACTTGGAAATTTATGGTATATGGTTTTTTTGTCTGGCTTGTACAGTGTGTGGATTTATTTGTACATGATTTTTTACATATGAAAAATGTGGTGGTTGCGATGCAAATGATTTTTGACGATATCAGTCAGCCGCATTTTTGGGGTGTGCAAATCTTGATTTTAAGTTTTTTTCTTATTTTTATTGTATTTGTTGAATTTACGCGTGCAGTGGGTGTGACGAAAACGCGCAAATTATTTTTTGGGTAGAGCACGGCTTTGTTTTTCACAGAAAAAGAGTGTATGGGTTATCTTGCAGGGGCGTGGCGCGTCTTTCGTAAGATTCAATACAATGGCTATTTTGTCGGCGTGGCTTATTTTGCAGGCGACCCAAACAACAGGTTGTATTATTATGAAAAAG
The DNA here is from genome assembly GCA_964647825.1 of uncultured Coxiellaceae bacterium. Classification (GTDB taxonomy): domain Bacteria; phylum Pseudomonadota; class Gammaproteobacteria; order DSM-16500; family DSM-16500; genus VFKI01. The sequence continues at coordinate 139,945 of CAZYJL010000006.1, read as the reverse complement.
GATTTTACGTTACGGCACAAAATAAAAAAATAATGACATATCGTGATTATTGGTATTGTTTAGAAAATAATAAAATAAATGTCTATTTTTCGGAGAATGGGTTGCCGAGTAAATTATTTTATTCACTTGAGATATCAAATAAAAATATAGAAAATGAAACAACAAGACTATTTGCAACAGGCCAGCATTTATGTTTGCAAGATTTTTATGATGCAACGTATTTTTTTCTAGAAAAAAATCAATTTATTTTGATTTATCACGTAGTGGGCCCGAAGAAAGATTTTTTTCATGAGACCTATTTTTCACGTATTTTATAATCTATACATAATTGCTCAGTGGGGGTGGGTTTTTTGCTTAACTGCTCGCAATTGCCAAACAGCAAGCTGCATTTACTAATAAGCACACGTTTCATGTGATAGGGAAGGGCAAGGTTTCGATCACTTGCAACAGCCGATGGGCGACTGATATGCAGTTTAGTAAAAAACTCACCCCCACTGAGCGATTACTAATCTATTTTTCAGCCGTCAGCGATTGCATATCAATCACAAAACGGTATTTTACATCGCTTTTTAAGACACGCTCATACGCTTCATTAATTTTTTGGATCGGCAGCATTTCAATTTCACAGGTAATATTATGTTTCCCACAAAAGTCTAACATCTCTTGCGTTTCAGCGATGCCGCCAATCAACGAGCCGCTGACACTTTTGCGTCCCCAAATGAGTGAGGAGGATGGAATGTGATGGGGCTCGGGCGATGCGCCAACCATACATAAAGTACCATCTGTTTTAAGGAGTGCGAGAAAGGCAGGGATATCGTGCGGTGCAGAAACCGTGTCGATGATGAAATCTAATGTTCCGGCGTATTTTTGCATTTCATCGGCATTTTTTGATATGACGACTTCATTAGCTCCCATCTCGAGCGCATCTTTCTTTTTATTTGGTGAGGTGGTGAATACCACTGTATGCGCACCAAATGCATGTGCAAGTTTCACGGCCATATGACCAAGACCACCCAAACCAATAATACCGACTTTATGATTTTTGTTAATTTTCCAGTGTTTTAACGGAGAATAAGTCGTGATGCCTGCGCATAACAAAGGCGCAGCAGCGGCTAAAGGTAAATTTTGGGGGATATGTAAAACAAATTTTTCATTGACGACGATATTGTTGGCGTAACCACCTTTGGTGATATTGCCATCACTCTCAACGCCATTATATGTGCCAATACATCCCGTGTGGCAATATTGTTCGAGTGATTGTTGGCAGTGATCGCATTGGCCGCATGAACCGACCATGCATCCAACGCCAACGGTGTCACCTACTTTGCAGTGCGTTACTTTTTTGCCGATAGATTTCACTTTCCCAATAATTTCATGTCCCGGGACTAATGGATAATGCGTGCCCTTCCATTCGTTGCGCGCAATATGGATATCAGAGTGACACACGCCACAAAATAAAATTTCGATATGGACATCGTGCTCACCGACAGCACGATGAGAAAATGCATAAGGTTTGAGAGGTGAGGTTGCATCAAATGCAGCGTAACTTTTTGTGGCGATCATAGAAAATTCCTTTTGAATAATGGATAAATTAAGTGGTGCTTATCTATTTTTTGTTTCTAAGCTTTCTTTATAAACGGCTTCATATTGTGCTGCAATCATAGGCCAATCAAATTGAGTGACATTTTTAAGATTTTCTTCTCCCATGGCTTTTCTTTTTATTGGTTGTTGTAACAAAGATTGAATCGCTTGGGCCCATGCCAGCGCGCTGTCTGAAGTGACGCGGATGACTTGTAAGCCAAGAGTTTCTAGATAACGTACGGCCGCAAGATCGCTGGCAATCAGCGCTTTGCCTGCCGCCATCGCTTCTAATTGCACAATGCCAAACGGTTCTTCCCATTGTGTCGGGCGTGTAGGAAAAAGAATGCATTGGCTTTCTGCAAGTAATTTATATTTTTTTTCTGCGCGAATATAACCAGTAAAAATAATGCTATTGTCTGGTAGCGAGTCTAGATTTTCTGGTTGGAAAATGACTGAATAGCCTGTATTTGTTGCTTGTTGGTGCAAGGATTTTTCGTGGTTACCGCTGCCAGCAATCACGAGTGAGATAGTGATATTTTGTTTTTGTAAATAAGCAAATGCATCAATTAATAAATCAAATCCTTTTTCTGGCACCAATCTGCCGATGCATAAAATATAATTTTTTTCTGGTAAAGAATGAAAGGGTTGTGCAGAAGCAAGCGAAATACCATTGCCAATAATATAACTTTTTTGGCGTGTGTCCCATAATGCATGAGCAATGTCAGCTGTTGCCGGTGTGAGATGGGTAACAGCTGTTGCATGCGCAAGGATTTTTTGACAACGACGTTGAATTTTTTTTCTTTTCATGCGATCAGACTGTGTGCAGAGAATATCGGAGTGAGACGTAATGACCCACGGTATGTTGATTGCACGTGACACTTGATCGGCAAGCCAACCGCTGCGATATACGCCTTGCGCATGAATGATATCAATTTTTTGTTGTTGGCAAAGTGCGATGAGTGGTTTTAATGCACTACGTGGTGTGTACCAACGCGGTGCAGGAAAAGGTCCATTGAATGCAATGAGTTGACCAATTGAAGTACAAGGCCCGTTTAAAATTTTGCTTGTTTCATTTTCATGGTAAAGAAATGTCTGGTGGCCTAAATCAGTCAATGCAGTCGATAAACCAGTTAAAAATTCTGGCAAACCACCTTGCGCGTTTTTCATAGAATGACGATTTAAAAATAAAATATTCATGAATGTCTTATCGTTAATTATTGCAAAAAAGGGGTGGCAAGTTATTCATAAATTACAAAAAAATTTTAGATACATTTTTTTGTTATAAGCATAGTGTATATGGCGTGCATGTTTTTGAAAATATATATTTTTTTGTTATCAATAACCGCTGATTTTCTTAAAAAATGTTGTTAAAAAATATGTGGTTAAAAATATGGTATAGTATTAGATGTAAATAAAAGAATAAAAAAATTGATTATTTATGATGATTATGCCTTTTTTCTCGGCGTCGAGTCCGGAGGTGTGTCATGACGTGGATTGTCACAGCAAATATAGCAAGCTGTCGTATTTGGCAAATGAGTCGTGATCCTTTCTCTTTAAATTTATTGAAAGAAATGGTGCATCCCGAAAGTAAGCGTGGAACGGGTCATTTTTTAACAAGTGATAAACCAGGTAGTTATCAGGCGGGAGATGGCTCAAGGCGCGGTGCCTACTCACCACGTACAGATCCTTTTGATGTAGAGATTGATCGTTTTGCTTTAGAAATTGCCAGAGAATTAAATCACGCAAGAAATTTACATGCTTATCATGAGTTAATTATTGTCGCGGCACCACAAATGGAAGGTTTTTTATTTCGTCATATGGACAGGCATGTGACAGATTTTATTATTAATCGTGTTCAAAAAGATGTGATGCACTTGTCGCCGCACGATTTGCAAAATTATCTGTGTGATAAATTAAAATAGTCATAGTCAGTAGATTAGTTGTAACAGATCAGTGGGTATGTTTTTCGATGACTTGTCTGCATAGCAGTTGCCTTGTAGCTGTTAAAAGTGATCTATGCCTGCTCTTACGTACTACATGATGTGTATTTTTATTAGTAAAATACAGCTTTTTTTTGGCAATTGCGATCAATCAAGTCATCAAAATATTCCGCTACTGATCAATTATGATTATTTAGCTTTTATCTGTTTCATTTCAGTATTGTCTTCGTTTGTTCTTGCAAATAAATCAAAAGTAGAATTTCTTTCTGCCGGCTGGAATATGCTCAACGGTATGATGGTTGCAGCATTTGTTTTTTTTTCTTTTGCCCCGTTGCTGTCGCTAACGTTGATTTCCTCAATTTTTTTTTACAAAAATGCTTATACATCAGTTGTGTTATTGCATTCATTTTTTTTGCTGCGTCATTTGTTTGGTCAATTGTTATTGAGTAAATAGCCTGTTGAATGCTTTTAAATAAAAGGATCAGTGGTTTTAATTCATCAATAGGTAGTGAAGAAGTAAATGCAAGTTTTTTGTTGGTGAGAATATGCGCGAGTTTTTGTGTGTAATTGATAATATCTTTAAATCGTTTTTTGCTGATTCGAGCACTAAATAGTCTTCCAATAAATTCTTCGTTACAGCCTAAGGTGAGAAAGTGCCAGCTGAACGAGTATAATCCTATAATTCTTATATGGCTACAATGTGTGCTGGCAATCTTGATAAGTGTACTATGCGAACAAAATTGTTTTAATGCAGTGTAATATTTAACGAGTGCTTCAAGAGATTGTATTGTGCCGCTATTGATGATGATATCCGTTGTTTCAGCAGGGGTGATGTTGTAAGTGTTTAATGAATCAGTAACTTTCTGTATTTTTTCAAATAAAACTTCAAAATTTATCTCTAGCGTTAATTTGGATATAGTCAAATTTAATAACTGTTTTTTTGTAAAGTTATTTGGCGATTCAATTAATATCGGTGTGTATTTAAATAATGTTTGTCAGGCTTCGGCGTGTTTTTCGTGAAAAATGATCTTATTAATTTGTTCTGCATGTGTATTATCATAGCCTAACACGTCAAATTGACGGTGATACATTTGATAGGCTTCTTCTGTTAAATTATAGGTTGCTAGTTTCGCTTGTTGTTCGGCTGTGAGTGAATAAGTGTTCATTTATTTTTTCTCTCTATCTTATTTTTACTTATTGAAAAATAGATGGTTTTGCTGGTGTAAAAGCAAAACATTACTCACCATGATTACATTGAATTGCGACGAGTATAGAGAGCTTTGCTTAAGGAAATATTAAGGATTGAATCGCAGTCATAAAAAGCACCGCAATGTCACTTGGATTGCTTAATAATGATGCAGATTACCCTTGAGTAGGTGGGATGGAAAAGGTGGGATATCCTTTCGATAAATAGCCGGCAGTCCTTCTTTTGGTTAGTTGATATAGAGATATTGGGCACTGATTTATTATATTTAATTGATGGCTCAATGGGTGGGCACTCACAAAGCCTGTGACCAGCTTCTTGAAAATCATTTTATTCTTAATATTTCCTTAAGGTGATTGTTATATCCTGCACGCGGAATAAATCACGCGGAATAAATCACGCGGAATAAATCACGCGGAATAAATCTAGTCTGCTGTTGCAGATTGCAAATCATTTGTGCAAAAGAAATTAATTGATTGATATATATGGGTAATTGTTATGATGTCTAGGAATATTCTTGATTCATTAAATGATGTGCAGCAATTAAAACTTTTAGAATATGGAATTTCGCTGCAAGACTATAAAAAAATGCGTCAGCAATTGCTGGATGCGGGATATAATGAAGCCAATGGTATTACAGCCGCAGATCTCGATGCATTTTTTTTTGATGCATGTTCTCAGGGTAGCAGCGATATGTGCTCGAGATATAGAGTAGTTTGCGCAATTCTTTTTTCTTTTTCTGAAAAAATTATTTCTTCTCCCTATTTTTTCACAAGGCATCAATTAATAAATGCTGCTTCTAGTTTGGTGCGTTCGGGTAAAAAAATAGATGATTATTTTTTCATATCGTTAGCAAAAGAAAATGCACTGGCTAGATTAGAAAATTATACTTCATTATCTGAAGGTATAACATTATTTTTGAAAAAAAATAGATCAATGAATAGAGTTATGTTATTGGCTAATTCTATACAATATTTTTTAGTGATCAGTGATAGTATCGATATTTATATAAGATTATTTTTAAACAATGATATTCATTATGCTGTATTAAAACATGTTGTCGATTATATAAAATACGTAGTAACGCAATTAGAGATTATAAAAAATAATACGACTGCTTCTTATGAAACATTAAAAGAAAGATTAGTAAATGACATGATATATGAGGGAAATTTGATTAGTACTCATATGATTACGCAAGTAAAAGATACTCCCCAACAAAGAGTCGTTAAGAATCTTGTAGAGAAAATTTTATGTGATGTAAAAAAATTCGTTGAAAATATTACGCAAGAGCAGGTGCAAGCACGTTGCCTAAAGAGTGATGAACTAGATATATTTAAACAAGTGCTTGAAAAGTGTTTGTATCAGGTGCCAAATAATTCTAGTAAAAAATTGAAGTCTAGAAGTAAAAGGCTTCGCGGAGAATCAAATGAAATTGGGTCAAGTTCTGCTGTTTGTACGGAGAGTTTAGCGCTTGCAGCACAAAAACCAACAAAAGATAATGTTTCTCAATTACCTGTTATGGAAAGTCATCCGGTCCGCAATAAGCGCTTGCGTGAAGAAAGTGTAAAGGAATTTGAAGAAGCGTATAATGATTATATACGTAATCTTCCAGATGAAGTTGCTAATACTGAGAGTTTAGCGCTTGCAGCACAAAAACCAACAAAAGTTAATGTTTCTCAATTGCCTGTTATGGAAAGTCATCCGGTCCGCAATAAGCGCTTGCGTGAAGAAAGTGTAAAGAAATTCGAAGAAGCGTATAATGATTACATACGTAATCTTCCAGATAAAGTTGCTAATACCGAGAGTTTAGCGCCTGCAGCAAAAAAACCAAGAAGAGAAAGTTTCTCTGTAATTAATCCGCACAGTTTCTTTTCTGTAGATTCTAGCAGAGTACAAAATAATCCAGACGTAGATGAAGAAGAGGCTGCTTTAAGAAATATGTTAGCATTTGACTTAAAATCAATTAGTTAAGACGCTTTTTTAACGATGATACGGGTGCCCTTTGAGCAAACTGACCGCGCGATAAAGTTGCTCAGCGAGCAGAATGCGCACCAGTGGATGCGGTAACGTGAGCGGTGACAGTGACCAACACCAATCGGCAGAAGCGAGGCATTCAGTGGCAAGACCATCGGGTCCGCCAATCAGTAAATCCAATGACGTGCCATGTCGGTGTAGTGTGCGTAACCGCTCGGTGAGCATTTCCGTGCTGAGGGATTGGCCTTTGACATCGAGGGCAACACGTTGATGGCGTGGTCGACAGGCGGCTTGGAGTTTTTCGCCTTCGCGTTGTATGAGTCGGGAAATATCCGTATTTTTTAAACGTTTTTCGGTGGCAATTTCCGTGAGTTCTAACGAGAAAGGTGCGCTAATGCGTTTAGCATAGTCTTCAAAGCCAGCGGTGACCCATTTTGGCATACCCGTGCCAACTGCAATCAGATGAAATATCACTGATGCTGTGCACCGCGCGCGGCTTCAACCGGTTGCCACAGATCTTCGAGACGATAGAAGTCACGCGTTTCTTGTTGCATGACATGAATGACGACATCCGCAAGATCGACAATCACCCATTCGCCTTCGCGTTGGCCTTCTGTCCGAATATAGTTAACCTGTTGTGCTTTCGCTTGTTGAATGACTTCGTCGGCGATCGATTTTACGTGCCGGCTGGAGCGCCCGGTACAGATAATCATGACATCTGTTACGGTTGTTAAGCTCCGAACATCGAACACGACAGGATCGATTGCTTTGAGGTCGTTGAGTGCGTTTAACGCGAGTTGCTGTAATTGGTCTGTTTTCATGGGCGCGATTATAGCGGACTGATGCTGTAGACGCCATGCTCTTCGATATATTTATAAACCGCATCGGGCAATAAATAGCGAGGATTTTTACCAGACGCGATTTGACGGCGAATATCGGTGGCAGAAATTTCAAGCGGTGTGACGGGATGCAGATAAATTTGGCCGGCAAGTATCTCATGCAAACTGGGCGCAGAATGGGTGAGATGGGCTTTTAAAAGATCCGCGACAATACCGGTTTTGGGCAATTGATATTGTGGGCGATGAGCAACGACGAGATGCGCGAATTGTAAAATTTCATCGGCACGATGCCAACCCGGTAAGCCAAGTAAGGCATCAATGCCCATAATTAAACAGAGGGGTGTGTCCGGCAAGTTGGTGCGTAAGTTTTCGAGTGTCTCAATAGTAAAAGAAGGCGTTTGTCGCTGAATTTCACAGTCATCGACGGTAAGCGCAGGTTCATTGGCGATCGCCGCCCGCACCATGGCCAAGCGATCGGTGGCAGAGGCCAAGGGTAATTTGCGATGGACAGGCTGATAGCAGGGAATGAGCCGTACTTCTTTTAATTCTAAGGCTTGTTGAATTTCCAGTGCGGTGCGCAGATGACCAAAATGGATAGGGTCAAATGTGCCACCAAGTATGCCGATCGCTGATTTTTGTGTATGCATGGTTTTATTCTAGCGAGAATCACGTGCAGGATCACGTGATTATTGTTGCGTCATCATGTCTCACAGCCTTTTTTTGGCTTAACTAATTGATTTTAAAGATAAAACATGAATTTTTTTATCTTATTGATTTTATTTAAATTTTTTTTATTTTTTATTTTTTATTAATACAATCAGTATGTTAGAGGGCTTTTAGCAATCAAAGGCATAATTTTTTCAAGACAAAAAATGAAAAAAATTATCACATTTTCGATATTGTTGATTTATAGTTGTACCTTTAAAATTTGAGTGGAAAAGTAACCAATGCCAGCCAATCGAATTACGAAAGTAAAAAAAATACATATCAATAAACCACCAGCAGATCTTGCTATTTGTCAAGAGACGATAACATCCGAAGAGTATTTATTGCTGGGTAAAGTAGGTGGTTTACACATATTAGCGTTGCTTTGTTTTATTGCTGGTGCTTTTCCGAGGGAACAAAACAATGAAGAATCTACAGAAGAGAATTTGCTTGATCGTCGTGCCATTAGCTGGATGTTTTATTTGGCGGCTGTTGCGTTTTTAGGGATTGCAAAATACTATTCATCTGGTAAAGCAAAAAAGTATTTATTTGACGAACAGACTCGCGCTTTGGAAGTCAAAAAAGAAATTTCAACACGTAGTAGTGCGATTGTTGAAGAAATTATAAAGTTAACCAACTTAGAAAAGTGCGTTTTCGAGTCTAATAAAAAAGCAAAGATTGAAATAGAAAGACTCTTGCAGGAATTGATTAAGCAAATACAACTATCTCTCTACAATGGTATTCAGACACAATTTCATAGTATTAATATGAAAGTTCAAGATAGAAAAATTCTTTTTGGTAGAAAAGCAAAAACAAATGCATTTTGTTTAATTGCACGTATTTTATATGAAAATCGTCATGAGATTATCGGATGTATTGTTACCGCTATAAAAATGCATGTCATGTTAAACATCCCTCTCGATAAAAAAATGTTTCAAGTTGCAGCGAAATTTACATGTAAATATAGTCTTACTAAAATAATTTTTCATTTTAATGATCAGTTATTTGAACTTGGTCTGAAAGTTAATCCTCAGTTTTCTTCGTTTTTATCTGAACACAAAGAAGATTTGGGTCGTATAAACTTAGAGTTAATCAGTGATTATAAGGAAACAGGGGAGTGTTTCTTGCAGCTAATGGAAGGCAAATCTTGGCTGGAATTGCTTGATTCACTTGAAGATAAAAAAATTGTTTCATCTAAAAGTGCTGTATCCTCGCTATTAAAAGCGGAATCTACGCTACCCCCTAGTTCGGAAAAGAATTTACTCCTAGTTAAAGTTGAGTATGGGATCGAGAGAGAGCTTATCTCTGTATCCCAAAAAAAATCAAAAAAAGAAAAACCGCCTCTATCATTAGTAACGCACAGCGTGTTTTCCCCACCCAAAAAAATGAGAGAAGAATTTTCTTTTGTTATAAAAAGCAAAGAGAGTTCTTATCCACTGATTTTGATGGAAAGATATGGGGATTCTCGTGTAGCGTGTTATGCATTTTTTACGAAAGCACTCTTGGAAACATTAGGTGACGATGCGGATGCGTACCAAAAAGCAGTTTCGCAAGGAAAAGTGGGGGATCATCATGTTCCTATTAGTACGTCGCTTGAGCCTAAGTTAGAAAACTTAGGTTGTGAATTTAAATTAAAACCTTATGACGCGCGGATAGCTGACCAAGGCGAGAAACGTTTGGGTGCAGTCAAAATTCAAGCTGTGAATAATAGTGATGATAAAATTTTGATTTATGCGGTATGTGTTGAGTCTCTGAAGAAAAAAGGAGAGCCAAAGTTATATAGTGATGGGATTTTGGCAAAAAGTAGCGATGGTAAAATTGTATTATGCGAACCGGTTGAACTTGTTAAAATGCCAATTACGAAAAAAATAGCTGAAGCAAAAGAAGAGAGTGATGTAGATGTCTTGCAGAAAACAAGCATAAGACGTTTTGGTTAATAGGATGGATATAAATTTGTTGCTATCTACTCTATTATTGATGTGCGATAAGTCTTAAAAATCTTATGTAAAATTGTCCCGTATAACTGGTAACAGCTTAGTGGTGGTATTGTTTGTCGACTTGATTGACCGCAGTAGCCAAACAACGCCCCCATTAGGCTGTTACCAGTGATGTCAATTAATAATATTGACAGCTAGGAGGCTTATGTTATAATTTAAAAATAAGAGAAAACTAATATGATAAACGTTGTTAGAATTGCTATTCATGTAAAGAAAATTTTCTTAAAGATTCCTTTGCCAATTAAGAAAAAACTGTTTACTTGGGTTGCTGCAGTTGAAGAGAGAGGATTAAGTGAGGTAAGAAAAATACCTGGTTATCATGTGAACCTTTAAAAGGCGATCGGCAAGGCCAGCGTCCTATCCGTTTGAATAAACAATGGAGAGCAATTTACCGAGTGATAAATAAAAAAATTGAATTTGTTATGATTGAAGAGGTGACACCGCATGATTACTAAGAAAACGATGTCTGCACGAGAAGCTCTTAAAGACGTGCTGCAATCTTCTTTTGGCAAATTTGTTAGAGATATTCGAGAATGTGATGAAATCTCTCAAACTGAACTGGCGAAACGTATGCGTGTTTCGCGTCAATTTGTTCATGCGATTGAAAATGATAAAGCAACGATTAGTTTGGGAATGGCAATTAAAATTTCTCGCGCTCTAGGTTACCCATATGAATCTTTTGTTGAAGTTTTCTTAAATGATATGTTAAAAAAATCGGGTATAAAAAAAGTTGTTCATCTTGAATCAAAGGTTGCTTAGGGTCTGCTACTGCGACCATGCATTTTGCGTCATACCCAGCACTAGCATCTTTAAATGATCGTTGGCATTGCCGCGTGCAGCGCCTTTGATTATTTGATCTATTTTGGCAGCTTGACATAATAATGTTTGACAGCTTTGTGGTGTATGGCGTTTGATGCTTGCATGTAATAAAGGTTTGCGTTTTTCTCGAATAAATAATGTATTAAAAATAGTGGCAAGTGTTGCACCTTTGGTATAGTCATGCAGACAGCGCGCGACTAAACGTAATTCACGCGTTAATGCCCAAAGAATTAAAATCGGTTCAGTGCCTGTCAGTAATAAACTTTCTAAAATCCGTAAAGCACGCTGGCTGTCGCCTACTAAAACCGTATCCGCTAATTGAAAAATATCAAAGCGTGTATTGCGTTCAAGCATGTCACGTAGCGCAGCGCTAGTTGCTTCGACAGAATTGTTTGTTGCATCATGACACCATAATGCCAATTTCTCTAACGCCTGATTTGCCGCTAATAAATTGCCTTCGGTGTATTCTGCAAGAAAGTGTGCATCATCGCGTGTTAATGCTAATTGATGTATGTTCGCACGTTGCAAAATCCATTGTGGTAATTGCTCACGCGTTACCGGCCAGATCGTCATGACCACACCTTTTTTTTCAATGGCGCGAAACCATGCGGTTTGTTCAGTTTTATTGTCGAGTCGATCTGTAAAAATGAATAATACTGTGTCAGCTGGCGGATTTTCTGCGTGTGCTTGTAAAAAACGTAAATTTGTGACGGTATTTTTTACCCCACGTAAATCTAATTCTAATAAACGTTTCTCACTAAAAAGAGAAAGGCTGCGCGCGCATGTATGCAGTGTTTTTCCCCATTCATTATCGATGACAATCCGCGTGCGTTCCGTAAAGCCATGGCGACGCGCGTGTTGACGCAGTAAATCACCAGCGTCTTGTTGCAACAAGAGTTCATCACTTGCAATTAAATAGCAGGGCGCTAATTGTCCAGTACTTAAATGGCGTGTTAATTGCTGCAAAGGCAGCTTCATGCATTTGCCCTTTTTAATTGATCAGCAATTTCCATGGAAGAAAGACGATTCATGATATCAAAGACAATAGCTTGATACATTTGTTGATAAAGCGTCGTTGCTTCATTACTGCCAGCAAGAATTTGATCTTCTTGAATTGTCAGAGAGCGAGATTCAGAAAGCGTTTGCGGTAATACCAATACTTTTCCTGCTGAATTGGTGATTTGGAAAGTGACTGACAAAATTAAATTATATTGTCGAGTTAACTGTGTACTGCTCATGCTGATTTGTTGTTGCGATTCTGTTGTTCTTAAAATCGCTAAGACAGTGCGCGCTGTGCTGGGTGAATCCGCTAATTCGACATGAGAAAGCATGAATGAGCGTTTTAAATTTTTCGCTAATTGTCCGTAAGGATTGTCTGCTTTGATATAGACACTTTGCAACGGCGGACTTAAGACAGTCGCGCCGCGCGGGTGAAAGCCGCAAGCGCTCAGTAGCAAAAAACAAAGTAAAACAAAAGATTTTTGCACGTGTATCACTCCATGACAATGTTAACGAGTCGACCGGGGACAGTAATAATTTTTTTAACATGTTTACCGACTAAGGCAGCTTGTACACGTTCATCGGCAAGTGTGTGTGACTCAATCGCCGTTGTATCTGCATCCGCGGGGACTGAGATGCGTGTACGTAATTTGCCATTGATTTGCACGACTAATTCAATTTCTTCTGCGCGCACAGTGGCTAAATGACTTTTTGGCCAAGGCGCATTCACTAATAACTCTGGATAATGCAAATCTTCCCATAATTGATGCGTAATATGTGGCGCAATGGGTGCTAAGACACGTAATAAAATGCCAAAGCCATGACATAGAATCCATTCATCGGTTTCGTTGCGTGTTTCTGTCGGTGCAGGCAATTTGGTTAGTAAATTGAATAATTTCATGCAACCAGAAATGACGGTGTTAAATTGCGAACGTTGATAGTCGGTGCGAATTTGCTCAAGAATTTGATATAGCTCACGCAACAAACGACATTGCATTTTGCTGGCTAGTTTGAGGGTTGGACAGATACCATCTAAATGACCATGACCATTTTCACGCGTGATGATTTCGCGGTATTCCCAGCCAAATGACCATAGTTTCTTCAAGAAACGATAAGCGCCTTCAACACCACTGTCTGACCATTCCAGATTTTGTTCGGGCGGCGCTGCAAATAAAATAAATAAACGGACGGTGTCGGCACCGTATTGCGCAATTAAAGGGGCGGGATCGACCGTATTGCCTTTTGATTTTGACATTTTACTACCGTCTTTTAAGACCATGCCTTGGGTCAGTAAACGTAAAAACGGTTCGTGGCAATTGACTAATCCTTCGTCGCGTAATGCACGATGAATAAAGCGTGCATAGAGTAAATGCATGACGGCATGTTCGACGCCACCAATATATTGATCGACAGGTAACCAATAATTCGCACGTGCATCGAGCATCGCTTGATCTTGTTTACGACAAGCGAAACGTGCGTAATACCAAGAGGATTCTAAAAATGTATCAAATGTATCTGTTTCGCGTGTCGCTGCAGCACCACATTGCGGGCAAGTTGTTTCATAAAATTCAGGAAGGGATTTTAATGGGGAACCTGGTTTGTCGAGCGTGACATTTTCGGGTAATAGAATGGGTAATGCATTTTCTGGGACGGGGACCACCCCACATGTTTCGCAATGAATAAAAGGAATCGGTGTTCCCCAATAACGTTGACGCGAAATACTCCAATCACGTAAACGATACTGTGTTTGTCGCGTGCCCGCGCCATTCTTCTCTAAAGCAGTGAGGATGTGAGGAATGGCTTCGGCAGAAGTCATTCCCGTAAACTCTCCAGAATTGACTAACTGTCCTGACGCTAAAAATGGCGCCAGTGAAAAATCATGTGTATTTAGTGTTGTGTTTTCGTTATTTTCTTCAGGAAAAATAACGGGTTTGATCGGTAGCGCAAAACGTTTGGCAAATTCAAAATCACGTGCATCATGTGCGGGTACAGTCATGACAGCACCGGTGCCGTATTCCATTAGTACAAAATTGGCGGCCCAGACGGGAATTTTTTCTTGCGTAAAAGGGTGAATGGCAAAGTATCCGGTGAAGACGCCACGTTTTTCGAGTGTGGCTAATTCGGCTTCTGCAACTTTGATGTTTTTACATTCCGTTAGAAACGTTTGTAATACTGGGTTATTTGCAGCGGCAGCGCGTGCGATAGGATGTCCCGGTGCAATCGCAATGGCAGTCACGCCAAACAGCGTATCGGGACGCGTCGTAAAAATAGATAATTTTTTATCTGAATTTTCTACCGAAAATTCAATTTGTGCGCCTTCAGAGCGGCCAATCCAATTGCGCTGCATGGCTTTGACTTGTTCTGGCCAGCCGGGTAAATCGTCTAAGCCTGCTAATAATTCATCGGCGTATGCCGTAATTTTTAAAAACCATTGCGGGATTTCACGACGTTCTACTTTTGCGCCTGAACGCCAACCGCGACCATCAATCACTTGTTCATTGGCTAAAATGGTTTGATCAACCGGATCCCAATTGACTTCCGCATTTTTCCGATACACTAAGCCTTTTTGATAGAGACGTAAAAAAAACCATTGTTCCCAGCGATAATAATCGGGATCGCACGTCATGAGCTCGCGACTCCAATCAATCGCGAGACCTAAACTTTTTAATTGCTCGCGCATATGCGCGATATTTTTTTTCGTCCATTCAGCGGGTGGAACACCGTGTTTAATGGCGGCATTTTCTGCGGGCAAACCAAAAGCATCCCAACCCATCGGCTGCATGACATTTTTGCCGAGCATGCGCTGATAACGTGCAATCGCATCACCGAGTGCATAATTCCGCACATGTCCCATATGCAATGCACCACTTGGATAAGGAAACATGGACAGACAATAAAATTTTTCTTTATTGATCGCTTCGCAAGCACGATACGTATTATTTTCTTCGAATGCTGCGCGCGCGTGTTTTTCAATTTTTTCGGGTAAGTAGACTTTTTCCATGCGATTGCTGCCTTTTCTGGCGTTGAATAATAAAAAATAAGATAAGAAACATGCTGCTCAGGAGCATGAGTAATGGATCTAATCCGGCAATTTGCCATGGTGTTTCACCATGCATCGGTTGCACGGTATCTGTTAAAACACCCGCTTGATCGGGGGGTAAGCGACGTTGGATCTCGCCGCGTGCATTGATGACGGCAGTGAGACCATTATTGCCAACAAATAGCAATGTGCGTCCTAATTCCAGCGCGCGCATCTGTGCCATTTCTAAATGTTGTGCGCGTGCAAAAGAACGTCCAAACCATGCATCATTACTCACGGTGACTAAAAAATGAATGTGTGAATTGGTGGAACGCACTTGTTCTGGGAAAGCAATTTCATGACAAATAAAAGGTGAAAATGTATTGTTGCCAACCAGCAGGGGTGGCGTATTTCCTTTGCCGGCAACAAATTGCGACAGTGGAATATGTAAAATATCGAGTGCGTGATGCAAGACGGATTCGAAAGGTATAAATTCACCAAATGGTACGAGGTGACGTTTTAAGTAAAAACCATTCCCTGTGCCTAACGCAATCACGGCATTGTAGTATTGCTCTGGTTGAGTAGTTTGATGGGTGTTAGGCGTTTGATTGACTAAAATACCAGTGATTAACGCAGCATGATTTTTTTTTGCGAGAGCATCCATTTGATTGACGAATGCCTGCACATCTTGCAGAAAAAAAGGAATCGCCGATTCTGGCCAGATGATCACATCATGGGATTGCCAATAGGGGGCTGAAAGTTTGGTATAGGTTTGTAGGGTAGCGAGTAATTGGTCCGGTTGCCATTTGAGTGATTGTGGAATATTCCCTTGTACAAGGGCAACACGAATCGGTTTGCCTTGTGGTTTAGTCCATTGCTGCTGCGTCAGTAAGGCGCCAATTGACCATAGGACAATCAAGAGCAGACATTGCCCAAGGAATAGACGGTATTTTTTGGCGGTAAGTGCCAGTATGATCCCCACGATGAGTGCGCTACTGTAGGCGACAGCGAGTGAAACACCATAAACGCTTTGTAAAGGCGCAAAACCGCGTAGAGGGCTGTTGATTTGACTGTAGCCCACGGTTAACCAAGGAAAGCCCGTTAAGAACCAGCTGCGTACCCATTCCATAAAGACCCAGCTAGCAGGAAATGCGATAAACAGTCGTAATGCACGATTTTTTGCGGTGCTTTTTCCTGTGTCAGGGTCCTGTATGAGAATACGATTCGTTATACCGCCAGCAAGCATAGGAAAGCAGGCGAGTGCCATAGTAAATAAAATAGTGATAAGGCCAGCAAGGGGGGCAGGAAGATTACCAAAAGTGTGCATGCTGATATAGACCCAGCTCACACCTGTGCCGAAGAGTCCAATACCAAAGAGAAAGCCACGACGTGTTGCGATACGCGTAGGGACGTCGAGCCACAGGCCAGCGAGTAGTGCAAGTGAGAAAATCGCCAGCGGCCAAAGAGTAAAAGGCGCAAAGGCAAACGTCATCAGGATGCCAGCAAACAAGGCAAGACTGTCACCTAGTGCACCCTTTTGAAACAAACGATGGAAATTCATTGATCACTACACTTGCATTTTATTTGGGGCAACAATGATTGCTGAATTGCCGCATGAGCGCAAGCATTGTGCATCGCAAGACAAAGTTGGTTGTATGTTTATGGATGAGAAGCAAAGTTCAATAATTAATCAATCAATAAATAATGCAATTAATTTTGCACTATTTTCAATCGGATATAGCAAGATTGCTTTCGAAATTGAATTAAACAGGCTTATCATTAAATAAAGCAATTGCACGAATAGGGATAAACTGAGGCACAGGACCGCCAAATCATATCAAGGAGACTTTCTGTATGAGTGGCTATAACTGGATCGATACGACTTTTTTTGCTGTATTTGCTTTATCTGTTTTCTTAGGGATGTGGCGTGGCGGCGCACGTGAGATTTTTTCGATACTTTCTTGGGTGGCGGGTTTTTTTGTTGCGGTTTTCTTTACACAACCATTAGCAGGATGGTTTTCTAATTTGCGGTATATGCAGTCAGTCGTCTCTTCTGTTTCCGAGACAGGTGATATGGGGAGTGCTGTTGCAAGTCAAGCGTCTTTATTTTCTCTGGGTGCAAGTTTTTGTTTATTGTTTTTTGGCACGCTACTGATTGGTTCTGTCATAGGGTATTTTGCGAATCGTGTCGTGGAAGGTGGCGGTATTAGTTTATTTAATCGCTTTATTGGCAGTGTCGTTGGTCTAGGAAAAGGGTTGCTGATTGCGTTAATTGTGATTTTTTTATTGCAGATGACCCCGGTCAAGGAGCAAGAGAGCTGGCAGGCATCACGCGTTATTCTCGCGCTTCAACCTGCTGTGCAGAAGTTTGGTGTCATTGTTGAGCCACATCTGACAACAGTGCGCGATCGCATTAACAAAAGTTTACCAGAATTAAGTAATACCGCGGACGATGTGCAAAAAAACGGGGAGAGTAAAGCACCAGAGAGTGTGCCGACGACACGTGTGTTTCAGTAGGATAGTTTTTTATGATTTGCTTTTTATTGTAATAGATCAGTGGGTGTGTGTTTTTTTTGCTTAACTGACCGCAATTGCCAAACAGCAAACTGCATTTTACTGATAAAAGGACGCTTCATGTAATCAGAAAGGGCTTAGCTTTGATCACTTTCAACAGCCGATGGACGACTGATATGCAGTTAAGCAAAAAAACACACCCCCACTGATCTATTATTTTTTAATTAATTTTATTAAAACCATTTCTTCCAACGAAAATACCCTAACATCAAGACTGCGACTGCCACCATCATGCCTTGCGCAAAATAAAAACCATAGCGCCATTCCAATTCTGGCATATTAATAAAATTCATGCCGTAAACACTGGCAATAAACGTCATTGGAATAAAAATAGTGGAAATAATTGTGAGTGTTTTCATGACTTCATTTAAACGATTGGTTAAGCTAGAAAGATAAATATCCATTAAGCTAGAAGTAATATCGCGATAGGTTTCAACAGTATCAATGGTTTGCATGGTATGATCATATAAATCACGTAAATAAATACGGGTAAAGTGTGAAATAAATTTCTCATTAAGTTGTGAGAGATGATTCACGACTTCACGCATTGGCCAAATAATTTTTCGCAATAATAACATTTGACGTTTCATGCGATAAATTTGACGTGCATTGTGACGCGATGGATTCGTTAGAATATGATTTTCTGTATAATCAATTTTTTCACCAATCGCTTCTAATACAATAAAATATTCATCAATTTGACTGTCAAGTAAGCGGTAAAATAAATAATCTGCCTTTTGTTCGCGTAATCGTTGATTTGGACGGCTAGCCAGTTTTTTACGAATGGCAATAATTTCAGTTTGTGGGCAATCAGAAAAGGTTAAAACAATTTTTTCTTTTAAAATTAAACTTAATTGATGAATGGAAAATGTTTTCTTTTTTTTATGCCAATCAAGATCTTTGAGTGTCACAAAAATATAATGATCAAATTCTTCTAATTTTGGTCGTTGGGCATTGCTGAGAATATCTTCTGCGGTTAATGGATGAATACCAAAATGGTTTAAAATAGTTTCTACCCATTCGACATGTTGTAAACCAGTAACATCGACCCAGAGATTCCCCGGTTTTTTTGTCATCGCAATGATTTCTTCAAGCGTGTGACAAATTTTTTCATCAAAATGATCAGCAGAATAATGACAGACTGTTACGGTGGTCGGATATTTTTTTTTGCCCGTGTAAGAGAGCGTTCCTGGTGCTTTCCCTGCATTTTTCACGAGATGATGGATGTCATGTGATAGCATAAGATTCCTTTTGAAAAAAACGTTCAGTCATCAGTAATGTCATCAATTCATTCACGGGTAGCATTGAAAATGTCTCTTCATCTGTTAGAGAGTGTATGATTTTCTCAGCATGCTGCGGTTCAAAGGTATGCTGCACAGCGCTTACAAATTTATGGTGTAATAAAGGCTTAGCTTCTGCACGACGTTTTTGATGACCTAAAGGATAATGGATCGTTATTTTTTCAGTTTCTGTCCCATCGGTAAAAAATACTTGTATTGCATTAGGGATAGAACGTGTTGCAGGATCAAGATACGCTTTGCTAAAGGCTGGATCATGTTCAACATGCATTTTTTTGCGCAATGCATCAATGCGAGGATCTGCTGCAAAGCTATCTGTATAAGAGGCTGCATCGAGTGTGCCATATAATAATGCGACTGCCACCATATATTGCAGACAATGATCGCGATCCGCATAATTATGTAATGGGCCTGTTTTGCTAATAATACGAATAGCGGATTCTTGTGTTGTCAGAATAATTTTTTCAATTTTATCTAATTTTTGCATGATTGTAGGATGTAACAAAATCGCGCACTCAACTGCAGTTTGTGCATGGAATTCAGCTGGATACGCGACTTTAAATAATATATTTTCCATCACGTAACTCGTTAGAGCCTGAGGAAAATGAAAGGATTTTCCATGAAAAGAGACATCGTAAAACCCCCATTTTTTTGCAGTGAATGCAGTGGGGCAACCAGTTTCTCCTTTTTGAGTGAGTAATGCCAAAAACACGGCGCGTGCGGTAGCATCACCTGCCGCCCAAGATTTGCGAGAACCGGTATTGGGTGCGTGGCGATACGTGCGCAGCGCTTGACCATCAACCCATACCGCAGATAACACATCGATAATTTTATTCTTATCACCGCCGAGTAATTGCATGGCACATGCAGCAGACGCTGCTTTCACAAAGGCGACATGATCGAGACCGACGCGATTTAAACTATTTTCTAATGCAAGGATGCCTTGAATTTCATAGGCTTTAATCATTGCGATAAAAATATCGCGCATGCAAAGCGGTGGTTGTTGATGTAGGAGACGTTGTTGGCTGACAAAATCACTAACCGCTAAAATGGCACCGAGATTGTCAGAAGGATGCCCCCATTCGGCGGCTAACCACGTGTCATTGAAATCTAACCAACGAATTAATGTGCCAATATTAAAAGCCGCGGTGACGGGGTCTAAAATAAAAGGACAACCCAGTACACGCGCACCATGTGGTACGATAGTGTGCGGCACAATGGGACCCAGTAATCGTCGACATTGAGCAGATTGTAATGCCATCAAGGCACAACTGATGGCATCGAGCAAACAAAGATACGCTGTATGCATGGCAAGCGGACTATCGATTTGATAATCGATAATATAATTAGCAATGGTTTGTAATTCGCTATCGGGCGTAGGTTTATTATTTTTTTCTGTCATCGATGAGAGCACGGGGTATCCTTTTTTATCGTTGCGCCAAAGGCAAAAAAGGGCGTGGTGCAGGTCCGCGATAAGTGGCATCTGGACGGATTAATCGATTATCACGACGTTGTTCAAAAATATGTGCGCTCCAACCGGTAACGCGTGAGATCACAAAAAGTGGTGTAAATAATTCTGTTGGAATGCCGCAGAAATGATAAGTCGTTGCACTATAAAAATCTAAATTAGGAAATAAATGTTTGCTTTCCCATAAAATTTTTTCAATGCATTCAGAGATCGCAAATAAATAACCATCTGTTGCTGTTTTCGATAATTTTTCTGACCATGGTTTAATAATTTCAGAACGAGGATCAGCAATTTTATAAACACGATGTCCAAATCCCATGATTTTTTCTTTATTTTCTAACATGGTTAACACCCCTTTGGCTGCTAATTCGGGTGTTTTAAATTGCATAATCAATGCCATCGCTTCTTCATTGGCACCACCATGTAATGTGCCGCGGAGCGTACCAATCCCTGAGACAATTGCAGAATAAAAATCGGATTGTGTCGATGCAGTGATGCGTGCAGCAAATGTCGAGGCATTAAATTCGTGCTCTGCATATAAAATCAGTGAGACATCCAGTGCGCGACGCCATTCCGCGTTGGGGTTTTCTTTGCCTGTTAATAAATGTAAAAAATAACCGGCAACGGTTTCTTCCTTTGAATCTGTTTCGATGCGTTTACCCGTACGATGAAACTGATACCAATAAAGTAACATGCTTGGAAAACAAGCCACTAATCGATCTGCAATCGTGATTTGATCGTGTGTAGCGGTTTCAGGTTCCAGTGTCCCAAGCATGGAGCAGCCGGTTCGTAAAACATCCATGGGGTGCGCGTGGGCTGGTATATGTTCTAGTAATTGTTGTAAAGCAAAAGGTAACGTACGATTTTTTATCAAGGTTGCGCGGTAATGATTTAATTCATTGGCGTCGGGTAATTCGCCGTGAATGAGCAGCCAAGCAACCTCTTCGAAGCTAGCATAGGTGGCAAGTGCAGCAATGTCGTAGCCGCGGTAGGTGAGGCCAGCGCCTTCTTTACCAACAGTGCTAATAGCTGTTTCGCCAGCGACGACACCGGCTAACCCACCTGTTTTAGTTGCTCTTTTCCCTATTGCTTGATTCATGATGGCTTTCCTTTCCAAATAGCGTATCGAGTTTCTTTTCAAATGCATGGTAGCCGAGCAGCGTATATAACGCTTCACGGGTTTGCATCAGCGGAAGAAGATTTTTTTGCGTTCCTTCTTGGCGTACGGTATTAAAAATATGTAAGCAAGTTGCATTCATGGCACGAAAGGCAGTCAGTGGGTATAACACTAAACGAATGCCAACCGATTTGAGTTCATCGCATGTAAAAAGTGGCGTGACACCAAATTCAGTGATGTTAGCAAGGACAGGGCGTGTGCACGCTTGTGTGACGGCTTGATAGTCTGTAAGTGTTTTTGCCCCTTCAAAGAAAATCATATCTGCACCGGCTTCCACATAAGATTGAATACGAGCAATAGTTTTTTCGAGTCCTTCGCTAGCCAATGCATCTGTGCGCGCCATAATTTTAAATTGATCATCGGTGCGTGCATCAAGCGCAGCTTTAAGTCGATCTACCATTTCCTCTGTTGAGACGACTTGTTTGCCCGGGCGGTGGCCACAGCGTTTCGCTTGCACTTGATCTTCAATATGCACTGCTGCAACACCTGCTTTGATCATCTCGCGGATGGTACGTGCGATAGAGAATGCACCGCCCCAGCCCGTATCAATATCGACTAAGAGTGGTAAATCAACGGTATTCGTAATTCGTCGAGCATCTTCCAATACATCGTTGAGTGTCGTAATAGCAAGGTCTGGTACACCGAAAGACGCATTCGCAACGCCTGCACCAGACAGATAGATCGCGCGAAAGCCTGCTTGTTTCGCAAGTAATGCGGTAATAGCGTTAGGTGTCCCTATAATTTGTAGCGGATTTTCTTGTGCCATACATACTGTAAGCTTCTTGCCGGCACTCGTCATAGCGTCTATCCCTGTCTATTTTTTTGCTGTTTCTTGCTTGCTCAAGCTCTCTAAAAATACACTAAATTTTTTATCAAAACCGCAAAAAATATATATTCATAATTCATATACAATTTTTGCTTTCGCAAACCGCCTTGTTTGCTCGTTTTTCTCAAAAAATTGAGTGTATTTTAGAGAGCTTGAGTCGTTATGCTGTTTTTCCTATGCTTCACCTGAGCCTGTTTCTTGTAAGGGTGGTAACAGATGAGGACGGTTGATCGAGGTAATATTTTCCGGGAGGAGTCGTTTCAGAGCGTAATAGCCTCCGCCTAAAATAGCATGCTCTTGATTGCAGAGAATGCCTAAGGGCATTTTTTCGCGTTGTGCTAAATAAGCAGGCGAACAGTGTAACCCTTCTTGAAATGCAGGTTGTTTAAAGACGTCTAAATAATGCAGTGTGACGCCGCCCGTCGCATAAATGCCACCTTCTGGCATGAAAATCAGTTGTAACGTGCCAATAAATAGACCGAGATAAAAAGCAAATGCATCGAGCATTTCATCAATTTTACCTGTGGGGAGTAACGCCCATATTTCCGCCGGAGTAATGTCTTTTTCGTTTGGATAAAAGAAACGATAGAGTCTGACAGTGCCAGGACCTGAAAGAATTTTTTCAAAGGTTAATGGTGTTTCTTTTTCAAGAAATTGCATCAAAGCGTAATGCTGTTTTAATCGCAGTGCGTTTGCATGTGGCGGTAACGTGATACCAATGTGCCCCACTTCATTTTTGCCGAGCCAAAAATTACCGTCAGGGAATAACACACCGTCTTTCATCCCAAGTCCTGTGCCTAAACCAAAGGCAACACGGCGGCCATAAATATCGGCAGTGGCATTGTTTAACCATTGAATATTATCGGGTTGTTGCATGTAGTCGGTAAACGTTGCGCAGACAATGGGTGTGTAATCATGCACAATTGCAAAGCGAGGCCAATTTTGCTCACGCGCAAGTGCCGCAAAATTCATCGGATATGGATACGCGCCAGCATAAATTAATTCTTCACCATTGTATTGCCCTGCAGCACCAATACAGATCGCGTCAGCTTCTTGTAAAGTAAAACCAAATAACGATTCTAATTGATGAAGTAATTCAGCAAGAGAACCAAACTCGGCAATGCGCAGCGCAGTACGCTGTGTACACGTCAGTCTACGTGTATCAGGTTGATACTCCACGACACCTGCGGCACATTTTGTGCCACCCAAATCACAAGAAATAATGCGTTTGTTCATGAAGAGATTTCTGCTGTGTTGTTAAGAGAATGATGGGTAGGCGGTTGACCAATCGCACGCAATGGCAGTCGTTTGCGAATATTGTTTTCAATCTGTTCAAGCGTAACCCCGCGTGTTTCAGGTGCTTTAAAATAACAGAAGATAAAACTAAATACGCATAATGCCGCAAATAAGAGGAAAGTTGTTGTTGCCCCAAGTTTTTCAAGTAAGGAAAGAAAATTGGAGGAAACCATATAATTCCAAAACCAACAGCTAAATACCGCGATACTCATAGCAGCACCCCGGACTTCTAATGGAAAAATTTCAGAAACCACTAACCAAAGAATCGCACCTAAACTAAAAGCAAAACAAATAATATAGGTAAAGGTGCAACCTAAAGCGATCCAGCGAAAGACATTGGCTGCTTCAGCGCCTTGATAGAAAACCCATGCGACGCCTAATAAACTAAAAAACATCCCGGCTAAACCAGATAAGAGCAGTGGACGGCGGCCAAGGCGATCAATTAAAAAGATAGCAACGACCGTGGAGGCAACGTTGACAACACCCACACCGACAGTGGCAAGAATGGAACTTGATGCATCATGGAAACCTGCCATTTGGAAAATGGTTGGGGCGTAATAAATAATAGCGTTAATCCCTGTGACTTGCTGAATAAAGCCAAGCATGGCGCCAAAGAATAAGACTGGCAGAATCCATGGTGTAAAAATCTCTCTAAAAGTTGCTTGTTTAATTTGCAGGCTATTTTTAATGTCGAATAATTCGGTACTCACTTCTTGGGCGGTGGCGCGCACACGAGATAGGATTTTCTTTGCGGCCTCGTCTCGATTGCGCATCACTAGCCAGCGAGGACTTTCAGGCAGAAAAATCATGCCAATGGCAAGCAATAAAGCAGGGATGAGACCAATACCAAACATCCAACGCCAACTGTTTTCTGTCGAGGTAAACGCGTAATTAATCAGATAAGAGCCAAGGATGCCAAGTGTGATAGCGAGTTGGTTCAGTGAGACGAGCGCGCCGCGGAGGTTACTTGGCGAGATCTCGGCGATGTAGAGGGGGGCGGTATAAGAACCAATGCCAATAGCCACCCCAATAAGTAAACGGCCAGTGAGAATACCATTCACTTGCGATGCAAAAGAGGCAATAGCGGTGCCAGTAATGAAAAGGGCGGAGACAGCTAACATGAGGCGCCGACGCCCAAAGCTGTCGGTTAGGCGGCCACTCATTAAAGATCCGATCATCGCGCCTGGTAACACGCTACTGACAATCAATTCTTTCATGTGGGTGGTAAGAACAAAATCCTGTTGGATGAACAGGAGGGCGCCAGATATAATGCCTGTGTCGAAACCAAATAATAAGCCTGCAAGTGCTGCAATTGCAGAAATCGTGTAAATAGTCGAGCTAGACTGTCGTTGCGGTTTCATGACTCACTGTAACCTATGTCAATAGAAATGAATTTGCCTTATTAACATGGATCAGCCTTGTGGGGCAAGATTGACAGTGGCGTAAAATCCATGTTCGCCATGTGGTGCGATACTGAAAATTTTGAAAAATAAGCCATTTTAATGGTAATGGGTCGTGTACTGCAAAAAAAAATATGGTATAAAGCGCACTGATTATTCTGCTGGATTGTCTGTTTACCTATCGTTGTATTCGGTTTACCACTTCATATAAAAATAGCGTATTCATTTTAAAGGCTTGTGTTCTCTATGTTGTCACCCGCACGCTTTTACGTTATCAATACGCCCTTATAAAAAATTGCTTGCTGAATTGGAGAAAAAATGGAGCAAACAGCGCAAACACGTAAGACTTTATACCAAAAATATGCTGACATTATGCCACGTGGTGCCGGCGCACTTTTTTTTATTCAGACCTTTTCCACGCTTGCCTTTAGTGTGTTGTATTCGACATTGGTTTTGTACGCCACCAACGGGTTGCATATGAGTGATACGGTCGCAACAGGGATAACCACGTCTTTTATTGCATTTAATTTTGCACTGCACTTATTGGGAGGGTATTTAGGTGGACGGTTCCTAAGTTACCGGATGCTTTTTTGTATTGGCATGGTGATGACAGTACTAGGTTGCGGTTTAATTTCGATTCCTGATATCAATATGTTGTATTGTGGGTTAGCGGCATTTCTTACTGGCGCTGGTTTGAATGTAACGTGTATTAATTGCATGTTAACGCAATTATTTCGTCCGGAGGATAAACGACGGGAAGCAGCGTTTCTCTGGAATTATAGCGGTATGAATATTGGTTTTTTTGTTGGTTTTTCGATGAGTGGTTATTTGCAATTACAAAATAATTATCATTTATTATTTATATTAGCTGCAGCAGGAAATGGCATTGCGTTATTACTAAGTATTTTACACTGGAAAAAATTGTCAGATACGAATACATCTTTATTACAATTAGATCCACGTGCAAGAAAAATAGCTCATATTAAAGGCGTGTTTTCAATTATTATCTTAGTCTTATCGTTAAGATTTCTATTAGAGCATGCAGCTGCCAGTAATCAACTCATTCTGATAGTGGGAGCAGGCATGATGGGTGTGATTGCGTTGATGGCGATGAAACAACCGACACGTGAACGTAGTCAAAAAATTTGGGCGTATCTCATTTTGTCAATTTCATCATTGGTTTTTTGGACGCTATATCAGATGGCGCCGATGGGTTTGACTTTGTTTATTGAGCGCAATGTGGATCGTCATTTTTTAGGATTTTTGATTGCGCCGCAATGGGTACAAAATATTAATACAATTGTGATTATTATTGGCGGACCATTGTTAAGTATTTTATTTACGGCATTGCGTTATCGCGGGAAAGCATTAACTATTCCATTGCAATTTTCGATTGCATTATTGTGTATTGGCGTGGCGTTAGCGATTTTGCCTCTTGGGATTCGTTTTGCGAATGCGGCGGGGTATGTCAATTTTAATTGGATTTTAGTGAGTTATATATTGCAAAGCTTGGGAGAATTATTTATTTCGCCAATTGGGTATGCCATGGTAGGTCAGTTAGCGCCTGCTCATTTGCAGGGTATTTTGATGGGCACATGGATGATGATGACGGGTGTATCGGCTGCGTTGTCAGGGTATTTTTCACAAATGGCATTGGGATCAACCACGTCGATCGATCCCTTGTTGACGAATGCAAGTTTTGGTCAGACGTTTGGTTTGCTTGGTTGGATGTCGATAGCCGCCGGAGTGGTGATGTTGCTAATGATGCCATTCATGTCACGTTTGATGCATGAGCGTAAATTAACGATGGCGTAGTGATTGATAGATTTGGTAAAAGCAAAATTAATTAACTTAATTAAAAAAGGAAATATTATGTCGTTATCAAGGGAATTTTTTTTCAGAAAAGACATTGCTAGCAAAAATGAGTACATTACTTTTGGTCATCAAGAAGGTGATCAAATGCTCGAAAAAGAAAAAAATTATGTAATTTATGAAGTAAAAAATAATGATGGAGAAAAAATTCTAGTTCTTAATATGCATTTTCCAAGTGATAATACAATAGAACAGGTGAAAAAATTACTTGGTCCTCTCATAAAGAAAATAGGGGATTATAATGAAAGTGGAGACTATGCATGGTTTGCCTTGGGTGGTGATCTCAATATACAACTGACAGCAGGTGTAGCGAGTGATATTAAGGACGTAGAAAAACATAAAAAAGATATTCAGGAATTTATTGTTGAGCATTTGGCATCGTGCTCATTGCAGGCAGGGCAATTTTACTATTCTGCTACAACGTATGAAAAACACCGAAGTGATAATTACCTGAAAAATCCGCAAGCATGGAACAAAAATGAAGAAAAAAATGGCGACAGTATGGTTGCTGTTACAGGGCCAATGAAACTTGCGTTGGCTGAATTAAGTAGCTTTTCTATTGTTCAAAAACTCAGAACGTTAAACGTTGAATTGTTGAGCTCTGCAAGTGCAAGTGAGCACGAAAATATTGCTAGGACATTGCCATTCAATGTTTTTAAATTACCTACTAAAGAAGGTCGGCATAGCGAAGAGTCTGCCTTTGATCATGGTATTTTACGGACGCAGGTTGGTGGGATGGAAATATTTTTTGGTAATATTATGGAAACAACGGGTGTAAAAGGCGTGAATGCCACGCACTATAAAAAAACACCACCTCAATCCCTCCAGCTACAGTTGACATTAGGGTATAACTTGGCTGTTGGATACGTGCTGAGTCTTAAAGAAGAAGAACTTTATGTGAGTGATGTTGCTTTCGATAAATTGATAACAACACTTCAGGATTACGTTAAAGACATTAACAAGAAACTTAAAGACTTGCCATTGGATGAAAAAAAAGCAACAGAGTATTTGCTCTACCATGAAGCTTCTGAAAAATTAAAAAACACTCTGAAAGAAAATAAAAAAATTAATTTGCCATTTTCACTAAAACGTGCCGAATGTTTATGGGCAATAGCAGATAGCTTAGCGCGAATCATTGAATTAGACCTTTTTCTTTATGATAAACATCGAGTTGGATTTATAAACAAGTATCACTGGAAAAAGAGCAGAGCTGATTTTCTAAAAAAAGAAAATGAAATGAAAAAAATGGCTAAATTAACAGGGAAAGACAATCCAATCACTATCAAGGAAGTTGCAAAATTATATTTTCAACATGTTTTATCGTGCCAACCTATTGGTGGGTTTAATCAAGCCTCACCGGAACTTTATGCTAAGGTTGTCGATCGTCTGGGGGTCAATGCAACGACACTGTTGATTGAATATCGACAGCTTAACATGATTGCCAAAAAATTGCGGTTAACAGAAGAGCAGAAAAAAAGTCTTTTGAAGACTGAAGCATGTGCTTTGATTGATACATTGCAGAAATTTGATGAAAAAGATCCATTTATGGACGACATGAAGCAATTAATTGACAATACATTTTCAGAATCTAAACTTAATCCTGTGTATCCATCTGTAACTATTGAAAATCTTGAAGCACTCATTTTTCGGCTTTTGAAAAATAGCAAAGATGCGGTTGAGAAAGAAAATAGGAAAGAACAAATCAAAAATATTATTCTTCCTCAGTTAAACGATTTTGAAGAGGCTGTTGAAAAGTTCAAGTACGTTGAACCGGAAAGACACCGTAACCACGCATATGTGGATTCTATGCTATATTTCGATCAATGCTTAAATGAAATTTTTAAGGGTTTATCAAAACACTATGAAGATGAAGTCGCGAATCATCAAAATAGTATCCGAACGTTTGCTGTATGTTGCGAGGGAGTGAAAGGAATATTTAATTCTACACCTGATAGACTCTTTCTAGATTATAACGAAGAGAAAAAAGAAACATCGAAGCCCAGTGAAATGGGATTGTTTAGTTCATTTTCTTCAACTAAACCTACAAAAAGAGTTGAGTTAGATGATCAAAAATACGCAAGCTCTTCCAGCATATCTTTCCGACACTAACTTCCTTAACATGATATAAAATAGTACTTCAGCGTCATTTTTTGTTTAGTTTTAAAATTTCAATTATCACCCTGCAATAGGCGCAGGGTGATATATATGATGATCTGCTATGACGCATTAATTTAGCTGACTTGTTTGATCATTTAACTCTTCTTAAAAGAAAATGATGTTTTTAAAGTAGGCGGCGGGAGCAATTCTTTTTCTAATGCTAAACGTTTATTGATCACTTCTTCGCTAAAGTTTTCTTTTAAAACCTTTAAAAAATTGGGTGATTTTTTCTCTAAAAACAGAAAAGGAGTGTTAATATTTTCGCCTTCGAATGCTAAGTGCTCTTGCATAGTCGCAGAATAGTTAGCTACAAATGCATTGATGAGATGTGTTTGAATCTTGCTGCGTGATAATCCAATGAGCCGTGGGTTACATGCAGCTTTTCTAAAACAATCACTGATCATTGTTTTAATGATATATAATTGCTCAACTGTCTTTGAATCAGATGTATCTTTTAATTTAGAAAAGATAGAAGCTGTTTTGGAGGATTGTTTTTTAATTTGTTCCTCTAATTGAAATAGTGTTGTTTGTGTTGTTGCGCGAATATCAACATAAAATTCGTCAGCCCCATCTTTTGCAGACGAAAGTTGCTGAATTCTTTCATGGAGTAGCATCAGAGATTTTTCTTTTTTGTCGCTTGATTCATCAAAGGAAACTTCAGAAATTGCCTTATCGAATTCGTTAAGTTCTTTTAATGGTAAGCTTAAGAGTCTAGAGAAAATGGTTCCAGCAATATGAGCGTAATCCGGGTCAGTTGCATTAAGCTGGTCAATGCTTTTATACCATTCAATTAATTTATCCTTTAGTCTTTCGGCAGTATAAAAAGATTTTCCTATGCGTCTATCTATCCATTGGTCAACTTTTTTAGTAATTTCAGAGTGAAGCGATCCTATTTTTCCATCTGTCCCACCGGTGATAAATTCATTGCGTATAGATACCCATTTTTCAGAATCAAAAAATTCATTTTTCTCAGTGGCTTTTTTAAATGATTCATTCATGTAATCTTGATATTTTACACCAAGCGCTATATTCATGCTGCTAACAAGAATAGCATTTAAGCTGCCATCACCGAGACGCGTTGCATCTAGATCAAAATTCTCTTTAGCTTCTTTGCTAATAAAATACCGATTTTCTTTTTCATCATAATCAAATAATGCTAATACTTCATTTAGAAAAGTGGGAAAGGACTTTTTTGTTATATCACCTGGCTGAGGGTGTTTGATGAAGTGACGATCTTTCAAGCATTCCCATAGATATTCATCTGTTGCAAGAATCGTATCGACCATTTTAAGGCATACTTCTCGAAATTGTTTTTCTCTTTCAATATCAAAATATTCAAATCGGATTTTTGAAAATGGTGTGCGGGTTAGCTCTTTTTTTTCTTCTTTTTCTTCTAGGATGGCGGCACTTCTTTTGCTAAGCATGATAACACCTCCAATGAGCTTAATTTTAACTACAGGCTAACTTAAAAATAGCATATTTTTTCACTAATCAACGAAAATGAATTTTTTTTATACTATAACTTATTCATTTTAATGAATTTATGTCTATTTTATTTTCATGGGTAAACAAATGTTTTGCGCTCATGAATACGTCTTCTTTTTTTGGCATTTCTCTGGATCCCGCGGATAAACCGCGGGATGACAGCATTAGACGCGATGATAGGATTAAATGGGATGACGCCTTGGTTTAATGAGTTATGTCTAAAATATGCACCAGGTGCGGGGTGGCTGGGTGTCCTTATAGCGTGAAGAATAACAGCTCGGATTTTTTGCTTTATCTTTATTGTATAAGGTGAGTTACAGCGATTTTTTTAATAACGCACGACTTTCTTCTCTTGGGGAGAAGAGCAATTTAAATAGTGTCTCTGGTGTATTCTTGTCCCAAGCATCACGGTCAAAATGTTCTAAGTGTTCGTTAAGCTGGGTAAGTAATTTAGTTTGTGTAAGAAGACTAATCGATAACCTAGACTCAGCATGCTTTTCGATAAGTTGCAGTATTTTTTGAATTTTTTCGGAAAACACGGGATTATTTATTTCTTCTGATTCATTCATTTTAATTTTAATTGAATTTATTTTTTCTTCATTTAGTTCACGAATCGCTTGACGACGTTTTAGTGTCGGATAGGCTACGACGCTACGTGAGATTAAAAGTCCAAGTGTGGCACCCGCAACAGCAATAAAACCATTAGAACACTGCGTGATTTCGGGGTCGTTTAATGTATTACCAAGGTAGTAACCTATTGCCATACAGCCAATAATTAAAGCGCGATCACGTAATTGTTCTGCTGTATAGGGGAAGTTACCCGAGCGAAGACTGTCTCGAAATGTTCCTCCTATACGGCTCATATCGATATTTTGAAAGAATGACGTTGTTAATGAAAATCCCATGCTATTATTTCCTTTTCAAATGAAAGAAAATCAAACCAAATTATTATTTATTCAATTTCCCACGTAATGTCACCAGCATCTCGGTTAATTCAGTACAGCGAGTTTTATCTTTGATGACAACCGCTTCCGGTGCGCGTGCTAAAAAATCTGGATTCGTTAATTTCGCAGAAATTTTTTCTAATTCTTTGCTGAATTTTTCAATTTCACGCTGCAGGCGCGCCTGTTCTTCTGCACGATCAATTAAGCCTGCCATCGGAATCAATAGTTCTAAAGACCCTGCTAGCGCAGTCGCTGATTCAGGCGGCTCCGTATTTTCAGGCAGCCACGTTGCACTGGATAACTTTGCTAATGTAAAAATTAATGCTTGATGTTGATGAAATAGCGCATGATCTGTTGCATTACCTTGACGGAGTAACACAGCAATTTTTTTACTGGGCGCAATATTCATTTCACTGCGAACGGTGCGTAAAGCAATAATAACCGTTTGTAGCCAATGGATTTCCGTTTCAGCCGATGTATTTTCAAGATGAGAAAGAGGCTGTGGGTAAGGCTGTAACATAATCGTTTCACCCTTGATACCTGCAACGGGTGCGACACGTTGCCATATTTCTTCCGTAATAAAAGGCATCACAGGATGTAGCAAGCGTAAAATGGTTTCCAGTGTATGGATTAATGTATGGCGCGTGCCTGCGCGTGCGGCTTCTGTACTGTCTGTTGCAGTTAAAATAGGTTTGGATAACTCAAGATACCAATCGCAGAAATCATTCCAGATAAATTCATAGAGTGATTGAGCGAATAAATCAAAACGATAGGTTTGCATATGGGTATGCAGTGTATGAATGGTTTTTTGTAAGCGCGAAAGAATCCAGCGATCGGGTAACGATAAATCGCTTGCGGCGAGCGTTTGATTTTCTGTATTCATTAACACATATCGCGCGGCATTCCAGAGTTTATTGCAAAAATTACGGTAACCTGCGAGACGGTTGGTATCAAAACGAATTTCACGATTCTGTGAAGCAAGCGCACAAAATGTAAAACGTAAGGCATCCGTACCATAAGCAACAATACCATCGGGAAATTCTTTGCGCGTGGCTTTTTCAATTTGCGCTGCTTTTTCTGGTTGCGCTAAATTTTCAACGCGTTTTTTGATGAGTGTCGCCAGATCAATGCCATGAATAAGATCTAGCGGATCCAGCACATTGCCTTTTGTTTTTGACATTTTTTGTCCGTCGGCATCGCGAATTAAACCGGTGAGATAGACTTCGCGAAAGGGTACATCGCCCATAAATTTCAAGCCGAGCATCATCATCCGTGCGACCCAGAAAAAGAGAATATCAAATCCAGTGACTAAGACATTGTTTGGATAAAATAACGCAAGTTCCGGTGTTTTTGCTGGCCAACCTAGGGTGGAGAAAGGCCAGAGTGCGGAAGAAAACCATGTGTCCAATACATCTTCATCTTGGTGTAATGGCATGTCTGCCGTGAGCGTCTCTGCATAGCGTGCACGTACATCGGCTTCATCGTGCCCGACATAACTATTGCCCAGAGCATCGTACCAAACAGGAATACGATGTCCCCACCAGAGTTGTCGACTGATACACCAATCTTCAATATTTTCTAACCATTGAAAATAGGTTTTTGTCCAATTTTCTGGATAAAAACGAACCTTCTCTTGCTTAACAGCATCGATT
The DNA here is from genome assembly GCA_964647825.1 of uncultured Coxiellaceae bacterium. GTDB lineage: Bacteria > Pseudomonadota > Gammaproteobacteria > DSM-16500 > DSM-16500 > VFKI01. Next base: position 106,716 of record CAZYJL010000006.1, on the reverse strand, counting down.
GCAGGCGTCGCCAATGGCTTCATTTTGACAAACCATTGTTGTGTGAGTCGTGGTTCGATAATGACATCCGAGCGTTCGCCGCGCGGAATTTTTGTTTTGTATCTCTCAATTTTTTCGATTAAATCGCGTTGTGTTAAATCAGCAATGATTTTTTTACGTGCAACAAAACGGTCCAGTCCGCGATAATTTTCGGGTGTATTATCGTTGAGTTTTGCATCGGGTGTGAAAATGGTAATAGGTGTCAGTTGATGCCGTTGTCCAATTGCATAATCATTAAAATCATGCGCTGGTGTGATTTTCACGCAACCACTGCCAAAGTCTTTTTCAACATAAGTGTCTGCAATAATTGGGATCACACGCTCTGTTAGCGGTAATTGAACCGTTTGACCAAGTAGTGCTGTATAACGTTCATCTTCAGGATGGACGGCTACCGCGACATCGCCTAATAACGTCTCAGGTCGAGTGGTCGCAACCACAAGATGACCTTTACCGTTGGTGAGTGGATAACGGATATGCCATAAATGCGTATCTTCTTCTTGGCTAATCACTTCTAAATCAGAAATGGCCGTAAGAAATTTTGGATCCCAATTGACAAGACGCGTGCCGCGATAAATTAAACCTTCTTCATATAATTTGATAAAAACGGTGCGCACTGCATAAGAAAGTGATTCATCTAATGTGAAGCATTCGCGTGACCAATCAGGCGAAAAACCTAATTGACGTAATTGTTCTGTAATGCGATTTCCTGATGCGTGTTTCCATTCCCATATTTTTTCAACGAATTTTTCACGTCCTAGGGAGGCGCGAGTTTCATTTTGGCGCGCTAGATCACGTTCCACCATCAATTGGGTCGCAATGCCAGCATGGTCTGTGCCGGGTTGCCATAAAGTGGGTTGACCCTGCATGCGATGGTAACGTGTCAAGATATCAATCAGTGTAAAACCAAAACCATGCCCCATATGTAAGCTGCCAGTCACATTGGGTGGCGGCAGCATGATGCAATAGGGGGTGGCGTCGGAAGATCCTGATAGTTGGGGCGCAAAGTATCCCTTTTTTTCCCAAGAGGCGTACCAACGTGCTTCAATGGCTTGTGGGGTATAGTTTTTCTCCATGGCTTGTTCTTCTGGAGAGAGTGCGTGGGATGGATTCATTGCGTTCATTGCGCCTCAGATTTTTTAACGGTGATCAATTGTAACGATTTGCTCTCGGGAAAGAGGCTAATTTTTTTATCAAAACCGCAAAATATGAATATCCATATCGCAGTTTTTGCTCTCGCAAACTTCCCTGTTTGCTCGTTTTGTGAATAAAATTAGCTCGTTTCTCGAGCGCCTGAGTCGTGGTGATCAATTAAGAATTGGGTTAATAATGGCACGGGCCGACCAGTGGCATACCGTTCTGCGTTTCCGAACATTTGCGCGGCTGTTCCTGCGACATCTAGGTGTGCCCAATGGAATTTTTTCGCAAAGCGCGATAGGAAACAGGCTGCCGTAATGGTCCCTGCAGGTCGTCCGCCGACATTGGACATATCTGCAAAGGGGCTTTTCAGCTGCTCTTGGTAATCGTCCCATAAGGGCAGCTGCCATGCGCGATCGTGGGTTTTTTTGCCGGCGGCGAGTAATGCGTCTGCGAGTGGTTGATGATTCGATAATAAACCCGTTGCATGTTGCCCTAGGGCAATCACGACAGCGCCTGTCAATGTTGCAATATCGATCACGGCGCTTGGATGGTAACGTTCCGCGTAGGTCAGTGCATCACATAAGACCAAACGGCCTTCGGCATCCGTATTAAGAATTTCAATTGTTTGCCCGGAAAGTGACGTGACGATATCTTCGGGCTTGCTAGCGGTGCCGCTTGGCATATTTTCAGCCAGTGCCAGAATGCCAACGAGATGAATCGGTAATGCTAATTCTGCGACGGCTTTCAGTGTGCCGAGAACGGTAGCAGCGCCACACATATCATATTTCATGCCAACCATGCTGTCAGAGGGCTTGAGTGACACACCACCTGTATCAAAGGTAATGCCTTTACCAATTAACACAACCGGACCTTGTGTCGACTCGTGTGTTTCTGTGGCCTCTGCAGTTTTTGTGGTTTTTTTATTTTTTTGGGCGCTGCCGTTATATTCAATGCACACTAATCTGGGTTCTTGCGCGCTGCCTTTGGCGACCGCAAGAAAAGCACCCATACCCAGTTTTTGCATGTCTTCACGATCAAGTACTTTGGTGGTGAGGGTAGAATACTCTTTCGCAAGTTTTTTCGCTTCCGCGGCTACCCAGGTTGGCGTACAAATATTGGAAGGTTGATTGCCAAGATCACGGGTAAAGTGCGCCCCTTTTAGGATGGCGTCAGCTTGTTTCAGTGCGGTTTCTGCCGCGGGAAGGGTTGTTTGATTAGGCAGAAAAAAATCGACTCGCATTAATTTTTGTGCGGGTTTTTTCTCACTCTTATAGTGTTCAAAACGATAATGGCTATCGCCTACAATTTCTGCGGCATGGCGAATTTTGTCGGCATCTGATAAGTGGTCGATAGGTAATTCTGTCAAGCAGAATAAGGCATCTTTGGCACCGCTTTTTTGTAATGCATTGCAGCAAGCAGCAACAGCTTTACGAAATTTACCGAGTTGATCCGTTGTATTTTTATTTTTTTCTTGGGGTTGGTCGATCCCGACTAACAACACCGTACTGGCAGCGATGCCTGGAACGTGGTGCAGTAACAGCGTATCCCCGGATTTTCCTTCAATAGCGCTTTGTTTGAGCACGCGGCTAACGAAGCCATTGCTGGCGGTATCTATTTTTTTTGCGATAGGGGATAAACCGCCTTTTTCATGAAAGCCAACGATAATACAGTCTGTGGCGTGTGTTTCGGGATGAGGATGTTGAAAGATCCTGAATTTCATGTTAGCTCCAATGGACGCAGTCCAGTATAATGAGTGACTGTTTTTAGGGTCTGTTGACAATTGATAAATTTTAATCATTTTAGCATCAAATACATTCTCCCTGATTGGATTTGATTTTCGAAAACATCGTGTTTTCTCGTAAAATGATCAAAATTTATCAATTGTTAACAGAAACTAGTAGATGGATTCATTTATTTTGTCATACCGCGCTTTATGCGCGGTATCCAGGTTACTTTCGTGTTTCTCTGGATCCCGCGGATGAACCGCGGTATGACAAGATAGACAAAATGAATGAATCGGTCTACTAGTGATAAATAGTAAGCGTCGTGATTCTATCTAAAATGTCTGGAGGAGTGAAAGCGTTAACATGATTATCTCGCGCTATTTGCGCCGGGAAGTGTTGGAGACCCTTGTGGGCGTGACGCTCGTGCTGCTGTTAATTTTTATTAGTCAGCAGCTGGTCCGTTATTTAGGGTATGCCGCTTCAGGGAAAATTGCTCCGAGCGTGTTGTTTCAAGTAATCGGCTTCCAGATTCCTTGGTTACTCGCATTGTTATTACCCCCCGGTTTGTTTTTTGCCGTTTTACTCACTTTTGGTCGCCTGTATGCGGATAACGAGCTGCGTATTTTGCATTCGTGCGGTTATAGTATTTGGCGTTTGACGGGGTTGGTTTGTGTGACGTCAGGCTTGGTCGCGGTGATCGTGGGGATATTGATTTTATGGGTCAACCCGCTGATCGCAGCGAATCGACAGCAAGCATTAGCGCAAGGCTCGATTGATAATCTATTAGATACACTGATGCCTGGGCGCTTTAAAGTGATGCAAGGCGATAGCCGTGTTGTCTATGTTGAAAAAATTTCGCGTGATCACCGTCGGGCAAGTAACATTTTTTTCGCAGAACAAAAACAACCCAAGGAAGGTGTCACCGAAAGTGACGTGCCTGCATGGACGGTGATTGCAGCCGATGCAGGTTATCAGCAAACCGATCCAAAAACGGGCGCAATTTTTATCGTCGCAGAAAATGGTTACCGTTATGAGGGGGTGCCGGGACAGATGAATTATCGTGTGATTCGTTTCGAGCAATATCGTCTACGTGTGCCGGATCTACACGACATGATTTCATTCCGTGGTGAAGAAGCGGTGCCGACAAAAAAATTATTTGAGGACTATCAAAATCCTGATCGCGCGGCTGAACTGCAATGGCGTCTATCGATAGCGATTTCTGTCATCATTTTGGCATTATTGGCGGTGCCATTGTCTGAAGTGAAACCACGTAAAAGTCGTTATACGGCATTATTACCCGCTTTATTAATTTATGTTATTTACATGAATTTGTTGATGGTAAGCCGTCATTTTGTTGAACAAAAAATGCTTCCGGTGTCTATCGGTTTATGGTGGGTGCACGGTGTATTTTTAGTAGCGGCGTGTTTATATATTTTTTTACGGGCTAAGCGCGCATGAAATTATTAGAGAATTATGTTGCAAAAAGAATTATTTATGCAACGCTGCTGATGATGGCCGTTGTTGCTGCGCTGGCTTTTATTATTAATTTTCTTGGTGAATTACGCGATGTGGGTGAAGGTGATTATGGTATGCCGCAAGCCGCCTTTCATGCGTTGCTTGAATTACCATTTAGTATTAGTCAATTATTTCCGATGTTGGTGTTATTAGGTGGGTTGTTAGGATTAGGGCAATTAGCCGCTTTACATGAATTAATCGTGATGCGCGCATCTGGTTTTTCTTTGTTTCATATGGCGCGTGCCATTTTGTTAGCCGTTTTTGTGTTAGCTGTATTGGGTTTTTTATTGGGTGAGGGGCTTGCACCACAATTGCATCGTTTAGCGGATGTGCATAAAACCACTGAACAAACGAGTGGGCAGGCATTAATTACAGCGACGGGATTATGGTTGCGAGAGCAACAAGATTTTATTCAAATTCAACGTGTGATGGCGCATAAACATTTAGAAGGGGTAACGCGTTATCAATTTGATACATCACATCGCATGTTATCGGCATCGTTTGCGGAAAGCATGGACTATCAGGATGGGCACTGGCAAGTGCATCATCTAGTGCGAACACTATTCATTGGCGAACAAAAAACAAAAAGTGAAAAATTAGCTGAAACCGTCTGGGATATTAAATTAAATCCAGCGATTTTGAATGCGGGGCAGAGTGAACCATCTGAAATGTCGCTCAATAAATTGCGTTATTTTGCGGGCCATTTAATGAAAAATGGGTTGCAAGCGGCGCAGTTTCAATTGTCTTTTTGGAAACGGGTATTGCAACCAGTGTCGGTTTTAGTGATGTTGTTTTTAGCGGTACCATTAGTGTTTGTTGCGCCACCGCGTGTTTCTATGGGTTGGCGTTTATTGATAGGTGTATTAATTGGATTTAGTTTTTATATTACGGATGCACTTGTCGGACAGTTATCTGTGATTTTTCAGTTACCTTCTTTTTTAGCTGCGATATTTCCGAGTATTTTATTTGCCTCCGCGGGCTTATTGTTGTGGCGGCGCGTGGGGAAGTGATTTAAGTAATCGTATAGTAAAAACTCAGTGAGTAAGGAAAAAGTCACATTGCATGGGATTTGGCGGCAATAAACCTAGGGTGATTTTCACGGGTGGGCGTTGGGTGTGATTGCGCTGCCAAGGTATGAATATGCTTGGTAAAATAATCAAGTTAGGCCATTTTTCTTTGATTTTTGCAGGAAATGTATCACCGTGGATAAATTGCTGATGACTGTGGCCATTATCCATAATAAATAAAGCACCGTGGCACGCCATTTTTTTCTGATCAATCCATGGCGAAACCATTGGATTCCATTCCATAAAAATGCGCGGATGATCGGGACTATGCAGCGCAAAATAGCCTGCTGTGTAACGATCGCCTGCCACGTAGCGTAACGGTTCTTTATAATGTTGATGCCAAATTGCCGTGGCAAGACGTGCGATTTCTTTGCCGGGATAACTGCCAGTGTCTTTTTGCAATGAAATAAATAGATAACCAATCGGCCAAATGAGTAATAAACTAAAAATAATCTTAATAAATCGATTAAATGATTTTTGAGAAATAGACGGCTGAAAACGGGCGAGTAATAAGATGCCCCATAAGCCAAAAAAAGTATCGCCCCACTCACGATGTAGCGTGAGGTTCATGCCAAATCCTAAGGCCAGTAATAATAAAATGGGTCCTGCACCTGCCCAAAAAAGAAAATGTAAATCCTCTTTTGCACAACAAACTTTTTTGTGTGTGATGAAATGATGCTTCGTATTTAAGTTGTTATTATTTTTAAATTCACAGGCTGTGAGCAAGAGTAAACTTGCAGGTAAGAAGCGGATAATTAAACTTAAAATAAAAATCAAATTATTTTTTATTTGGTTTCCCCAACTGGTTTCAGCAAAATGTGCGCGTTCCACAAACGCATAGCGTAATGTTTGGAAATCATGCTGCCAGAGCCAGAGACAGTTTGGTAATATGATAATAAAACTCACAAGCACGCTGAGCCAAAGTGGATAAGACGTAAAATAGAAACGACGGCGTGGATGTGTGATAAAACAAAAGAACATGGCAAGTGCAAATAATGCGGCATCGTATTTTCCCATGATCGCGAGTGCAGTGCAGATACTGCCACTAAGCCAATAGCAGAGACGATTAGTTTTTTGGGCGTAATAGAAAAATAAACTCGCTAAGGGTAATAATCCCATCAAAATATAATTATCATTCACGCCTTGTAAATCGACGGTGTAACCTGCGCAGCCGAGATAGATCAACACACCAACCAATGCATAGATTTTGTTGGTGCACGCACGGCCTAATTGAAATGTTGCAATAAAACCAATGGTGATAAAAAGTGCTTGGATGAAATAAATGCCGATACCACTTTCACCACCGAGTAACACACCTAGGTGGGCGAGCCACGCAGGTAACCACGGATTTTTATCATTACCAAAGGAAAATTGTTGTCCCCATACAACCGCTTCAATAAAATCATCGGGCAGTGCGTGACGAATAAACGTTGGTGCGAGCGTCCATGTTGCAAGATAACTCAGTAAAAACAGCGTAAATATTCGGTGAATAGTTTTTGTCGTAAAGCGTGTCATAAAATTGTTATTCATATATCGTTATTATAATAAGAGTGATAACTGATTGTGATTACCCATTATTATCAATGAATATTGCTAATTGAATCCTGTGATACCGTATATGATGTGATTATGCAGTTTTCATCAGTATTCTGGATCCCGTGCATAAAGCACGGGATGACAGGACAGGAAAGATTGCTGCGCTTCAGCTTCTCATCATACGGCGCTTGAGCTTCTCATCATACGGCGCTTCAGCTTCTCTGTCATACCGCGCTTTATGCGCGGTATCCAGTTCTTGTCAGTAATCGTTTGCGCATCAAGCACGGGATGAATATCAGATTTATGTTAGCAATATTCTATTGTGAATAACGATACATTTACTCCCGTAATTTCTTCTTCAATAAATCATTTAATTGCTGTGGATTGACTTTGCCGCCGGATTTTTTCATTGCTTGTCCAACAAAAAAGCCAAATAGTTTTTCTTTGCCTGCACGAAAATCCGCAAGTTGCGTTGGATTTTCTTGCAAAATCGTTTCAATTAATTGCTCAATGGCGCTTGTATCCGTAACTTGTTGTAAGCCTTGTTTGGCAATAATGTCATCGACCGAACCTTGTTTTGCCCATAAATGTTCAAAGACAATTTTGGCCAGCTTCCCTGAAATCGTTTGATCGGCAATGCGTAAAATTAATTGTCCTAGCATTTCAGCAGGCACTGGCGATTCTGCAATGGTTAAATTATGTTTATTGAGTGCTGCCGCGAGTTCGCCCATCACCCAATTTGCCGCTAATTTTGCTTGATTTTGTGAAGTGGCGACAACGGTTTCAAAATACGTTGCGAGTGCACGCTGACTGGTTAAGACGGTCGCATCGTATTGGCTTAAGCCATATTCTTGTATAAACCGTTGACGCTTTTCCGTCGGTAGTTCAGGTAGGTTGGCGCGCACAGCTGCAATTTCTTCGTCGGTAATAGTCAGCGGTAATAAATCAGGATCTGGGAAATACCGATAATCATTCGCTTCTTCTTTGCTGCGCATCGGACGTGTGATGTCACGTTCTGCATCGTATAAACGTGTTTCTTGTATAATTTTTCCGCCATTTTCTAATACGTCAATTTGCCGTGCGACTTCGTGTTCAATGGCTTTTTCGACAAAACGAAAGGAATTAATATTTTTTAATTCTGTCCGCGTACCCATTTTTTCTTCGCCAAGTTTTCTGACAGACACATTGGCGTCACAACGAAAGGAACCTTCTTGCATATTGCCATCACAAATCTCGAGATAGCGCACTAAGGCATGTAAGGTTTTTAAATAGGCTACGGCTTCTTTCGCAGAACGCATATCAGGTTCTGACACAATTTCTAATAATGGCGTACCTGCACGATTTAAATCGATACCGGATAAACCATGAAAATCTTCATGTAAGGATTTACCTGCATCTTCTTCTAAATGTGCGCGTGTAATGCGAATACGTTTTATTTTTTTCTCGCCTTTTTCATCGAGTTCATCGAGTAAAATATCGAGATGACCGCCAATGACGACAGGGTGTTCAAATTGACTAATTTGATAGCCTTTGGGTAAATCCGGATAAAAATAATTTTTCCGCGCAAAAATTGATTTTTTCGCGATGGTTGCTTCAATGCCTAAACCAAGGCGAATCGCCATTTCTACCGCGCGTGCATTTAATACGGGTAAAACACCGGGAAAACCAAGATCAATGGCGCAGGCTTGTGTATTGGGTTCGGCGCCATAAGCTGTCGCCGCACCTGAAAAAATTTTACTGACAGTTGAAAGTTGTGCGTGAACTTCTAGACCGATGACAGTTTCCCAAGTCATTTTAAAATCCCTCCGGCAAACGTGTATGCCAATCTGTGACGTGTTGATAACGGTGCGCAATATTTAAGAGGCGCGCTTCCGTAAAGTAATTGCCTGTCAATTGCATGCCAACAGGTAAATTGTTAACAAACCCTGCTGGAATGGATAAAGCAGGTAAACCCGCAAGATTGACAGCAATCGTATAAATATCGGAAAGATACATGCTGACAGGGTTATTGGTTTTTTCTTGCATTTTGAAAGCAACAACAGGAGAAGTCGGTCCTAAAATGACATCGACTTGGTTAAACGCATCAGCAAACTCTTGTCGAATTAACCCGCGAATTTTTTTGGCTTTCAGATAATACGCGTCGTAGTAGCCCGCTGATAACACGTACGTCCCAATCATGATACGGCGTTTAACTTCTGGGCCGAATCCTTCGCTGCGTGAGCGTTTGTATAAATCTTCTAAGTTACGAGGGTTGTCGCAACGATAACCAAAACGCACGCCATCATAACGTGCCAGATTAGAAGAACATTCTGCCGGTGCAATGACATAATAAGCAGGAATCGAAAGATGGGTATTTGGCAAATGAATGGTATGCAGCGTCGCGCCCATTTTTTTTAATTCATCGGCGGCTTGCGAGATTTTTTCGGCAATCTCTGGCGGACAGTCTTTTGTCATGTACTCTTCGGGAATGCCAATGCGTAACCCTTGTAAACTATCGTTTAATGTCGCCGTGTAATCGGGGATTGGGTGATCGATACATGTTGAATCTTTTGGATCAAAACCTGCCATCACGTTCATGAGGAGTGCAGCGTCTTCCGCCGTGAGTGTCATTGGGCCACCTTGATCGAGACTGGAGGCGTAAGCAATCATGCCGTAACGTGACACGCGGCCATAAGTCGGTTTTAAGCCGGTGAGATTGCACAGACTGGCCGGCTGGCGGATTGAGCCACCCGTATCTGTGCCTGTTGCTGCAGGCACCAAGCGGGCGGCGACCGCTGCGGCAGAACCGCCACTGGAGCCGCCAGGGACGCGTTCGGTATCCCATGGATTTTTTACCGGGCCGTAGTAACTGGTTTCATTGGATGAACCCATGGCAAATTCATCCATATTGGTTTTGCCTAACATGACAAGCCCAGCATCGTTGCATTGTGTGACGACGGTTGCATCATAGGGCGAAATAAAATTATCCAGTATTTTTGATCCGCAAGTGGTTTTTACGCCGCGCGTACAAAAAATATCTTTTTGCGCGAACGGAATGCCGGTTAACGGTGTTGCTTTGCCGGCTGCACGTCTTGCATCTGCAGCTTTTGCAGCAGCGAGCGCATTGTCAGCTGTGACAGTAATAAAACTATTGAGTTGTTTGTCATATTGCTGAATACGATCGAGATAATACTGTGTTAATTCCACGGAAGAAATTTTTTTTGCTGCCAAATCGCGGGAAAGATCGGCAAGAGTTTTTTGTTTCATGAGTAGCATCCTGTGAGCAGCCGTGATGAAAAAAATAGAGTGTGTTGCTAATTCGTTATTTTAATTATTTTAACATCAAATACACTCTTCCTGATTGAATTTGATTCTCGAAAACATCCATGTTTTCTCGTAAAATCATTAAAAATGACGAATTATCAACAGTCCCTAATCAGGAAGTTTCTGTTTCAGCCGTTTCAATGACTTTGGGGACGAGGTATAAACCGGCTTCAACCGCGGGGGCAATCGCTTGAAAGGCGTCGCGTTGATTCTCTTCTGTGACGGCATCGGTTCGCAGTCGTTGATTGAGCTCAAATGGGTTAGCAATCGGTGCAATCGCGTCAGTATTGACAGTATTCATTTGGTCAACCAACGTCAGTAAATTGGAGAGTTGTTCGGTATATTTGGCGGTTTCTGCATCAGATAGCGTAAGTTTCGCAAGCTGCGCAATTTTTCGAATATCATCTTGGGTCAGTGACATAAGGTCGGCGTCCTGAAAGTAAAATCGGTGAATTATACTGGTAGAGTCGTTGTGATGCTATGTTGTGGTGTGTTTTGTAAGTGGTTTGACAACTGCTAGTCTGATGTCTCATGGCCCGTTTTTAGGTTAACTAATTGATTTTATTAATAAATCATGAATTTTTTATCTTATTGATTTTATTCGCATTTTTTTTAAAAAAAAATTTTTATTAATAAAATCAATAATTAAAGTGTTAAAACCCGCCTTCGCCTAGGGCGTTATCGATTTTTGCATAGCCTTCATGGAATATGGAAGTGAATAAGCGATATTAACGAAAAAATTTTCTTCAATCATCACAAGAATAAGTTATAATAAATGTACATGTACAAATTATTGTACCATTATCGAGGTGCCGATGGACGCGAAAAGTTATTCTGCCGTTAGGAAAGATTTAGCAAACATAATGGAAAAGGTCTGTGATGATCATAGCCCACTGATTGTGACGCGCAAAAATGCACGTGCGGTTGTCATGATATCTCTAGAGGATTACAACGCAATTGAAGAAACGGCTTATTTGCTGCGAAGCCCTGCGAATGCTGAAAGATTACGTCAAAGCATCAAACAAGCCGAAGGCGGTAAGCTTGTGCAGCGTGGTTTAATAAAATAATCCCTTATAAATAAGAGAAAAATATGAAGCTGCTTTGGACTGAGCTTGCATGGGAAGAGTATGTGTTTTGGCAAACAACAGATAAAAAAATACTTGAGAGAATCAATACATTAATAGAAAGTATTCAACGAACGCCATTTGCAGGAATAGGTAAACCAGAAGGATTAAGATTTGAGCTGACAGGTAAATGGTCACGTAGAATTAATGATGTGCATCGATTGGTGTATGCTGTTAGTGGGAAAAAAGAAAAAGAGAAGAATAAAACGGTAGATTGTCGAGTGCTGACAATTTATCAATGTAAATACCATTATTAATACTGTCAGCACATCCCCGTGTTATTTTTTTTCTGTATGAATTCGCGCTAGGGCATAAAGCGCAATGTGCTTGCTAGTTCATCAAGCTCAAAATCAAATTCAAATGTTGCGTTGGAAGAATTTTGTTGACCAAATAAACCAATTGAAATAATACCTGATGATGACGACGACGATGATGATGAAGAGGTCATCACTTTTTGACGTTTTGTTGGTGCAGCCATTTCTGCGTGCTCTGCTTGCTCCTCGCGTACTCTTTTTGATGAAACTGGTTGCTCATCCGTTAGATCAATTATTTCTTTCGTATTTGATGAGGTATCTAACGAAGATAATGAGAAAGTTGCATTGTCTGTCTGTGATTTTTCAAGGGCTAATTTATTTTTGACAGAGTTTAAAAAGCCGCAGGTTATTTCTGAAATATGATGCTTGATTGTTTCTTCATGACTTATCAATTTATTTTTATTATCAGTAAGAAAAAATTCTCTAATTTTATTTTTTGGATTTTTTATATTGTTTTTCAAGAAAATATCTTCTTCATAGGGGTAAGGCACTATGAATTGATTGTTTATGATGAGTCGGATGATTGTTGAAATATTTTCATCATCAACTTCTTCTGTATTTAGCGTTTTTTTTGCTGTATCGGTGAGGATGTTGCCCGCGATGATTTTTTTCTCTAAGAAAGCAAGTAAAAAACAATATGGAAAAAGTATACCATTAAATGAACTATCTAATATGGATGTTTTGAAAATAGTACCTATTTCACTTTGCATGAGGGCGTCTAATTTTTTTATTTTTGAATTGTAAATAGCCATGTACTTAAATCTTGTAGGCCAGCATTTTTGGTCATATGATTGCATCAAAATAAGATGAGAAAGAGAATTTTCAGTTAACATTTTTTTAATGTGTTCATCCAATGTGTCCGATTTTAGCAAATTAAGATTTTTTATAAAATGCTCTATTTTTATCTCTACCATTTTTCTTTTTTTTCTGGTTATAAATAAATTTTTAATAAACAGAGCTAATTCTTTATAGATTTCTATTTCAGATGCTATCGATGCTATTTTTATAGAGAATTGTGTATTAATTTTTTGTATGACATTTTTTAATACTGGGTAATATTTTTGAAAAATTTGAAATTTTTGTACACTCGAGAAAGTAGTTTCTAAAGCATGAAAATAGTCTTTATCTTTTTCAGAAGCGTGTTTCATAAAATTTGAGACTTCTGTCTGAATGCGAGATTTTGGATCTGCAAAAGGTGATTTTTCATAAAGAGAGAAAAGATACTGTGCGTTGTATCCATGGCATCTATAAATAGGCGCATAGTTCACAAGCATTTTGCATGTTGCAGGATCTGCTGATAACAGTTGTATTTGTTTTGTGGTAAAGCCTAAAAAAATTAATTTGTTGTAATAATCTGGAATAATTTCTCTCGTTTGCATAATGGTGCTCTTTGAAAGATGAGTGCGAAAAATAATAGCGGCATGATACTGGTTAAATATTAAGGTTATATTAAGAAAATGTTTATTAACCGCTCTTTTTCCAAAAAAAGTGCTTTTAAAAATGAAGCACAACGCATCAAGTCGCTATAGACGCTGACAAGCAAGTCCCGTCGTTTAGTCCGGAGATGTCGCGGAGCCCAAGCCATATTGGTTTATTTATTGCCAGAGAGTGTGGCTTTTTTGGCGGTTTTTACGTTTTTTGTGTCAGATTGTGGTGAAAAGTGGTGTATTGTGGGAAATCGTGGTATTTTTTATGTAAGCGGTATTGCGTGTGGGATGAGGGGAGTGGGTCCAAGGAGGGCCGACATGTTTAGGGGTGTCAGCGGGATCAATATTGATAGCAAAGGCAGGATGGTGCTGCCAGTGCGTTACCGCGAGAGTTTGCATGACGGTAGCGGTTGCGTCGTATTGACCATTGATACCGAAGAAAAATGTCTCTTGCTTTATCCTATGGCGTCTTGGGAAGACATCGAGAAAAAACTTGCAGAGCTCCCAGGATTTAATCCTGCAGCGCGCCGTATTCAACGGTTGTTGATTGGGCATGCGACAGAAGTCCCATTAGATAGTCATGGGCGCATTTTATTGCCACCCTTATTGCGGGATTATGCTGGGATTGAGCGGCAAGTGATGTTGGTGGGGCAGGGTAAGAAATTTGAACTGTGGGCGGAAGCGCACTGGCAGGTTCGGCGACAGCACTGGTTGCAAGAAGAAACCACTGGTGAGTCGATGTTACCTGAAGAAGTCAGGAAGCTGTCGTTATGATACTTGGCAGCAGGATATAACCTATGGTGGCGTGCCGAATGGAAGAAGCATTCAATACACATCAGCCGGTGTTGTTGCAGCAAGTGCTGAGGCAGCTTGCCATTCAACCGGATGGTATTTATGTTGACGCGACGTTTGGTCGCGGTGGTCATTCTCGTGCAATTCTCTCTCATCTTTCTCCCCATGGTAAATTACTTGCGATTGATCAAGATCCGCAAGCGGTTGCGTTTGCACGTTCTGCAGAGGCGGAATTTTCACAGGATCCACGTTTTTCGATTGCACATGCTTCGTTTGCAGAATTGCCGATGGTCGTCGCGCAGCATCATTTGACCGGAAAAATAAACGGTATTTTATTTGATTTAGGGATTTCCTCGCCGCAATTAGACGAGCCCGCGCGTGGGTTTAGTTTTATGCGCGAAGGCCCATTGGATATGCGTATGGATACCTCACAAGGTATCAGCGCAGCGGAATGGTTAGCGACCGTCGATGAAAAAACGTTAGGTACGGTGCTTTGGCGTTATGGCGAAGAAAAACATGCGCGACGGATTGCGCGTGCAATTTTAAGTTATCGCGAAAAACAACCGATTACGACCACGATACAATTGGCCACGATTATTGCAGAGGCGATGCCACGTTTTCAAAAAGGCAAACATCCGGCAACGCGAAGTTTTCAAGCAATTCGGATTTTCATTAATCAAGAAATGGAAAAACTCTCTGCGACGTTGGTGCATGTGCCTGCTTTGTTAGCGCAGGGCGGTCGATTGGTCGTGATTAGTTTTCATTCGTTAGAAGATCGGATTGTGAAGCAATTTATTCGCGGGTTATCACGGCAGCAAGAGTTTCCAAAAGGATTGCCGGTGAAACAATCGGTTATCTTTGGAAATTTTCAAAGTGTTGGTCGAGCAATTAGGCCGGAAGCAGAGGAAGTCGCGCTGAATCCGCGTGCAAGGAGTGCAGTGTTGCGGACAGGGGAGAAGCTGTTATGAATACAGCCGTACGTTTTTCATATGTGCATGCATGGTCGCAAGCGCGTGTGTGGGTACGATCGTGGCGTTGGGTGCATGGCCCGTTAACAGTGATGTTATCGGCAGCGATGATTTCAGCATTAAGTATGGTGTACGTTGCCAATAACGTTCGCGTCCTTAATGCACAGATGCAGCGTACGCTAACAGAACGTGATGCGATGCATGTTGAATGGCAAAAATTAATTTTAGAGCAAAGTACGATGACAGCGCGTGTACGTTATATTGCACAGCACAAATTGGGCATGACGTTACCTGATCATCGTACTGTGATTATGTTGACTGAATCATCAAGCGAATGAATGGTTTTTTCGCGACGGACGCAGCGCGCGCAAGAGCGGGTACAGCGCACTATTTGCGCGGCACGTTACGCTTTTCTGCGTGGCGTTTTTGGGCACTTATTTTTTTTATTGCGTGTGCGATGACAGGATTAATTGCTCGCATGATTGATCTTGCTGTGATTCATGATGATTTTTTGCGGCATCAGGGTGACGTCAGAGCATTGCGCACGATTCAATTACCTGCGTATCGCGGCATGATTGTCGATCGCAACGGTAATCCATTAGCAGTTAGTGCTCCTGTCGCTGCCATTTGGATTGATCCTGCGAAATTTCATCCAACAAAACAACAAGAAAAAATATTGCAATCACTTTTGCCTTTTGTTGCCTTGCATCCTACATCGCATGCCAAACATTTTGCATGGTTATCACGCCATGTCGTACCAGAGATCGCGCAGCAAATACAGCAATTGCACATACAAGGTTTATTTATTCAGCAAACATTTCATCGATTTTATCCAGAAGGTGAAGTAGCGGCGCATCTTACCGGGTTTACGAATGTTGATGATCAAGGTCAGGAGGGATTAGAGCTTACTTATAACGGTTGGTTAGCAGGACAAGCAGGCAAAAAAGAAGTGATCCAAGATGCGGGGCATCATGTGGTGTCTGATGTGAAAGTGTTGCATGAACGCGAACAGGGCCATGATTTAGTCTTAAGTATTGATCGCCGTTTACAATTGTTAGCCTTTCAAGCATTAACCGCAGGGATTAAAGAAAATTTGGCAGTATCGGGATCCGTGGTAATTTTAGATGTGCATACCGGTGAAATTTTAGCGATGGTGAATATACCCTCGTTTAATCCTAATCAATTAAATGCACGCTTATTTAAAAATAAAAAAAATAATTTTCGTAATCGTGCAGTGACAGATAGTTTTGAGCCGGGATCAACGATTAAAACCTTTAGTATTGCTGCAGCGTTAGAAAGTAAAAAATATCAACCGGATTCATTAATTGATACTTGGCCTGGTTTTATGCGTGTGGGACATCATGTGGTGCGTGATGAGCATAATAATAATTTACTTTCTTTGACGCAGGTATTGGAACGTTCCAGTAATGTGGGTATTTCGAAAGTGATTTTGTCACTACCACCAGAAAGGTTGCCAGATATATTGCGACGTGTTGGCTTTGGTGAGGTAACTAGCGTGCATTTTCCTGGTGAGCAATCTGGTAAATTACCTGCAAATCCTGTGTCATTTCCTTTAGCAACATTAGCTTTTGGTTATGGTTTATCAGTGACACCGTTACAGCTTGCTGCAGCTTACGCGATATTTGCAAATGATGGTGTGAAAGTCCCGGTGACATTATTGCATCGTAATAAACCGCCAGTAGGGCAACGTATATTTTCATCAGAATTAGCACATACCATGTTAGCGATGCTGCATTCTGTAGTGATTGCAAAAGGTGCAACAGGGTTTGCAGCAAAAATTTCTGGTTATCAAGTTGCGGGAAAAACCGGGACGGCATGGATCGCTGGACGCCATGGCTATGCAGGGAAACAGCATCATTATACGTCAACTTTTGTGGGGATCGCGCCAGTCAGTGAACCGCGTTTGGTTGTTGCAGTCGTGATTCGTGATCCGCAAGGAAAACGCTACTTTGGTAGTGATGTGTCAGCACCTGTATTTGCGAAAATTATGGAACCTGCGTTGCAGCTTTTAGCTGTGCCGAGAGAGAGTGATTCGCAAAAAAGAGTAGATAGACAATAATATCTTTTTATTGCATTATTCTTTTTGCATAGAAAATTAAAAAAACTAAATAAAAAATTTAATTAAAAAATAACGAGGAGATAGCAATTATGCTAAATCGACATCTTCGGTTTAATCTACCTGTTGCAAATGAAATAAATAATGATGCTCAGTTGCCATTACTTGCTGGGCAAGAAGAAGGTGAACAAATCACTTTATCAGAGGCCCTTGCAGACTTTCGTATTTTGGTGAATGATAGTGTAGAGAGTGTAGAAAATAAAAAAGTATTAAAAGAATTGTACCAGACATTTTCTCTCTTATATGAAAAGATAAATGCTTCAAATTTATTGATAGATAAAAAAAAAGAAATTCAACTTGTGATAGTGAAACTTGTTACTGCTTATAATCATTTTTTAAGCAATAATGTAGGTGAAGTGAATAATCTTGCAATTTATCGTCAACAAAATACAACTATTCTCGCTGATATCAAACACTATTCGAATGAATTAATTGCCTATATTCACTCTGAGTTAACATTTGGAAATCAATTTAAAAAAATAATTGTAGCTCCTATAGCAACTGTATTACTGATGTTTGTTATGCTTGATATTTTATTGATTCCTTTGTATTACCTAGGGGCTGAAGCGAAAGGGGGTGTGAAAAAAGACTTTGTAGATGTGTTGAAATTAACTTCGATTATTTCAGGATGCACTACAGGGCTAATAAGTATGTGTGCACTTAAGTCAATTATAGTTGAAATGTATCAGCCTTTTAAAGATTTAAGATGTGCAGAAAATGTTGTGAAAGATGTGGGCGCAAAGATTAGTCAATTTTCTTTGTTTGCCGCTTTGCCGGAAGATGAAAAAGAAGCAGTTCCTGCTGAAAAAGTGCATGCACAGCTTTCTCCAGCAAGAAAATAGTTATTTTATCATAAGTAAGCTGTTTGCTCGTTCTCAATGAGTATTTTTTTATTTTTATCTGCCATTTTGTGCGCGCTGTCGTAATAGATGATCCATGAGGACTAACGCAGACATGGCTTCAACAATTGGCACCGCTCTCGGTAAGACACAAGGATCGTGTCTGCCAGTTGCTTGTAGCGTGATAGATTGGTTCTCAGTGTTAATGGTATTTTGTGCGACACCAATGGTCGCGACAGGTTTAAAAGCAACGCGAAAATAAATAGGCGCGCCACTTGATATGCCACCTAAAATACCACCCGCATGATTTTTTTCAATGATTACGTTGTTGTTTTGATAATTGAATGGATCATTATGTTCACTGCCTCGCATGGTTGCAGCAGCAAAACCTGCGCCAATTTCAAAGCCTTTGACGGCATTAATGCTTAGCATGGCTTTGCCGAGGTCGGCAGATAATTTATCAAATACCGGTTCACCTAATCCTGTAGGCACATGACGAATCAGGCAGCGAATCACGCCACCAATCGAATCTTTTTCTCGTTTAATTGTTTCAATCAGTTCAATCATCTTTTCTGATGCAATGGTATCAGGACAACGCACAAAACTTTTTTCTATATTTTCAAATGAAATTTCGTCATCTGTGAGTGTTGTTTTGATAGACCCAATTTGTTCAACGTAAGCAAGTATTTTTATATTAAAATGTGTGGTGAGATATTTTTTTGCAATAGCACCCGCAGCAACTCGCATTAATGTTTCACGCGCGCTTGCTCTACCACTACCGCGGTGATCGCGTCGACCATATTTCATTAGCCATGTGTAATCGGCGTGAGAAGGTCGAAAGACAGTTTTGAGCGTATCGTAATCTTCAGGGCGCATATCTTCATTGTGCGCTAATAATAAAATGGGTGCGCCGGTTGTTTCACCGGCATAAATACCAGATAAAATATGAATACGATCTTTTTCTTGACGTGGCGTGACAAGAGTATTTTGTCCAGGCTTGCGACGATCTAACTCCTGTTGTATTTCTTTTTCAGTGATCGCAAGTCCTGGCGGACAGCCATCAATAATGGCAGCCAGTGCGCCACCATGTGATTCGCCACACGTCGTCACCGTAAATAATTTGCCAAATGTGTTGCCAGGCATTTTTTATGCTCCTAATTCAAAAAATAATGCTTTTTCAACAATTTTGTGATCAACTCTGTGTGCGATAGTATTTTCTTTTTTTAAAACAGCGCCGATTTTTTCTAATAAAATATAACGTGGATGCCCTGTCAGTGTTTTTTTATCAAATTGTATTAGTTGCATAATTTCATGGAGATTAGGTTTAGGTAATAGTGCAGCAGAAATCTCAAGTTTTTGAAATAGCATTGTAATGAGTTGCGCATCTGTTTCTGATAAAATTGATAATAAAACAGCGATACGTATTTCAACTAATATGCCTAAGCCAACTGCGTAACCATGCGGTAGCGAATAATTTGAAAATCTCTCAATCGCATGACTAATGGTATGACCAAAATTTAAAATCATGCGTATGTTTTCTTCGCGTTCATCTTTTTGTATGACAGCAGCTTTTAGCTGAATAGCTTGGTAAATAATTTTTTCTAATAATTGAGGTGAATCGGTAAGTGCTGCTTTGTAGCATTGTTTTGTCATCAAAAATTTTTTTTTGTCGCAAGTAATAAATATTTTTAATGCTTCAATCAAGCCATTGATACGCTGTGTCTGCGAAAGTGTTTGTAAACAGTGTGTATCAGCCACGACACACAGTGGTTGCCAAAATGCACCCAGCATGTTTTTGCCAAGCGGTGTATTAATGCCTGTTTTGCCGCCTATGCTACTATCAACCATCGCCAGCAAAGTTGTGGGAATTTGTATCCAAGGGATGCCGCGGTGGAAGGTGGCAGCAATAAAGCCTGCTGAGTCGCCCGTGACGCCGCCGCCGATGGCTAAAATAATATCATTACGTCCGCAGCCAGCTGTCAGTAATTGATCTTCTAGTAACGCTTTGGTTTCACGAGTTTTTGCTTGTTCGCCTGCAAGAAAAGAAAATAACGTGGCTTGATAACCTTGTTGTAGTAATTTTTGTAAAAGAGGGCGTGCGTAGAGTGGGTTGACGATGTCGTCTGTGATTAAAATGAGCTGTTTGTTTTGGTATATTGCGGGTAGCCAGTCACGTGGATTTTGTAGTAACCCATTTGCAAGATAAATAGGGTAGCTGTGAGAGGGTTTTGCGGAGAGATAAATTGTCAAAGATGGCATGTTAGTCTAGTTGCTAGAGGCTGTTTACCAATGGTTATTTTTAATCATTCTAACATTAAATACAGTCATGCTGATGATTTCTTTTAAAATTTCTTATTTTCTCGTTATATGAGTGAAGCAATGTAGGTATGAACGGCCTCTAGCGAACAGGAAGAAAAAAACCTAGCTGACAAAAAGACAAACAAAAGAAACGTGTATTGATGAAGTAGTTTTGTAATGACGAGAAAGTTATATCAACCTCTTTTTTTGCGCGGTGGCGAATCAGCAAGATCTTTTGTTTCCTCAGGTGCCTCTTTTCTTTTTTTGGATGGTGTTGTAGGCGCGCGAAAATAATTTTCCACAAGTGGATGGCCAAAGAGTGTAGGGCGAGTCCCATCTTTTTCCATTTTGCTAAGTTCTAAAGTGGTGTGTGTGGTATCTATTCTTTTTTCTATACTTATTGAAAATTCTTCCACTTCTTTTAATTTTTCTTTCTTTTCTTCAGTTTGCGTCAAAACAAAAATTCGTAAATCTTTTATAAATTCAAAAATTGTGTTTTCTCTTTTTTCGATACCATGTATTTTTTTTAGATAACTTTCTAATTTCTTTTGAAAAATATTTTTATAATTGAGTGCTCCTCTATCAGTCATGTAAAGTAATTCAAATGATTCTTTGTCGATGACGAGTTCTTTAAATAATTTATTAATTTTTTCGTGATCTTCTATTAATTCTTTTTGTACTTTTTTTACTGAAGCATGAAAATATTGTATTTTAGTTTCTATTTCTTTGTCGGTACCAATAAATTTTTCTTGCTTGCTTTTGTAGAGGTTAATTGTTTCATTTAAATTACTTGTATTTGGAGATAAGAAGTTTTCATTAAATTTATATAAAATTATCAGAGTGCTTTCAATAATGCCTCTTAATTCTTCAAGATTATCTTGGTCTTTTGGTAAGTTAGCAAGACGTTCTAATAGCTCTATGGTTGTGGGTCTGGCGCTTTCTTTCTCTTCTAGGTGAGATTTCATTGTGATAACCCTCAATTTTGTTGATTATCTTTATCGTCACTTTATGCCTCTAGTATAGTTTAAAAAGTATTTTTTGATGGTTTTTTTGTGAGCGTTTATTTACAACTGATTGTTTTTACTAAATATATATTTTTAGATTGGTAGCAGAATAAAAATAATAGAGTTAAGTTTGAGTTTTTTTATAGTTGAATCAGTCGATTAAGCAGATCTTCTGTCTGTTCCCAGCCAAGGCAGGGGTCTGTGATCGATAGGCCATTATGTTGTATTTTATAAGGAAAATGTGCGTCAATGGTTTGTTTTCCGGGTTGCAGAAAACTTTCGATCATAAAGCCTTTAATGATTTTTTTTAGCTCAGGATGTCGTTTTAGATTATCAAGTGTTTCAAAAATCACGTTGATTTGTTGTAAATAATTTTTTTTTCCGTGGATGATGCAATTGTCATGACTTGCATCGATCAGAATAGCTGGATTTTTTAGTGATTTTTTTTCTATGGCATTTTGAGCAGTGTGTAAAAAATCAATTGTATAATTAGGTTGTTGATCGCTGCCGCGTAAAACTAAATGGGCATAGGGATTACCGTCTGTTTTAATTTCTTGATGAGAAAACATGGTGTGATGGGATTGTTGTGCGGCGAGCACGCTATTGATACCAATTATCAGTGAGCCATGCGTTGGATTTTTTAAACCAACCGCACAATCAAGCAAAGAAGCAAACACGCGGTGTTCTGGGTTTTCTGTACTGCGTGCGCCAATCGCGACCCATGATAAAAGATCAAGAAAATAGTGTGTTGGCCCAATGAATAATGCTTCATCTGCAATGGGTAATCCTTTTTCAATCACTTTTAACATCATATTGCGGGTATAAAATAATCCATCCATGAAATTGGGTGTGGTGCATGGGTTGGGTTGTGTTAATGGTCCGGCCCACCCGTGGGTGGTGCGAGGCTTTTGACTGTAAACCCGCATAATTAATTTTATTTTTTGCGTGAAAAGTGGATTTTTTTCACTAAAATTGACTAATCTATCAGCGTATTCTAGTACCGCTTCACTTGGCCAAGCAGAACAGGGGCCAATGATTAACAGTAAGCGTGAATCCTTGCCAGATAAGATATTTTTAATGTCATGACGGTCATGTTGAATTTTTTTTAAAAAAACAGGCGAGAGTGGCAGTGCATTACGCAACGTTTCTTCTGATGGCAAGGTTTGAATCAATGCATAACTCATACAGTTTTCTCAGTTGTATTCTGTAACGCGTATTGTAAAAGCGAACGACAATAAACAATTCTCTCATGCGTTAACAACTGTTTTTTTTGCCAAAGTTCAATTTGACGTATGCCTTGTGTAATAAAAAGATCAAGACCATTACTACAAACAGCGCCTGCTTTTGCGGCACGCTGTAAAAATGTTGTTTGTTGCGGATGATAGAGCATATCAAAAATCATTTGTTTTGCATGAAAAAAATGGTCAGGTAGATGGAAAGAGGAAGTGATTGTCGGTAAACCAATGGGTGTTGCATTGATCATCACATCAAAAAAAACAGGCGTCGATAGATTATCAGCATCGAGCACTTGACCACTAAATTGCGCCGCCAGTGTTTCTGCGGTTGTGCGCGTACGGTTTAGCCAGTAAATATGTGCATGATGTTGTCGGAGTACAACGGCTGCAGCACGCGCTGCACCACCTGCGCCAATGATTAAAACATTTTTTTTTTCTAGCGTGATGTGACGAAGTGTAAAGGCAATGCCATCAATATCTGTATTGTAACCATATAATTTTCCGGCACGTTGAATAATCGTATTGACGGCACCCGTTGCAGATGCCATTGGATCAATGACATCCAATAGCGGGATAATTTTTTCTTTAAAAGGCATGGTGACTGCCGTCAGTGCGATGGGTGTCGTGCGTAGATGTGTAATAATTTTTTTTAGATCAGTAAAAGTTGATTTTTGCATTTGCGCAGAAATCTGTAAATCTGCATACAAAGTATTATGCAAAAGTGGGCTGAAGCTGTGTGTGAGTGGATAACCAATAATTTGTGTTTGGTAAGTGTATAAATTATTTTGCTGGATCAACACAGGTTAAATGCTCCACAAGCTGTTGCACGGCGTTTGTATAGCCTTTTTCTTTTTGTCCGCAGATCATGGTGAGACACGCGTTGGCCGTGACGGAGAGTTTTCGAAAAGGCTCGCGTTTTTTAATATTGGATAAATGCACTTCAATCGCTGGGCGTCCTGTGTCAAGGAGTGCATCATATAATGCATAACTATAATGCGCTAATGCGCCAGGATTAATAATAATGCCTGCGCAATGATTTGCTTGTTTTTGCAAGATATCAATTAAATCACCTTCGTGATTGGATTGGTGCGCGAGGACGACATAGCCGTGTGTTGCTGCACAGGTTGCGACGTGTTTTTCTAATTGCCGCAGTGTGAGTGTGCCGTAAATTGCTGGGTCTCGTGTGCCTAAACGATTTAAGTTTGGTCCATGTAAAAGTAAAATGTTTTTTGGGATGGGTGTAACTGATGTGTTTGTTTTCATAATGTATCCCGTTATGTAATTTGTGCGCCGAGTTGTTGTAATGTCGTAAAAAATGTCGGAAACGTTTTATTGATGGACTCCGCTGTATCAATCCAAGTGGTTTGCTTAGCGAGCATGCCTGCGACGACGAGTGCCATGATTGTACGATGGTCGTGGTAACCATGCACATGTGTGCCATGCAATGTACTTTGACGGAGAGTCAGGCCATCGGGATGCTCTGTGAGCGTCGCACCCATGCGAGTTAATTCGCGTGCCATCGCATGGATCCGATCTGTTTCTTTATATCGAGCTTGTGCCACATTGAAAATTTCTGTTTTGCCGCGTGCCTGTGTGCCAAGCACGGCGAGAGCAGGTAACAGATCTGGACTATTTTGTAGATCGATCCGTATGCCTTGTAATGGTCGGCCACCACGAATATGTAATCCGCGTGCATGCAGCGTGATATCCGCTCCCATGTCTAATAAAATGGAAATGAGACGTTTATCACTTTGTGGTTCTGAAAAATCTAATCCATCGATGATGACATCACTGTCAGTTAATGCTGCAGCGACGAGTAAGCACGCCGCAGAAGAAAAATCGCCGGTAATGGTTGTGCGAAAAGGGCGAGCTTCTTGACCACCGGGAATAGCGTAATAATCGGTATCCTCTTTGCGTTGATGTGAGAATTGAATGCCTGTGCGTTCCAGCCATTGTTCAGTCATGCGGACGTAAGGCCGGGCGTGCAAATTCTCAATGATGAGCTCACTGTGATGAGCGGCATGCGGTAGGGCAAATAATAAAGCAGATAAATATTGTGATGCTTCGCCGCTCACTCGTGTACTACCACCACGTAATTTGCCAGAAAGTGTGACAGGTAATGCTGTCGATTCAGATGGCTGTATGGTTAAACCCAATGATAGCAATGCGTCTAGTAATGGTTTCATTGGGCGTTGGCGCATTTGCGTACCACAGTCAAACTGTATGGGGAGAGAAGATTGTTTGCGTAACCCTATCAGAGGCAAGGCAAAACGCGTTGTGATCCCAGAGTTCCCGGTGTAGAGACGACCGCCCGTAAAATCAAAAGGAGGGCCATGACTTTTGATCAGCCATTGATCTGCAGTGGGTTGCTGGATCTCTGCACCAAAAGCTTGGCAAACACGCAATGCATCGCGGGTATCTTCACAATCAAGGAGATGGGTGATGCGAGATTCGCCTTTGGCAAGTAATGCCATAAAAAGGGCGCGAATACTCTGTGATTTACTGGTTGGACAGGTAATGTGACCTGCCAATGCGCTTATTTTTTCGACCTTTAGGTGCATAATTCTCTTCCAGAACGCTATAATCTGCCTGCTGATTCTAATAACGGGCTGACTTTGTGAAACTTTTTCAATTGCTCGCAGACCTCGATGCTCAGATTCCTGTCTCTGCCATGGAATATGATGTCACAGGCCTCTCCCATGATAGCCGGCATGTCATGCAAGGCGATGTATTTTGTGCCCTACAAGGTAGCCAGCAGCATGGGCGACAATTTATCGAGCACGCTATTGCGCAGGGTGCCCGTGTCATTCTGACAAGTACATTGTTGCCATCTTCGCCTAGTCAACCCATTCCTATCTGTTTTGTGCCGAATCTAGAAGGCCAACTCAGTCTAATCGCTGGTCGATTTTTTGGCCAACCAGCCGATAAATTGTACATTATAGGTGCAACAGGCACCAGTGGTAAAACATCTTGTACACACTTTGTTGCTGAGGCACTGCATCATTTACAACAACCATGCGGGATAATAGGAACATTAGGGAATGGTCCCTATGGTGCACTTCAGCCCAGTGGATTAACCACGCCGGATGCTATCAGTGTTCAGCGTATATTGGCAGAGTATGTCACGCAAAAAATAGCCTATGTGGCAATGGAAGCTTCTTCACATGCGCTGTCGCAAGGACGTGTGGCAGCGATACCCTTTGCGGTAGGTATTTTTACGGGTTTGAGCCGTGAACATTTGGATTATCACGGGACGATGGCAGCTTACGGTGCAGCGAAAGCAAAATTGTTTGATCAGACGCGTGTGGCTGTCATTCATGCAGCTGATCCATTTGGTCATAAATTGATCAATACGATACCAGATCAAGATATTATTGCTTATAGCATCACACCTGTCGCCAATTTACCTGCGCGCGCTCGTTATGTATTCGCGCATGAGGTGGTGAGTGAAGCAGGCCATTTGCGTTGTGCGCTTGAGACACCATGGGGCGCAGGGACATTCGCTGTTTCTCTTGCTGGGACATTTAATCTGGCGAATGCGCTTGCTGCGTTGAGTGCGCTCTGTGCACTGGGTTTTCCTTTCGATGAAGTGAAACAAGCCATCGCTAAATTGTCTTCGGTGCCGGGAAGAATGCAAACATTTGGTGGAGGGCGATTGCCACGCGTGATTGTTGACTATGCACACAAACCCGATGCACTCGAAAAAGTATTGCAAGCTTTGCGACCTCACTGTGCAGGACGTCTGTATTGTGTTTTTGGATGTGGTGGCGGACGTGATCGTGGTAAGCGTCAATTGATGGCAGAAATTGCTGAACGTTTATCTGATCACGTGATTATTACGGATGATAATCCGCGCATGGAAGATCCAGCCACCATTGTTGCAGATATTCTTTCTGGTTTTACTGCGCAGCATGCAGTGACAGTAGAACATAATCGTTTTAAGGCTATTCAGCATGCCCTACAGTCTGCCCAAGCAGAGGATTGTGTGTTAATTGCAGGGAAAGGTGCCGAAGCGTACCAGTTAATTGGAAATCAGCAATTACCATTCAGTGATGCGGATGTGGTGCAGTTACTTTTGGCGGAAAAATTAGGAGTTGTTGATAATTGATCATTTTTAATCATTTTAATATCAAGTACACTTTTTTTGATTGGATTTGATCCTCGAAAACTTTCTGTTTTCTTATAAAAAAGATTAAAAATATTCAATTATTCATAGTTCCTAAAAAAATAGAGCAGAGGGGATAGTCTATGTTGGTTTGGTTAGGTGAATTGTTAGCCCAGCATTTTCATTTTTTTCATGTCATTCAGTATTTAACCTTGCGTGCTATTTTAGGCGCATTAACGGCGCTTTCTGTATCATTGGCTGCGGGGCCTGCCATGATTGCTTGGTTGGGTCGTGCGCATTTTGGTGAAGTTGTACGAAACGACGGTCCGAGTAGTCATTTTGCAAAAGCGGGCACACCAACGATGGGTGGCGCATTAATATTAATGACAATTACGTTGAGTACGTTGTTATGGAGTGATTTGCATAATCGATACGTTTGGCTTGTTTTAGCAATGACATTAGGTTTTGGTGCCATTGGTTGGTGTGATGATTATTTGAAATTATTTCGTAAAAAGCGGCGCGG
This sequence comes from uncultured Coxiellaceae bacterium, assembly GCA_964647825.1. GTDB lineage: Bacteria > Pseudomonadota > Gammaproteobacteria > DSM-16500 > DSM-16500 > VFKI01. The sequence continues at coordinate 79,629 of CAZYJL010000006.1, read as the reverse complement.
CTTATCTGCAAAACATAAGTTCTTATTGCAATCTTTGTTAGGCTTTGCAGCAGGTTTTTATTTGTATTTTACGGCAACACAACCTGTAGAAACGCAATTATTAGTCCCCTTTTTGAAAGATGTTTGGCTGCCATTAGGTCCTTTTTTTATTGTGTTGGTTTTTATTGTGGTGGTTGGCACAAGTAATGCAGTGAATTTAACAGATGGTTTAGATGGATTAGCAATTTTGCCAGCAGTAATGGTCGCTGCAGCGTTGGGTGTTTTTGCGTATGCAAGTGGCAATATTCATTTTGCAAATTATTTGACGATTCCGTTTATTTCTGGTGCGGGTGAATTGATTGTTTTTTGTGGTGCGTTTGTTGGTGCGGGTCTTGGATTTTTATGGTTTAACGCGTATCCCGCACAAGTGTTTATGGGAGATGTGGGTGCTTTGGCATTAGGTGCGGCGCTCGGTATTTTGGCAGTGATTGTGCGTCAAGAAATTGTACTGATGTTAATGGGTGGCATTTTTGTTCTAGAAACATTATCCGTGATTTTACAAGTCGCTTCTTTTAAGCTGACAGGGCGACGTATTTTTCGGATGGCGCCATTGCATCATCATTTTGAAATGAAAGGTTGGCCCGAACCACGGGTGATTGTGCGTTTTTGGATTATTACATTTGTTCTTGTTTTATTGGGTTTAGCAACACTCAAATTGAGGTAAAACATGGCGCAACCTTTATATGTGGTCGTGGGGCTTGGCAAGTCTGGGTTTTCAGCAGCAAAATATTTGCTACAGCAAGGGCATCCTGTCGCGATCACCGATAATCGTGTTGCACCACCTTTGCTAGATGCTTTTAAAGCCAAATTTCCAGAAGTAAACATTTCATTAGGTGCGTTTGATCAAGCGTTATTAGATCAAGGTGATGTGATTGTGGTGAGTCCGGGTGTTTCCTTACAAGAGCCGCAAATTGCCCGTCAATCTGCACAAGGAAAATCTGTGATAGGGGATATAGAATTATTTGCACGTAACGTCACAGCACCTGTGATAGCCATTACAGGCACCAATGCAAAAAGTACGGTGACAACGTTAGTAGGTGAAATGGCGAAAGCAGCGGGACGTCACGTACGTGTTGGTGGCAATCTCGGCGAGCCGGCATTAGACTTATTGCAAGATACACCGCCGGATCTTTTTGTATTGGAAATTTCAAGCTTTCAATTAGAAACAACTTCGTCATTGCGGCCGGCTGTCGCAACAATATTGAATATTACAGAAGACCATTTAGATCGTTATGCAGATTTTGCAGCGTATTGTCGTGCGAAGCAGCAAATTTATACGAATTGCGAAATTGCTGTGTGTAATCGCGATGATATTTTAACGGAGTGTGTTTCACCCGTTCCACGTAAATATTATTTTTCTTTAGGGGTGCCTGCATTTGAAGAGCAGTTTGGTTTATTAGAAGAGCGTGGAGAAATTTATTTGGCTCGCGGGCGAGAGTGTTTATTACCTGTGCGTGCTCTACAAATGGTAGGCAAGCATTCCTATGCAAATGCGTTGGCAGCACTGGCGATTGGTCACGCTGCAGGATTTTCGATGGAAGCCATGTTGCGGACGCTGACCCATTTTGCTGGGCTGCCACATCGTTGTCAGTTAGTGCGTGAGCATGCGGGGGTGCGTTGGTACAATGACTCAAAAGGGACAAATGTCGGTGCAACGTTAGCAGCATTGTACGGTTTAGGCGCGGTGTCTGCAGAAAAATTTGTGTTAATCGCAGGTGGCATTGGAAAAAATGCGGATTTTTCACCGTTGTTACCGGTGATGGAGCAATACGTAAAAAAAGTGATCTTAATTGGTGAAGCGGCAGCCGAATTAGAAGTGCTGATGACAGGGCGTATTCCTTTTCAGCATGCAAAAAGTATGGAGGAAGCGGTGAGTTTGGCAGCGCAGGCGGTACAGCCAAATGAAAGTGTTTTATTATCGCCTGCCTGCGCGAGCTTTGATATGTTTCGTGATTTTGCACACCGTGGTCAAGTATTTACTGATTGTGTGCATGCCTTATGAGACATTTCATTCCTGATCGATGGCTTGTTTTTCCTGCCGCAGCATTGATTTTATATGGTTTGGTGATGGTTGCTTCTGCGTCGATTGCTGTGTCTGCGGCAAAATTACATCAGCCTTTTTATTATTTTTATCATCAGCTTTTTTATATGATGCTGGGCATCGTATTGGCCGTCGTCATTTTTCAAGTAGAGACTTCTTTTTGGGAAAAAACAGGCACGGTGTTGTTGGCCGGTGTCATGTTGTTACTTGCGTTGGTTTTGTTGCCAGGGCTTGGCCATGTTGTGAATGGTAGCGCACGCTGGGTAAAAATAGGGCCGCTCGCTTTTCAAGTGTCAGAACTGGCAAAACTGACGGTGATTATTTACATGGCAGGTTATTTGTATCGCCATCCACCTGAGACGATTACTGCCCCTCTGCATTTTTTGAAACCGTTGGGTTTATTGGGTGTGGTAACGGTTTTATTACTCAAAGAACCTGATTTTGGTGCGGCAGCGGTTATTTTAGTGACGACGTTGGGCATGATGTTTTTGGCAGGTATGCGCTTGCGTTATTTTTTGCTTATCTTTCTGGTCGTCATTGCCGCATTAAGTTTGCTGGCGGTAGCTGCCCCTTATCGTATGGCACGTTTGACCGGCTTTTTGAATCCTTTTGCAGATCCTTATGGTGCGGGTTATCAATTATCGCAGTCATTGATTGCTTTTGGACGCGGTGGTTGGTTTGGTTTAGGGCTGGGGCAAGGTATTCAAAAACTTTTTTATTTACCTGAAGCACACACAGATTTTTTGTTTGCCGTGATTGCAGAAGAGTTGGGGTTGATTGGGCTTTTTATCTTAATAGCGCTTTTTATTATGCTGATTGTCCGATTTTTTTTAATTGGCCGTCGTGCGCAATTGCTTGACCGACATTTTGCAGGATTATTGGCATATGGTTTGGGTTTGTGGTTTGCGATTCAGTTTATAGTCAGTGTCGGTGTGAATTGTGGTATTTTGCCGACAAAAGGATTGACGTTACCCTTGGTGAGTTATGGTGGTAGCAGTATGGTGGTAAATTTTGCAGCATTGGCATTTATGTTACGTATTGAGTATGAAAATCGGTTAGCGGCGAGATGAATGGGTAATGAAACAGTTAGAGCGCGTGTTAATTATGGCGGGCGGAACAGGGGGGCATGTCTTTCCTGGGTTAGCGATTGCCCGGGTGTTGCGTGATAAGGGTGTCTCCATACGCTGGTTAGGTACGCAGCGAGGCCTTGAGGCAAAGCTAGTCCCTGCTGAGGGTATCCCGTTAGACTTTTTATCTGTCAGTGGTATACGAGGGAAAAAGGGAAAAGCGTTATTTCTTGCGCCGTTTTATTTGTTGATCGCGGTTTATCAAGCTATTCAGGTCATTTTCACTTTTCGTCCCAATGTGATTGTTGGGATGGGTGGCTTTGTGAGTGGGCCTGGCGGTATTGCTGCATGGTTGATGCGTTATCCTTTGATTATTCATGAGCAGAATGCACGCGCAGGTACAACGAATCGTTATCTGGCACGTGTTGCACGCAGAGTGTTGCAAGCTTTTCCTGATACATTTGCAGCAAGTCGGAAAGTACTGACAGTGGGTAATCCGGTGCGAGCAGAAATCACTGCAAGCGCTTCCTCAGATTTTTTAAAAAAGGATGAGGTGTCACCACCTTGTCGGCCTCTACGTTTATTGGTATTAGGCGGTAGCCAAGGTGCGTTGGCAGTCAATGAAATTGTTCCGCGCGCTTTAGCTGAATTGCCTGCGGGATTGCGACCGGAAGTCCTTCATCAGGCGGGAGAAAAGCATTTTTCTGTCACACTCACGCAATATCAAAAAGCAGGTGTGCAAGCAGAGGTTGTGCCATTTATCAATGAAATGAGTAATGCATACGCATGGTCTGATATTGTGCTTTCGCGGGCCGGCGCACTAACTGTTGCAGAGTTATGTATGGCTGCTAGAGGGGCTATTTTGGTCCCTTTCCCTGCAGCAACAGATGATCATCAAACGGCAAATGCAGGGTTTATGTTACGATCAGGGGCGGCAATTGTGATTCCGCAATCAGAGCTGAATGAATCAAGTTTGGCAATGTTGTTACTTGAGTTGCAAGCTTCGCCTGAGCGTTGTAAAAAAATGGGTGAATTGGCTTTTTCGCTACGTCAAAGCGATGTAGCAGAAAAAATAGTAAAAGTGTGTGAGGAGGAGTGTCATTGAACTGGACGTTTGCGATGGGCAGGATCCGCCATATTCATTTTGTTGGAATTGGTGGCGTGGGTATGGCAGGCATTGCCGAGGTATTGTTGAGTGAAGGCTATGTTATTTCCGGCTCTGATGTGGCTGAAAATGCATTGACTAAGCGATTACAGCTCGCCGGCGCACGAATTTATTACGGTCACGCAGCTGAACACATTCAAGGGGCTGATGTGCTCGTGCGTTCATCCGCTGTATCACCTGAGAATGTAGAGTTGGTCGCAGCAAACGCAGCGCACATACCGATTGTACAGCGTGCAGAAATGTTAGGTGAATTAATGCGTTTTCGCTATGGCATTGCGATTGCAGGGACGCATGGTAAAACGACAACAACCAGCCTAGTCACAGCTATCCTTGCAGAAGCGAATGAAGATCCGACTTTTGTGATTGGTGGACAATTAAATAGTACTGGAAGTCACGCGAAATTGGGTAGTGGGAAATACCTTGTTGCAGAAGCGGATGAGAGTGATGTGTCCTTTTTGCATCTTAAGCCAATGATTTCTATTGTTACCAATATTGATGCGGATCATTTATCTTCTTATAACAATAGTTTTACTGAGTTGCGTGCTGCGTTTATTGAATTTATTCGTCGCCTGCCTTTTTATGGTCTTGCTGTACTGTGTGTGGATGATCCAGTGATCAGAGACATGTTGCATTTGGTACCGCGTCCGTTTACTGATTATGGATTTTCAGATGGGGATACATGGCAGGCGCATTCATTACAACAAAAAGGCATGACGTCGCAGTTTATTGTTAAAAGACCCAATGATCTCGCGCCATTAAATGTGACGCTTAATTTGCCGGGCCGACATAATGTGCTGAATGCACTTGCTGCCATTGTGGTCGCATCACAGTTAGAAGTACCGGATGCAGCTATTTTGCAAGCATTAGCAAAATTTGCAGGGATTGGTCGCCGTTTTCAGATACATGGTGATTTTGCGCTTGAAAAGGGTGGGAAAATCACATTGATGGAAGATTATGGGCATCATCCACGTGAAATTGCAGCAACATTACAAGCGGCAAGACAAAGTTGGCCAGACCGACGTATTGTGATGGTCTATCAACCGCATCGTTATACGCGGACGCGAGACTTATTTGACGATTTTTGTCAGGTATTAATGCAAGCGGATCAAGTCATTCTGCTTGAAGTGTATTCTGCAGGTGAAGCAATGATTCCAGGCGCGAATAGCGCGGCATTAGTTGAATGTATGCGAGAAAAAGGGTGTGTGGCACGGCGAGTGAATGCGCCGGAATCTTTAGCATCCACGTTGCAAGAGGTGCTGCAGGAGGGTGATGTCGTCATGATGCAAGGTGCAGGTACAATTGGCGGCATGGCCAATCATCTTGCTGCAACAGAATTGCGCGAAGCGGTGCCTATTAAACTTGTTTCACCTGAGGCGAGTACATGTTCTTAGGTACACCCGATATTGATGCGCTGCGAGGCCGTCTCTTGCAAGACGAACGTCTTGCACGTTATACCTCGTTACGCGTTGGCGGCGCTGCAGATTATCTCTATCAGCCTCAGGGGCAAGCAGATTTAGCTGTTTTTTTACAGAAGCTGCCTATAGATATACCTGTCACTTGGTTAGGTTTAGGTAGCAATGTGTTAATTCGAGATGGCGGTATTCGTGGGGCGGTGATTGTGACGCAAGGCGGGTTGCAACAAATGGCGCAGTTGCCTGATGAAAAATATGTGTTGCGTGTTGAGGCGGGCGTCTCTTGTGCTGGGTTTGCACGTTTTGCTGCACGTTTAGGGTTAACAGGTGTAGAGTTCATGGCAGGTATTCCTGGCACTATTGGTGGCGCATTAGCGATGAATGCAGGGTGTTATGGAGGAGAAACATGGCAGCGTGTGCAGCAAGTTGAAACAGTCGATCGTGCAGGTGTCGTGCGTGTGCGAGCAGCGAGTGAATTTGAAGCCGCTTATCGTTGTGTGAAAAAACCTGTTGCTGAATGGTTTGTTGCTGCTTGTTTTATTTTGGAAGCAGGCGAGCGTGAAAAATCACTAGCGATGATTCGTGCATTATTAGAAAAACGTAACGCAGCACAACCGACGGGCTTGCCTAATTGTGGTTCTGTATTTCGAAATCCTGAGGGAGATTATGCTGCACGCTTGATTGAAGCGGCTGGCTTGAAAAATCTTACTGTGGGCGGTGCGTCTGTTTCAGAAAAGCATGCGAATTTTATCGTGAATCGTGGGGGTGCGTGTGCACGAGATATCGAGACCTTGATTACGCTGATTCAAAAAAAAGTCATCGAAGTATTTGATGTTGCGCTTCAGCCTGAAGTCTGTATGCTGGGTGAGGAGTAGTTCGGTACATTCCTGACAGGAGGCTTGAATGACGACCTTGCGACGAACACGAAAAAATCCTTCTTCTCCTGTGCTTGTTTTTTTTCAGTCTAATTTTAATTTAATTGTTTTTTGTTTTATCTGTATTACGTGTTTTTCTGTTTTAAATTATAGCCGTCATCGTATTCTTTTTCCTGTGCACCACGTCAGCGTGCACGGTGCAGTGCATGTGGATCATCAAAAACTGCAAGAAAGTTTGTTACCACTCATGAGTGGTGGTTTTTTTTCGTTGCGTCCGGCAAAGATTCGTGAACACTTGCTGCAGATGCCTTGGGTAGCGGATGCGCAAGTCATGCGTATTTGGCCAGATGAGGTTGTAATTGCAATTCATGAGCGTGAACCTGTTGCTTATTGGAATCAAAATGGATTGATGAGTGCAGCAGGTATTATTTTTTCGCCAGATAAAAAAACATTTCCATCTGCGTTACCCGCTTTCATTGGGCCAGAAGGAATGCAATTAACACTGTTAGATTTTTATCGTCAAATGAACGTTCAGTTACAGCCTCTGGGTACACATATTGCTAAAATTGAATTTACACCAATGCAATCGGTGAATGTACAATTAGCAAACGGCATTTGGTTGCATCTTGGTCATAAAGATATCTTGACTCGCATGAATCATTTTGTGAAAGTGTATTCGCACATTGTTGGAAATCGTGCGGATAAAGTAGACTATGTTGATTTGCGTTATGCGGATGGGTTTGCTGTACGATGGAAAAAAACGTCGTAACGTCTGAAAATGAAAAGAACTGGAAGAAATAAAAATGGCAAAGAAGCCAGCCAGAGACCTGATTGCAGGCATCGATATTGGGACATCAAAAGTCATCGCGCTCGTTGGTGAAATTGCTGACGATGGTTCACTTTCTGTTGTCGGTTTGGGGTCGCATGCATCGCAGGGGTTGAAGCGCGGTGTGGTGGTAAATATTGAGTCGACGGTTCATTCTATTCAGCAGGCTGTTGAAGAAGCAGAGCAGATGGCAGGTTGTCAGATTTATTCTGCTTGCACGGGCATTGCTGGAAGTCATATTCGTAGTATTAATTCACACGGTATTGTTGCGATTCGTGATCGTGAAGTCACGCAAACAGATGTCGATCGTGTGATTGATGCAGCTCGTGCAGTTGCTATTCCTGCCGATCAAAAAATTCTGCATATCCTTCCTCAAGAATATATTATTGATAGTCAAGATTCGATCCGCGAGCCTGTTGGGATGGCGGGTGTGCGTCTTGAAGCGCGTGTGCATATTGTGACTGGTGCAGTGAGTGCAGCACAAAATATTGTAAAGTGTTTAAAGCGTTGTGGATTGGCAGTGTCGGATATTGTGCTTGAACAGTTTGCCTCGAGTCAGTCAGTGTTAACAGCTGATGAAAAAGAGCTCGGTGTATGTATGATTGATATTGGTGGCGGGACAACGGATATTGCCATTTTTACAGAAGGATCGGTGCGTCACACGGCAGTGATTCCTATTGCCGGTGATCAAGTCACGAGTGATATTGCAATTGCATTGCGGACGCCAGCGAAATGTGCAGAGGAAATTAAGCTAAATTATGCGTCGGCTTTGCAAGAACCCATTGATGCAGCAGAAATGATTCATGTGCCGAGAGCGGGTGACCGAGCACCGGTTCGTTTAGCGCGAAGAGCGCTGGCAGAAGTGGTTGAAGCACGATATGAAGAGCTTTTTACGTTAGCTGCTGCGGAAATTCGTCGCAGTGGTTTTGGTGATTTAATTCCTGCTGGTATTGTTTTGACAGGCGGAGCGGCGAGCGTGCCATATGCAACAGAGCTTGCGGAACGTGTATTCCATATGCCGGTGCGTATTGGCGCACCGCAAAGTGTTGGCGGTTTACCCATGATTGCTAACAATCCTATTTATGCGACGGGTGTTGGGCTTTTGCTCTATGGCATACAACAGCGTGATAGTCAGCGTCATTATGTTGGACAAGGTGGATTAAAAAGCGTGCTGGGCAGAATGAAAGGTTGGTTTCAGGGTAACTTTTGAGGAATCACGGGGGAACGAATATGTTTGAGCAAGCGCAAACGGGTCCACAAAGTGCTGTCATCAAAGTTGTTGGTATTGGTGGTGGTGGCGGAAATGCAGTTGAGCATATGATGGCAGCGTCGATTGAAGGCGTTGAATTTATTTGTGCGAATACCGATGCGCAGGCGCTTGCCAATTCTTCTGCCAATACGATTATTCAGTTAGGTGAAGCGATGACGCGCGGTTTAGGTGCAGGGGCAAATCCTGACATTGGCCGACGTGCCGCAGAAGAGGATCATGAAAGAATACGCGCTGCATTAAGTGGTGCTGATATGGTTTTCTTGACAGCGGGTATGGGAGGGGGTACCGGAACAGGCGCCGCCCCCATTTTTGCACAAATAGCAAAAGAGTTGGGTATTTTGACAGTCGCCATTACGACGCGACCATTTTCATTTGAAGGCAAAGTGAGGATGCAGGTCGCAGATCAGGGAATTGCTGATTTGAGTCAGTATGTCGATTCTTTGATTACGATTCCGAATAATAAATTGCTAAGCGTATTGGGCAAGCATGTGACCTTGGTCAATGCGTTTCGAGCGGCAAATGACGTGTTACGTGGTGCTGTGCAAGGCATTGCTGAATTGATTACACGTCCTGGATTAATAAATGTCGATTTTGCTGATGTACGGACAGTCATGTCTGAAATGGGCATGGCAATGATGGGTACAGGCGTCGCTTCAGGCGAAGACCGTGCTCGCCTTGCTGCTGAAGCAGCAATTTCGAGTCCTTTGCTTGAAGATGTGGATATGACCGGTGCGCGTGGCGTGTTGGTGAATATTACGGCGGGCTCTGATATGTCTATTGGTGAGTTTGAAGAAGTAGGTGATGCGATTCGTGGTATTACCTCGGAAGGCGCAACAGTCGTGGTGGGTACTGTGATTGATCCTGAGATGCGTGATGAAATTCATGTCACGGTGATTGTAACGGGTTTAGGGCGTAAACAAGCCCCGCCTGCGTCAGGCAAGCTATCCGATTCGGTGCGACCAGACGGGACGATTGATTACCGGCATCTTGAAAAACCCGCCATTTTGCGTCGAGATTCTGCTCGCGCAGCAGGTGTTTCTTTGCAGCAAACTGCAGTCAAAGAGAAAGTAGGCTCAGGGGTGGATGCTATGCAAGAGCTTGATTATTTAGATATTCCAGCCTTTCTGCGACGCAAAGAAGAGGTGGACGCTTAAGTGGTTTTTGATACTGGGATAAGGGTTTTGCCTGATTTTAAACGGTAGATTATTAATTTCACAGGTAATCTTTCTTATGTTAACATTGCCTCAAATTGTTACCTAAGATTGGAATTGGAATGATCAGACAGCGCACGCTTAAGAATGCCATTAAGGCGACAGGTATTACTTTGCATGGTGGCGAAAGAGCGGAGTTAACGCTTCGTCCTGCACCTCCGAATACAGGTATTATTTTTCATCGTATTGACTTGGATCCGATTGTCGAGATACGTGCTTCTGCTGAGAATGTTGGTGATACGACTATGTCGACATCCTTAGAGCGTGATGGCGTGCGTGTATCGACGGTAGAGCACTTATTGTCTGCATTGGCTGGGTTAGGTATTGATAATGCGTTTGTTGATGTGACGGCCGGTGAAATTCCGATTATGGATGGTAGTGCTGGGCCATTTGTTTTTCTCGTACAGTCAGCGGGTATTCGCGAACAAAATGTGGCAAAGCGGTTTATTCGGATTCGTCGCAAAGTGCGTGTTGAGCATGGTGATAAATGGGCATCACTTGAGCCTTTTGAAGGTTTTAAAGTGGCTTTTACCATTGATTTTGATCACCCCGTCTTTCGTATGCATAGTAAAACAGCGACACTGGATTTCTCGAGCATGTCTTATGTCAAAGAAGTTAGTCGAGCAAGAACGTTTGGATTTATGGCGGATTTTGAGAAGTTACGTTCAATGAATCTTGCGCGTGGTGCAAGTTTGGATAACGCGGTAGGGATCGATGATTTTCGCGTGCTTAACGAAGAAGGCTTGCGTTATGAAGATGAGTTTGTAAAGCATAAAATTTTAGATGCGGTAGGGGATCTTTATTTAATGGGTTCCAGTTTGATTGGTGCGTTTGATGGGTATAAATCCGGTCATGCATTAAATAATATGTTGATTCGCAAATTGTTATCGATGCAAGATGCGTGGGAATATGTCACTTTCGAAGATTCCGATACAGTACCTATTTCTTATTTGAAGCCTGTGCTTGCGATGGATGTGTAAGATAAATAATTTTTTTATTGTTAATTTATAATCGGCTTAATTTTTTTAAAACCAAATTAATTTTTTAATTTGGTTTTTTTTGTAACAGATTATGTGGTCCGTATTTTTTAGCTTGACTGACCGCAATCGCCCAACAGCAGACGACACTTTGCCAATGGAAGTGCGCTTTATGCATTATGAAAGGGCGTTGCTTCGATGAAACAATGTCTCTGCGGGACCCGAGTTATGCAGTCAAGCTAAAAAATACGGACCACATAATCTGTTACGTTTTTTTACATATGATTTTTTATTTATTTTTTTCTTTTGCGGCAATATTTCTCATTGCTTTCTGAATTGCTGGATCGAGTATTTTCTCTGCTGTTTCGCGTAATAAGGCGGCGCTATTTGCAGAAATTTCCATTTTTCTTGGTTTGATGAAGGATTGTTTGGTTGGATGGTGCAATGGTGGATTCACTTTACAATGGATTTTCGTGAGGTAGTGATAGGTTGGATGCTGTTGAAGTGCTTTGAGTAATTGCTGGCTAATAAATCGCATACGCGTTGCCCAGTGCGGATTTTCGGCAATGAGAATGAGTGTGGTGTTATCAATTTTGACGGCTAAGCAGTGACGTAGTAACAGTTGTTCGTGGGGTAAGCATGTCGCAATGGTTTGATTGAGTGTTTGAATGTGTTTGACGCGTTGTAAGAGTGAGCCTAATGCAGAGTGAGTATGATTGTTTTCATGCGTTTTTAAGTAATCTGCGAGCATCTGTCTCTACCTATAATCATCAGAGAATCCTGATGCAGGATACCATGTGTTGTTGTCACTGCGCAGCAGGGATAACAATTTGACTTTTCACATAAACTAGGTAATGCTTCGTGCTCTCTTTCCTGTCATTCTGAAGAATATCTGTATCATGGTCAGCAGCCTTTTCGCACGAATTTTTGGTAGTCGCAATCAGCGAGTTTTGCGCGGTATGTGGAAAAAAGTCGCGCAAATTAATGCACTTGAAGCTGAGTGTGTCGCATTATCGGATGTTGCTTTACAAGCAAAAACAGTGGAATTTCGTGAACGATTACAACATGGCGCCACAACGGATGCACTATTACCGGAAGCGTTTGCTGTGGTGCGTGAAGCGGCGCGTCGCGTATTAGGTATGCGCCATTTTGATGTGCAATTGTTGGGCGGCATGGTGTTGCACCAAGGTTGTATTGCAGAAATGCGTACCGGTGAAGGCAAGACTTTAATGTCGACGCTGGCCGTTTATTTGAATGCCTTGCCGGGTAAAGGCGTGCATGTTGTGACGGTGAATGATTATCTTGCTAGTCGAGATGCAGCGTGGATGGGGCCGGTATATGAATTTCTTGGGATGCGTACTGGTGTGATTTTGCCGAATTTGCCGCAAGAAGCGCGACAAGCAGCTTATGCTGCAGATATTACGTATGGCACAAATAATGAGTTTGGCTTTGATTATTTGCGCGACAATATGGTGTTTTCGCTAGCCGATCGCGTGCAACGTCCATTAGCGTATGCGATTGTGGATGAAGTGGATTCTATTTTGATTGATGAAGCGCGTACGCCGCTGATTATTTCCGGTGCTGCGGAAGGCAGTGCGGATCTTTATGTGCAGATTGATAAAATTATTCCGCAATTGGTGAAGCAAACGGTCAAAGATGGGCCTGGTGATTACTGGGTAGATGAAAAAGCAAAGCAGGTGACCTTGTCAGAAGCAGGTCATGAGCATATTGAAGCAATTTTAACAAAAAATGGATTATTGCAAGCGGGTGAGAGTTTGTACGATGCTGGCAATATTATGTTAATGCACCATTTAAATGCAGCATTGCGTGCACATGCTATATTTCATCGTGATGTCGATTATATTTTGCAGCAAGGTGAAGTGATTATTGTTGACGAACATACTGGTCGCACCATGCCAGGGCGTCGTTGGTCAGATGGGTTGCATCAAGCTGTTGAAGCGAAAGAAGCCGTCCGTGTGCGAGAAGAAAATCAGACGTTAGCCTCGATTACATTTCAGAACTTTTTCCGGTTATATGAAAAACTGTCGGGTATGACGGGGACGGCAGATACGGAAGCGTATGAATTCCAGCAGATTTATGGTTTAGAAGTCGTGGTGTTGCCAACGCATCGCCCAATGGTACGTAAAGATTTGCATGATTTTGTGTATATGTCATCTGCGGAAAAATTTGCAGCCATTATTGAAGATATTCGTCAAACGTGTGTCACTGGTCAGCCTGTGTTGGTAGGGACAACGTCAATTGAAACGTCTGAGTATTTATCTAGTTTATTAAAAAAAGAAACTATTCCGCATCAAGTGTTAAATGCAAAATTTCATGAGCAAGAAGCAAAAATTATTGCAGAAGCAGGGCGTCCAGGCGCTGTCACAATTGCAACAAATATGGCGGGTCGTGGTACCGATATTGTATTAGGTGGAAATCTGGAAGCGGAATTGAAAAGTGCGGGTGAATTATCAGCGGAAGAAATCAAGGCGCGTCGAGAAGCTTGGCAACAACGACATGATCAAGTGATTGCAGCGGGTGGTTTGTATGTGTTAGGGACTGAGCGTCATGAATCACGACGAATTGATAATCAATTACGTGGTCGTTCCGGTCGGCAAGGTGATCCAGGTAAATCCCGTTTTTATTTATCCTTGCAAGATAATTTGTTACGAATTTTTGGTGGCGAGCGTTTAATTGCCATTATGAAACGCTTGCGAATGGAGGAAGGGACAGCGCTCGAGTCTGGGATGTTGACGCGTAATATTGAAAGTGCGCAGCGTAAAGTGGAGGCGTATAACTTTGATATTCGTAAGCAATTATTAGAATACGATGATGTAGCGAATGATCAGCGTAAAGTCATTTATGGCCAACGCTTGCAGTTATTAGAGTTGGAATCGATTTCAGATATCATTTCGTCGATTCGTGAGCAAGTGATTGATGATTTGATTACGCGCATGATTCCACCAGAGTCTTTGGAAGAGCAATGGGATGTTGCGGGACTAGAAGAGACGCTGGCGAATGAGTTTCACGTGCATTTACCTTTGCGCGAGTGGTTAGAAAAAGATGAAACTTTAGATGAAGAAAAATTACGGGCACGTATTCATGAATCAGTTGAAGCGACATGGCAACAAAAGGTTGCGGCTGTCGATCCTGAGACATTTCAGCGTTTTGAGAAAGCCATTATGTTGCAAACGTTGGATACGTTATGGCGTGAGCATTTGGCTGCAATGGATTATTTGCGTCAAGGGATTCATTTACGAGGATATGCGCAAAAAAATCCAAAGCAAGAGTATAAACGCGAATCGTTTGATTTGTTTGTTGATTTGTTGGCGCGTATTAATCATGACGTGATTGCAACATTGTTCCGTTTTGAAGTGCATGTGACGGAGCCAGAACCTGAACCAGCGTTAGAGATTGAGCAACTGGTGCCAAAATTTAAGATGCGTTATGAGCATGCAGCGGCGGATACAATGAAAACTGTAGAATCAGTAGCTGCTGCGGATGGTTTTATTGGTAACACGCCGATAGAGCAAGTGGATGAAAAAAAAGTGGGCCGAAATGAGCTATGCCCCTGCGGCTCAGGAAAAAAATATAAATATTGTCACGGCAGTTTTGTTTGAAATAATGATTTAATTTTTTATCAATTATTCAATGGAGGAAGATAGGATGAAATTATCTCATGTTTTATTTGGCAGTGTATTGGCTGCATTCATTTGCTTGACAGGGTGTGATAATACGATCCATGGTTTTGGTCAAGATATGAAACAAGCCGGACAAAAAATAGAGAAATCAACAAGTAGTTCAAGTGCTGGTACAACAAGTACAGGAAAGTCGTCATAAAATAGATTTTTTAAGTAAATAATGAGTTGTTATCCTGCGCTTGTTGTATATCTATATGCAAAACGCATTAAACTAAGGCGCTTATTCCGTTTAATGTTGTTCTCACGTTTAAAACTGTCATCCCGCGGTTTGTCCGCGGGATCCAGAGAAATCCCTAAAAAAAGCATGTCACCATGCAGGAAAAAAATGATTATGTATCTATTCTTACAAATAAATATCATGGCACATGATATGTAGGGGTAGAATCAGATTTAGTAAGGCGAAAATTATTTTCTCATGAAACAATTACATGTAGCAGTTGGTCTAATTCTTCATCCTGCACGTGATGCGATTTTGATAGCGCAGCGCCCTATTGGCAAAAGTTATGCGGGTATTTGGGAGTTTCCAGGTGGAAAAATAGAAAACGGTGAAACTGTCTTAGCGGCATTAGCGCGTGAATTGCAAGAGGAATTGGCAATTGTTGTCACGAAAACAGAAGAATGGATGCAAGCGAGTTATGTCTATCCAGATCGCCATGTTTTGCTTGATGCGTGTTTTGTGCGTGGTTTTACGGGCGAGCCTCAAGGTGCAGAAGGGCAAGTGATACGTTGGGTGGCGCCAGAAACATTACCTAATTATGAATTTCCGGCAGCGAATCATATTTTGGTAGAAGCTTTTTTGCGGCAGCGATGTTGATTAGTTGTGTAGATGAGATTTTGTCTGATAGTCAATTCAAAAAACTGAGTTGTTGGGCAGTAATAATACTGGTTGATATCACTTAACGATAAATTGTTACTTTTTTATGATTATTTCAAGTTTTTCTTCCAGTCTTTTTTTGTGTTAATTTTTTCTGAAATTTTATCAAAAACCTTTTCTCCATGAGTTTTAGAGAATGGAAAAAAATGATAAGTCAAAACATTCCTACGTTTTTTGATGGTTTTTTCAATTGTATTAATATTGTCAATGCTTTTTTCATTTTTAGTTAGATCAGAAATAAAATTATTAATTGCTCTTATTTTTTCATTCGTGATTTTTTTGTTATATAATGTGAATTTTTTGTCAGCATCTTGTTTAAGTGATTGTTGGTATTTTATTAAAATATCAATAACTTCATATTTTTTATAAATCAAATCGATTTCATTTTCTAGTGTGTTGTTAATAGAATCTATTTTATCAAGAGATGTTTCTTCTGTTTTTTTCTGGATTAGGAAATATACCTCATTCATGAATTTGTCTGTGATTGATTTATTGTTTTGTAAATTTTTTAATAGTTTAATTTTTTCAATAGTTAATAAATAAGCTGAATTTAGTATCTTACAGTAAGCTTCAAGTTGTTCACCTTTATTTTTCTCTATATCAATAACGGTTTCATTAATGATATCTCGTTTTTTTTCATCATTGCTAAACATTTCTTGCGTGATTTCAATTTTTGTTAAAAATTCATGTTTTTTAAAAAAATTATCTAAATTATCACATGTTAATTTATTAATATTTTCCTTTAAATGTTCAGAATAAATAGTGTCTGTAAATTCTGAAAGTTTAGTATTTATTGTTTTGCTATCAAATTTTTTTTCTAATATTTTTTCATAAATTTCTTTTTTAATGCTTTCTTCAAAATTTTTTTTATAACTTTCATTGTAGAGATTTTTATCTAATGTTTCTTTTGCAAACAATGATTTTTTTATTTTAAGAGTTTCTTCAATTTCTTTGATTTTTTTGATATCAAGCAGATTTCCTTCAGAAAAATTTTTTATAAGAATGTTGTATTCATTTTCAATACTTTTAAAATCTTTTGATTTTTTAAATGGCTCGTTAGAAAAATCAATTTGTATTTTTAATGAGAAGCAAACTTTTAAAATTTCTTTCATTTTATCATTTAATTTTATTTTGTCAGTGATTTTTGTTGAATTAACTTTTAAATATTGAGAATATGCATTTAAAATGATTTTCTTGTTATTGTTTAATCGATCTTTTGCAAATTTTTTCTTCAGAGAGTGTTTTTCTGATTCTATTGCTATTTCATTATCTAATAATTTTTCTGCTTCTTTACTAGCTTCATGCTCATCAACAAACATTTTTACTTGTAAAAATTTTTCAAAATAATATTTTTCAGGTTTTTCACTGTAGAAAAAATCAATAAATTCTTTTCTTTTTTCAATTGATTTTGATATTCTATTTATTTTTTCATCATCTGATAATTCTTCTTCAATAAAATAGTCAACTTCATTAAGATATCTAGATAAAATATTAATGTTATTACGTAAGGAGTTGAGATATTCTTTCTCTTGTATTGTAGCTTCATTTTCTGTCTGCTTTATTAAAATTTCAGCATCATTTAAGATGGTTTTAATGCTATTTAATTTTTCTACAGTAAGTTTCTTTGCTTCTTTGTATTCATCCTTTAATTTTTTAATTTCTTCTAATTTATTTTTATTTTTTTTAAACGCTTCTTCGATAAATTTGGTTTGTTTATCAATTTGGTGTTTGTCAGATGAAATTTCTTTTTCTTTTTTTTCTAATTGTTCTAATAAACTTAAAATTGGATTCAGGACGCTTATTTCTGAATCAGGTTTATTTTTAGTAAAGATCTTTGTTGTTGAGCTAAAGTAGCTATCATGTTCCTTGAGTATATCCTCATAACTTTTTTCGATATCTGTATCATTAATTTTTGGGATTAGGATATCATTTGGAGCAAGATTGTTGATTTTTGTGGAAAAGTCATTAAAAAGTTCTTCGCCTTTCTCTGAAAAAATATCGAAATCAATTTTTTCGATTGATAAGCAGGAATCAAAAACTTCATTAATTCTCTTGGAAAGTTCGTTTGTAATATTAATTTTTATGTCTGAGTGCTTGCCTATCAGGTATTTATAAATAGGCCCATCCTCTGCCAGCAATGACGTTATGTGAGCTTTTATTTCATCTATTGATTCTTTAATGCGATTCTTTAAATTTTCTTTTTCTTTCTTGTTTTTTTCAGATAAATCATTAAGCTTTTTATATTCATCATCTATTTTTAACAATTGTTGTTGAAAAGTTTCTTCTAAAGAAATTTTTTTAAATGTTTCTGCATGTTCACTTTTCATTGTTCCCCCTCGT
Organism: uncultured Coxiellaceae bacterium; assembly: GCA_964647825.1. Classification (GTDB taxonomy): domain Bacteria; phylum Pseudomonadota; class Gammaproteobacteria; order DSM-16500; family DSM-16500; genus VFKI01. The sequence continues at coordinate 61,831 of CAZYJL010000006.1, read as the reverse complement.
TTCCCTAACTAATCAATTTATGGGGTTTGTTTGGTTTCTACATGAAATATAGTTTTAAACTAAAGAAAATGTTGTTAAAGGATGAAAAAAGTATTTTTTGATTTTTTGTTCTATAAAATCATCATGTTATTGCTATATTTGACGGTTAGTTCACAAACATTTTTAAGAATTGTGTTAAAATAAGCCTTGAAATGAATAATCTATTGAAAAACATGGATTTTTAATAAGGAGGTTGTTATGCGCACATCCAAAATCGGTAGCAATGGGCATGGCAATGCACAGTCACATGTAGTTGTGAAGGGGATGAAAAACTTTAAGACAGCCTCTAAAAAGTTTTTTCGTGATGCAAGAGGGCAAGCAGGGAGAAGACTTGCTAATACATTTCAGATTATTCGTAAAAAATCCACAGAGATGAATAAAAGTGTAGGGAACTACATTAGCGAAAGACCAATTAAATCATTGGGTATTGCGATGCTTGCAGGTCTAGTGGTTGGTTTGCTGATGAAAGCAAAACGTCGCAGAAAATAAGTTTTTTTTGATTAGATAGTATCTGTTGAAAAGTATCGTTTTTTATTGATGCGTTTTCATTGTCAAAGGATGATGATGTGACGGTATTCAGAAAGAAAAATAATAAAAAAAATAAGCAGAATTGGTTGTCAGATACGATGAGTTTATTGCTCAGCGTATTTGACAGTCTTGATATGGTAAAAAATTTTTACCGTCGTTTACGTTTGCAATGTCGTCGTGCATTGCGTTATTTTGTTGTGCTTGTTTTTTTATTTATTTCGCTTATTTTACTTTTTATACTTGCCTGTATTTCTCTTGAAGCAATCTATGTTGCCTGGTTGTTGTCGTTGCATTGGTCGTTGCTGTCAGCAATGCTATATGTGTTTGCGTTAAATGGTATTTTATGTTTGCTTTGTTTATTGATGCTTTTTTATTATCGAAAAAAAATACGTCACTGTTTGCAGCAATTGATGATGGTGCGTTCGTCGCTTTAAGTCAGTGTGTCTCTATCTGAGAAAGACTATACCCTTGTACTCAAAACCCATCATAAACTATTTTGCGACATTGCGTCGTTTGTGTGCATTTATTTGAGTGTTTTGCCGTCTTCTCACGGATTATCCGCAAAAAAAATCAATATAATCAGCAGGTTGTAATTGGTGCTGATTTTCATCTTTATCAATAAGAAATTATTGATAAACGATAAATTTGATGGTATTTTTGCTGGTGTAAAAAGTTCATTTAATTGATATGTCATTCACTGAGGTGGCGATGCAAGCAGGTATAGCTAAAATTCGTTTTATTAGCCAATTATTAGTTGGTGTATTTTGGGCGGCATTTTTGATTAACTTTGGTTTTTTAGTGATTCCTTATGCGGCGAATGCGTTGCATTATTTGTCGCCGCCACCAAATCCTTGGTTAAGTTTTTTGGGTGAATTGGTAGATACAGGGTTGACGTTACTGATTTTGTTAGCATTCATTGCTTTATTTCGTGCGCATGCGCATGGTGAATTTTTTACAATGAAAAATACAATTTGGTTGCGTTGGATTGGTATTTATTTATTATTAAAATCTTTTTTTGTGCCGATTGCTTTTGGCTTTGTGACAGTTTATTTCAAATTACCTAGTCATACTTTTCCTCTCGCATTCAGTGGTTGGCTGAGTGGATTTGGTTGCATTTTAATTGCGTATTCTTGGATTTTGATGGAAGGCGTCAAATTACAACAAGAAAATGATTTGACGATTTAGTTTTAAATATAAAGGATAGGATTTATGCCGATTATCACGCATTTGGATGTGATGCTAGCTAAACGAAAAGTACGCTTGAAAGATTTAGCAGAAGTGATTGGCATTACCGAACAAAATTTATCAATTTTGAAAACCGGTCGAGGTAAAGCAATCCGTTTTTCAACATTGGAGGCGATTTGTCGGAGTTTGCAATGTCAGCCAGGCGATTTATTGGAGTTTGTGGAAGATAATGCGTCGCGCGATTAAAAAGAGCCATGTATAAATAACATGTTATTGCTATATATTTTTATGGTGATTGCTTAGGTGCTCTAGTACTTTATTTTTTTCTATCATGCCAGCATAGCTTTAGCTGGCATCCAGAATAATTGATATTTCTAATTGTGAATCTTTAGTATTGGCGTATTTTTATATAATTATTTTCGATGTATCACCGTCGCCGATGCTTGATCGGTTGGCATAATAATTATCTCACTGATATTGACATGCGCAGGTCGTGTGGCGCACCACAGCAGGGTTTCGGCAATATCGTCTGCAGTGAGTGGTGTCATGCCGGCATACACGGCATCAGCGCGGGCGGTATCCCCTTTGAAGCGGACGTTGCTAAATTCGGTGTGTACGGCGCCGGGATCAACCGTTGTCACGCGAATTGCGCTACCCGATACATCTAAGCGTAATCCGCGCGTTAAGGCATTTACCGCTGATTTTGTTGCGCAATACACAGCACCCTGAGGATACACTTCGTGACCGGCAATCGAGCCTAAATTGATAATATGCCCGTGATTCACTGCTAGCATACGCGGCAAAATCGCATGCGTGATGTAGAGTAATCCTTTGATGTTGGTGTCGATCATGACATCCCAATCCTCTGGCGCACCTTCTTGTAGCGTTTCGCGTCCAATGGCTAATCCTGCATTATTAATGAGAATATCAGGCGTATGCCATTGATCATTTAAATGGCCAAGATTTTCTTGTATAGCGGCACGGTCACGCACATCGAATGCTAAACAGCGGGTTTTTATTTGATATTTTTTTTCTAATGTTGATGCGAGTGTTTGTAATTTCTCGAGTCGTCGACCGATTAAAATAATATTAGCACCGGCTGCAGCAAAGTGGGTGGCGGCGGCTGCGCCAATGCCGCTTGATGCGCCGGTAATCAAAACAAGTTTATTTTTTAATGATTGCATGGAGTGGTGTGCCTTTTTAGTTTTTTGGTTGGTTATTATCTCTGTACTATATTTTTAAAAATTGGTGAAAAAAACCATATTATTATACCTGCTGCGATTGTTAGCCAGCCAAGAGATGCAAAAGTATGCGCGTAAATGGGAGAAGTTGTTAGCGGTAAATTCGTTGCGGAGGGTAGTGTTGTTAATTTTGCAGCCAAACCTGCAAGTAAATAAGCCACAGCTGTTGCAAGATACCAAATACCCACCATTGATCCAACCATGGATTTAGGAGACAGTTCGGTCATCATCGATAGTCCAATTGGTGAAAAAACTAATTCTCCACAACTTTGGAAAAAATAGCTGACAATAATCCAGAAGATGCTAATTTGACCTGCTGCGTCTTTGTGTGCAATACCAAGAGGTATGATTGCAAATCCTAATCCCATTAAAATTGTGCCTATTGCAAATTTTTTAGGAATAGAAGGGTTTAGATTTTTTTTCTCAAGAAAGCGCCATAATTTAGCAAACAGTGGACCTAATAAAATAATAAAAAATGGGTTCAATGAGAAAAAGAAAAAAACAGGAATTGTATGGTTAAAAATATGATGTCTAACATTATATTCTGTGTAAATAGTCAGAGACATCGCTGTTTGCTCTGATAGCATCCAAAATATCACGGAGAAAGCTGTTAGGAAAAGCCCCATTAACAGACGGTTTCTTTGATTAACAGAAAATGAAAAACTTTTTTTTATTGTATATAGAAAAAATAAAACACTAGAAGAAAAAATAAAAATTGTTGCAAACTTAGATGCTTGCATTAATTGATAAAATAATATTGTAAAACTAGTGATAATGGTCAGTGTGAGCGGAAGAATAATAGATTTTTTGTTAAAATTTAATTTTTTGGTATTGGGTGTTGATGGGTGTGTGCCATACAAAAAAATGAGCGTAGATATAAAAGCGGTAATTGCTGAAATAAGAAAAGAGGCCTGCCAGCCAAACCAAGCAATGATTCCTGCAAGAAAAAAAGGTGGTAAAAATGCACCGATATTCGTTGCTGTGTAGAAAATGGAAAATCCACTTTCGCGGTTTAAATGCGGATTGGATGTATCGTATAAATGACCAATGTAACTAATCACATTCGGCATAAAAAAACCATTACCAAGTGCAATTAAAGAGAGTGCAAGATAGAAGTGATTTTTTTCTAAAAAATACAATAAAAAATAACCCATTGATAACATGCAGCCACCAAGTAGGATAGATTTTTTTTTGCCAAATAGATAATCAGCAAGCAACCCGCCAATGTAGGGTGTGAGATAAAGTAATGCAGTGAAGAGTGAGAATATTGTGTACGCTGCTTCATTTGTGAATGAAAAATTTTTTACCATATACAGCACTAATATGCCGCGCATTGCATAAAAGCTAAATCGTTCACCTATTTGCGCAAAGCAAACTGAATAAAATCCAGATGGGTATTTTTTGATAGGCATTGATTTTTTTCACTTAAAGATTTATAGCGATATTTTTTTGTTAGATTTTTTATCAAATTTTTACTGGCGTTATAATAATGGACAGTCTATGGAAATTCAAGTAGTCTTTTGCACTTGATTTAAATGAGGTTTTCTCTTGATGAAAGTATGCGGAGGTTTTAGAAAATAATCTCTGTAATAAATTAATTGATGACCTCAATTATAAAAATTTGAGATGCCATATTGGTATGAGGTGGTTGAAAAAGTATAAGAAAAAAATTGTAAATCTCGCATTTAGAAAATCCCACTTGTTCATGTCTTGTTTAAATGCTGATGAGTTTTTAAATTAATAATAAATATTTGTATGGATTTAATGAGGATGATCTTTTTTTATTTCATCTTTGTTGAAAGTTATTTCTGTGTATGGGGATTGACCGAGTTCAGATAGTATTTTTTAAGTTGTGGCGCAAGTATTTTTTGTTATCAATTTTTATAATTTTTTAAAGTTGGAGAAATAAATGAAGTATGGAAGTATCAAGAAAACAACATGGTCAGAAATAAGAAACCGAGTCTCTAAAGTGAATTTTCGTTTGGCTGAGGTCATTGATGCAATTAATCCAGATGAAAGTTATTCATTGTACTTAGCGCGCTACCCATTCGGAAGCAAGGTTGTGGATGAAGGGATTTTTCACCTGCCAAGTTCTAGCGGTGAGGTTGTTCCTATAGATGATAATAAAATTAATGATTGTGTAAGGAATGATCTGAATTATTTAGGAACGGGTGTGCCTTCGGGGATTATATTGGAACATACAATACATGAAGTTGTAACTATTTGTGGTCAAATGCTCCCATTAGGAGTGGTGAAGCCCGGTTCTATTTTTGCTTTATGGAAAAAACTTGATAGTGACCCTTCTTTTCATCCAGTTAATATGTTTACGTTGACAGCCGGTGCTAGATTTATTTTTATGGGTCCAAATATCAGTAATTTGACACAGCATAGAAACTTAATGCGTGATTTTAATTTACGTTTACATCCCTCTAAAGATTTGCTGGGACAGTGGGAAATATTTAAAATACTTGCAAATCATCCAAGTAATAAAGAAGTTTGGTTTGCTGAGTTATTGTTTTTTTCTAGTAAGTGGTTTGAGAAAATAATGAATGATCAATCATGGCAACCTCTAAAATTATTGTTGTTAGAAGAAGTCTGGAAAAAATCTGGTTATGAAAGAAATAACATGCTATACAATCTTGCATTTTCACGGGCACAAGCAAATAGAAATCTAAAGCCTAATCCTTATCTTGCAGATACTATAAAACATCTTTTTGCTATCTCATCAGGTGTTTTGCCAGGGTTTTCACCTGCTATAAATGATGCATGTGCACCAATTTCTTTGTTTCAGAAAATATATGTTGAGTCATATGGTTTAAAATATAATCCAACAATTTTTATTCCTTCGCATTTTTCTCTTTCTAACAACGTGAAACCGGTATATTATTTTATGTCATTGCCTACAACGCTTGAATTTTCTCCGAAGTCAAGAAAAGTATCCAATACTATACATAGTCTTAGTGAGGTAAAACATGTAATGAATGTTTATCTTGACGAAATTAAGAAAAAAAACTTAAGTTGGAAAATACTTTAATAGGTAAAATTGCTGAAGAAGTTAAATTTGAATATTTTCACAACAAACTAGATAGTCTTGGAGAGATTCTGCCTTCATATAAGATGGTAGAAGACGATCCAGATTTACTCTATTCTTTTGATTCTCAAAAAAAAATATTTGCAGATTCATGTGCGCCAGTTAGAGGATGTATTAGAATTGCGATGAAAAAAAACATTAAGGAAAATTAAAAATGAATAAAAATATTATAGATATTTTTTTTGATAATTTAAAAAATGAACTTGAATCTCATGAAGGGATGCTAGCGTTAAAAAGTTTTGGATTAAATCTTGCAAAAAATAATCTTTTATTATTTGAGCGTAAAGTACTTTTTACAACCTTATGGGAGTTTTATAGAGAAACCCCAAGTGGTATTCTTGCTTTAGCGTTGAGGGTTAGTGACTATTGGCGGGATGTCAATCCTTGGGAGGCTAATGCAAAGTCAGCATATTTATTGTTTGCATCGGTCGATGAGTTTGGCTTGTATGAGGCAAATTGTATTCGTCCAACACATCATCAATTATTTAAAATTTCAGCAGAACACTTTGGGGTAGGTGTTAAGGATTTTCTCTCAAATAATTATGTTTTAAATGCTGGAAGAGAAATTGGTAGTGCTGCATATGAATACTATCGTAATACACTAATTGCCAAAAGTTTGGGTTTTCATCTTGCGTCTGAGCTGACTTCTTATCCTGAGTTTCAATATTTATTAACAGGCTTTCTGGAAAATAGGGAAAGTTATCTTATTAAATCTGAAAAGGATTTGGCTTTGAATCACTTTTATGTTCATACACTTATTGAGCAGGAACATTACGCCAAAAGCGAATATATTGCCCGGATTTTTTGTGAGCAAGATCAGAGTATGGTTGATGATGTTCGAAATGGTGCGATAGCTTATATGGAGCTTTATAAGAATTTGTTTGCTTCATTAAATGAAAAAATTTTCTCTAATTAGCGAATACAAAATGATCAAAAAAAATGTAGTTATTATTGAGCCATCAAGTGCAGGCTTAGGATTGTTAAGCGCTGTTTCTGCGAGAGGGTATAATTTAATTGTTTTTTCAGCCAATAGTGATGAGAGAGTTATTCCAAATTATTATAAAAATATAATTCATGAGCTAATTGAAGTAGATACTAATAATCTTACTGCTTTGAAAGAACTGATAATTAAGTTACATAATAATGATCCTATTTCAGCCATCATTCCTGGGTTTGAAATTTATGTAGCACATGCTGCAAGACTGGCAGATTGTATAGGTGTTCCTGCATTATCTATAGAAACAGCGGATGCGCTTCGTGATAAAAACAAAATGCGTATTTGCTTAAGGAAAGCTGGTGTTGAATCTCCCAATCACTTGATGATTTATTCTAGTAAAGATATAAAAGCACTCTCTCCATTTATTACGTTTCCTGCAGTGATTAAGCCTGTGGATCAGTCAGGTAGTGTGCATGTTTCGAAAGTCGATGATCTTGTCTCTTTGGAAAATGCTTATCAAAAAATGTGTGATGATAAATGGACTGAAATGGCAAAAGGGGTTGGTTCGATTGCTCTTATTGAAGAGTATATTGACGGACCAGAATTTAGTGTTGAGGGTTACGTTAATAATCATCTTTCACATATTGTTTCTGTTACTGAAAAAATAACAAGAGGAAATCCCTATTTTGTTGAAATGGGACATATCGTTTCTGCAGATATTTCACAATCTCTTCATAAAAAGATTAGCTTATACATACAGCGCGTAATCAATGCATTGCAAATTAATCTTGGTGTTTTTCATGCGGAAATTAGAATAAGTCATCAAGGGCCAGTCTTGATGGAAATTGCAGGCAGATTAGCTGGTGATAGAATTTGTGATTTGATTCAACTTTCATCGAATACAAATTTGTTTCAGATTATGCTGGATTCTTATCTTGGTCATGCTATAAATTTTTCTTCAGTCAATTTTAAACAATATGCAGGTATTCGTTATTTTTCTGCGAATATGTTATCGCGTTTTTCTAACGTGGTTGGCGTTGATAAAATAAAATGTATTCAAGGGTTTGAAGAATTTAAACTACTAATACAGCCAGGTGAGACGGTGCCTCCGTTGGAAAATTTTATGGGAAGGGCGGCGTATTGTATTTTTACCGCTCCAACCTACGATGCTTTGCAAAGCAGGTTATGTGATGCGGAGCGGTGCATTCAATTTTTATGATAATTTAAATTTTTTACTTTTGCTTTTGTTCTCGACATATATACGCGCAATGTGTCACCCCCGCGGATCAAACGGCATGGTTTCTGCCATTTTTTCATAAAACGCACGGTCTGCATCGGTTTTTACAGGTGGTGTGACGATTTTTAAATTAACATATTGATCGCCAGCAGTGGGTTTACCCGGCATGCCGCGGCCTTTTAAACGGAGTTTTTGTCCGGATTGGCTACCCGCAGCGATTTTTAATTCGACGGTGCCCGCTAAGGTCGCGACGGGTACTTTCGCTCCAAGTGCTGCTTCCCATGGGGTGATAGGTAACGTCATGACAATGTTGCGACCTTCGAGCGAGAAGACAGGATGCGGTTTGATCTGAATGTCTAAGTACAGATCGCCTGCTTGTCTACCCGGTCCTGCCGGCGAACCTTGTTTGGCTAAACGTAATTGTTGGCCGGGTAAAATACCTGCTGGAATGGTGATTTTTAATGTGCGAACGGTGTTGCCCATTTGCAGATTGATGGTATGCGCACCGCCTCGAAATGCATCCTCTAGGCTAATCGCAATTTGTGCGCGCTCGTCACGACCGCGTGCAACACGGCCACCACGACCGAATCCCGGTGGCGGGCCTGCGTGGCCACCACGTTGCTGGCCGAACAGGGAGGAAAAGAAATCGCTGAAATTGATTTCTTCGCCATCGTCATTGTGAAAACCACCGCCTGATTGAAACCCTGAAAACCCATCTTGCCAACCTGGCGGCGGACGAAATTCTTGGCCATTCTTCCAATTGCTACCAAGTTGATCGTATTGCGAGCGTTTAGCCGGATCTTTTAACACTTCATAGGCTTCTTGCACTTCTTTGAAATGTTCTTCTGCATTCGCCTCTTTACTGACATCAGGATGATATTTGCGTGCTAATCGACGATAAGCGCGTTTAATGTCGTCTTCTTTCGCGTCGCGCCCAACGCCAAGAATTTTATAATAATCACGGTATTCCATAGTGTATTAACTTCTTTTTTTAGGATTCTTCAGGGAGTCTCACGGTGAGCACATCACATTTCGCGCCGTGTAAAATGGCATTGGCTGTTGAGCCGAGCAGTAAGGATAAACCATGCCGACCATGACTGCCGCAAATAATTAAATCAGCACCAATGGATTCGGCTAATTCCAGAATTTTTGATTTGGTTGGACCAACTTCGACCCAGAGGTCTTTGTCTTCAACGGCTAATTGTTCACCCATTTTTTTTAAGGCGACTTTTGATTCATCAATTAACTGGCCTTCAATATCTTCGACGCCTAAATAAGCATAACTATAGCCAGGTAGGGGTTCAACGATATGTACAAGGCTTAATTTGGCACCCGTTAAGCCACGCAAACTCCGCACTTTATCTGTGAGAAAACGCGTATCATCAATGAGATCGGTTGCCAGCAAAATATGTTTATACATTGTTGTATCCTTATTCAACGTTCAACAGTAAGAAGGTTAGGCAGTCGCCGCCATTTTGGAAAATACGAGCCGGTCTTTTTGTAATGTAACCTGAATCGTATCTCCGGGCAAAAACTGTCCGGCAAGAATTTCTTGTGCTAATGGATTTTCAATCGATTGTTGAATGACACGTTTCAGTGGTCTTGCGCCATAGACAGGATCATAGCCAGTGGCTGCCAGCCAGTCGAGTGCTTTGTCTGTCAGCGCTAAGTGTAAATCCTTTTCAGCAAGCCGTGTACGTAGACGTTCAATTTGAATCACGGCAATGGCTTCTGTTTGTTTCTGATCGAGTGGGTGGAAGACGACGGTTTCATCGATACGATTAATGAATTCCGGGCGGAAATGTTTGCTAACGACATCCAGTACTGCTTTGCGCATCGCAAAATAATCACCATTTTTTGCAATTTCTTGAATCAAGTCGGAACCTAAATTGGATGTCATGACGATGACGGTATTACGAAAATCAACCGTGCGGCCATGGCTATCGGTGAGGCGGCCGTCATCTAAGACTTGTAATAAAATATTAAAAACATCGTGATGCGCTTTTTCAATTTCATCCAGCAAGACAACTGAATAGGGTTTACGACGAACGAGTTCTGTTAGATAACCACCTTCTTCATAACCGACATAACCAGGTGGCGCACCCACTAAACGTGCGACAGCATGTTTTTCCATGAATTCTGACATATCAATGCGTACGACTGCTTCTTCTGTATCAAATAAAAAAGCCGCGAGTGCTTTGCATAATTCAGTTTTTCCCACCCCAGTTGGCCCTAAAAATAAAAAAGAACCAATCGGTTTTAAAGGGTCAGATAACCCAGCGCGTGAGCGTCGAATGGCATTGCAAACAGCGGTGACTGCTTTACTTTGACCGATAATTCTTTTATGTAATGCTTCTTCCATGTGGAGCAATTTTTCTTTTTCGCTTTCCAACATTTTGCTAACCGGAATATGTGTCCAGCGTGCGACAACTTCGGCAATTTCTTCTTCAGTGACTTTGCTACGTAATAATTGTGTTTCTTGTTTTTCAGCTTTCGCAGCTGCTTCTAATTTTTTTTCAAGTTCAGGAATCAGGCCATATTGTAATTCTGCCATGCGCGTTAAATTGCTGGCTCGTCGCGCGGTATCGAATTCTAAGCGGGCACGTTCTAATTCTTCTTTGATATGTTGTGTGCCATGCAGCGCAGCTTTTTCTGTTTGCCAAATTTTTTCTAGTTCACTCGATTTTTTTTCTAAATTTTCTAATTCTTGTTTAATTTTTTCTAAGCGTTTTTTCGATGCGTCGTCCGTTTCTTTTTTTAATGCTTCACGTTCGATTTTTAATTGAATAATTTTACGATCGAGTGTTTCCATTTCTTCCGGTTTTGAATCAATTTCCATGCGAATATGACTTGCTGCTTCATCGATTAAATCAATGGCTTTATCCGGTAATTGGCGATCGGCAATATAGCGATGTGATAACGTCGCAGCTGCAACAATCGCAGAATCCGTAATTTCAACGCCGTGGTGTAATTCATATTTTTCTTTTAAACCGCGTAAGATAGCAATGGTATCTGTGACCGAGGGTTCGTCGACTAAAATCCGTTGAAAGCGTCTTTCAAGTGCCGCATCTTTTTCGATATATTGGCGGTACTCATCCAGTGTGGTGGCACCGACGCAATGTAATTCACCGCGTGCAAGCGCAGGTTTTAACATATTGCCTGCATCCATTGCGCCTTCGGCTTTGCCAGCGCCAACCATGGTGTGTAATTCATCGATGAATAAAATAATTTGTCCTTCTTGGCGTGCTAAATCATTTAATACTGCTTTTAAACGTTCTTCAAATTCGCCACGAAATTTTGCTCCAGCAATAAGTGCGCCGAGATCGAGTGCTAATAAACGTTTATTTCGTAAGCCTTCTGGTACTTCACCATTCATGATGCGCTGCGCAAGCCCTTCGACGATCGCGGTTTTGCCAACGCCAGGTTCGCCAATTAACACGGGATTATTTTTGGTGCGACGTAATAATACTTGAATGGTACGACGAATTTCTGCGTCGCGTCCGATGACGGGATCAAGTTTGCCTTTTTCAGCACGTGCGGTGAGGTCAATGGTATATTTTTCTAGCGCGCGTCGTTGATCTTCTGCGTTTTGGTCTTTCACCGTTTCCCCTCCGCGTTCTGATTCAATAGCTTTTTCAATGCGTTCTTTATTTAAGCCAGATTTTTTGAGTAACTCGCTGAATGAGCCTGTTTCTTCGAGCGCAGCCAATAAGAATAATTCACTAGAAATATAAGCATCTTTACGTTTTTGTGCGAGTTTATCGCAAAGATTTAGCAAACGATTTAACTCATTGGAAACATGGATATCGCCGCCCGTGCCTTCCACTTGCGGTAAGCGACTGAGTGCGGCATCGAGCGTGTTGCGTAATGCTGAGGGGTTGACGCCCGCTTTGGTTAAAATAGCGCGAATATTGCTGTCTTTTTGATCAATCATCGCCACTAATACATGTGCAGGTTCAATGACCGCATGATCTTGGCCGAGAGCGAGGGACTGCGCATCGGCGAGGGCCGCTTGAAAAGTATTGGTGAGTTTATCCATGCGCATGCGGTCTTCCCCCAGTTAACTGTTAAGAATAGTCTACGACAAATCATATGGGCAAAGGGAGAAAGATCAAGGTGTGTGCTGCGCCTTTTGTTTAGATTCATCCTAAAGGTGCGAGAATCAGGTATGATAGGCGACTTTACTAAAATTAGCTGAGTAACGAGTTTCCAATGAATCTGAACTTTTTGGATTTTGAACAGAGTATCGCTGAGTTAGAGGCACAAATTGATGAATTGCGGAAAGTCAGTCAAGAAAATAGCCATCTTGATTTATCTGACGATATCCAGCGATTGGAAGTCAAAAGTCGACAACTGACTGAGCAAATTTTCTCCAAATTAACCCCGTGGCAAATTACGCAATTAGCGCGTCATCCGCAAAGGCCGCATGCCGTTGACTATATTGAAAAAATTTTCACGGATTTTGATGAGTTACAAGGTGACCGCATGACGTCTGCCGGACCTTCCATTATTGCCGGCATTGCGCGTTTAAATGACACGCCCGTGATGGTGTTGGGGCATGAAAAGGGCCGTAAAACACAGGAAAAAATCACCCGTAACTTTGGGATGCCGCAGCCAGAAGATTATCGTAAAGCATTACGTTTGTTGCGCATGGCAGAAAAATTTAAATTACCTGTGATTACGTTAATTGATACGCCAGGTGCTTACCCAGGGATTGGTGCAGAAGAGCGCAATCAAAGTGAAGCGATTGCACGAAATTTATTCGTTTTGGCGCGGTTACAAACACCCGTGATTTGTACCGTGATTGGTGAAGGCGGTTCAGGTGGCGCATTGGCAATCGGTGTGGGTGATTGCGTCATGATGTTGCAATATGCCATTTATTCAGTGATTTCGCCTGAAGGGTGCGCATCTATTTTATGGAAAAGTGCTGATAAAGCGTCATTGGCATCCGAAGCCATGGGCGTCTCGGCAGATAAAAATTTGGCATTGGGTTTGATCGATCGCATTTTACCGGAACCTTTAGGTGGTGCACACCGTCATCCAGATGTCATGGCGACACGTTTAAAAGCCGCTTTGACAGAAGAGTTGGCTACGTTGCAACGTTTTTCAGCGGATGAATTACTAGAACGTCGTTATCAACGTTTGATGTCGTATGGTTACGCCCGCTAACGCATTGGCAGCTTTTGTCCGCACGCATTATGCAGAGGGGCGTGGATTTTGTATCGCGTTGAGCGGTGGGCTTGATTCGCATGTCTTGCTGCATTTAGCAGCCCGTTTACGTGACAGCGTTCCGTTTCCGCTCTCATTGCGTGCGGTGCATGTGCATCATGGCATGCATCCTTTGGCTTCGGCTTGGGCAATGCAATGTGCCACCATGGCGCACGCTTTGGGCATTGATTTTCATTGTGAAAAAATGGACTTTGCGACGCTGCCGCAAAAAAACATTGAAGAAACGTTACGTGATGCGCGTTATCAATTATTTAAAAAAATCTTGCAGCCCGATGAAATCGTGTTAACCGCGCATCATCAACAAGATCAAGCAGAAACGGTTTTATTACAATTGTTGCGTGGTGCGGGGCCAAAAGGGTTGGCGGCCATGCCGTTGTTTAAAGCATTTGGTATCGGTTGGCACGGTCGACCGTTATTATCTGTGTCGCGTGCGCAATTAATGGATTATGCAACAGCACATCAGCTGCAATGGATAGACGATACATCCAATCAAAATCTGCACTATACGCGTAATTTTATTCGTCACACAATTTTGCCATTATTAGCAGAGCGTCAACCAGCGGTATTCAAAAATCTGGCGCGTGTCGCTGAAAATTGTGCGCGTGAAACAGCATTATTAGCAGAGTGTTTAGAAATCGAAAATTATTTTGGCAGTTTTGAAAATACACTTTCTGTTGATAAATTAAAAAAAATTTCGTTTTTGAAAGCGTGTCAAGTTGTACGTTTTTTTATTTTGTCAAAAAAAATAAAAGTACCGACACAAAAAAAATTAAACCAAATCGTGCAAACTGTTTTGTCTGCGGCACCAGATAAAAATCCGGTGATTGCATTTGGTGCTGCACAAATACGTCGTTATCGTGATGATATTTATTTATTTGCCAATGGTTCGTATGATTTTTTAAATAATCCTCATAATCAGAAAAATAATAAAATAATCAATATCTCTTGGGATGGGTGTACGCCATTGATCATCGAATCCATCGGTCAGTGGCCGCCATTATTTACAACGCCCCAAACGAATCTGTCAGTACGTTTTCGGCAGGGCGGTGAAAAAGTATGGTGTAAGCAACGAAAACAGCATGTTGCTTTGAAAAATCTTTTGCAAGAAAAGGGCATTCCACCTTGGGAGCGTGCGCGTATTCCCTTGCTATTTCGCGATAATGTATTAGAAGCGGTTTTATGGCCGGAATCAAATAAATGAAAAACCTTGTGTCATGCAGTGAAGTAAAAAAATCCTGACGACCTAATAAACCGATTTATTAATTTTGTCTATTTTGTCATGCCGCGGTTCATCCGCGGGATCTAGGGAAACACTAATATAAACTGGATACCGCGCATAAAGCGCAGTATGACAGAATAAATGAATCGGCCTACTGGGTTGTGGCGATTTTTCTGTTGATTGCAGGTGCTTCGTAGTTTTGCTACAGTCGCCCGATAAAATTTCCATGTAAGAATGCTTACATATACATATAAAAAAAACCCCCGAGGTGTGGTATTTGCATGACTAAGTATATTTTTATTACAGGCGGCGTGGTGTCGTCATTAGGGAAAGGGATCGCAGCGGCGTCATTAGGGGCCATTTTAGAGGCACGCGGCTTAAAAGTGACGCTACTGAAGTTGGATCCCTATATTAACCTTGACCCCGGTACAATGAGTCCATCACAGCATGGGGAAGTGTTTGTGACCGAAGATGGCGGTGAAACAGACCTTGATCTAGGGCATTACGAACGGTTTGTGCGGATCACCACACGTCGCGTGAATAATTTTACGACGGGTCGTGTGTATGCCAATGTGCTGCGAAAAGAACGGCGTGGTGATTATTTAGGCGGCACGGTACAAGTGATTCCGCATATTACGGATGAAATCCGTCGCTGCATCAAAAAGGGCGCGGAAGGTGCGGATATTGCGTTAGTCGAAATTGGTGGGACAGTCGGTGATATTGAGTCGTTGCCTTTTCTGGAGGCCATTCGACAAATGCGCATTAAATTAGGCCGACAAAACGCATTATTTATTCATTTGACTTTGATTCCACATATTAAAACAGCGGGTGAAATTAAAACAAAGCCCACACAGCATTCGGTGAAAGAATTACGTTCGATTGGTATTCAGCCGGATATTTTATTGTGTCGTTGTGATCGTCCCTTTCCAGACAGTGCGCGCTCGAAAATTGCCTTGTTTACCAACGTGGAAGAACGCGCTGTGATTCCATTGCCGGATGTGGATTTTGTGTATCAAATTCCGTTGGCATTGCATGCGCAAAAACTCGATGAAATTGTTGTGACTTTGTTAGGAATCGATGCAGCGCCAGCCGATTTGTCAGAATGGCAAGCTGTCGTGGATGCGTATCGTCATCCGCAATCGGAAGTGACGATTGCGATGGTGGGTAAATACATGGATTTGACAGAATCCTATAAATCCTTGATTGAAGCATTAATTCACGCCGGCATTCAAACCCGTACCAAAGTGAATGTGCGTTTTGTGCATGCGGAAGACATTGAAAAACAAGGTGTATCGATTTTAGCAGATGCCGATGGCTTGATTGTGCCGGGCGGGTTTGGGGTGCGTGGTATTGAAGGAAAAATTGCAGCGGTGAAATACGCGCGCGAAAATCAGGTGCCGTATTTAGGGATTTGTTTGGGCATGCAGATCGCGTTAATTGAATATGCACGTCATCAAGCGGGAATGGAGAATGCAAATAGTACGGAATTTGATGAGCAAACGCCCTATCCGGTCGTGGGTTTAGTGACAGAATGGGTCGATGCAGCGGGCCAAGTCGAAGTGCGTTCCGAAAAGTCTGATAAAGGTGGGACAATGCGCTTGGGTGGACAAGCGTGCCGTTTGACGCCGGGTTCGCTTGCGCATCAAATATATGGAAAAGATGAGATTGTCGAGCGGCATCGCCATCGTTATGAAGTGAATAATGCGCTGTTGCCACAGATTACTGCCGCGGGCTTAGTGGTGTCAGGTATCTCAGAAGAAAGCCAATTGGTGGAAATGATTGAGTTGCCGGATCATCCATGGTTTGTGGGGTGCCAGTTTCATCCAGAGTTTACGTCTTCGCCACGTGATGGCCATCCTTTGTTTACTAGTTTCATCACAGCAGCAAATGCGCAACATGCGCGCCGCGAGACTTAATGGCGCGCGTCTTTCGCTTGTTTCCCGCCTAGGGCTACCTTATGCTGATTGATATCATTTAAATATTAACTTTGGTTTTTAATTAAAAGAAACAAAGTTAAAATAAAAATATTAGCGATTGATATGAAGTGGCTCTGCGTCTCACGCTAGGGCTACCTCATATAACTTGATATTTTTTCTATCTTAAATTTGGTTTTTGATAAAGAACTAACTATAAAAAATCTTGTCACCCCGCGGTTTATCCGCATATCTTTATACACAATGCATTAAACCAAGCTTGTCCTTTCATTTCATGTTGTCTTTGCATCTAATACTGTCATCCCGCGGATAAACTGGCGTTGTTGGATAAATATACCCCTAATCCTGTCATCCCGCGCTTTATGCGCGGGATCTACCGTCTTTAAAGTCAACTCAAAATGTAAACTTTTATCAGCATTCTTGATCCCGCGGATAAACCGCGGGATGACAGTGTTAGATGCAAAGACAACATGAAATGAAAGGACAAGCTTGGTTTAATGCATTGTGTATAAAGATATGCATAAAGCGCGGTATGACAGCTTCTTTTGTAAAAAATAGTTCAGAAAAGGATCATTTTATATGAGGTGGCTCTGCGTCTCACGCTATTTTTTTGACCAAATTGTTGATTATATTGATAAAATAAGATTTTTTCTATCTTATTGATTCTATTTATATTTTATTGACAAACTCTATAACTTATTGATTATTAATAAAAAAATTATTTTGCAAAAAGCTAGTTTGAATGTGTGATGATGATTGCTTGACCTTCGTCTAATTTAGTATATTATTTGACCATTATAAATGAATAATGTATAGATTACTGACATTTTAGATCGTGGGGCCATTATGCCATCGAAAAAGCCAATTGCGTCGAGTAAAGAAGAGAAATTAATTTCTTTTGAAACAATTGCGACTCACCAAACAGAGCGAGTGCGGCGTAGGTTATTAGTCAGCGGGATGGTTGATACGTCTACTGTCTTTACGTTTACTTATGCATTGCTAACGGCAATCGTCATCTTTAGGGATAATATGTTTAAACAATATGGGTTGACAGATTATTATGTCAACGCATTGTATGGTGATCGAGAAACTGTGAACGCATTGTATAGTGAACGAGAAACTGTGAGCCGATTATTCGATGAAATGGATTCAGAAGAGTTAAACGTTTCTCGCGCAATTTTACTATTTTCTGCGTTGGCAGGAATGTTGTATTTTTTTCTGAATGGCAAAAGAGTACAAATGGCATTGGAGAAAATCACAGCAAGTGCTGTTGAAGAAAAAAAAGAATCCGTCACAATGATTCGAAAGTTAAACGCCTATGCTGAGCAAACATTTTTTAATGTACCACGTATGGTTTCTTATTCCGTGACTGCGGGCTTATTGGCGTTTTTATACAAAAATAAATGTAAATATGATGAGTTAAATAACGTTATGCTTCGTGCGCTTACGAAGCTTCGTGAACTTCATTTAACGGATAGCTATGGGTCTGAGATAAAAAGGATAAATTTTGATAAAGAGAGTAAAGAGTCGTTATTATTGCTCATTGATGTGATGAATAGAATGTCATTGAAATTAACAGGCGGTAAATTACTTGATCTAACGGGCCGACCATTTAGTTATGAGCATTTTGAGAGTTTGATTGATTTCCCAGGAACAATAAAGCTCACTAAAGAAATTGCACAAATTTTTAAACAGTATAAAGAAGATTGTATTCCAGCGTTTGTGATTCATTATTTGAGTCTTCCTTATCAGTCCGATTTACCCAGAGATTTATTTTTTGCAGTGAGTTTTTTAGCCGTTGCCTTAAGTGCCGTTTCTGGTTATGCCATTTATGCAGATTCTGCTAAACAAAAAACACGTGCAGAAAAATTAGCGGTATTGCAGAGTATGTTATCTGATACCTTGCCAGACGTTGATTATCAAGATCAATATAGTGCAGGCGATGCCGCGTTATATGCGGTGAAATTGCCTGAGAAATTTATTTATCAAACAGTTGAAATTCATCGCAAAGAATTGATGGCGTATCTAATTCAACAAAAATGGTTAAGTGGTGATTACCGAACAGACGATAAAATTTTCTTTCATTTAGATAATATGCCTTTGTCTGCAATTCAAAGGGCAAAAGAAAGTTTACCAGCGCTGCTTGAGAATTTTATTAAAGAAAAACAAAAAATAAAAGAATATGGTCTAGGTGCGGGCGCGTTTCCTTTGAAGGAAGCTGCTGCGACAGGGAAATCGATGAAGAAAGCGAAAACGGTATCCGCATCGTTAGATGTTATGGAAGAAAAACTTATAACGCCAGTGGAAAACACAGCAGACGGTTTTTTTGTGATCGGTGTGAATAGCGAGAAATTTCAATATTCGTCAGAAGAGAAAATTGCGGAGCATGGCGATTCTCCAAACCCATTGTTTATTCTTAAGTCTAAGTCTGAAGTGTTTGTTGGGCTCACAAAAGAGAGAGCCGGTGCGCTATTTGATACAGGGATGTTTAAAGACAAGGAGGAAATGTTCGGGTGCATAAAATATGAAGCAGAAAGAGGTGTAGCGGATACTTATCATGGCTTTAAAAGGATTAAAGACTCAGAAAGAAGGGAGTTGGGTATCGCGTCTGAAAGAGAAAAAAAATATACATATAAATTTTGTCCAGACAAAGCCGGTGAATCATCTACTGCGAAAGGTCTTCACAATACAAGATATTTAGGATTTTTTGCGAAATATCAGCCAGAAGTCGCTAAGGGTGAGTTTGCAGGTAAAAAAGATGTGTCTGTGGTCATTTTTGATCGTGAGGTGCGAGTGCGGCATTAATTTAGAGGAAGATTGCCGCTCAGCATGGCATTTGATAGAGTCTCCCGCCAGTGACGCAAAATAAGCGTTTTTGTTGGAGAAATGTATGCAGTTATGTGGTTTTGAAGTCGGGCTAGAGCAGCCCTTTTTTTTAATTGCTGGACCGTGTGTCATTGAGAGTGAGCAATTTGCTTTAGATACAGCTGGAACATTGCAAGAAATCACGCGTCGGTTACAGATCCCTTTTATTTATAAATCCTCATTTGATAAAGCCAATCGTTCTTCCGGGAAAAGTTTCCGTGGACCGGGTTTAGAAGCAGGCTTAGCCATTTTGGCGAAAGTAAAAAAAACACTTGGTGTACCGGTATTAACTGATGTGCATGAAGATACGCCGATGGATGAGGTGGCTGAAGTGGTCGATGTGCTGCAAACGCCAGCTTTTTTGTGTCGTCAGACTGGCTTTATTGAAAAAGTAGCGCGCGCGGGTCGTCCGGTTAATTTGAAAAAAGGACAGTTTTTAGCACCATGGGATATGAAGCACGTCGTTGAAAAAGCACGTGCAGTGGGTAATCACGCTATTCTTGTGTGTGAGCGCGGTGTGAGTTTTGGTTATAACAATTTAGTGTCTGATATGCGTTCGTTGGCAGTGATGCGTGAAACGGGTTGTCCGGTGGTGTTTGATGCCACGCATTCGGTGCAATTACCAGGCGGCCATGGCACACATACGGGCGGTCAGCGAGAGTTTGTGCCGGTACTGGCGCGTGCTGCGGTAGCAGCAGGGGTGGCTGGTATTTTTATGGAAACGCATCCCGATCCAGATCGTGCGCCATCGGATGGTCCAAATATGTGGCCGTTACATAAATTAGAAGCGTTGCTTGCCTCCTTGCAGGAAATTGATAAAGTGGTACGTCGAACAGGATTTCCGGAGCATGATTGAATGAATGAAATAAGGGAGCAATTCGTTAAGGATCGCATGGTGTATCTTTCTTGTATTGTTCCTGTTTTTAATGAAGAAGAAACAATTGATAGTTTTTTACAAACACTCATTCAAGCATTGCAAAAAATCACTTCTCGTTTTGAAATTATTGTGGTTGATGATGGTAGTCGTGATGAGACGGTCGAAAAAATATTACCATTTACTGCTGATTCAACAGTTTGTCTATTAAGTCTCTCACGTAATTTCGGCAAAGAAATTGCGCTAACTGCAGGATTAGAACACTGTCGTGGTGATGTTGCTTTAATGATGGATGCGGATTTTCAGCATCCTATTGAGGTCTTGCCAATTTTTTTAGAAAAATGGGCACTGGGATATGACATGGTTTACGGCGTGCGTCGCAATCGTAATACAGATTCACGCTGGCGCCGACGATTAACCCATCTTTTCTATTGGTTAATGACGAAATTATCGCGTATTGATATGCCAGAAAACGCTGGCGATTTTCGTTTATTAGATCGGAAAGTGATTAATGCATTAAATGTCATTCCTGAGCGCACGCGTTTTATGAAAGGTCTGTATGGATGGGTAGGCTTTCGTAAAATTGCTGTGCCCTTTGATGTGCAACAACGGGCAGCAGGAAAAAGTCGTTGGGGTTTAATGCATTTAGCGGAGCTTGCGTTAATTGGGATTACGTCGTTTTCTGATATTCCCTTGCGGGTATGGGGATTTGTCGGGTTTCTTGTGTCGTTGATTTCTATGATTTATGCAATCTATATCGTGACTGTGACCTTATTGTATGGCACAGATTTACCTGGCTTTCCGAGTATTATTGTCGCCGTGATGTTTTTTGGCGGCATTCAATTATTGTCGATTGGTATTTTAGGTGAGTATATTGCAAGAATTTTTACCGAAGTAAAACGTCGTCCAAAATATATTGTCGCGATGAAAGCAGGGTTTGACGTGGATGGATTAACGTAATAGATCAGTGGGTGTGTGTTTTTTTTTTGCTTAACTGACCGCAATTGCCAATCACCAAATTGCATTTTACTGATAAAAGGACGCTTCATGTCATCAGAAAGGGCATAGCTTTGATCACTTTCAACAGCCGATGGACGACTGATATGCAGTTAAGCAAAAAAACACACACCCACTGATCTATTACGGATTAACTGGATAATAATGCTGTATTCGTCACCCAAACAATATCATTGTATTTGCCACTGTATTTTATGCTCGCGCCGGCTTTTTCTGTGAAATGTGGAAAAGCATTTTCATCCATTAAAACCACAAGGGGTTTGGCAGCATACCAGCGTTGCCAAAAAGTGGTTTCATTGATCAGCCATTGGTGGGTATCTTGAAAAGGCATGCCATACCAAATTTCGCGTACCCAATTATCGTGTTGAATAATATCCTTTGCTTGCCAGTCAGCGACAATCGTAATGCGTTTTTGTAGATATAAAGGCAAATCTTGAAAATATTTATAATACGTGACGACTTCTGTGTTGGGTCGAATGGCTTGCTGTAATGTCATCGCTAATGGTTTGATGGTTTTTTTATTTAATTTTTGTGCGCTCAGTGTCAGTGCAATTAAAAAAATGATTGCGCATATAAATAGCGCGCCTACTAATTTAATTGGTTTTAGTTTGAAGATGGGCGTATGCCAATGTGCAGCAAGATAGTGGCCAATTAAAATGGCGAGTGCCGGCGTAATCGGTAAAATATAGCCAATTGTTTTTGACTGTGGAATAGAAAAAAATCCAAAAACGATGATAACCCAAAGTAAGAAGAATAATCCTTGTTGGTTTTGTTTGAATTGTGTGCGTAATAATTTAATTTGAAAGTGAATGGCTTGTATTAAAAATACTGTCCAAGGAAGACAGCTGAGTAATAAAACAGGTAAATAAAACCAAAAGGGTTCGCGGTTATTAAAATCTGCGTGTGATAAAAAACGGGTAATTTGTTGGGTGATAAAAAAGAAGTGGAAAAATTCTGGGTTGGCTTTTTGTGCAAGCCAGCACCATGGGAGCACAATCGAAGCAAATAATAATGGGCCAACAATAAAATGTAGACCGGCTAATTTTCGCCATTGTCCTGTCAATAATAAAAAACTGCCGGTAATCATGATAGGAAAAGCCAGCGCAATGAGTCCCTTTGTTAAAAAGGCAAGGGCTGCAAAAAACCATGCAGACACAAAAAACAAGGTATGTTGGCGAGAGCGTTCTGTTTGCAAACCTAATGCGATCATAAAAAGCGTGAGGCTAATCCAAGTAGCAACTTCTAAATCGAGGTTGGCATAATGGGCTGCTGCGTAGTACAGCGGACTGCTAGCCAAGATAATGGCAGCAAGTAAACCTGTGCGACGATTAAATAAGCGCTGTCCGGCTAAATAAGTGGCCAGACAACTGATGATGCCGCATAGCGCAGGCCATAGACGAAGCGCAAATTCTTTGAGGCCGAATAGATAAATAGCGGTCGCTTGTAACCAATAAAAAAGCGCGGGTTTATCTAAAAAGGGAACACCGTTGAGCCGGGGCGTAATGAAATCACCGCTAGCAAGCATCTCACGTGCTACTTCAGAATAACGTCCTTCGTCAGGGACAAAAAGTGGGTGACTATCAGGCATCACAATATAAAAAAGGATAAGAAATAAGGCGAGCCAACAAAAATCTTGTCGCCATTGCTGGCTTGAAAGCTTTTGCATTTCCGTTGCTAACACAGTGCGTTTCCCGTAGATTAAGATCCTAATGAAGAAGGTTATTCTTTGCGCAGATGATTATGGTCAAGATTGGGCCGTATCTCAAGCGATTATTGAGCTTTTTGGGAAGCAGCGGTTGTCAGCAACCAGTTGTCTTGTGACGTCGTCCTATTGGGATGAGCACGCGCACTGGCTCAAGCCTTTTGTGAAGCATGTCGATATCGGGTTGCATTTTAATTTGACGGAAGGTGTGCCACTGTCATCTGCTTTGCGGCAATCCCATGGATTCTTGCCGATTTATCAGCTGCTGCCGCGCGCTATAGTGCGCAAAATCGATAAAAAAGGCGTGATGGCTGAGCTTCATGCGCAGTTGAATGCGTTTGAAGCCGCGATGGGGTGTTTGCCCGCACATATCGATGGCCATCAGCATGTGCATATCTTTCCAGTGATCCAAGATGCGCTGTTGGAAGTGTATGAGCAGCGTTTGCGTGCGACAGGGTGCTATATACGCTCCGTTGACCCAAGCTGTCATGCGCCTGCATGGCTAAAAAAAGTGGTATTGGCTTATGCGGGTGGCCTGCATTTTAAGCGACGCTTGCAAGCGTTGCAGGTGCCGCATAATCAAATTTTTTCAGGGATTTACCCATTTGCGCGGGCAGCACACTATGGTCAGTATTTTCAGCAGTTTTTGGCAGAGATTAACCAGGGTGTGGGTGATGGCTTGATACTTTGTCATCCCGGAGATTCATTGAAAATGACTGGCAAAAAGGATGCCATGCAGTCTGTGCGTGCTGCAGAGTATGCTTGGTTGATGAGCGATGCATTTTGGCCTACGTGTCAAAATGCCGCGATTGGTATAGGTCGATTTCGCGAATCATAAAGCAATCTGTTGTTACGGCGATTGTTGTCAGCCAAGTAAAAAAACCCTGACTCTCTTGGGCAGTTAAGAATAATGATTTTAGTTACAATTAATTAGTGCGAACCTTGATGGATATCTGGTAGAATGTTCTCGCTATTGCTGCTAGGTTATGGGTTTGCCTTGGTGAAAACACGCCTAGCACAGAAAATAGTAATTTGTTCAATTAGAAATGAAGGTTAATTAGCATGGCAGTACGTGAAACGGGAACCGTAAAGTGGTTTAACAACAGCAAGGGATATGGTTTTATTCAGCGTGATGAGGGTGGCGATGTATTTGTGCATTTCCGCGCTATTCGTGGTGATGGATACCGTACCTTGGAAGAAGGGCAGCGTGTAGAGTTTTCTGTTGCGCAAGGTCAAAAAGGCTTGCAAGCAGAAGACGTTTCCGTCGTCGAATAACCGCGGTCTATCCGGTTTAAGAATGTTGCCCTGGGGCCTTGCTCCAGAGGCAACATTTTTTTTGGTACTAGCTTAGTGGAAGGGTGTTTTTTTGCTTAACTGATCGTAATTGCCAAACAGCAAGCTGCATTTTACTGATAAAAGTACGTTTCATGTGAGAGGAAAGGGTCAGGCTTCGATCACTTACAACAGCCGATAGACGACTGATAGGCAGTTAAGCAAAAAAACACACTATCACTGAACTATTACTTTTTGTGGTATAGGTAAGTCGTTTCGTTTTTCAGGAGTGGCAATGCGTGTCAGTTCTGCAATAGAAAAAAAACTATTGCACTATACGGGGAAAGCCATTGCAGATTTTGGCATGATTCATCGTGGTGATCGTGTCATGGTGTGTTTGTCCGGTGGCAAAGATTCTTTTACGTTATTGACGCTATTGCATTTGTTGCAAAAGCGTAGCGGCAATCGATTTACGTTTTCTGCGTTTACCTTAGATCAAGGTCAGCCGGGTTGGAATGATGATTTATTACGTGCGTGGCTAGCAGATCGTAACATTACCCATGAAATTTTACGTCGAGATACTTACTCTATAGTGAAAGAAAAAATTCCTGAGGGGAATACATATTGTTCACTGTGTTCACGGTTACGTCGCGGGATTATTTATCGTGTTGCCGAAGAGCAAGGGTTTAATCGTATTGCTTTAGGTCATCATCGTGATGATTTGATTCGTTCATTATTAATGTCTATTTTTTATAACGGTGAAATTCGTTCCATGCCGCCAAAATTGTTAAGTGATAGCAAGCGGCATATGGTGATTCGACCGTTAGTCTATTGCCAAGAAAAAGATATTATTCAGTATGCAAAAGAACAACAATTTCCAATCATTCCTTGCAATTTATGTGGTTCGCAGCAAAATTTAATGCGACAACGCGTGAAACGCTTGATTGATGAATTA
Organism: uncultured Coxiellaceae bacterium; assembly: GCA_964647825.1. GTDB lineage: Bacteria > Pseudomonadota > Gammaproteobacteria > DSM-16500 > DSM-16500 > VFKI01. The sequence continues at coordinate 36,506 of CAZYJL010000006.1, read as the reverse complement.
GCGCTTGAAAATCCAAAAATTCCAAGCAATATTTTGCATGCCTTACAAGCGTTGAAGCCCGGGCAATTAATGGATAAAAAACACTGGGATTTTAAAGGGTTGGATGCTTTACAAATGTCGTCAGAGCAATATAAAGAAGAAATGGATGCGATTATCTTGGAGCCCGAGCTTTTTTAAAATGAGGCGGTTAACAAAGAAGATAAATAGGGATTTAACGTTGCGAGGACGTAGTTGATGACTGATGTGATATTAATAGTGACGGCGTTTCTTTTGGTACTAATGAATGCTTTTTTTGTTGCGGCAGAATTTGGTATGGTGAAACTGCGTCATACGCGTGTTGCGACGATTAAAAAAACCTATGGTCTTCGCGGAAAAATTCTTTCTTATGTGCATTATCATTTAGATGCTTATTTGTCCGCATGTCAGCTCGGTATTACCTTGGCATCGTTAGGATTAGGCTGGATTGGCGAGCCTGCGTTTGCGCATTTGTTGCGACCTTTTTTTGCTGTGTGGGGAATTTTCTCACCTGAATTGGTGGCGGTAATTGCATTTTTTGTTGCTTTTTCAATTATTTCTTTTTTGCATATTGTGGTTGGCGAATTGATGCCAAAATCGTTGGCGATTCGCCAATCAGAAAAAGTATCACTTTGGACAGCGATCCCATTATATGGTTTTTATTGGTTGATGTATCCTGCGATTTCGTTGTTGAATGCTTGTTCTAATGCACTTTTAAAAAAAGCAGGCTTTGCAGAAACGCATAAAGGTGAAAAGTTTTATTCAACAGATGAAATAAAAATGATTTTGGGTGCGAGTCATCTGCATGGTGAATTAACAAAAGCAGAAACAGACATATTAGAACATACGTTGGATTTTGCGGATTTAAAAGTGATAGAAGTTATGCGGCCGTTGGAAGCAATGGTGACATTAGATTTGCAGCAATCGATTGAAAAAAATATGCAAATTGTGATGGAGAATCAATATAGCCGTTATCCTGTTTTAGATAGTCAAAAAAATGAAATAGTGGGTGTGATACATAGTAAAGATCTTTTTTCAAAGCTGTATGTGGAAGGTGAAATTACGCAGTTGGAGACATTGATCCGTCCTATTTTAAAGGTTTCTAAGCGGTTACCTGCTTTAGAATTGTTGCAAAAATTTCAAGAAGGGATGCCACATTTTGCATTAGTTTATTATCGTTTAGATCCATTAGGTTTCGTGACATTTGATAATTTATTACATGTATTAATTGGTCGAATCAAAGATGAGTTTCATCGCACACAAGATGATTGGCGAGTGAATGCAGATGGTAGTTTATCGGTACGAGGTGATTGCCCGATTTCCTCTTTAGAGCGTGCGTTGGCGCGTGAGATTGATATGCATTCAGGTGAGGCAGAAACGATTGCTGGTTATATTTTGAATGCGTTAGGTCGGCTACCAAAAGAAGGGGAGCGATTAAACTTTGACGAGTTTAAAGTGGTTGTCGAAAAAATGCGTGGTTATCGGATTGTTAAGCTCAAAATTATTCCTAAATTAAAGGCAGTGGAAAAGCCGCATTGATGGCAGGGAGCTACTACTGCTCTATGTCTCACGGCAGGGCCACCTCATATAAATTGATATTTTTCTTATATTAATTTGGTTTTTGATCAAAAAATTAACTAGCAAAATCTTGTCATCCCGCGGTTTATCCGCGGGATCCAGAAAATGATAGATAAAGAGACTGGATACCGCGCATAAAGCGCGGTATGACAGCTTCTTTTGTTAAAAATAGTTCAGAAAAAGATCATTTTATATGAGGTAGCCCTGTGTCTCACGGCTTTTTTTGAGACAACTTAATGATTTTATTCATAAAACATGAATTTTGTATCTTGCTGATTATATTGATAATTTTTTCAAAAATAATTTTTTATTAATAAAATCATATACTTGTCTGCTATAAAATTAACACGGTTGTTTATTATTTTCTTTGTCTAATAGTTTTTGACTTTCTTCCTTAACAGCAGAAAATAATGCAAGCAGTGTGGTGATGTTTTCTTGTTTTTTCAAAGCACTTTCGAGTGCAGCAATTTTATCTTTCAGTGGTGGCACATCACAGTAGCAAACAGCACCGTGTAAACGATGCACGTATTTTTGTGCTTCAGCAAAATCATGTTTTTGTAATGTAGATTGTATTTGTGCGAGATCATCAGATAGTGTAGTCATTAAGAATGTTAACATTTCATTGATCATATTTTTTTCTTGTAGTTTATTTTGTTCTGTTTGCATAGGTTTTTGGGGAGTGTCCAAGGTAAGTGGTGAATAGTGTTTATTTAACCATTTCTGCAGTGTTGCAAAGAAGACAGAATGTGTCATTGGTTTGGTGAGCCAATCATTAAAGCCTTGCGTGGCAAGCTTACGTTTTTCCTTTTCATCAATATGTGCAGAAAGCGCAATAATAGGAGTGTGTGTATTGCGTGTTGTTTCGCGTATATGTATGAGCGTTTCCGCGCCACTCATATTAGGCATTTGTAAATCCATTAAAATTAAATCGAAAGATTGCTGTTGTGCATATTTAATGGCTTCTAGACCCGTTTGCACGATGACAGTCTTGATATCAGTACGCGTAAGCAATTCTTTTAGTAATGTCGCATTATGGATATTGTCGTCAACGCAGAGAATGGTTTTGTTTGATAGGGTTGCTGTGTTTTTTTCTGCGAGGAAGGTATTTTTTGCGAGTAAGTTAAGTTTGCAAAGTGTATTTAACAGCGCGTGCCGTGTAATGGGTTTGGCAAGACAAAGCGTTGCACCCGCAGAGAGAAGTTGATTAATAATGCGTTGTTCTGCGCCATAAGTGGTGATAATTAATGGCCCATGAAAGAGATGACGAATTTTATGTAGATCATTTTTTTCGTTTTCAGTGTGTGATGCATGACAATGCGTGATCACAATGAGATTTGATGGAGGATTGTTTGTTGGAAGTTCTTCAAGTTTTTTGATCAATGCTTCGCGCGTACTGAAGCTATAAGCCGTTGCTTGCCAGTCTTGCAGAATGGTGCAAATTGCTTCACGTGTTATCGGGTGTGTATCGTATACATAAAAAATATGATTCGGAAAAGAGGCGGTTTCCGTCATCGTTGTGGCTGTTGCATCGCTTTTTTCAGCCGAGAATGTTAACCAAAAAGTGGATCCTTTGCCTTCTTCACTATCAAGGCCTATCTTGCCAGCCATCTGATCAACTAGTTTTTTCGAAATGGCTAACCCAAGACCGGTGCCACCATGTTTTCTTGCAATACTCGTATCGGCTTGTTGAAAAGCACGAAAAATACGTTTACGTACTTGAGGTGATAAACCTAATCCAGTATCGGTGATACTGATGCGTAATTTAACGATTTTAGTTGTTTCTTTTTCCGCGGTGGCGCGAATAATGACTTCACCTTGTTCGGTAAATTTAATTGCATTAGAGGCGAGGTTTGTAATAATTTGTCGCAAACGTAATGGATCGCCTAAGATTTGTCGAGGAATTGTTTTATCAATTAGTGCGGTAAATTCCAATTGTTTTGCGTTTGCTAACGGCGAGAGAATACTCAGAACATCGTCAATACAATCGTGCAGGCTAAAAGGAATTTGTTCTAATTGTAATTCGCCTGCATCGAGACGTGAAAAATCAAGAATATTATTAACAAGATTTAATAAATTGAGAGCAGATTTTTGAATCGTGACTAAATAATTACGTTGTATTTGGGTGAGGTCCGTTTCTAATAAAAGACTTGTAAAACCCATGATACCGTTCATAGGTGTGCGGATTTCATGGCTCATGTTGGTCATTAAAATAGATTTATTACGGGCGGCATCGTGTATTTTCTTTTGTGCACGAATTAAAGCGGTACTTTGCGCTTCAATGGTTTGTGTGGCTGACTGCAGTTCTGCATCTGTGCGAGCAATTTTTCTTTCAAGACGATCTCTCGTTTGTTCCAGGATTGCCGCTAATCGGTTGAGTGTTGCTTCTACTTCGCCAACTTTACCTTCTGATAAGGGATAAATACGTGTTTCAGGGTGGCCTTCACTAATTTTTTGTATCGCATTTTGGAGGCGAATATAGGGTTTTTTTAGCCAATGAGTTGTACGTCGAGTGAAATAGATACTCATCAATAGGCCGATCATGAGTAACGTCAGTGTGATAATAATCGTGCGATATTCAGTTAATAATGTGTCTGTTTTTGAAATTGTAATGGAAATCCAGCCAACGAAGGGTTCTTTTTGTTGCCAAGTTGCAGCGTTAGCTAGATCGAGATTGTTATCTTGGATAACCGGTGTAATAAAAGTGAGGGTATCTAGATTTTCATAAATAGAAATTTCTTTTTTATCAAATGAAATGTTTTTGAATAATGTAGGATCATAACGACCACTATAAGCGAGCACTTTTTGTTGAGGACTAAAAAAAGTAATGGCGCTTAACCCTTTTTCTTCCATAAAAAAACGGGTGATTTCATACAACGCATGACGATCTTTTTTTTGTAACGCGAGTTTGCTGTCATGTAAAATGTGTAAAAGGACAGACTCGCCTTGCGAGTGTAGCGTATCTTCTGCAGTAGTGAGTGAATAATGAATAATATAAATGCTGAGTAAAAATGCAATCACCATATTGGGAATGAGTGAAATAGCGAGTATGCGTGCTTGCATCGTTTTGATCATTACCGCCTTTTTCCTGCCCATGTTACAGGTATCATGCGTTGGTGGCGTGATGTGGCAGTATGACGAATGTTCCCGCAGTCTTTGCGATGAATTGACACACCACGACCGAGAGTAATATACCCTATGATTTCCTGATCAGGAACAGGTTTGCAGCAACCCGCAATGCGAGTTAGTAGATTCCCTACGCCTTCGATCATTGGCGGTGTGGTTTTTAGTGGCGTTGTTTTTTCAAGAGAAGGAGTTGGTGCGCGTTGTTTTGATATTTTCTTTTGTGAGGGTGGCGATTTTGTCTGTTCTGTGGTGAGTGTTGGCAATCCTGTTTTTTGTCGAAACCAGTGCGCGACCTTTGATTTGGCGTGCGAAGTTTTGAGATAACCAGCGTGAACGTTGAGCCAATCACGACTGGGTTCACCTTGTGCAACTGTCATAATTTCAACAACGTCACCTGTTTGTAGTGGGCGGGTCAGCGGTGTAATTTGCCCGCGAATTTTGGCGCCACGGCAACGATGTCCAAGGGAAGTATGAATACGATATGCAAAATCCAGTGCGGTGGCACCTTGCGGTAAATCAATAATGTCGCCCATGGGTGTAAAAACATAGACAGTATCATCGAGTAGGTTCTTTTTTTCTGACGAGGGTATTTCTTGCGTCAGATCACGTTGCCAATCAAGCAATTGCCGTACTAAACGAATTTTAGCTTCTTGTTCTGCTTCAATGGTGCGCGCTTCTTTGTATAGCCAGTGCGCTGCCACACCGTGTTCGGCTTCTTCATGGATTGCAAATGTGCGAATTTGGATTTCAAATAATTTTTGTTCTGCGTCGGTGACAGCAGTATGAATAGAGCGATAGCCATTCGGTTTGGGATGACTAATATAATCATCAAATTCTTCAGCGATCGGATGAAACAGCGAGTGAATTAAACTCAGTGCAGCATAACAGTCTGGAATGGTGTTCACGAGAATACGCAAGGCGCTATAGTCATAAATTTGATCGTAATGCACTTGTTTGCGTAATGCTTTTAAATGAATGCTGTGAATATGTTTTGCGCGTCCATACAATGTTGCTTGAATGCCTGCTTGCGAAAGTTTTTCTGTTAGAAATGACACAATATCCGCAATGCGTTTTTCACGATCAATTCTTTTTTCTGCTAGAAAATCCGCAATTTTTTTGTAAATAACAGGCTCAAGAAAATGAAATGCACAATCTTCTAATTCCCATTTAATTTGACCGATGCCTAGACGGTTGGCTAAGGGTGCATAAATATCCATGGTTTGTTTGGCAAAGTATTGACGCTCAACCGGTGGTAGATGTTTGATCGCGCGCATTAAGCACGTTCTTTCGGCAAGACGAATTAAAATAGCGCGCACATCGGATGCCATCGCTAAAAAAGTTTTTCGTAATCGATCTAGTTGTAATTGGCCACGCGCTTCCAATCTATCAAGTGTATCCATTTGTAAAACATTTTTAACGAGTTGTGTCACCGGTTCACCTAAAGCAGCGGTGATAATTTCCGGTGCTAATTGCAATTTACGTGTGGTACTCACGATGATCGCTGCCGCAAGGGAGTGTGCATCTAAATGCATGTCAATTAAAATATCGGCAATTTCAAAACCGTGTGTTAAACACGATTGTCCGTAAAATGTCGTGAGAACAGGACCTTGTGCAATCACAAATTCCGTCGCACGTTCAATCATAGCCATTTCAAGTGTGCCGATACCTGGGCGCTGTTTGAAATACGCTAACCAGCTCGCTGTGTCGGCATTGCTAGCGGGCAGACGTTTTGTGTTGATGGTGACCATTGGAACCTTTCCTGTGCGGGAGAGTAAAAAGCGCAATGGCTTCAATATGACTAGTATGAGGGAACATATTGATGGCGCCGACTGCGGCTAAATGATAGCCGTGCGTATGCACAAGTTCGCCGGCATCGCGCGCGAGTGTTGCTGGGTGGCAAGAGACATAGACAATGCGTTGGCAGCCGGTGGCAGGGAGGAAAGGAATGATTTCTTTTGCGCCGCTGCGGGGCGGATCCAATAGGATTTTATCGTAACGCTTAGTCAGCCATGGCATGTCTTTTTTGTCAGGCGCCATTAAATTCGCTGCAATAAAATGGGTGTTTGTGATGTGGTTGCGAGCGGCATTTTCTGTCGCGCGATTTACCATTTGTTGACTACCTTCAATCCCCGTGACGTGTTTTGCATAACGCGCAATTGGTAGTGTGAAATTACCAAGGCCACAAAAAAGATCAAGTATGTCATCTTGCGAAGTGAGTTCTAGTAATGCAATTGCCTGTTGAATCATGCGTGGATTAATCGCATGGTTCACTTGTGTGAAATCGAGCGGATGAAAGCGCATGTCGAGATCAAAATCGGTTAATGGGTAGTGTAGCCATTCATCTGGTGTCTCTGGATATAATTTGTGAATCGCTGCCGGCGCGTTAGGCTGTAACCAAATTTGAAAGTGATGCGTTTCGCCAAATTGACGTAAACGGGCTAAATCTGCGGCGGATAAATCTGTCATGTGGCGAAAGACTAAGGCAACGGTATGATCATCGGCGGCAACTTCTACTTGAGGAATCTCTGTATAACAGTCGAGTTCACGGATGCAGGCAGAGAGTGCTAATAATTTTTGACCGATACGTGGATCGAGTACCATGCAATTTGTGATATCAGCCAGATAATTGCTCGATTTTTCACGAAAGCCAACTAATAATTTTTCTTTTTTAAAAACATAGCGCACACCGAGGCGCGCTTTTCTGCGGTAACCTGCTGTCTGACCCGTTAAGGGTGGCAACCATGTGTCGGGTGTGACTTTGCCAAAGTGCTGTAATTGTTCGCGTAATGTGTGTGTTTTCCATGCGACTTGTGCGTCGTCATGCACGTGTTGCATGCTGCAGCCACCGCAAATGGCTGCGTGTGGGCAGATCGGGGTGATCCTGTCGGGCGATGGCGTGAGAATGTCGATCACTTCAGCTTCATTGTGTCGACGATTTTTTCTGGTTATTTTAAGGGTGACTTGTTCGCCTGGTAAGGCACCATTGACAAAGGTTGTTTTACCTTCAATGTTGGTTATGCCGCGGCCATCATGTGTTAGTGAGGCGATGGTGGCGGTGATAGGATGAAGTGGCATGGGTTTTTTTCTGTCTAGTTAACGTTGTTATTATAATAACCGCGTATAGTAGCAGGATGAATGTAAATGTAGTAGGGACAGTCGCCAATGACACAGTTTTTTTCAATTCACCCAGAAAACCCGCAAATGCGATTGATTCGTGAGGCGGTACGCTTGCTCGAAGCGGGTGGAGTGGTGATTTACCCAACGGATGCCGCGTATGCGATTGGCTGTAAGTTAGGTGATGCGAAGGCTGTTGAACGCATTCGGCAATTGCGGGATTTAACCGAGGCACATTATTTTACTTTAGTGTGTCGAGACTTGTCTGATATTGGTACCTACGCGGTGGTAGATAATCCAACCTTTCGTTTTTTAAAAGCCCATACGCCGGGTCCGTATACGTTTATTTTGCCAGCAACGCGTGAAGTGCCGAAACGCTTACTGCAACCGAAGCGTCAAACGATCGGTTTACGGATTCCTGATTCAGTCATGATTATGGCGTTGTTGGCTGAATTACATGAGCCTTTAATGAGTGTTTCATTAGTTGCTTCTGAGGATGAAACCAGCCGTTATGTTGATGCGCGCGATATTTATAGCGCATTTATGGGTAAAGTCGATTTGGTCATTGAGAGTGGTGAAGTCAGTTTACTGCCAACCACCGTGATCAGTTTAACAGCGAGTAAGTTAGAAATTTTACGTATTGGTAAGGGAAGTGTGGACGGGTTGGAGTGAAAAATAAATGACAGTTGGCGATGATGGACAATGAGTAAACTCGAAAGAAACGATTGTGGATTGTTTGGCAATGCAGAGTGTGTCAGACATTGAATTCGAGTGAGTTAAGATGGATGTTTTCTATAATTTACCAGATATGGATTGATGTTTTAGGGGAAGTGGTTTTTGGTTTTATGAATGAGTGGGTCTGAAAGTGGGTTCTTCTTTTTTTTCTTCCACCGGCGCAGGCGTGGTTGCAAATAGCGTGCTTGGCGTACTACTAAGTCGCGATGCGGATAGATTTTTATCATGCTGTAATAGCGTTTTTGTTTCTTTTATTGTGGTTTCACGAATTTCAGCAAGCGCGTCAGAGAGGGTGAATTTTTTTCTTTGATGAGAAACATGGATGCATCATGGTGACTGTCTTCCAAAGTGGGTATTCTGTCGTTATTCGGGTCTTCTGTCTGCAAAGCAAGTAAATGTTCACGTGTTAAACCATCTTTATATAAAACAGCTAAAGTTGTTATTTGGTAAGCAGTTAAACCAAAAACTTGTTCACGCGCCAACCCTTGTGCAATGCCTTTTGCTTCATCTATCGTCATTTCACTGATTGCAGCAAGTGCGTCCAAGACAGAAAAATTTCTTTCTTTGATAAGATAAAATAATGTATCAAAGTGCGTTTCCTCAAAACAAATCGAGTCATCATCTCTATCAAAAGCATAAGTTTTTAGACTGACGAGATGCTCGCGCGTTAACCCGTCTGCTCGGAAAGCAAGTAAGCTTGCTATTTGGTATGAATTTAAATCAAAAACGTGTTTACGATTTAGTCCTCGATGAATGCCAAACGCTTCGTTGCTTGTTGTTTCATGGATTTCAGCAAGCGCGTCTGAGAGAGAAAATTTTCTTTCTTTGATAAGAGAAACTAACGCACAATAGTGATCGTGCGTGAAAGTGGGTGTTCTGCTTCTATCAAAGGAGTAGGTCTTTAAATTGAGGAGATGCTCGCGTGTTAATCCGTCTGCTTGGAAAGCAAGTAGGCTTGCTATTTGATATCTATTTAAATCTAAAACGTGTTTACGCCCCAGCCCTTTTGTTATGCCTGCCGCTTCATCAATCGTTGTTTCACGGATTTCAGTGAGCGCATCTGATATAGAAAATTTTTTTTCTTTGACAAGATAAATGAGTGCGTTTTGATGTGCGAAGTCAAAATATCGTGAATCATTTTTATTGAATGGATAAGTGACTAAATTAATGAGGTGTTCGTTAGTTAAGCCGTACGCGTTTAATTCGGTGAGAGCTGCAGTTTGATAAGAATTAAACATTAGGTTTGCATCCTTTCTTTATTTCTTTCATTGCGAGAATTTTTTACTCATCATTTTGGATTAAATTATTTTCTACTAATAAAATGTGTATAGCCAGTAGAAGCTCTATTTGAATCTCTATGGGATGGTTTTGGAAAAGCATTTGTTGCACTGCGCTCTAGAGCTCGCTATTTTTCAAATTAATCATATGGTTAAATAAAAAACGCTTTGTGAGAACCGGGTTCTTCAAAAATATATTAAAAAAAGTTCGTACTATCCCTATTAAATCTCCGGATTTCTCCTATAATCAGTAGTGAGTGCTTTCGACAGATTTTCGTCCAGAACCTATAACGATAATCTGAAGGAAACCCACTTGAGACGTGGTGAGCAAGTCCTTGATAATAGAGGAAAGCCTAAAACGTCACAGGGGTTACCGCCCTGAATTGAAGAGGGCTCTGTGAGACGGAATCTGACGAAACACTCACTTCTTATTTTTTTCAGCAATCTATTAAAAAATAAATTAATATTCCGTTGAATTGCTTGCTAGCCCTATGCTTCGCAATGTAAGTTAGCTTTTTCTGCAGGAAGTGTGCGATGAATACGTTTATTCAGCGTGAACACCTGTATGGCGCTCAGAATTATGCGCCTTTGCCCGTTGTGCTCGTGCGTGGCGAGGGTGTGTATGTCTGGGATGATGCGGGTAATCGTTACATTGATATGATGAGTGCGTATTCTGCTGTCAGTCATGGCCATTGTCATCCTGCACTCGTCGCCACGTTAACCGCGCAAGCCGCAACATTGTCTGTCGTCTCGAGAGCGTACCACACAGATCGTTTGGGTTTTTTTCTTGAAAAGGCGTGCACTATCACGGGCTTTGATTGTGCTTTACCAATGAATACCGGTGTGGAAGCTGTCGAGACAGCGCTCAAAGCCGCACGCAAATGGGCTTATACACAAAAAAATGTGCCGCTGGATCAGGCGGAAATTATTGTCTGTGAAGGCAATTTTCATGGGCGGACGCTAACTGTCATTAGCATGTCGACCGAACCGCAATATCGCTCAGGTTTTGGCCCATTTACACCCGGATTTCGTTTTATTCCCTATGGTGATGCAGATGCATTACGCGCTGCCATCACACCGAAAACAGCTGCTTTTTTGGTAGAACCCATTCAAGGCGAAGCAGGGATTATTGTGCCGCCGGCAGGGTATTTGCAGGCGTGTGCGACGATTTGTCGTGAAAACAATGTGCTATTCATTGCGGATGAAATTCAAACGGGCATGGGACGGACAGGGCGTTTACTGGCGTGCGATCACGAAAATGTGAAACCAGATGGCTTGGTGCTCGGGAAAGCATTAGGAGGCGGTTTGTTGCCGGTTTCTCTTTTTTTAACGCGTCGTGATGTCATGGCTGTATTTACACCAGGCGATCATGGCAGCACCTTTGGTGGTAATCCTTTGGCAGCAACCGTTGGATTGAAAGCATTAGAAGTGCTTGAAGAAGAAAATTTATCCGCCCGTGCGGCAGAGTTAGGCGACTATTTTTATCGTGCTTTGGTTGCGCTTGATTCGCCGTTAGTCACTGCTGTTCGAGGTAAGGGATTGCTGATTGGCGTTGCGATTAATCCACGTTATTATTCTGCTCGAGAGATTTGCCTGCGGTTACTAAAGGCGGGTGTGCTGAGTAAAGAAACGCATAGTACAGTTGTGCGTCTTGCGCCACCCTTAATCATTACTCAGGATCAACTCGATACAGTTATTGCCGCAATCAAAACAGTCTTGGCTGAAGCATTCATCGCATTAAAAGATAAGGGAGTGTCTGTATGAGAAAATGGTTAGCCAGTGTGACGAAAGTAAGTGCCTGTTTGGCAATCGTGTTGACTAATCATGATGTGATGGCAGCCGATTCGTTATCAGCCGTGCAAGCCAGTTTGGCAAAAGATCAGTTATCGTTGGCTGCAACTTTACTGAATAAACAAGAGTATCAAAAAGCATTTACGATTTATCAGCATTTTGCAGAGATTGGGATTGTTGAGGCACAGTATCAGTTAGCATGGTTGTATCAGCATGGATTCGGCACAGCAAAAAATGATCAATTAGCAACAGCTTGGTATATGAAAGCCAGTAGTGTGCTGCCTGAAGCGCAATATGCGATGGGAACATTGTATTATTTTGGTGTGGGTGTGGAGCAAAATATGACACCGGCACTAACGTTTTTCAAACAAGCTGCTTTGAGTGGTAATGTTCGCGCTGAGTTTGTGATGGGATATTTAAGTGAAATGGGACGTGGTATTCCCGAAGATTTAACTGCTGCTGTTAATTGGTACGGTAAGGCAGCAGCCAAAGGATTTCCTGCCGCAGAATATAATCTTGGATTGCTTTATTATGCGGGTAAAGGCGTGAAGAAAGATCCGCGTCAGGCGTTTAGTTGGTTTAATTTAGCTGCAGGTGCCGGTTCAGTAAAAGCAGCTGCCATGTTAGGTATTTTGTATAGTAAAGGCATTGGCACAACAGCAGATAAAAATCAGGCATTTTATTGGTATAAATTTGCAGCCGATAAAGGGATGCCGGAAGCAGAGTATAACTTGGGAGTGAGTTATTATAACGGTATCGGTACTCCGCAAAATGCGTTGTCTGCATTGGCTTGGGTGAAAAAAGCGGCAGATCAAGGCTTGCCTGTTGCGCAATATTTAATGGGCTATTTGACATTTAATGGCGTTGGTCAACCGGTGAATCGTCAAGCAGGTATAAATTGGTATGCAAAATCTGCAGCGTCAGGGTATCCTGATGCACAGTTTGCTTTGGGTTATTTTTATCATAATGGCTTAAGTGTGCCGAAAGATGATCGTCGCGCGTTTAATTTTTTTATTGCAGCGGCGAAACAAGGCTTGGCGAATGCGCAGTATATGACGGGCCTCTTTTTCCAGAAAGGTATGGGGGTGCCGAGTGATCCTGCCGCTGCCGCTGCGTGGTATACGCAGGCTGCGCAGCAAGGGATGGATAATGCGCAATTATTACTTGGTGTGATTTATATTGAAGGTCAGGGTGTTGCGCGTAATGATCGTGAAGCTTATGCATGGTTAGATCTTGCTTCGACATCGGCGAATACACAAATTCGTGACGCTGCATTAAAAATGCGTGATAGTCTGGCAAAAGTGATGAAGCCAGATGATCTTGTTGCCGCAAAAGCCTTATCAAAAAAATATTATAGTCAGTATGCAGAGAGTTAACTTGATTGAGGAGAGTGTGTGGTGCGTTATGTTGTTTATTTGTTTGTATTAATTGTTATTGTGGCGTGTGTCGGATTTGCTGTGTTGAATCAAGGTGATATCACAGTCAATTATTGGTTGGGGCAAAGAAACTTTTCCTTTGCTTTTTTTACAATACTTGTTTTTGCAGCGGGTTATTTTATTGGATTAATGATGGGGTTATGTTTGCAAATTAAGGCAAGAATTCGCAACTATCATCTTTCCAAGCGTTTAAAAGTAGCAGAAGAAGAAATCCGTAATCTTCGCACGATTCCTTTGCAGGATCGACCATAATGGGCATTGATTTTTGGTGGGGTGTGTTGGTTGTCGCAACAGGTTGTGCAATGTATTTGTTGTACAGCAAGTGGCGTCAGCACCCTGCAAAAATCACAAAGCCGGGATTTCATCGAGATTATTTGGTTGGTTTAAATTATTTATTAAATGAAGAGCCCGATAAAGCCGTTGATATTTTTATTCGTATGCTAGAAGTGGATACGGATACGGTTGAAACCCATCTCGCATTAGGAAAATTATTTCGTCGGCGTGGCGAAGTGGATCGTGCGATTCGCATTCATCAAAATTTAATTGCGCGTCCGCAATTGGATCGAGCATATCGAGAGCAGTCGCTGTATGAATTAGGCCAAGATTATATGAGCGCGGGGGTATTTGACCGTGCAGAAGGTGTATTTCTTGAGGTGGTAGGAATTAAGCAATATGCAACACCTGCATTAAAAGCACTGTTAGATATTTATCAGCGCGAAAAAGATTGGGAAAATGCTATTAAAACAGCAAATCGTTTAAGTGTGATTGTTAATAAAGAAGAAAAAAATAAATTAAAAAAAGTGATTGCACATTATTATTGTGAATTAGCAGAATCTGCAATGAAACAACACCGTTCTGAGTTAGTGATAGATGCCTTAGAAAATGCTTTAAAAAATGATGCTTGTTGCGTCAGAGCCAGTTTATTGGCAGCGCAATTTGAAATGAGTCGAAAAAATTATCAAGCTGCATTGAAGTACTTAAAAAAAATTAGAACACAAAATCCTGATTTTTTATCAGAAGCGGTAGGTGCATTAGCATTGTGTTATGAAGGACTTGGTAAAGAAGATGAAATGGTGCGTTATTTCATGCAAATGCTGGAAGAATATCCGCATGTACCTGTCGTGTTGATTTTGTCGGAGCGTATTCGACAACAAAAAGGGGATAGAACAGCGGCGAAATATGTCGCAGATTATGTGCGGCGTTATCCGACGTTACGAGGATTACATTTGTTTATTAATTTATATATGTCGAGTGTTGAGGGGCGAGCACGGGAAGATCTCGTTATTTTACATAATTTAACTCGAAAACTATTGTCCGATAAGCCGGATTATCGCTGTGTGTCGTGTGGCTTTGCGGGCAGTTCGTTACACTGGCTGTGTCCTGGATGTCGGCAGTGGAGTTCGATGCGACCGTTACATTCTCTTGAGCATGCCTAATTATCAAAAAAAAATAAATCGACAATTTTCCGTTGCACCCATGATGGGGTGTACTGATCCTCACGCGCGTTATTTTTATCGATTATTAAATTCAGAGGTGTTGTTGTATACCGAAATGGTCACAACAGCAGCATTATTACATGGCGATACACAAAAATTATTGGCATTTGATGCAATGGAACATCCAGTTGCCTTACAGTTAGGTGGAAGTGATCCCCACGCGTTGGCGCAGTGTGCACGCTTAGGGGAAGCTGCGGGGTATGATGAAATTAATTTGAATGTCGGTTGTCCAAGTGATCGTGTCAAAGCGGGAAAATTTGGAGCATGTTTAATGTTGACGCCTCAATTAGTGGCTGATTGCGTCGCGGCAATGCGCGCAGCCGTAACGATTCCGGTCACTGTAAAATGCCGTATTGGCGTTGATCAGCAAGATTCACTCGCGGCGCTTTTTCAATTCATTGAGACAGTCCATGCGGCAGGCTGTACCGTTTTTATTATTCATGCTCGTAAAGCGTGGCTATCGGGGTTAAGTCCTAAAGAAAATCGGCAAATTCCACCTTTGATGTATGAGTATGTCCGTGAAGTAAAAAAACAATTTCCAATGTTAGAAATTATTATCAATGGCGGTATTCGTACTGTGACAGAGGTGCAAGAACATTTGCGGTATGTTGATGGCGTGATGGTGGGTCGTGAAGTGTATGCCAACCCTTGGTTGTTGGTAGAAATAGCAGAAAGTTTCTCAGGAAAAATAAATCCTTTATCTCGTAAAGCAATGATTGAGTTATTTTTGCCTTACATAGAAAAGCAATTAGTTGCGGGCAGTAAATTATCTAATTTATCACGTCATATTTTAGGTCTTTTTCAAGGGCGGCCCGGTGCGCGTGCTTGGCGACGATATATAAGCGAGCATGCATATCAAGAAAATGCAGGCATAGAAACTGTACGCGCTGCGTTGCAGTGTGTTGAGTAATTATCGTAACCTCAGTGGGGATATTGTTTAACGACTTAACTGCATATTAGTTGCCCATCAGCTGTTGTGAGTGATCGAAGCCATGCCCTTTCTGATAATATGAAGCGTACTTTTATCAGTAAAATGCAGTTTGCTGTTTGGCTGTTGCGGTCAGTTAAGTCATTAAACAATATCCCCACTGAGGTGACTAATAATCAAGTCAGGTTGTGCAGTAAGAAAGTAAGAAAGGCAAGCTATGTTGATATTGTGTTGGGCGTGTTGCGATGCTCGGCGAATAAAAACGAATACTTAAGAAATGGCGACTTAAACTAATTTCTGGATAGGTTTCACTTTGAGCCGGTACAATGACACGAATCATTTTAAGATTAGTTTGTGGATCGAGTAATTCTTGGTGAAAACCATTAATTGCATTTTTCATTTGTGCATGTGAAGCTTCGCGTACCAGTTTTAAAATTAAGCTGCTGGCTAAGCGGACCATGTTGAATTCAGAAAGCCATTTTTTAATGGTTATTAAGCGCTTTTCAGCCGGCTGTTGTAACCAGAAATGATAAAGTGGTGTATCAAAACTGCAGCCACCACCCGGTGTAAATAAATGTAGTCGTAAATTGTTGAGTAATTCTATTTCTCTTAATTCTTGTGCAATTTTGCCACTACTTGTGATGAAGTAACGATTTAATTCGTCAAGTTTTTTTAGTAAGGCATTGAGTTTTTCTTCATCTACGCTAGGGCTGCGTTCTAGTCGAGACAAAGATTGGTGTTGCATGCTGAGTTCTTTGGCAAGTTTTGCTTTGAGGTCCGGGCGTTCGAGTAATTGTAGTAAGTTAATAATAGTGACGATGGTATGGCGGGTGCCGGTAGCAGAGCAGTCTTCAACTTCATGATCAGCTCTGTTTAATAGTTGTTCAAGTCTTAGGCAGACGCGAATCAATTCATTTAAGGGATGCTCATAGATAACATCTTTTTCTTTGTTCACAGCCCGTATCCTGCCATAGTCAGACTGGTCTGATAATAACATGATCACTTCACCCGGCAAACCCAATTTAAATAGTCGCTGGCGCGAAATGTATTTTCACTTCTCCCTTTGTGGAAGAAGTCGACACGAGGCGGCGGATGAGGGGTATTTTGATTTATAGTTGCATTCAATCTCCCCTCACCTGTCGCCTACGGTGCCGACCTCTCCCACTAGGGGAGAGGTGAAATTCCTTTCAATGCATTTCGCGCCAGTGACTAATTATCTATCGATTGATTTTTAGCAAGGGATAAGTAGGTTTGATGCAGGGCGTTGATTTGAGTCGCAAGGTCGTCAATTGTGCCGCTATTGTCAATAATATCATCTGCTAGATGAATTTTTTTCTCTCGACTCGATTGCGCTTGGAAAATAGCAGAAACGGTTTCTGCAGGGAGTTCGTCACGTTTTTTAGTGCGTGCCATTTGCTGAGCCTTTGTCGCATCAATGACTAAAATACGTTGAATGATTGGATCGGGTGTCGATTCTGTTAGTAAGGGGATAACAACAATACAATAAGGTGCTTTGTAAAGTGCAATTTGGCGCCGCATTTCAGCACGGATTAATGGGTGCAATAATTTTTCCAACCATTGGCGTTCATTTTGATTTTTAAAAATAATTTCCCTGAGTTTTTTACGATTTAATGTCTGGTCCGCTTGTAAAATGTCAGGGCCAAAATGCTGCACAATCGCTTCGAGTGCCGGTGAGTCACGGGTAGTCAGTGTGCGTGCAATCGTATCTGTATCGATAATGGGAATGTTTTTGTTTGCAAAGAGTTGTGCAGCGGTTGATTTGCCGCTTCCTATCCCACCTGTTAAACCAATAATCAACATAAAGAATTAGATAACAAGAAATCGTAATAAAGTATGCAAAATCGCTTCTCCATGTAGCATGCTGATCCAGCCTGCAATCGCAAGCCATGGACCAAATGGAATCGGCGTGCTTTTTGATTGTTGTTTGAGGCTGATTTGTAATAGGCCAAAAATAAGCCCAGTCACTGATGCAA
Source organism: uncultured Coxiellaceae bacterium (assembly GCA_964647825.1). GTDB lineage: Bacteria > Pseudomonadota > Gammaproteobacteria > DSM-16500 > DSM-16500 > VFKI01. The sequence continues at coordinate 19,019 of CAZYJL010000006.1, read as the reverse complement.
GTAAAATAATAATCGGTAAGAGTTGCCAGCCAAATAGCGCACCCATGCCGGCAAGAAATTTATAATCGCCTTGGCCTATACCGGTTTTTCCCGTAGCAAGATGATAAAGCCATTGAACAGTGAAGAAGATAATATAACCCGCTATTGCACCAATGATGGCATTGCTTGGATCCACAAAAATAGAAAATAAGCTGGCGAATAATCCTATCCACACAAGCAATAGTGTGAGTGAGTCAGGTAACAAGTGGTGATCGATATCAATAAAAGTCAGTGCGATTGCAATCCATGTAAATAAAATACCCAAAAGACTTTGCCAGCTAGGGCCGAAATACCATGCAACATAGACTGAAGCAAGGCATGAGAGTAGTTCAACAAGTGGGTAGCGTAATGAAATAGGCGCTTTACAAAAGGCGCATTTACCACGTAAAACCAAAAAACTAATAATCGGAATATTATGCCAAGGCTTGAGAGAATGTGTGCAATGTGGACAGTGGGAAAGAGGTAGCCATAAGTTTAAATTTTTTTTGGTTTCAGCGGGGTGTGGTTTGAGCCCGAGGTACTCACGACAATCTTCACGAAAAGCTTCTTTCATCATCTGTGGCAAGCGCCAAATCACGACGTTAAGAAAACTGCCGACAAGTAGGGATAGTGCTGCTATAAGCAACAAGAATAATCGATCATGTTCCATAATGAAGCGGAGTATGTCCATCAGATAACGCTTCCCAATTTGAAAATGGGTAGATACATGGCGATCACCAAGCTACCGATTAAAACACCAAGAATGGTCATAATCAAGGGTTCCATGAGTTGGCTGAAGGTTGTAATAAAATGATGGATGGTTGCTTCTTCAAATTCAGCTGACTTTAGCAGCATTTTTTCTAATGTGCCTGACTCTTCGCCTATTTTAATCATGCGATGCAGTGTAGGTGGAAAGAGAGTGACATGTTGGATAGCATCATGCAATTGTTGACCGGTCGCTATGATACGTGACATTTTTTTTATGGCTTTTTCGTAGTGTATGTTGCCTGTTGTAGCAGCTAACATCTCCAGTGCTTCTGTGAGCGGTAAGCTTGCTGCAAGTAATGTCGCGAGACTTTTGGTAAAACGTGTGACAATCAATTTTCTAATAAATGTCCCAATGATAGGTAAACTAATCCACAACTGGTTAGAGAACGAGCGGACAAAACGAGTTGTTTTAAAATACGAAAACAGTAGGCTAAAAAATACTATACTTATAAAAAACGGAATAAAACAATCTCGAATCACATTGCTGAGAACAATAACGGCTTGTGTAAATGCAGGGAGCGGGGCATGCATTTCATTAAATAATGCAGTAAAACGTGGCGTGACAACTGTGAGCATAATCAGTGTAATCAATGCGGCAATACTGAGTGTCACTAAGGGATAAAATAGTGCTTGGATAATACTTTTTCTTAATTTGGCGATGTGTTCATAGTGTGTTGCCACTCGCTCAAGTAGATTATCCAGCGTGCCTGTTTTTTCGCCTGCTTCGATTAAATGGCAAGTCATCGTGTCAAAGTAGGTCGGAAATTTTCTTAATCCTGCAGCAAGTCCAAGGCCCGCGTTAATATCCGTTTGTAATGCAGTGCCGAGTGTAACAAATCCCACATTATCAGTGCGTTGGCTAATCACTTGAATCGCTTGTAATAATGGGATACCGGCAGGGAGTAGGGTTGCAAGTTGCCGAAAAAAAAGGATGCGTTCATATAGAGATAGTTTTTGGCGAATGAAAATATTTTTTCTTTTTCTTTTTATTAGAGTGGTTTGTATGTTTTTTTTATGGAGAGCCATTTTAACAAGATTTTTACTATAAGCTATCATTTCTCCTGAGAGGATTTTTTTCTCTGAATTTGTTCCTTCCCAATAAAAATTTTTTTGTTTGCATTTTTTGCTGAATAGAATCATTGACCGAGAACTCGGGTAAGTTCAGCATGCGTCGTCATGCCAGTAGCAACTTTTTGTAATCCATGTTCGCGTAATGATAGAAAGCCATTTTCAATAACTATTTTTCGTAGCAATGCTGTGTTTGTTGATCCCTTGCTCAGTTCATTCGCAATACTTTCATTTATAGGTAGAAACTCATGGATGGCTGTTCTGCCGGTGTAGCCTTGGGAACAGAGAGAGCATCCTACTGCACGCCAACTTTGAATAGTTTGCGTGTTTTGTTCTATTTGTTCAGGTATGCAACAGGTTTGACAAAGGGTACGAATTAATCGCTGTGCAACAATTAATTTGAGTGCATTGGCTAAATAGCCCGTTGGGATTTGCATGGCTTGTAGTCGTGCAATTGTTTCGATAGTGCCTGTCGTGTGCAGTGTGGATAGAACAAGATGACCGGTTTGTGCTGCTTGAATAGCTATATGTGCAGTTTCTTGGTCACGAATTTCACCGACCATCAGAATATCGGGATCTTGTCGGAGTAATGCGCGCAACGCGGCAGCAAATGTAAATCCTGTTTTATGGTTGATCGTCATTTGGTTGATGCCATTCAGTCGAATTTCGACGGGATCTTCTACGGTCGAAATATTTTTTTCCGGCTGATTGAGATAGTGAAGTGCAGAATAGAGCGAGACAGTTTTACCGCTGCCTGTCGGGCCTGTGACTAAAATCATCCCTTGTGGCTCAGATAGCATTTTTTGAAATAAAACTTGTTGAGCGTCTGACATGCCGATTTGTTGTATAGAAGGTAATGTTTGATTGGTATTTAAAAGTCGTAAGACGATTTTTTCGCCATCGATTGTTGGGCATGTGCTAATTCGGATATCCATTTTATTAAAATGAAAACGGCCATCTTGTGGTAATCGTCTTTCAGCAATATCTAGTCGTGCCATCACTTTCAGGCGAGTAATGAGTTGAGGGGTGAGTGGTTGCGGAATTTCGCTAACGGTTTGTAGTACACCGTGTTGTCGAAAGCGAATGCGGCAATATTTTTCACTCGGTTCGATATGAATATCAGAGGCGTGTTGTTTTTGTGCTTGTGAAATTAAATTATCAACAAGTTGAATGAGAGGTGCTTCATCTAGTATGTGTTGATCAGCCAGTTGTACTGACTCATGCAATGCTTTTTTTTCTGCAGTAATACGCTTAATTAATTCTGCTCGTTTTGTTTGATTGGTTTCACGAGAAGAGTGTATTGTTTCGATTAATGCTTCAAAAGTTTCATAATCTGTCAAATAAATTTTAACTTTCAATCCTGTTTGAAATAAAATTGCGTTAATAGCTGTTTGATCGGTTGGGTCAGCAAGTAAAACATGTAAATAATCATTTTCTTTTTGAATAGGAATAATCTGATAATGACAAATAAAATGTAAACTTAATGATTCAAGATAAGGTAAAAATTTTTCTTCTTTAGTGATTTTGAAAATAGGTAAATCATATATTTTTTTACAATAATAAAGTATTTTTTTACTTGAAAGCGCGCGCGAGTTGATCAATTGTCTTAAAAGAGTGGTATGTTTTTTTCTGGCAATTTGTTGAGCCTGTTGAATCGTTTCATGTGATAAACCAGAATCATCGTATAATAATTTTTCGAGTTTGCTGGTGTTTATGGCTAGATTTATTTGCTGCATATTAGGCATCGCATAATTGATTATCGAGACAGGTGCCGCTGACTGACCACGTATTACCATTTTCATCGGGCGTTAAAATATACGTCGCATTCCCAGCAATTTCCGTCGATTGTGCGGTGATGATGCCAGCTTTTACCTCAAGTGCAGCAAGATGTTTTGTCGGCAGTGGTGCTTTTGGGATACCGTGGATGCCATTTGTTAGATCGGCTGCACTGAAACCTTCTTGTAAAGCAATGGCAATTGCTACTTTGTAGGGGGCTGTAGCTGCGATTACTTCAGTAAAGCGTGCCCGTTTTGTGTAGTGTTGATATGACGGTATGGCAATCACAGAAAGAATACCAATAATTGCAATGACAATCATTAATTCAATTAAAGAAAAACCATGATGCTTTTTTTGCATGCGCAGATCCTTTAAATTAGAAATAAAAAATTAATTAAAAATAAAATACATAAAAGTTGCGTCAAAGAAATAACAAGCTATAAATAATTTTTTTATTAAAAAAAGAAATTTTATAAAAAAAAGAAATAAGTCGTTTGGCGAGTAATGAAAATTTAAAAAAGTGGCGGGTGGGAGTTGAAAAAAATAAATAAGAAGTAAAGCGGAATGATTTTATATCACTGATAAAGTATTTTATGCAAGTTCTTCGAAGGATTTTTTTGCGAGGCTAGTTTGAAGGGAGGAAGCAGAGATTTTTTGTACAAAAAATATTCTTTTTTGTATCTGAGTAGGCTAATTGTGCGGTTGTTGAGCGATTTTGCGGGAGGGATTGAGATAAAAATTGCGTTATGGTGAAGTTTGCACTACTATTCGTGCCGGTTTTCAGATTTTATCCGCACCAGTTCATTTTTTAATCAAAAGCCGACGTAGCTCAGTTGGTAGAGCAACTGATTCGTAATCAGTAGGTCAGAGGTTCGATTCCCCTCGTCGGCATATCATTGAAATCAATAAGTTAGAATTTGCCGTTAAATATGTGCCGTATTTCAAGAGGTCATTAGACACCTATTTATTGATCTTACTTTAGGTATCACTCCCAATTGTTATTTTTATAAGTTTGGTTAGAATTGTATACATTCCTTTCAGATTCTGGAGGGTATTCATGCTAGGAAAAAAAATTACCACAAAAAAAGTTGTGAGAAAAAAGCCTTCCAATACAATATTTAAAAAATTTAAAAAGAGCCTTGTCAAAAAATCTTCTATTCGCAAAATAAGAGGGGAAACCAAAAGCAAGATTGTAAATACAAGCCCCATGCCAAAGAAGTAACCTCATTTTATCTGATTAGGTGGAGGGATATGCCCATGGTAAAAAAAGTAAAACAGCATGACTCTTCTACAAAATCAGAATATACATATAAGCTTGTTAGAAGTGAAGGCTGGGGCTTGATGGTTGAGTCGTCAATATCATTTGATAGAGCTATTATCTCTCTGACGACAGCGTTTCTTGGGTTTATTTTTATTTTTATGAAGTCATCTCAATCAGGATCTTGTTGTGTGCTATTTCTTGGATTTATATTGGTTTGTTTAATGGTATCTATTTTTTCTTCATTACTATCATTTTGGTTTGATCAACTTTATGGTGACTCAATAATGATTTATGCAGATAAATTTTATAATGATAATATGAAGGAGTATGGCACAAAGAAGCACTGGAGTTATTATGCTTCAATGATCGCTAAGATTACTTCAGGTCTACTATTTTTTTTATCATTAGTTCTGTTTTCTATTTTCTTTCTTTTAAATTTTAAAGTGCTCGCTTAAATAAGTGGAGGTGTGTTTGATCGTTTTGATTATGTAACTTGTTGAAAAGATATTCTATGCAGGATAAGTCATTCATTATGTCAAAATTAAATTTTTTGTAAAAGAGAAAAAAATGGTAAAAGCATAAATGAAAATGCTTAATAACCGCATCATTTAAATCAGTATGATGAATATCATGCGATTTTTCTAATCCGAGTAATTTTTTGACAAATATTTCAAAAAAATCATATGCATGAAAATTTCAAGAAAAATTTCAAAAAATTATATTTTCATTCTCTTTTTGCATCTATCTTGATTTTTTTCTATTTTACAGCGAGTAAATTCATATCGTATTATTTTTTTGTATCAGCTTCAGGGTAGTTTGAAGAGATTTTATTAACAGGTTTTAAAAATCAGAAGACGCTTTTTTTTAGCGGAGGCATTCTTTCAATTTATGACCATCATACTGGGGAATGTTAAATAAGTTACTACATCCATATCTTTGCTCGCTTATTTTAAGAAAAAATAAAATTTTAAATTAGTTTAAACAGTGATCGAATTAGAATTAGCGAATTTTCTATTAGGTCGTTTTCTTGCAAAATTATTATCCCTTCTCTAACATTTGCGCTGATTATGGTTGAGCTATTAAAACAAGACCATTCTTTCCCGCTGCCCAGAGAGCTGCTTTTTCAATCATTACTTTTTTGAGACTTTCATATTTTTCCATATGAAATACGTTTGATTTTTCCTTTACCATTTTCATAGGTAACTATCAGTTGACCGTTGCGAATTTCTGCTTTTTCCGAAAAGTAATTTTTTGGCGGGTGAATTGAAGAATGAGTGGGCAGTGGAAAAACCTGTATATTATTTTCATCATCATAACATATATAAATACCTTTTTTGGGATCAATCAAGAGGGGTCGATTATTATAAAAATCAGGCGGTTCATTTTTAACTAGTTTTTTTATTCTATATTCATGAGTTGCACATGAAATGGTAGTTGCAGGTGCCACAAAAATAATGGACTTTGAACAGCCAGTCCCGCAGGGACCTTCAATATGAGCAATGGTGTTGCTTATCCATACCGGAAAGACATTGGGCCAGTGGTTGATAATTGCGTATGTTTGATGGGTTTTAAAATTGATATACTGGGCTGATCCACAATCAACATTTACGATGGCTGCTGTTTTTGATGGATTGTATTTTATTTCACAAATATCACTTTTTTGGACTTTATTGTTTAATTCTGCGAATGAAATGTCTGAATGCTTTTGTGAGGAATGTGCAAAGCTTTCATTTAAATTTAACAAAATGAAAATGAGGCACGCTAGGTAGATCAAAATATTCTTTTTGCCACCGAAGTTTGGGTTCTCCACTAAAGTAATTGTAAACACCCGGTAGGGGATTTTGATTTTTTGGCGCATTTCGAATTTCCTCAATAATCATTTTGCATTTTTATTCCCTGTTATATCTGCAAATTTGGAATTTCTACAATGCCAGAAAAGATTATTTCATAAAATTTTATACGCAAGTAAAATTTGAAAATATGAAAAAATTTGGGCAAATTTCTGTCATATTGATTTTTTACCCTATATGAAAACATGTTATGCGTTTGGATTGCCATTTTACTCAATTTATATCAGGCCAAGAAAATGAATTTTGCAAAATATTGGAGTTTTTAATTCTTGGTTAGAAATTGAAGTTATTGATGGTTATATTTGTGCCCGACGGGATTGCAGGATAAAATATGCCAGCCTTATACACATAATCAAGCGCAATTTTCTCTGCTAAATTTTGAAATATTTAATTAGCTTGAAAGTATTTCTGTTATTTTGATAAATTCATTCATTGGTATGTCATTATTCTCTAAAATTTTTTTTAAGCTCAAATAAGAATTTTTTAATATCCGAATCGAATCTGTTAACTGTTGCAAAAACAAGATTCGCATGGTTTTTGACAATAATGTATTGTTTTTTGTTAAAAAAATTATCAGAAGTTAAAGTGATGTAACCCTTGATCCAGTTTTTAAATTCTTCATTAGTCATTGGTTATGCCGTCGTGAATTTTTTGTAATTCTAAGAGGCTCATTTCTGTATTATAACTATTATCGATAACATGATAAAAAACTAAATTTAACTGATCGTTTATCTCTTTCTGAAAATAATGTAATAATTTTTTTTGATATTTTTGCTCTTTTAAATACAGCAGTAAATTTTTGAGCCATTGCGTAAAATCACCCAAGGGCTCGGTGATGAGATTTAATTGTTGCTCTATTAAATGTAGCTTTTGTTTGTTTAAGGTTACTTCTGTGCTTATTTCAAAGTAACCTTGTAACCAATAACAAAATGTTTGATTGTTCATGCGAAGATTTGTTAACACTTTGCGAAGATTTTGCCGCCAGGTCGTCCAATTTCTGGTGTTGGTAATTTTTCTAATCCATTAATGACGTCTGATAGTTTAGCTTTTTCAAGAGTTATCACAGAGTAACTCCAATAAGAATGTTCGCCTTCTTTTTTGCTTACTTTTGCGCCAAAAGCTTCTAAAAATTCGATGGGTTTTTTGTTTTCTTCGTCAATATCTTCGTATAATCCATGACGTGCATTCATTAATGAAATATGTATATTGTCAGTACCAGATGTAATTTCTATTTTAAGATAATGGTATTTTTCATTTAAGAGTTTTTTAAGCTTTTCTATATTTTCATGATTTGCTTCATTTGGTATGAAAAATAAGTTTCTCAACATATTTTCTAATCTCCTTGAAATGATAAAAGGTAAATTCCGTTGTTTGAAGAGAATGATTGAGTGTTGTAATTTTTGGCCAGAGGTGGAATCGAACCACCGACACGAGGATTTTCAGTCCTCTGCTCTACCGACTGAGCTATCTGGCCGTTTTGCTGTGAGGGCGTATTAAAACGGTTGCATGGCATAGAGTCAAGCAAAAATCAGTGATTCAGTGTGCAAAATGCATGAATTCGCTGTGCGAGGGTTTCTGGATACTCAAACAGTAGCATATGACCTGAACCTTCAATGACATGGTAAGTCGAGCCTTGAATTGCTTGGTGAATAGTTATTGAACAACTTGGCGGGGTCAATAAGTCTTCGCTGCCTGCAATGACTAACGTTTCTTTTTGAATCGTTTGGATTGATTCACGTAAATCAAATTGTGCTAAAGCGGCCACTTGTGCGTCATAATCCGCGGCAGATTGTGGCCATCGGTCGGCAGCGAGAAAGGTGTCAATCATTTGAGTCAGCGGGCCTCGTTCTTCAATAAATGCACTACTTAATACCCATGGAATATTGGCTTCCATGATTGTCGATTCCGGTACGCCAAGGCGTCGTAAGTGGCTCATAGTGCGGCAATGAATCAGTGCGGTGAGCGGCAGTTTTGCAAAGGATCCGCAAATGACCGCTTTGTTGATGCGGTTGGGATGGTCGATTAGTAGTTGTTGTAAAATGGCACCACCCATCGAGTGGCCAACGAGAAAGGCGTTTTCTATCGCTAAGTGATTCATGAGGGTGATGACATCATTCGCCATATCAGTGATGGAAAAAGAAGTATTAGGTGACTTACTTTGCCCAGCACCGCGATTGTCAAAGCGTAAAATACGATAGTGCGGCGATAAAAAAGGTAAGACAAGATCCCAGATAGTATGATTAGTAGATAAACCACCAATTAAGATTAAGTCTCTTTTTTCTGATGTTTCTTGTTGATAGAAAAGCGTTGTGCCATCAGGCGTGACGATGTGCGTCATAGTGATCCACCTTGATTTTTTTGTAACAGCTCAGGAGGGGGAGATTTTTTTACTTCGCTGCATAACACCGGTCCCGCAGAGAGTGCTATTGATCGAAGCAGCGCCCTTTCATGATTCATGAAGCGTATTCTCATGGGTAAAATGCAACTTGCCGTTTGGCGATGAGGGTCAGCGAATTAAAAAAATCTCCCCCTCCTGAGCTGTTATGATTTTTTATCATCAAAATTTTCTATTTTTTTTCAGTTGGCGTGAAGCCTGCAGGCGCTGCACTGCCGGTGCCAAATAAAAATTTTTCCATTTCAACAGCAAGAAAATCTTGCGCTTTCGGGTCCATCATGTTGAGTCGATATTCATTGATTAACATGGTTTGATGATTGAGCCAAAGTTGCCATGCTTCTGCAGAAATTTCATCGTATATTCTTTTGCCAAGTTCGCCGGGCCAAGGTAAACGGGTGAGTCCTTCTGCGTCTTGTTTTAATTTATGACAGTAGATGATGCGGGACATAAAAGCGTATCCAAAATTTTTTTAATAGGAGTAGGTAAGCCAACTTTTTGTGATGCCGCACCAGTATACCAGATGTGATTTTTAGTGAGAGACCGTTGCGGTAATCTTGTTGTATTTTTTTCAATAAGTATTGGTTGAATGTCGAGATGGAAGTGTGAAAACGTATGCCGAAAAGCGGGCAGTGATGTAATGCGTGTTGCATGGAAGTGTAATTCATTTTTGCAAAAGGCAAGAATGGTTTGATGATCCGTCTCTGCTGGCATTTCTGGGAAACCCCATAATCCACCCCAAATGCCGTTTGCCGGGCGTTTTTCTAATAGAATTGTTTTGTTCTGTTGTAGTACCAAAAAAATAATGCGACGTGTCGGTATTTTTTTTGCGGGTTTTTTTTGCGGAATCTGTGTCGTTAAATTTTGTTTGTATGCGTGACAGAGACGTATCAGCGGGCACGTCATGCAGTGTGGTTTGCTACGTGTGCAAACCGTTGCGCCTAAGTCCATAATGGCTTGCGTGTAATCGGCAGTGCGTTCGCTGGGTGTCATGGCTTCTGCTAGTTCCCAGAGTGTTTTTTCTGTATTTTTTTCACCCGGCCATGTTGTGATGCCATAGAGACGCGTCAGTACTCGTTTCACATTACCATCTAAAATAGCTGTTTTTTGATTGAACGCAATGGCCAAAATGGCCCCAGCAGTTGAACGACCAATGCCCGGTAATGTCTCTAACATTTGGCGATTATCAGGAAAACGTCCTTGAAAATCATGGATAATGCAGCGTGCGCTGCGATGTAGGTTGCGCGCTCGACTGTAATAACCCAAGCCAGACCAAAGATGCAAAACACTATCTTCCGCTGCTGTGGCCAGTGCAGTGATATCGGGGAAATGTTGCATAAAACGTTTAAAAGCAGGTATCACCGTGCTGACTTGCGTCTGCTGTAACATGATTTCAGAGACCCAAACTCGATAAGGTGTTTTATGACGTTGCCATGGTAGATTTTTGCGTCCATGTTGATCAAACCAAGCCAAGAGGGCCGTTGCAATTTGTTTAGGTTTCACGCGTATCATGATTAAGTGATAAATCAGTCATCATTGGAAGTGCGCCACTTTGGATGATTTTCTTTGCCATAGCAATATCGGGTGCAAAATAACGATCATTTTTATAAAAAGGAATTGTTTGGCGGATATGCGCAAAGACTTTTTTCAGTAAAGGTGATGTCTCAAGTGGGTAATGAAACTCAAGCCCTTGGCAGCTTGCTAATAACTCAATAGCAAGAATACCAGCGAGATTTTCTGTCATAAGAAGTAAACGTCTAGCGGCATGTGTTGCCATGCTGACATGGTCTTCTTGGTTTGCGGATGTGGGTAAACTATCGATGCTTGCAGGATGCGCGAGATGTTTATTTTCACTGGCTAATGCAGCAGCCGTCACTTGGGCGCTCATAAAACCTGAGTACATACCGGCATCTTCAGTTAGAAAAGCGGGTAAACCGCTAAAATGAGGGTCGGTCAATAATGCAATGCGACGTTCGGCAAGTGCGCCTATTTCAGTGATCGCCAGCGCAAGATTATCTGCTGCCATTGCAACGGGTTCAGCATGGAAATTACCGCCAGATAAAATAGTCTGATCTTCAGAAAATATTAGTGGATTGTCAGAAACAGCGTTTGCTTCTGTTAATAAAGTGGCGTGAACGAATTGAATCTGTGCAAGACACGCGCCCATGACTTGTGGTTGACAGCGTAAAGAATAAGGATCTTGTACTTTGTCGCATGCTTGATGGGATTGTTGTAATGGGCTATTTGCAAGTAATTGACGTAGTAGCGCGGCAACTTTTATTTGAGAGCTGTGTCCACGAACCGCTTGAATGCGAGCGTCAAAAGGCGCATGTGAACCGAGTGCTGCTTCAACAGAAAGTGCACCGGTAACGAGTGCGTTTAAAAAAAGATTTTCTGTTGCATGATAACTGTACAACGCAAGAGCAGTAGATACTTGTGTCCCGTTGATTAAAGCTAACCCTTCTTTGGGGTCGAGTGTCATGACCGGTAACCCTGCTAGTGCTAGCCCTTCTTTGGCTGAAAGTAGTTGTCCATTATGTTGAACACTACCTTCTCCTAATAATATGGCTGATAGGTGCGCGAGGGGTGCAAGGTCACCTGAGGCGCCTACAGATCCTTGTGATGGGATGCATGGCCAGACAGCATGATTGTAAAGTTGAATAAGCGCATTGAGGGTAGTTGGGCGTATGCCAGAAAAACCGCAGGCAAGGCTGTAAATTTTTAACACAATAATGAGGCGTACGATTGCTTCAGGTAGTAATTCACCTGTGCCCGCTGCATGGGATAAAACAAGGTGGTGCTGCAGTTCTGTTAGGCGTTCAGGGGCAATGCATGTGTTGGCCAGTGCGCCAAATCCTGTATTAATACCATAAACAGGTTTCTTATCGTGAAGACAGCGAGTGACGATGTCTTTTGCCGTTTGAATAGTCGTTAGAGTGGCAGGAGGTAAATAAAGGGTGGTGATTTGTCCCGTTAGGATGCCTCTAATGTCGGAGAGAGTGAGTTGTTTGGGGTGAATCGTAAGTTGCATAAGGGGGAAGTGTCCTTCTTTTTTTCTATGTTACAGTCGTCCTTGATGCAATTCATTACAGCATGAAAGCAAAATAAGTAAAACAATATTAAATAGTATTTACATTGATTATCATTATTAATTACAATCTGCGCCCAGAGTGAGAGTTAGAACTAGGGTGAGATATGCGCAATCATTTGTTTTTAGGTGTTTCATTGACGCTGTTGGGCGCTTTTTTTTATGCCTGTCAAACGGCTCTGATTAAAGCAATGGCGTTGCAATTACCGCCTTTGCCGGTAGTCATTTTTGGTCAGAGTGCAATTGCATTGATCATTGCGTTGCCGTTTGTTTTTTTGCAAGGTAGGCATAAGTTGTCCGTAAAGCGGTTGCCGATGCATTTTCTTCGCTCATTATTTAGCTTAGGGATTAGTTATTTGTTGTTTTATGCGGTGAGATTTATTCCATTGGTCAATGGCATGCTACTTGTGAATACAGCACCGATTATTGTGCCGTTTCTTGCCTATTTTTTCTTGGGTCAGAGGATTGCGCACCAGTTATGGCTGCCAATATTCATCGGATTTTTGGGTGTTGGGTTTGTTTTGCATCCTTCTTTATCTGCATTTTCTTCGGCATCATTGCTTGCGTTGGCGGCAGGTGTATGTATGGCTGCCAGTATATTGAGTGTGCGTGTTTTGGGGACATCTGAAGGTGGTATGCCCACGATGTTTTGGTTTCTATTATTGTCAACGCTTATCTCAGGGGTTGTCGCTATTTTCTTTTGGCAAGCCATGACAGGTTGGGCATTGTTTATTATGTGCATTGTCGGTGTGCTTTATTTCTTTACCCAATATATGCTCACTTGTGCATTAGGGATGGTAAGTGCACAGCTTGTTGCATCGCTATATTATGTGACTGTCATTTACGCCGCTATTTTTTCTTTTTTCATTTGGCACGTTACCCCCAATTATTTTACGATGTTTGGCATTCTGTTGGTTATTAGCGGTGGTGTGCTATGCATTTTAGCTGAGCGAAAGGTGCGTCAGCAGTCATTGTTGTTAGAGGGGAGCTAAATAGAATATGCAAGAGGAAGTGCTTAAAAAAGTTGCCTGTGCGATGTCCGAATCTGATCTTGAGGATATTGAGTATCTTATTTGTCATATTGGTATGCTTTGGCGTCGTCTCATTAATGCACGAGTAAAAGCAGAGTTGGGTTTAAGCGATCTTGAAAAACGGGTGTTGTGTTGTGTTGCTCGTCAGCTTGGTAATACACAAATTCAAATTGCGCGAATACTGGATATCGAGCCACAGAATTTAACGCGCGTGCTGGATCAGCTTGCTGCAAGAAAGTTAATTGAGCGACGAGAAAATCAACGTGATAGGCGGGCAAAATGTCTTTATTTGACACCTGCGGCAGAAGAAATATTTGAAAAAGTTTGCCTATTAAGCAAGGAAATACAACCCGACGTTCTGCGCGGTATATCTGATAAAAATATCCGCGCAACTGTACAAGATTTAAATATTATACGAGAGAATCTTTTTTTGCGGCTTAATAAAATTGTTTAGCTTGCTCATGTTTTAGGCGGTAAGCGCAGCGTTTTCTTGCTCTCCTCTCTTTTCTTGTTTTTCTTGGCGGCTTGCTGATTGTAATAAATCTCTTGTGGTAATTACTCTTGCATAAAGAGGTTGTAACGCTGCCATAAATGTTTGATGAACAGTTTGTGCTGGAATCAGCGTGCCTGCAAATTCAAGAGACTTTGTTGCGCAGGCATCTTGCAACACAACACAGGAAATACCATGGTCATAGGCTGCTCTGACAGTTGCATCAACGGAGAGGTGTGTCATCATGCCCGCAATCACAAGATGTTTAATGCCTCTTTTTGCAAGATGCGAGGCAAGTGTCGTGTCGCGAAAGCTATTCGGATAATGTTTACGAATAGATGTTTCATTTTTGATGGGGCGAAGAGTGTTATAGTATTCTACGCCTCGTGTACAAGGTAAAAAATGTGTTGCATCAGGACGAGTAGAAACATGCTGAATATGGATCACGGGTGCATTGACAGATCGAAAAAGCTCAAGAGCGTCTTGTGCTTTTTGTGCAGCTTCAAGACTTTTTTCAAGAGGCATTCTTCCGTGCGGGAAGTAGTCGTTTTGATAACTAATTAAAAGAAGTGCTGTCGCCATGCGGAATTCCTTGTCACTATATTTTTCTTAAGGTAACTATTAAACCGATTTTTAACCGATCAGGCAATACTTAATGAGATTTAAATTTATCAGCAAATAGGATAATGGAATGAAAGTAGCGATAATACATGACTGGTTGACAGTTAGCGGTGGTGCAGAAAAAGTATTAGCAGAAATGATTGCTTGTTTTCCACAGGCTGATATTTTTACAGTAGTGGATTTTTTACCAGAAACGTTTCGTGATTTTTTACAAGGCAAATCAGTACAAACAACCTTTATTCAACGCTTGCCTTTTGCTCGTAAACATTATCGTGCTTTTTTACCATTGATGCCTTTTGCTATCGAGCAAATAGATTTATCTGGCTATGATCTTGTGCTTTCTGCTTCGCATGCTGTTGCAAAAGGTGTGCTAACTGGGCCTGATCAATTGCATGTAAGTTATATTTATTCTCCAATGCGTTATGCGTGGGATTTGCAGCACCAATATCTTGAAACAGCCGGGTTAAAAGGTGTGCGTGGGTGGTTGGCGCGTGCTTTATTGCATCGCATGCGTATCTGGGATTATGTTTCAGCAGCAAGGATTGATCATGTTGTTGCAAGTTCAAAATACATTGCGCGTCGTGTGCATAAAGTTTGGCGTAGAGAATCAGAGCTTATTTATCCACCAGTTGATGCAAGTGGATTTACTATGTCGGATGAGAAAGAAGATTTTTATTTGACGGCATCACGTTTTGTCCCCTACAAAAGAATAGATCTTATTGTTGAAAGTTTTACACAGATGCCGGAAAAAAAACTCGTGGTGATTGGTGATGGGCCAGAGTTTAAGCATGTACAAGCCAAAGCTGCTGCATTTTCAAATATTGAATTGAAGGGGTATCTACCAACAGATGAATTAAAACAGTATTTGCGGCGTGCGCAGGCTTTTGTCTTCGCTGCAGAAGAAGATTTTGGTATTTTACCTCTCGAAGCGCAGGCAAGTGGAACACCTGTGATTGCCTTTGGGCGTGGTGGTGCGCTTGAAACGGTAAGAGGTCTTGATCAAGCTGATCCAACGGGTATCTTTTTTTATGAGCAAACTGTCGATGCGATTTGTGCCGCAGTAAAATTATTCGAACAAGAAAAACATCGGTTTACAAGAACAGCCTTTCAGCAGCAAGTTGCGCGTTTTTCGCCAGAAAGTTTTAGGATGGCGATGAAGAAAATGATTGCTGAAAAAATGTCGACTTTTTTTCATTCAGATTCAGAGGGAGCGTAAATAAGAGATTGTTTCCATAAGTGAGCGAGCAGAAAAGACTTCCATGCCAGCTAACGGTTCGCGCGGTGTATTTGCGTGTGGAATGATGGCTCGACGAAACCCATGCTTTGCCGCTTCTCGGAGTCTTTCTTGGCCAGCTTGTACCGGTCGTGTTTCACCTGCTAAACCAATCTCTCCAAAAATAATTAGATCATTTGGGATAGGTATATTGCGTAGACTAGATAATACTGCGAGCAGTAGTGCAAGATCGCTACCTGTTTCGGTAATTCGCACACCGCCAGCAGCATTAATAAAGACATCTTGATCATTTGTTGCAATGCCACCATGACGATGTAATACAGCAAGTAGCATAACGAGACGTTGTGGGTCCAACCCTAATGAAATACGTCGCGGATTACCGGAATGATTTTGGTCAACAAGCGCTTGAATTTCAACAAGTAATGGCCTGCTGCCTTCTCGTGTAGCTGTGATGACACTGCCAGAAACTGGTTTTTCATAGCGAGATAAAAAAATTGCAGAGGGGTTGCTAACCTCGCGTAATCCTTTTTCCGTCATGGCGAAAATACCAAGTTCGTTGATGGCACCGAATCGATTCTTAACGGCACGTATTAAACGATAACGACTATCTTGTTCGCCTTCGAAATAAAGAACTGTATCGACCATATGCTCGAGTACACGTGGGCCTGCGAGCGTGCCTTCTTTCGTGACATGACCGATAAGGAAAAGTGTTGTCTGTGTTTGTTTTGCGAATTTGACGAGTTGTGCCGCGCTTTCCCTGACTTGACCAACAGCACCAGGTGCAGAGGGGAGTAAGTCTGTGTGTATTGTTTGTATAGAATCGATGACAAGTACGCGGGGTTTTTCTTTTTGCGCAAGTTTTAAAATACGTTCAAGTTGTGTATCGGCGAGTAAAAGAATATTTTTTTCTGGCAGGCCTAGGCGGCGCGCACGCAATGTCACTTGTTGTAAAGATTCTTCGCCAGTGACATAGAGCACTTTAAACTGTTGGCCAAGATGGCAGAGTGTCTGTAAAAGTAAAGTGGATTTTCCTATGCCGGGATCGCCGCCAATGAGAATGGCAGATCCGTTCATCAAGCCGCTACCCAGTACGCGGTCAAGTTCTGAAGAGCCAGTCGCTAGGCGAGTTGATTCTTTTTGTAGGGCAATATCCGTCATGCGTGTGATGACTGGATCACCTGTTGCATACCCTTGGTATCGGGTGTGTGGAGACTGTGTTATCTCTTCAACGAGGCTATTCCATGACATGCATCCTGGACACTGGCCAGCCCACTTAGGGCACTGTGTGCCGCAATGTTGGCAAGTATAGGCCGTCCGTGTGCGGGTTGTCATATGGAAATGTTTTCCTGTTGTGTAGTAATGGATCAGTGGGTGACGTTTTTCGACGACTTGACTGCATATCAATCACTTATTAGCTATTTGAAGTGATCGAAGCAATGCTTTTTCATATCACATGAAGCACATTTTTAATTAGTAAAATGCAGCTTGCTGTTTGGCAATTGCGGTCAGTCAAGTTGTCAAAAAACACCCCCTCTGAGCTGTTACGTTGTCTGTTTCTATTGTATTTTCCATGAGCCATCAGGTTTGCGGCAAGCTGTACCGTAAACTTGTTGCTGCTTACCAGCAATATTTGCTGTAGAGCGATATTCGCGGCAATAAGGGTTTCCTTTCACCGTGACATTTTTAGTTGGAATTACTGTGTAGCTTGCACCTGTCTTTTTATTTTGCCAATAAGCAGGTTGGCCAACTGGGTTGCTTTCGAGCGTTTGAGACATTTTGAGGCGGTCAGTTTCGTCCATGTTTTTTCCAATGGCACCACCTAGATAAGCTCCGGCTAATGCACCGACACCAACGCCTAGTAATTGTCCACCACCTTTACCAAATTGGCTACCAACAAGGCCACCAATGATCCCGCCTGAGACAGTCCCCACATCCTGTTTGGACATATTTGCACAACCCGATAAATTGATGGCTGCGACGAATAACGTACATGCGGAGAGTAGCTTTTTCATACAAATTAAGACCTCAATAATAATTTCACTTGGTTATTTTATATGCTGTCGGGAGTTCTTGCAAAAAAAAGCCCTGTCACAGAAAATCCCCCGCTGGATATTACACGTTATTTTGAGTTCAGAGGTACATTTATGTCTGTAGAACAATCGTTCGAGTTGATTCGTCGTGGGACAGGGGAAATTTTGCTCCACGATGATTTGAAGGGACGTCTAGCTGAAGGGCGGCCGCTGCGGGTGAAGGCGGGTTTCGATCCCACGGCGCCGGACCTTCATCTAGGACATACTGTATTGTTGAATAAAATGCGTCAATTTCAAGATCTTGGGCATGAAGTCATTTTTTTGATAGGCGATTTTACTGCCACAATTGGTGATCCTTCAGGTAGAAATGAAACACGCCCTACATTGACGCAAGAAGAAGTGTTAGCAAATGCTGCCACTTATAAACGCCAAGTTTTTCGAGTGTTAGATCCTGATAAAACGAAATTACAATTTAATTCTGAATGGATGGGGCAGCAGTCGGCATCAGATCTTGTCCGTTTGGCATCAACGCATACCGTAGCACGTATGTTAGAGAGAGAGGATTTTCATAAGCGCTATCATGCCGGGCAAGCGATTGCGATTCATGAGTTCTTATATCCATTGGTGCAAGGGTATGATTCAGTTGCTTTGCACGCAGATATAGAGCTTGGGGGGACAGATCAAAAGTTTAATTTACTTATGGGGCGAGAGTTGCAACGCCACTTTGGGCAAAAGCCACAGACGGTTATTACTTTGCCATTGCTTGTTGGGTTAGATGGCGCTAAAAAAATGTCAAAATCTCTAGGAAATTACATTGGGATAGATGAAAGTCCAGTAGAGATGTTTGGTAAGGTGATGTCGATTTCAGATGAAACTATGTGGATTTGGTTTGAATTAATTAGTTTCAAGTCATTAAAAGAAATTGCGCAACTTAAAAAGGCAACCGATGAAGGAGCTAACCCAAGAGATGTAAAGATGCAGCTTGCCAAAGAGCTTGTTTCTCGTTTTCATGGGAGCGAGCAGGCGGATGCAGCTGAGCAGGCATTCATTGCTCGTTTTCAAGAGGGTATGTTGCCTGACGAAATTCCAGACGTTTTTTTAGATGTGGATTTTGCAGGTCTTCCACTTGCAAATGTCATGAAGCAAGCAGGGTTGGTGGCAAGTACGTCAGAGGGGTTGCGGCTGTTGAAGCAAGGTGCAGTAAAGATTGATGGTGAAAAAGTGACCGAAAGAAATTGCCAAGCAGGTGAGCAATTCATCTTGCAAGTAGGGAAGCGTCGGATCTCAAAGATTTTTTTAAAAAAAAATTAAAATTCCCTGTTGACTCTTAGCCGTGGGTCTGTAGAATGCGCCTCTCTGATCGGCGAGGCGAAAAAGCGAGAGGGCAAGAAG
>CAZYJL010000005.1:0-183178 GCA_964647825.1 uncultured Coxiellaceae bacterium | reverse complement strand
GCAGAGCGGCGGTCTCCAAAACCGCAGGTTGGGGGTTCGAGACCCTCCTGGCCTGCCAGTAAAGGTGGAATAAATTGGATCGTCTGATGAGTATGGAATGGATTAAATGGCTTATTGTCACCCTGCTTTTTGTTGCGGGTGTCGCGCTGAATTATTTTTACGGTGCCGTTTCTTGGCCAATTCGGTTTGCGGGAGGCCTTCTTTTTGCAACTTTGATTGTGGTCTTGATTTCTAAAACAACGCAAGGAAAGGCTTTTTTGGTTTTTGTGAGAGAGTCTCGAGCGGAGTTACGTAAAGTATTTTGGCCGACGCGCCAAGAAACGATTCAGATCACAATTTCTGTGGCTGTGATTGTGGTTATATTAGGGCTTTTTTTGTGGTGTATGGACAGTGTTCTGGTCTGGCTCTTGGGGTGGTTAACCGGACAGAGAGGGTGAATGTCGAGGGTAAATATTGTGACTGATCAGGTCGGAAACAAAAAAAAACGCTGGTATGTAGTGCATGCGTATTCTGGTTTCGAGAATTTTGTTAGGCAGGCACTAGCAGAGCGTGTAAAACGTGCAGGTTTATCTGATCGTTTTGGCGAAATTCTTGTTCCGACAGAAGAAGTGGTTGAGCTTCGGGCAGGGCAAAAAAGAAAAAGCGAAAGAAAATTTTTCCCTGGTTATGTTTTGGTAGAAATGGAGATGGATGAAGAAACTTGGCATCTCGTTAAATCTATTCCAAAAGTATTGGGTTTTATTGGTGGAACGAGTGATCGTCCATCACCTATTACAGCGAGCGAAGCAGATAAAATTCTTCAGCGGATGCAAGATAGCAGCGAAAAACCGAAACCAAAGGTCTTATTCGAAACGGGCGAAGTTGTTCGCGTAATTGATGGTCCTTTTGCTGATTTTAATGGTGTCGTTGAAGAAGTGAATTACGAAAAAAATAGACTGCGTGTTGCTGTTCTTATTTTTGGGCGCTCTACACCTGTTGAATTACAGTTTGATCAAGTTGAAAAAGGGTGATGAGGTTTTTTTCAAGGTGGTTTGTAGCCACGTTTTTTGATATAACGCGACACGATGATTGCAGAGTTTAAGAGAGTTTAAGTGTTAAACAAAAGGGGAGCTTATAAAGCGTTTGTACCCTAGGAGAAGTGAAGTATGGCAAAAAAGATTAAGTCGCTCATAAAGTTGCAAGTAAAAGGTGGTGCAGCTAACCCAGCTCCTCCTGTTGGCCCAGCGTTAGGGCAGCATGGTGTGAATATTATGGAGTTCTGTAAAGCGTTTAATGCACAGACCCAGAACACTGACCGTCAAGGCAAGCCTTTGCCGGTTGAAATTACGGTATTTGAAGATCGTAGCTTTACATTCATTATTAAAACTCCACCCGCTTCTTATCTAATATGTGAGGCAGCAGGAATCGAAAAAGGAAGTGGAACCCCTAATACCGCGAAAGTTGGCAAGATTACACGTAAGCAGCTAGAAGAAATTGCAAAGGCCAAGATGTCTGACTTGAATGCCGCCAGCCTCGACTCTGCTATGCGTTCGATAGCAGGTAGTGCGCGTAGTATGGGTGTTGATGTTGAGGGAGGAGTTTAATCATGCCTAAGTTGACCAAAAGAAGAAAAGAGATCAACGAAAAACTAGTTGCTGGCAAAGTATATTCATTGCATGAAGCCTTGGCTTTATTGCAGGACTTGCCAAAGGCAAAGTTTAGAGAGAGTGTTGATCTGAGCGTGAATCTGGGTGTTGATCCTCGTAAGTCAGATCAAGCAGTTCGTGGTTCGATCGTCCTTCCTAAAGGAACTGGGAGGGAAGTGCGTGTGGCTGTGTTTGCAACACCAGCAAATGCTGAGAAAGCACAAGCTGCTGGGGCAGATATTGTAGGTTTGGATGATCTTGCTGAACAGGTGAAAGCAGGTGAAATTAATTTTGATGTTGTTATAGCAACGCCTGATGCAATGCGTGTTGTTGGACAGTTGGGTCAGATATTAGGACCTAGAGGATTGATGCCAAACCCTAAAGATGGCACTGTAACTGTAGATGTAGCAGCAGCTGTGAAAAATTCAAAAGCTGGACAGGTTAGGTACCGGACAGATAAAGCTGGTGTAGTGCATTGTACAGTTGGTAAGGCAGACTTTTTGATAGATGATTTGGTTCTTAATATCGAGTCTGTTATAGGCGCGCTTAAAAAAGCAAAACCTGCCTCGTCAAAAGGCGTTTATTTTAAACGTGTTACTATATCTTCGACGATGGGCCCGGGTTTGCAAGTAGATATTTCTAGTTTAGTTGCTTGATTTTTCGAGCATAAAAAAGACTTTGTGGGTACCTCAGAAAGATAATTTCTGGTTGCTCGTCAAAGACCGCAGGTGCAATTTGCATAAATACGAATTTATTCGTAGCCTGCGCAGGCGGTGAAAGACTTTTTTTTCTTGAGTTTAGAGAAAGAATAGTCTTTTAAATGGAGTTGTTACTGTTATTTTACAGTAGCATTATGTGAAGAGGTATCATAAACAATGGCATTAAGACTTGATGGCAAAAAAGCAATTGTTGAAGAAGTTGCTGAAGTTGCGAAGCGTTCTAGTTCTGCTGTTGCTGTTCAGTATAGTGGATTGACAGTCGCACAGCTTACTGAATTGCGATCAAAGGCGCGTGATGCAGGTGTTTATATGCGAGTTGTTCGGAATACACTCGCTAAACGTGCGTTTCAAGATACGCATTTCTCTTGCATGGATCCAGCTTTAGTTGGACCTCTAGTGCTGGCCTTTTCTGGTGAAGAGCCGGGAGCCGCTGCACGAATATTTAGAGATTATGCAAAGAAATGGGAAAAACTTGAAGTTAAAGCATTATCTGTTGACGGTAAGCTTTTTGCAGGTTCTGATCTTGGTCGTTTAGCAGACTTACCAACTCGCCCAGAGGCAATTTCCTTGTTAATGGCGGTTATGCTTGCACCTGTTACTAAATTAGTCAGGACGCTAGCTGAGCCTCATGGAAAACTGGTTCGCACCATTGCTGCTGTTCGTGATTTGAAAGCGAAAGAGAGTCAATCTTAGTTTTTTTATTTAATTAATTTATTTTGTTTTATTTGTGGAGTGAAAAGTATCATGGCCGTCAGTAAAGATGAGATTTTACAAGCTATTTCTGATATGAGTGTGATGGATGTTGTAGAGCTGATTAAGTCCATGGAAGATAAGTTTGGTGTTTCTGCAGCAGCTGCAGTTGCCGTTGCAGCTCCAGCAGGTGGTGAAGCTGCCGCAGTAGAAGAAAAAACGGAATTTAGTGTTGTTATTACAAAGACTGGTGATAACAAAATTAATGTGATTAAAGCAATTCGTGCTGTCACAACACTAGGACTGAAAGAAGCCAAAGACTTAGCAGAAACCTCTCCTGCCGTTGTTAAAGAAGGCGTTGATAAGGCAACAGCTGCTGATATCAAGAAGCAATTGGAAGAGGCAGGAGCAACTGTCGAGATTAAATAGTGCTCATTACTGACAGATGGGTAAACCATTTGTCAGGGAGATAGCCGGGGATTTTTTATCTCCGGCTTTTCCTATTTTTTTGTTATTTGTTTTTTTCATAGCAATGTAGTCAATAATCACTTTCATGCAATCTGCAGAGGTGTCTTACATGGGTTCAGTTTACTCATACACTGAAAAAAAGCGCATCCGTAAGGATTTTGGGAAACATTCCGGCACCATTGAGGCTCCGCCTTTGCTTGAATTGCAACGTGAGTCTTATCATAAATTTTTGCAGGCCGATACAGATCCTGCAGCGCGTGGAAACTTTGGTTTGCATGCAGCATTCCTTTCTGTGTTCCCTATTACCAGTTTTTCTGGTGGCTCTCTTTTAGAGTATGCTGGGTATCGTCTCGGTGAGCCTGTATTTGATGTGCGTGAATGCCGTATGCGCGGTCTTACTTATGGTGCATCGCTGCGAGTCAAAGTGAGACTTGTGCATTATGATCGTGAAGCATCTGGTGATACGAAAGTTATTAAAGATGTTCGTGAGCAAGAAGTGTATATGGGCGAAATCCCCTTGATGACAGATCATGGAACATTTGTCATTAATGGTACTGAGCGTGTTATTGTTTCACAGTTGCATCGTTCCCCTGGCGTTTTCTTCGAACATGATCGTGGAAAGACACATTCTTCGGGTAAGTTGTTGTTTTCTGCGCGAGTTATTCCTTATCGTGGTTCATGGCTTGATTTTGAATTTGATCCAAAAGATTGTATTTATGTCCGGATAGATAGAAGGCGTAAATTGCCCGTCACTATTTTACTGAGAGCGCTTGAGTATACTGTTGAAGAAATTCTCGGTATGTTTTTTGAGAATAATGTTTACCATTTAAGCGATGGGGTGTTTAGTCTCGATTTGATTCCTGAGCGCTTACGTGGGGAAATTGCGCCATTTGAAATTAAAAAAGCAGGGAAAGTGATTGTCGAGCGTGATCGACGTATAACTGTGCGTCATATTGCGCAGTTACAAAAAGCAAATATTCGCACTCTAGAAGTTCCTGCAGAATATATTGTTGGAAAAGTGCTAGCAAAAGCAGTGATTAATCCAGAGACAGGTGAAATTCTCGGTAATGCCAATGATGTGATTACACCTGATATTTTAAAATTATTTATTGCTGCAAAAATTGAACGATTTGAAACGCTATATGTAAATGATATTGATCATGGTGCGTATATTTCAGACACATTGCGTGTTGATCCTTCCTCAACACCAATGGAAGCACTTGTTGAAATTTATCGTATGATGCGTCCCGGTGAGCCTCCAACTCGTGATGCAGCTGAGACACTATTCCGTAATCTCTTTTTTAGCCCTGAGCGTTATGACCTTTCTGATGTTGGTCGCATGAAATTTAATCGCCGTGTTGGCCGTCAGGAAATTACTGGGCCTGGTGTTTTAACAAAAGACGACATTATCGCTGTATTAAAAACATTAATAAGCATTCGTAATGGCGATGGGGTAGTTGACGATATTGACCATCTAGGAAATAGACGGGTACGTAGCGTTGGGGAAATGACAGAAAATCAATTTCGTGTTGGTCTTGTGCGTGTTGAGCGTGCTGTCAAAGAAAGGTTGAGTCTTGCTGAGTCAGAAGATTTAATGCCGCAAGATTTAATTAATGCGAAGCCAGTTTCTGCTGCGATCAAAGAGTTTTTTGGTTCGAGTCAATTATCACAGTTTATGGATCAAAATAATCCTCTTTCAGAAATTACACATAAAAGACGTGTATCTGCGCTTGGGCCTGGAGGATTGACGAGAGAGCGTGCTAGCTTTGAAGTGCGTGATGTGCATCCTACGCACTATGGACGTGTATGTCCGATTGAAACACCAGAAGGACCTAATATTGGTCTGATTAATTCGCTTGCCGTTTATGCACGAACAAATGAGTATGGTTTTCTAGAAACGCCTTATCGTAAAGTAATCGATGGACGTGTAACCGATGAGGTAATGTATCTTTCTGCTATTGAAGAGGGTGATTACGTCATTGCGCAGGCAAATGCAAATCAAGATATGAAAGGAAAACTAACGGATGCTTTGGTTCCCGTTAGGCATAAAAATGAATTTACACTGACTTCAGCTGATAAAGTTCAATTTATGGATGTCTCTCCTAGGCAGATTGTTTCTGTTGCTGCGGCTCTGATTCCTTTTCTTGAGCACGATGATGCGAACCGTGCTTTAATGGGTTCAAACATGCAGAGGCAGGCCGTTCCTACATTAAAAACGGAGAAACCGTTGGTTGGAACGGGAATGGAACGAATGGTTGCTAAGGACTCTGGTGTGACGGTCGTTGCTAGACGTGATGGGATAGTGGATTACGTGGATGCTGCCCGTATTGTTGTGAGAGTAAATGATAGTGCAACAGAGTCAGGGAAAGCAGGCGTTGATATTTATAATCTCACTAAGTACACCAGAACAAACCAAGATACGTGTATTAACCAATGTCCTTTGGTGAAAAAAGGTGATGCAATTCGTAAGGGCGACGTATTAGCAGATGGCCAGTCTACTGATTTGGGAGAATTGGCTTTAGGTCAAAACTTATTGGTCGCATTTATGCCATGGAATGGATACAACTTCGAAGATTCGATTTTAATCTCTGAAAGAGTTGTACAAGAAGATCGGTTCACTAGTATTCATATT
Organism: uncultured Coxiellaceae bacterium; assembly: GCA_964647825.1. Taxonomy (GTDB): domain Bacteria; phylum Pseudomonadota; class Gammaproteobacteria; order DSM-16500; family DSM-16500; genus VFKI01. The sequence continues at coordinate 177,044 of CAZYJL010000005.1, read as the reverse complement.
GAAGAGCTTTCTTGTGTTGCTCGAGACACAAAATTAGGAGTTGAGGAAATAACAGCTGATATTCCTAATATTGGTGAGGGTGCTCTCTCACGTTTAGATGAATGCGGTATTGTTTATATTGGTGCAGAAGTTGGAGCGGGTGACATTCTTGTTGGTAAAGTAACACCCAAAGGTGAAACTCAGCTAACGCCAGAAGAAAAATTATTGCGCGCAATATTTGGTGAAAAAGCATCGGATGTGAAAGATACTTCTTTGCGTGTCCCTACTGGCATGGAAGGTACTGTTATTGATGTTCAAGTATTTACACGAGAAGGTGTTGAGAAAGATTCACGCGTGTTGGAAATTGAAAAAAATGAGTTAAATCGCGTGCATCGAGATTTGAGTGATGAATTGCGGATTCGTGAAAATGATATTTTTCAGCGTATTGAAAAATTATTAATTAATCGAACAGCTGAGGGTGGGCCAAATCGGTTGAAGAAAGGCTCAAAAATTACAAAATCTTATCTTGCTGAAATTCCAAAAGAAAAATGGTTTGAAATTCGCCTACAAGACGCTGACATTAATGCTCAGCTTGAGGCAGCAGCAAAGCAGCATAAGCAAGAGAGATTAGATTTTGAAAAAGCATATGAAGCAAAACGTGGAAAAATTACGCAGGGAGATGATCTTGCTCCTGGAGTTTTAAAAATTGTCAAAGTTTACTTGGCTGTCAAGAGACGTGTACAACCTGGCGATAAAATGGCGGGTAGACATGGAAATAAAGGTGTGATTTCGACCATTGTACCGATTGAGGATATGCCTTACATGGCTGATGGTACACCGGTTGATATTGTGCTAAATCCATTAGGCGTGCCTTCGCGTATGAACGTTGGTCAAGTGCTTGAAACGCATTTAGGATGGGCAGCTAAAGGGCTTGGTCAAAAAATTGGGCAAATGCTCGATGCTCAGCAGTCGGTTAAGAATATCCGGCAATTTTTGAACTCTGTATACAATACACCCGATAAACAACGAGTGATTACTGAAAATATAACGGATCTTTCAGATGATGAAGTGTTTACCTTAGCTGAAAATCTTCGTGATGGTGTTCCCATGGCGACCCCTGTGTTTGATGGAGCGACGGAAGATGAAATCAAGCAAATGCTTGAATTAGCCGGGTTACCAGATAGTGGAAAAACGACTTTATATGACGGCCGAACTGGGAAGCCATTTGAGCGTTCAGTAACTGTAGGTTATATGTACATGATGAAGCTTAACCATCTTGTTGATGACAAAATGCATGCTCGCTCAACTGGTTCCTATAGCTTGGTAACGCAACAGCCACTTGGTGGTAAGGCGCAGTTTGGTGGGCAACGTTTTGGTGAGATGGAAGTTTGGGCGCTTGAGGCATATGGTGCAGGTTACACGTTACAGGAAATGCTAACGGTCAAGTCAGATGATGTGGGTGGGCGTACGCGTATGTATAAAAATATTGTTGATGGTGACCATTATATGGAGCCGAGTATGCCAGAAGCCTTTAACGTATTGATCAAGGAGATTCGTTCTCTTGCTATTAATCTTGATCTTGAATAATCCATTATCTGTACGCTGACGGAATTTAATGAGGGGGAAACACCTTGAGAGACTTGTTGAGTTTAGTAAAGCAGCAGACACAGGTTGAGGAATTTGATGCAATCCGTATTGGTCTCGCATCACCGGATATGATTCGTTCGTGGTCATATGGTGAAGTGAGAAAGCCAGAGACAATTAATTATCGAACATTTAAACCTGAGCGCGATGGTCTTTTCTGCGCAAGAATCTTTGGTCCTGTAAAAGATTATGAGTGTCTTTGTGGTAAATATAAGCGATTAAAACATCGTGGTGTGATTTGTGAGAAGTGCGGTGTTGAAGTGACATTATCACGTGTTCGGCGTGATCGTATGGGGCATATTGAATTAGCAAGCCCTGTGGCACATATTTGGTTTCTTCGTTCTTTACCTTCTCGGATTGGTTTGTTGCTTGATATGACATTGCGTGATATCGAGCGCATTTTATATTTTGAGGCATATGTTGTTATTGACCCTGGCATGACACAGCTCTCCGCGGGTCAGTTGTTATCAGAAGAAGCTTATTACGATGCCATAGAGGAATATGGCGATGAGTTTGATGCTCGTATGGGCGCTGATGCAATTCAAGAATTATTGCGTGGGCTCAATCTTGAAACGGAAGTTGCGAAGATTCGTGATGATATAACGGGAACTTCTTCAGAAGCAAAACTGAAAAAACTTTCTAAACGTCTTAAATTAATTGAGTCTTTTTTAGCGTCTGGCAATAAACCGGAATGGATGGTGCTCTCAGTATTGCCGGTCTTGCCACCTGATTTGAGACCACTTGTACCGTTAGATGGCGGGCGTTTTGCTACTTCAGATCTGAATGATTTGTACCGTCGTGTCATTAATCGCAACAATCGATTAAAACGGTTACTCGATTTGAATGCGCCAGATATTATCGTGCGTAATGAAAAACGCATGCTACAAGAAGCTGTGGATGCATTGTTAGATAATGGTCGTCGTGGTCGAGCAATAACGGGCTCTAACAAGCGACCATTAAAATCTTTAGCAGACATGATTAAAGGTAAGCAGGGGCGTTTCCGCCAAAATTTGCTTGGTAAGCGGGTAGACTACTCTGGGCGTTCTGTGATTGTGGTTGGTCCTACTCTAAAGCTTCATCAGTGTGGATTACCTAAGAAAATGGCGCTTGAGCTTTTTAAACCGTTTATCTTTAGTAAGCTTCAAATGTATGGTCTTGCTTCTACAATTAAAGCAGCCAAAAAAATGGTAGATCGTGAAGAAGCTGCTGTTTGGGATATTTTAGAGCAAGTTATTCGTGAGCATCCTGTTTTATTGAATCGTGCACCTACCTTGCATCGTCTGGGGATTCAAGCTTTTGAACCAGTATTAGTTGAAGGAAAAGCAATTCAATTACATCCTTTAGTATGTACTGCGTACAATGCAGACTTTGACGGAGATCAGATGGCTGTGCATGTTCCTCTTTCTTTAGAGGCGCAGCTTGAAGCTCGTTCGTTAATGATGTCGACAAATAATATTCTATCACCTGCAAATGGTGAACCTATTATTGTTCCATCACAAGACGTTGTGTTAGGTCTTTATTATTTGACTCGTACAAAGATTAATGCACGCGGCGAGGGCATGGTTTTTTCCGATGTGAATGAAATCCATCGTGCCTATGAAAGTGGTCAAGTAGATTTGCATGCTGCTGTGCGTGCTAGAATTACTGAGCATGTTTCAACAGAGGTTGCTGGTCAGTACAAAAAGCAGGTTCGTTTAGTTGAAACTACGGTTGGACGTGCATTGTTGTCGGAAATTTTGCCACATGGAATTTCTTTCGATCTTGTCAATCGTACAATGAATAAAAAAGCTATTTCAGGTGTATTAAATACTTGTTATCGGGAAGTTGGTCTTAAAGCAACAGTCATTTTTGCCGATCAGCTGATGTATGCCGGTTTTTCTTGGGCAACACGATCTGGTGTATCTATTGGTATTAACGATCTTGTTATTCCAAAAGAGAAAGCAGGCATTATTAGCCAAGCAGAAGAGGAAGTAGGAAAGATTCAAGCGCAATATGCTTCTGGTCTTGTCACTCAGGGTGAGCGTTACAATAAAGTGGTTGATATTTGGTCGAGAACAAATGATCAAGTGGCCCGAGCAATGATGACTGAACTTTCTGGCGAAATGGTAAAAGATGCAACTGGTCAGAAAGTAAGGGAGGAATCATTTAATTCAATTTATATGATGGCCGATTCTGGTGCGAGAGGTTCGGCTGCGCAGATTCGTCAGTTGGCAGGTATGCGTGGGTTGATGGCGAAGCCAGACGGGTCGATTATTGAAACACCTATTACGGCAAACTTTCGTGAAGGCCTCAATGTGTTGCAATACTTTATTTCTACTCACGGTGCTCGTAAAGGGTTGGCTGATACAGCGCTTAAGACTGCTAACTCAGGTTATCTCACACGACGTTTAGTTGATGTCGCTCAAGATCTTGTCATTACAGAAGAAGATTGTGGGACAACACAGGGCGTGACAATGACTCCTCTTATTGAGGGTGGTGATGTTGTTGAGCCATTACACGAAAGAGTGCTTGGTCGTGTCTTATCACAAGATATTTATCATCCCGTCACTAATGAATTAGTGGCTCCCTTTGGTACATTGCTTGATGAAAAGTGGGTTGCAAGACTTGAGGAGTTGACAGTTGACCAAGTGATGGTGAGGTCTCCTATATCCTGTGAATCACGTTATGGAATTTGTGCGGCATGCTATGGACGTGAGCTAGCCAGAGGGCACAAAGTGAATATTGGGGAAGCTGTTGGTGTTATTGCAGCACAGTCTATTGGTGAGCCAGGCACACAGCTTACAATGAGAACCTTCCATATCGGGGGAGCTGCATCACGTGCAACAGCCGTCAATAATGTTCAGGTCAGGCTGACAGGTAGAATTAGGCTTCACAACATAAAGTTAGTTCAGCATCATGGCGGCAAGTTTATTGCTGTTTCACGGTCTGGTGAGCTCTCTATTGTCGATGATCACGGCCGTGAGCGTGAGCGTTATAGGATTCCGTATGGCGCAGAGCTGTCTGTAGCAGATGGTGCACGAGCAGAGTCTGGTCAGATTGTGGCAACATGGGATCCACATAGTCACCCAGTTGTAACAGAAGTGGAAGGGACTGTTAGATTTGTTGATCTTGTTGAGGGTGTCACAATGAACCGTCAAACAGACGATTTAACAGGGTTGAGTAGTATTGTTGTGACAGATGCAAAACAGCGGAGTGGTGGTAGAGAATTAAAGCCGATGGTTAAACTTGTTGATTCGGCTGGTGAAGATCTATATCTTGCCGGAACAACACTGCCAGCTCAGTATCTATTGCCTGCTGATGCAATTGTCAACTTTGAAGACGGCGCTCACGTTAAAATTGGTGACGTTCTTGCTCGAATCCCGCAAGAGACATCTAAAACACGTGATATTACAGGTGGTTTGCCGCGCGTTGCGGATCTTTTTGAAGCAAGACGTCCTAAAGATCCTGCAATTTTGGCCGAAATTTCTGGTATTGTGAGTTTTGGTAAAGAGACAAAGGGTAAACGTCGGCTTGTTATCACAGCAAACTCTGGTGATGTGCATGAAGAGCTTATTCCTAAGTGGCGTCATGTCAGTGTTTTTGAAGGCGAGCATGTGGAAAAGGGCGAAGTGATTGCTGATGGCTCTATGAATCCACATGATATTCTGCGCTTGCTGGGTGTAAATGCGCTTGCGAACTTTATCGTTAATGAAGTTCAAGATGTTTATCGCTTACAAGGTGTGAAGATCAACGATAAACACGTAGAAGTCATTATCAGACAGATGTTGCGTAAAGTGATTATCGAGCATCCTGGTGATACAAACTTCCTTAAAGGGGAGCAGGTGGAGTTTGGGCAGTTGCGTGATGAAAACGATCGCGTGGGTCGTGAAGGGAAGTTGTTGGCTCGTTACACGCCGGTGTTGTTGGGTATTACAAAAGCATCACTTGCGACTGAGTCATTTATTTCAGCTGCGTCATTCCAAGAAACCACTCGTGTACTCACTGAAGCTGCTGTGAGTGGGAAAACAGACGATTTACGTGGGTTGAAAGAAAATGTCATTGTGGGACGTCTTATTCCTGCAGGAACGGGGCTTGCTTATCATTCTAAGCGAGCATTGTCCAAGTCCTCTCGTAAAGCAGTTCGATTTGGAGAGGATGTTAAGTAAAGTTAATTGAATCGTGCTTGACATGGGGCGAAAGGATTCTTAGAATCGCGCCTCATTCTTCCGATTGTGTACTTAAGTTTTTTTGATGTAGGCCGCATCATGCGGATTGGAGCTTATCGTAAATGCCGACAATTAATCAGTTAGTTAGAAGCCCTAGGACAACACGAAAGGCAAAGTCGAAAGTGCCTCACCTTGGGCAGTGTCCTCAGAAGAGAGGGGTTTGTACACGTGTTTATACTACGACACCAAAGAAACCTAACTCAGCGCTTCGAAAAGTTGCTCGTGTTCGTTTAACAAACGGGTCAGAAGTGACTGCTTATATTGGTGGTGAAGGTCATAATCTTCAAGAGCACTCGGTTGTTTTGATTCGTGGTGGTCGTGTTAAGGATTTGCCAGGTGTAAGGTACCACATAGTTCGAGGCAGTCTGGATACCGCTGGGGTGGCAAGTCGTCGTAAGGGCAGATCTGCTTACGGTGCCAAAAAGCCTAAAAATGAGAAAGTTAAGCATTAATCAAATAATTAAGTGAATTTGATTCAGAAATTACAGGAATCAGGAAATGCCAAGAAGAAAAGCTGCAGCAAGAAGAGAAACTCTACCCGATCCTAAGTTCGGAAACGTACGTTTGGCTCGTTTTATTAACGTTGTTATGCGAGCAGGGAAACGTTCTATTGCTGAGCGTATTGTTTATAAGGCTCTTGACGAAGCATTAAAACGTTTAAGCAAAAAGCCGAAGGCTGTTGCTTCTAATTTGAAAAATAAAGAAGAAGACGAAAGTGAGTCTGGTTCTGGGTCATCTTCATATAACAAGAACAAAGTAGCGAAACCGGTTGTTACGTCTGAGTTCGATAAAGAAGCGCCTAGTGTTCTTGATAAAGCGCTTAATAACATAAGGCCAACAGTAGAGGTTAAGTCTCGACGTGTTGGTGGAGCGACGTATCAGGTTCCTGTTGAGGTAGATGTTGAGCGAGGAACTGCACTTGCAATGCGCTGGATTGTTAAGGTTGCAAGAGCTCGTGGTGAGAAAACCATGATTCTTCGTTTGGCCGCAGAGATGCTTGAAGCGTGTGAAGGTCGAGGCGCTTCAGTAAAAATGCGTGATGATATGCATAGAATGGCAAAGGCAAATCAAGCTTTTGCTCATTATCGCTGGTAGAAGGGGTGCACCACGTGGGAAGAGAAACACCTATTGAGCGGTATCGTAACATCGGTATTATGGCTCACATTGATGCTGGGAAAACAACAACAACAGAAAGAATCCTTTTTTATACGGGTGTTTCTCACAAAATTGGTGAGGTCCATGAGGGCGCAGCTGTCATGGATTGGATGGAGCAAGAGCAAGAAAGAGGTATTACAATTACTTCTGCGGCAACCACTTGCTTTTGGTACGGCATGGATAAGCAATTCCCTCAGCATCGTATTAATATTATCGATACGCCTGGGCACGTAGATTTTACGATCGAAGTAGAGCGTTCTTTAAGGGTTCTCGATGGTGCATGTGCTGTTTTCTGTGCTGTCGGTGGCGTTGAACCACAGTCTGAAACTGTTTGGCGCCAAGCAAATCGATATAAAGTTCCTCGCCTCGCTTTTGTTAATAAAATGGATAGGTCTGGAGCAAACTTTTTGCGCGTGGTTGAGCAAGTTAGAACTCGATTAGGCGGTAATCCGGTTCCAATTCAGTTGCCTATTGGCGCAGAAGATCAATTCGAAGGTGTGGTTGATCTTGTTAGAATGAAAGCAATTTATTGGGACGAAAAAAATCAAGGCATGAATTATGATGCCCGTGAAATACCAAGTGCTATGCTTTCCGAGTGTGAAAAGTGGCATGAGCGAATGGTAGAGGCTGCTGCAGAAGGTTCTGAGGAGTTGATGGAGAAGTATCTAAGCTCCGGCTCTCTTACAGAAGAAGAAGTGCGTCAAGGTTTACGTTCCCGAACAATTCGTAATGAAATCGTTCCTGTTTTATGTGGTTCTGCTTTTCGTAATAAGGGCGTTCAAGCAATGCTTGATGCTGTTATCTATTACTTGCCAGCTCCTGTCGATGTACCAGCAGTGAATGGCCATCTTCTTGATGCAGAAGAGACAGTCGCTTATAGGAACCCATCAGACAACGAGCCCTTTTCTGCTCTTGCGTTTAAAATTGCGACTGACCCCTATGTTGGTACCTTAACGTATTTTCGTGTTTACTCTGGTGTTCTTAAATCGGGTGATACCGTTTACAACCCAGTGAAGGATAAAGAAGAAAGAATCGGCCGTCTTTTGCAGATGCATGCAAATAGCCGGCATGAATTAAAGGAAGTAAGAGCTGGAGATATTGCTGCAGCTGTAGGGCTGAAAAAAGTTACGACTGGCGACACGTTATGTTCTACGTCTGATGTTATTATGCTAGAAAAAATGATTTTTCCAGAGCCTGTTATCTCTGTTGCTGTCGAGCCCAAGACCCGAGCTGATCAGGAGAAAATGGGTATAGCGTTGGGTAAGTTGGCACAAGAAGACCCATCTTTTAGAGTGCATACTGACGAAGAATCTGGCCAGACAATTATTTCTGGGATGGGAGAGCTTCACTTAGAAATTATCGTTGATAGGATGAAGCGTGAGTTTAATGTAGAAGCCAACGTTGGTAAGCCTCAGGTTGCATATAGAGAAACAATAAAATTAGCTGTCGAACAGGAAGGTAAATATGTTCGTCAATCTGGCGGTCGAGGTCAGTACGGACATGTCTGGATTCGTCTTGAGCCGAGAGAGCCTGGTAGTGGATATGAATTTGTTAATGGAATAGTCGGTGGTGTGATTCCTAGAGAATACGTCCCTGCTGTAGATAAGGGTATACAAGAACAGATGGAAAACGGTGTTATTGCTGGGTTTCCAGTTGTTGATGTCAAGGTTACCCTTTTTGATGGCTCTTATCATGATGTTGACTCTAGTGAAATGGCTTTTAAAATCGCGGGCTCTATGGGTTTCAAAGAAGGGGCAAAAAAAGCAAAGCCTGTGCTTCTCGAGCCAGTGATGAAAGTTGAGGTCGTGACCCCTGAAGATTATATGGGGGACGTAATGGGCGACCTTAATAGACGAAGGGGTATTGTGCAAGGAATGGAAGATACTCCAACAGGTAAAACAGTCCGTGCAGAAGTTCCGCTCGGCGAGATGTTTGGTTATGCAACAGATCTTCGATCCATGACGCAGGGGCGAGCGACTTATGTTATGGAGTTTGCGAAGTATAATGAGGCTCCAGCAAGTATTGCAGAGCAAGTGATCAGCAAAGCTGCAGTATAACAGTATAAATTTCAAGAGGAAGAATATATGGCAAAAGCAGTGTTTGAACGTAAAAAACCGCATCTTAATGTCGGAACCATTGGTCACGTTGATCATGGAAAGACAACTCTTACGGCTGCGTTGACGCGCTGTATGTCAGATAAGTTTGGTGGCGAAGCCCTTGCATATGACCAAATTGATAAAGCGCCAGAAGAGAAAGCGCGTGGTATTACCATTGCAACTGCGCATGTGGAATATGAATCAGACAAGAGACATTATGCACATGTGGATTGTCCTGGACATGCTGATTATGTGAAGAACATGATCACAGGTGCGGCACAAATGGATGGCGCAATTTTAGTAGTATCAGCTGCCGATGGTCCAATGCCGCAGACTAGAGAGCATATTTTGTTAGCAAGACAGGTCGGTGTACCTTACGTTGTCGTCTTTCTAAATAAAGCGGATATGGTAGATGATAAAGAGCTTCTTGACTTGGTTGAAATGGAAGTGAGGGATCTATTAAGCAGTTATGATTTTCCTGGTGACAAAACACCTGTAGTTGTTGGTTCTGCGCTGAAAGCACTTGAAGGCGATCAAAGTGATATTGGTGTGCCTGCTGTTTATAAGCTTGTGCAGGCAATGGATGATTATTTTCCACAGCCAGAGCGTCAAATTGATAAACCTTTCCTTCTTCCAATTGAAGATGTTTTTTCCATCTCTGGTCGTGGCACAGTCGTAACAGGTCGCGTTGAGCGTGGGATTGTAAAAGTTGGTGAAGAAATTGAAATTGTTGGTCTAAAGCCAACTATCAAAACCACCTGTACCGGTGTTGAAATGTTTAGAAAGTTGTTAGACCAAGGTCAGGCTGGCGATAACGTTGGAGTTTTGCTTCGTGGTACGAAGCGTGAAGACGTTGAACGTGGCCAAGTCTTAGCCCGTCCTGGTTCTATCATGCCGCATACTAAGTTTGAAGCTGAAGTTTATATTTTGTCGAAAGAAGAGGGTGGACGTCATACGCCGTTCTTTAAAGGTTATCGTCCTCAGTTTTATTTCCGTACAACAGATGTGACCGGTGAAGTGCAGCTGCCAGAAGGCGTAGAGATGGTGATGCCTGGTGATAATATTAAGATGGTAGTTCAGCTTATTTGTCCAATTGCAATGGAAGAGGGGTTGCGTTTTGCAATTCGTGAGGGTGGCCGAACGGTCGGCGCTGGTGTTGTAACCAAAGTATTAGAGTAGACAAAATGACAACTGCAAGAAAAAATCAAAGAATACGCATCCGTTTGAAAGCATTTGATCATAGGCTAATTGATCGTTCTACGCGTGAAATTGTGGAAACAGCAAAGAGGACAGGCGCTCAAGTAAGAGGGCCTATCCCTTTACCAACGCGTACAGAACGTTTTACTTTGCTTGTCTCACCGCATGCTGATAAGGATGCTCGTGATCAATATGATCTACGCACGCACAAAAGGTTGGTAGATATTAGTCAGCCAACGGATAAGACAATTGATGCCCTTATGAAACTTGATCTTGCAGCGGGTGTAGATGTCCAGATTAGTGTGGACGTAGAAAGTTGATAAAGAAGGTAGAAAAATGACTTTGGGGTTAGTTGGAAAAAAGTGTGGGATGACTCGAATTTTTACTGAAGATGGAGTCTCTATACCTGTAACTGTAATTGAAGTTTTACCTAATAAGGTTACTCAATTAAGAACAGTTGAGAATGATGGCTATAATGCTATTCAGGTGACAACAGGAAAATGTAAGCGCTCTAGAGTAAACAAAGCGATTGCTGGACATTATGCCAAAGCAGGTGTTGAGCAAGGAAGTGGCTTATGGGAGTTTCGTCTTAGTAACGAGGAGTCTCTTGATAAGTTTTCTCTTGCTTCTGAAACTACTTTAGAAATTTTTTCTATCGGGGATATGGTTGATGTTCGTGCATTAACACGAGGGAAAGGATTTGCTGGTGTCATTAAACGCTATCATTTTTCTAGTCAAGATGCGACTCATGGTAATTCTCTTTCTCATAGAGCTCCCGGTTCAATAGGTCAAAGACAGTCTCCAGGAAAGGTTTTTAAAGGGAAAAAAATGTCAGGGCATATGGGTAATGCTATGCGTACTGTCCTTTCCCAACCTATCGTAAAACTTGATAGTGCTAGGAATCTTATTATGGTTCGTGGTGCAGTCCCTGGTGCACCAGGTGGAGATGTTGTCATTCGCCCCGCCGTAAAAAAAAGAAGCTTAGAAGATAAGAAAAAGGGGGGATGATCTATGGAGCTTAATTTAGTTGGTGCAAACTCTGAAAAACTAACCTTAAAAGATGAAATTTTTTCTTGTGGTTATAATGGTCCTCTTATTCATCAGGTTGTGACAGCTTACCTTTCTGCTTCACGTACAGGTAATCATGCGCAAAAAACACGTTCTGAAGTGCGTGGCGGTGGTATTAAACCTTTTCGTCAGAAGGGAACAGGCCGTGCACGAGCCGGAACAATCCGTAGTCCTATATGGCGAAAGGGTGGTGTTGTATTTGCAGCTAAGCCTCGTAGTTACGCGCAGAAAGTGAATAGAAAAATGTATAGAGGCGCTCTACGGTCAGTTTTTTCTGAGTTGATTCGCAATGAAAGATTAGTGGTTGTGAAGGATCTTGAAGTAGATTCATGTAAGACGCGTGAGCTATTAAAGATTTTATCTCCTTTCATGTCTGATAAGAATACAACTTTAGTTTTAACAGATGCAGTTAGTCATAACTTATATCTTTCTTCTCGCAATGTCGCGAATTTGGACGTAAGAGATACTTCTGCAATAGATCCAGTATGTTTGGTTCATGCTGAAAAAGTAGTTGTAACTATTTCTGCGATGAAACAGATTGAGGAGATGCTCGCATGAAATTTAGTTCATTAATGGATGTAATACTTTCTGCGCATGTATCTGAAAAAGCGATGAAAGCTTCTTCTGATAATGAAAATAGTTGTTATGTCTTTAAGGTAGCACGTGCCGCGAATAAGCATGATATTAAAAAAGCAGTTGAACTCTTATTTAAAACAAAAGTTCAAGCTGTGCGTGTAGTGAATACAAAAGGTCAATCAAGAAGGTTTGGCAGCATAGTGGGACATACAAAAGCATTTAGGAAAGCGTATGTGTCTCTTGCGAAGGGCCAGCAGATTGATTTTGGTAATTTTCAGGTAACGGGAAACTGATATGGCACTGAAAAAATCTGGTCCAACTTCACCGGGACAACGTTTTGTTGTAAGAGTTGTCAATAAAGATTTGCACAAAGGAAAGGGTTATTCTCCCCTTCTAGCAGTGAAAAAGAAAACTGGTGGACGAAATAGCCAAGGGCGCATTACATGTCGTCATATTGGTGGAGGACATAAGCAGCATTATAGATTGATAGATTTTAAGCGTAATAAGGATAATATTCCTGCGGTCGTTGAGCGGCTTGAATATGATCCAAATCGTAGCGCATATATCGCATTGACTCTTTATGCTGATGGAGAAAGACGTTATATTATTGCGCCACATGGTTTAAAGTCTGGTGATCAAATATGTTCTGGTGTTTCGGCACAAATAAAAGTCGGTAACACTCTTCCAATTTTGAATATTCCAGTTGGTTCTGTTGTTCACTGTGTTGAAATGCGAGCTGGAAAAGGTGCTCAATTAGCAAGAAGCGCAGGAGCATCGGTGCAGTTAGTTGCACGTGAAGGGCTTTATGCAACAATCAGGTTAAAATCTGGCGAAATGCGTAAAATCCCAGTCGATTGCAGGGCAACTATAGGTGAAGTTAGCAACCCTGAGCATAGTTTACGATCCCTTGGTAATGCTGGAGCATCTAGAAGAAGAGGAATACGTCCTACAGTGAGAGGCGTAGCGATGAATCCTGTAGATCATCCACATGGGGGTGGTGAAGGCAAGACTTCTGGTGGAAGGCATCCTGTAAGTTATTCAGGTGTTCCGACTAAGGGGTATAAGACCCGTAAGAATAAACGTACAACAAAGTTCATAGTCCGCAAAAGAGATTAGAAGAGGGTATAATTGTGGCACGTTCAGTAAAAAAAGGACCGTTTGTAGATTATCATCTTCTTAAAAAAGTAGAAGAAGTTGTTGCTTCAAACAGTAGACGTCCAGTAAAAACTTGGTCAAGAAGATCAATGATACTGCCAGAAATGGTAGGCGTAACGATTGCTGTTCATAACGGAAGGCTGCACGTGCCTGTTTTTGTTACGGAGAATATGGTTGGTCATAAGTTAGGTGAATTTGCAGCCACGCGTACCTTTAAAGGGCACTCTGGCGACAGAAAAGCCAAATCAGACGATAAAAAGTAAAGGCTTAGGGGGTAGATGAAAAATGGAAGTCGCGGCCAAGTTAAAATATGCCCGATTGTCTCCACAGAAATGTAGACTTATCTGTGATCAGATACGCGGAAGATCTGTGGAAAGTGCTCTTGACATATTAAAGTTCAGTCCTAAAAAAGCAGCAACTCTTGTAAAAAAAGTACTTGAGTCAGCTATTGCCAATGCCGAGCATAATTTAGGTGCAGACATTGACAAATTAAAAGTAAAACTTGTTCATGCCGATCAAGGTTCAACTTTTAAGCGTATGAAGCCTAGAGCAAAAGGCCGTGGTTGCCGTATATTGAAGCCAACTTGTCATGTGACAGTGGTAGTTTCTGATGAAGTGTTGTTACGTGCCGGGGAGACAAGGTAATGGGTCAAAAGGTTCATCCAATAGGAATGCGTCTTGGTATTGTAAAAGACTGGTCTTCGCGTTGGTATTCTTCTCCTAGAGACTTTGCTCAGACATTATGTGCTGATATTAAGGTGCGTGAATATCTAAATAAAAAGTTAGCTCAAGCGGGAATAAGTCGAATACAGATTGATCGGCCTGCTAGAAATGCTCGTATCGTTATTCATACATCAAGACCAGGGCTTATTATTGGAAAAAGTGGTCGAGAAGTTGAAACACTACGTGATGAAATACATAAGATTATCGGTGTTCCAGTTCACGTGAGTATAGAAGAAGTTAGGAAGCCGGAGTTAGATGCAAAGCTTGTTGCTGAGTCTGTAGCGCAACAGCTTGAGAAAAGAGTGATGTTCAGGCGCGCAATGAAGAGGGTTGTTACAACTGCTATTCGTCTTGGTGCTAAGGGTATAAGGATCTGTGTGAGTGGCAGACTAGGCGGAGCAGAAATTGCAAGAAGTGAGTGGTATAGAGAAGGGCGTGTTCCGCTTCACACACTTCGAGCCGATATTGATTATGGAACAGCAGAAGCTTTTACAACATATGGTGTAATTGGTGTGAAGGTATGGATTTTTAAGGGTGAAGTGATTGGTGATAAAGAGTCTCCTACCCCGGCTGTTCCTGAAGCAAATACTGCAACCAAGCAGCATGAAAAACAGGAGAAGCTGTCATGATGCAGCCAGCACGAACTAAATATCGTAAACAATTTAAACTTCGTAATCGTGGTGTTGCTACACGTGGAAACAAGGTTAGCTTTGGCGAGTTTGGGCTAAAGGCTGTTGAGACAGGTAGAATAACTGCTCGACAAATTGAAGCGGCACGTCGTGCTATGTCTCGTCATATTAAGCGTGGTGGAAAAATATGGATACGTATTTTTCCTGATAAACCAATTTCAAAAAAGCCACTTGAAGTTCGAATGGGAAGTGGTAAAGGAAGCGTTGAATATTGGGTTGCGCAGGTGCAGCCAGGTAGAATGATGTTTGAGATTGAGGGTGTATCTGAAGATCTTGCTAGACAGGCTCTTCGTCTTGCGGCTGATAAGTTGCCAGTTAAAACAGTATTTGAATGTCGGACGGTGATGTGATGAAACTATCTGAACTTAGAAAAAAGACAGAAAACGAGTTATTAGCTGAGTTTCAGTCTGCAAAAAAAGAGCTATTTGCATTACGCATGCAGCGCAGTATGCAGCAGTCAGTCAAGACTCATTTATTTAGAAAAGTGAGAAGAAATGCTGCTCGTGTTATGACCATTTTGGGTGAGAAAGAAAGGGAAAGGGGAGCAGCATGACAGTAGAACAGTTAGCAGTAAGCCAGCCTGTGGGCCGTACGGTGGTTGGGAAAATAATTAGTAAAAAAATGAATAAAACCGTAGTCGTTCAGGTTGAGCGTAAGGTAAAGCATCCTCTTTATCATAAATTTGTTCGCCGCTTTTCTAAAATGTATGCGCATGATGCTTCAGGCGCAACCGCTGAAGGCGATACTGTTATTATTAAAATGTGTAAGCCGCTTTCAAAGTTGAAACATTGGGAAGTTTTTAAGGTTGTTTCAGTGGGAAAAGTGTTAAAAAATTTTGATAGCTCAGTAGAGGGTAAGTAATTTTAATTGATCTATGTTGCTATTTAGATATTTTTCCTATTTATATTTTGCTTAAACATGGTAGCATTGGCGGCGTTTTAAAATTGCCGTCGTATCTTGGAGTTTTTCATGATTCAGACACAGACAATACTTGATGTTGCAGATAATAGTGGTGCACGTCGAGTCATGTGTATCAAAGTGCTTGGCGGTTCGCGCCGTCGTTATGCAGGAATTGGCGACGTCATTAAGGTAAGCGTAAAAGAAGCTATACCTAGAAGTAAAGTTAAAAAAGGTGAAGTTCTGAATGCTGTTATTGTCAGAACTCGCAAAGGGATTCGAAGATTTGATGGTTCTTTGATTCGTTTTGATGAGAATGCTGTAGTGCTGCTAAATGCACAGATGCAGCCAGTTGGTACACGTATTTTTGGACCAATAACAAGGGAGCTTCGTGGGGATAACTTCATGAAGATTATATCGCTTGCTCCTGAGGTTCTTTAAGTTTTTTATTCGTCAGAAATAGAAGAGTCGAACTACTATGAAAAAAATTAGGAAAGGTGATGAAGTAATTGTCATTGCCGGAAAAAATAAAGGAAAAAAAGGAGTTGTCCTGAGCGTTCAAGATTGTGGGAAGAAGCTTCTTGTTGATGGTGTTAACGCAGCGAAGAAGCATGTTAAGCCAAATCCGCAGTCAGGCGAAAAAGGCGGTGTTGTGATAAAATTTATGCCGATAGATTCTTCTAATGTCATGCTTTTTGATTCGGCTTCAGGTAAGGGCAGTAGAGTAGGCATTCGTAAGCTAGAGGATGGAAAATCTGCACGTTATTTTAAGTCAACAGGACAAGTTGTTGATATTTAACACTCTGGAAGTTAAGCAGGTAAAGTTTAGCAATAGCAAATCAGGAATAACGGTGAATAATAATGGCTCGTTTGCATGAAATGTATAGAAATGAAGTTGTTAGCAAATTGATGAAACGGTTTGAATACAAATCAGTTATGCAGGTTCCACGTTTGTTAAAAATAACCCTTAATATGGGGTTAGGGGAAGCTGTTGATAATAAAAAAGTAATTGAGTCAGGCGTTAGTGACTTAATGAAGATTGCTGGACAAAAGCCGGTTGTCACGCTTGCTCGTAAGTCAATTGCAGGTTTTAAGGTTCGTGAAGGTTGGCCCATTGGCTGTAAGGTGACTTTGCGCGGGAAAAAGATGTACGAGTTTCTTGATAGGCTTATTTCTGTCGCTCTGCCTCGCGTAAGAGATTTTCGTGGGTTAAGTAGTAAATCATTTGATGGTCGTGGAAATTATAGTCTTGGCTTTAAAGAGCAAATTGTTTTTCCTGAAATAGAATATGACAAAATTGACGCCTTGCGCGGACTTGACGTTACGATCACCACCTCGGCTGCAACAGACAGGGAAGCACACGCTCTGCTTGATGCATTTAGTTTTCCTTTTAGAGAAAAAGAAGCGGGTTAATTCATGGCTAAAAAATCAATGATTGCGCGTGAAAAGAAGAGAAGTTTGCTTGGCAAAAAATACGCAGATAAGCGTAAGGCTCTTAAGTTAATTATTGCAAGTCAAGCCTCTTCTGAGTCTGATCGGCTAGAAGCTGTCCGAAAATTACAAGAGTTACCTCGTGATTCAAGTCTTTCTAGACAACGCAAACGTTGTGCGCTTTGCGGTAGATCGAGAGGAAACTATCGCAGGACTGGACTCTGTAGAATTCATATGCGCAAACAGGTTACCGGAGGGTTTGTTCCCGGTATGCGTAAAGCAAGCTGGTAGAGCTAAATTAAGAGGTGTTGAAGATGTCAATGCAAGACCCTATAGCTGATATGTTAACTCGTATCAGAAATGCCCAATCTGTGGGAGAGAAAAAAATATCTTTCCCTTCATCGACGATAAAAAAAGCTATTTTATCGGTCATGAAAAAAGAAGGTTATATTCAGAACTTTGACTCAACAGTAAAAGATGCGAAGCATAATATTTCTGTAGAATTAAGTTATTTTGAAGGTAAGCCTGTTATAAAAAAAATCAAACGCATTAGTCGAGTTAGTCTGCGTACTTACAAAGGTAGTCAGGATTTGCCAGTTGTTTGCTCAGGTATGGGTATTGCAATCGTGTCTACTTCTCATGGTGTGATGACTGGAAGTGAAGCAAAGTCACGCAATCTCGGCGGTGAAGTGTTGTGTACGGTTGAGTGACAGGAGAGGATAATGGTTATTACATCTAGAGTAGGAAGAAAGCCTGTTACATTGCCTTCAAATGTTGAGTTAAAAATTGTTGGTAGTGATGTACATCTTAAAGGTCCTAAAGGTACGCTTAATCTAACTGTTCATCCAGCTGTTGAGATTAAAGTAGAAGGAAGCAATTTAACTATTGTTCCTACCACTAAGCCTAGGTATTCTCGTTCTGGCACGGGTGCTCATCTTAATCGTTCAATCGCTGGGACGATGAGATCGACGCTTCAGAACTCGCTTAATGGTGTGACTGTGGGTTTTGAGAAAAAACTATTACTCGTTGGAGTTGGTTATCGTGCACAGGTGAAAGGTACTGAACTTTTACTGTCTGTTGGTTTTTCTCATCCCGTTGTGTTTAAAGCGCCAGCAGGAATTACGATTGAAGCACCTACGCTTACTGAAATCCTTATAAAAGGTGCTGATAAACAGCTTGTTGGACATGTTGCTTCTAAAATCCGCGCTGTCAGATCACCTGAACCGTATAAAGGTAAAGGTATACGTTATTCAGATGAAAAAATTGAACTAAAAGAAACAAAGAAGAAGTAAGTTAGTTATTTTATAGGGTAGCCAAATGAAAAGAAAAGATGCAAGGATTCGTAGGGCTAAAAAAACGAGAATGCGCATTCGCGAAATTGAAGCAATTCGTTTGTGTATACATCGTACGCCAAGACACATTTATGCTCAGGTAATTTCTGCTGATGGATCGAATGTGCTTGTTAGTGCATCAACACTCGATGCTGAGATTAAGAAAAAGCTTAAGTCGACAGGAAATATAGACGCTGCTAAACATGTCGGTAGTCTTGTTGCTGAAAGAGCATTAAAGGCTGGTCTTGCGAAGGTAGCATTTGATCGTTCTGGTTTTGTATATCACGGTCGTGTAAAGGCACTGGCTGATGCAGCCAGAGAAAATGGGCTGCAATTTTAAAGGGTTAAGCAACTATGGCGGGTTATGAGCAAGCAACAGTAAAAGGTGATGGCATACAGGAAAAGCTTGTAGCTGTCGCTCGTAATGCAAAGGTAGTGAAAGGCGGTAGAATTTTTAGTTTTGCAGCGACTATTGTGGTTGGTGATGGTAAAGGCCGCGTAGGTATGGGACGTGGGAAAGCAAGAGAAGTTCCCGTTGCAATACAAAAAGCACTCGAAGCTGCAAGAAAAAATATGGTTCACATATCCTTAAAAGAAGGTACGTTGCATGCTGGTGTGAAAGGTAAGCATGGCGCTACTCGGGTATTTATGAAACCAGCTTCCGAAGGTACCGGTATTATTGCTGGTGGTGCTATGCGAGCAGTATTTGAGGTGTTAGGCGTAAGAAATGTGTTAGCGAGAATTATAGGATCCAGTAATCCTGTAAATGTGGTTAGAGCAACGCTAAAGGCATTACAAGATGTCGAGACGCCTGAATATGTTGCTGCTAAACGTGGCAAGCTCATAGAAGAAATAGGGAGTTAAGAAATGGCTGCTGCGAAAAAAGAGAAACAAAAAAATAAAAATACAGAGCTTGTTATTAAGCTTGTTAAGAGCACCATTGGTGCAAAGCCTAATCATAAAAAATGTGTGCAAGGTTTAGGACTAAGAAAGATTGGACATTCTGTTACTTTAGATTCTAATCCGTGTACTTTAGGCATGATTAGAAGTGTGTCTTATCTACTCTCTGTTTCTACGCAAGCAAAAAAGGATAGTTAATATATGAATCTTAATACGTTAAGGCCAGCAAAAGGGGCTAAAACGCCGGCTAAACGCCTTGGTAGAGGCATTGGCTCAGGTAAGGGGAAAACCAGTGGTAAAGGTCATAAAGGCCAACATGCACGTGCTGGTGGATACCATAAGGTTGGTTTTGAGGGCGGGCAAATGCCTTTGCAGAGAAGGCTGCCTAAGTCTGGTTTTCGCTCAATGAAAGCTTTACTCAGCGAAGAAGTTCGTTTAGATGCGCTTAATTATCTTGATTCAGATAAAGTAACACTTGAAACCTTAAAGCATGCAGGTTTGATTCGTAAAGTCACGAAGCATGCTAAAATTATGGCATCTGGTACGTTACAGAAGGCAGTGGTCGTAACCGGTGTGCATGTGACAGCCGGTGCTCGTATCGCTATTGAAGCTTTAGGTGGAAAAATTGAGGGATAGTTGAGCTATGGGAAGTGTTGACCGATTATCCTCAACTGCTGGCAGTAGTTCAAAGCGAGGATTAGCTGATTTAACAGCTCGACTTCTTTTTGTGCTTTTTGCAATTATTGTTTTCAGAATTGGCTCATATATACCCGTTCCTGGTTTAGATCCTGAAAAACTTAGAGCACTTTTTAGTGCGCAGCAAAATAATATAATCGGTCTTTTTAATATGTTTTCTGGCGGGGCGCTAATGCGATTTAGCATTTTTGCCTTAGGGATTATGCCTTATATCTCCGCATCTATTATTGTTCAGCTTCTAACTGTATTAATGCCCCAGCTTTCTGAACTTCGTAAAGAAGGCGAAGCAGGACAAAGAAAGATTAATCGTTATACTCGCTACGGGACATTATTTTTGTCTACATTTCAAGCGTTGGGTGTTTCACGCATGCTTGTTGGTCACGGAATTGCGTTGAATCCCGATATGTCTTTTTATGTCATCACAGTGATTACGCTTGTTACAGGCACACTTTTTCTTATGTGGTTGGGTGAGCAGGTAACAGAAAGAGGGATAGGTAATGGTATATCGATTATTATCTTCTCGGGTATTGTGGCTGGCCTTCCGTCAGCTATTGGTAGAACAATGGAACAAGTGAGGGAAGGTCAATTACAGCCTGTTGCTCTATTATTAATAATATTAGCTATTTGCGCAGTTGTTGCTATTGTTGTTTTTATCGAGCGTGGTCAAAGGCGCATTGCTATTAATTATGCTCGTCGTATTCAGGGCGGGAATATGTATTCTGCCCGTAGTAGTCACTTACCTTTAAAGATTAATATGTCCGGTGTGATCCCGCCTATTTTTGCTTCAAGCATGATTTTGTTCCCAGCGACTCTTGCTCAGTGGTTTGGGCATGGTAAGGGTATGGGTTGGTTGGCATCTCTTGGATTACTTTTACAGCAGGGTCAACCACTACATATGTTGATTTTTGCTGCGGGTATTATATTTTTCAGTTTTTTTTATACAGCATTAGTTTTTAATCCAGTAGAAACAGCAGATAACTTAAAGAAATCGGGTGCTTTTGTTCCTGGGATCCGCCCTGGTGAGCAGACTGCTAAATATATTGATGCTGTTATGTCCCGTTTAACTCTTGCTGGTTCAATTTATGTTACCCTTGTTTGTCTTTTGCCTGAAATTTTAATTATGGCTTGGAATGTGCCTTTTTACTTTGGCGGCACGTCTTTGTTGATTATTGTTGTGGTTGTAATGGATTTTATTGCGCAAGTTCAAACACATATTATGTCTTATCAATATGAGTCGCTTGTCAAGAAATCAAATTTGCGTAGTGGTGGAAAAATGAGTTTAGTAAGGTAGTCTACTTAATATTATTGTAATCGCTTGAAGAGTGTTATGGAGAATTTAGGATGAAAGTGGGTGCATCAGTAAAAAAAATATGTAGAAACTGTAAGATTGTTAAACGAAAAAGAGTGCTTCGCGTTATTTGTAAAGAAAAGAGGCATAAACAAAAACAAGGATAATATTTTTAAACCATGATTAAGTTTGATTTTTTTCTCATGGGGAACTAAAATCAGGTCCTTTTTTTATTATTGTAAAATACAACAGAAAAACGATTGAGAATTTCAGGAGTAGCTGAATGGCGGCCCGTATTGCAGGCGTAAATATTCCCTTACAAAAACATATTGTAATTGGTCTAACGGCGATTTTTGGTATTGGTCGTAATAGAGCAAGCAAAATATGTTCAGCGGTAAAGATTAGCCCAAATGTAAAAGCTAAGGATTTATCGGAGTCTGATCTTGAGGCTTTGCGTGCGGAGATTGCGCGTTACCGTGTTGAAGGGGATCTGCGACGTGAAGTTGCTATGAATATCAAGCGTCTTGTCGAGCTAGGTAGTTATCGTGGATTGCGTCACAGACGTGGTTTACCTGTTCGTGGTCAACGTACACGTACGAATGCGCGGACACGTAAAGGACGTCGTAAAGGTAAACAGGTTTAGTATTTGTTTAGAATAGACCTTTTACATTGAACCAATTTAATAAAAACCAACATAGAATAGTTTTATTAGGCGAGAAAGCACATGGCATCAGTAAGTAACAACAGCAACAGTGTTGAAATAGTAAAGAATGCAGGCGCGGAAGTTGTTTCTCCAGCTGTAGTGGCTACATCAAAACCACGGAAAAAAATCAAAAAGCAAGTTGTTGATGGTGTGGTGCATATTCTCGCTTCTTTTAACAACACACTTGTGACGATTACGGATATTCAAGGAAATTCCATTGCATGGGCAACAGCAGCCAGCTGTGGTTATAAAGGCTCAAGAAAATCGACGCCTTATGCTGCGGGTGAAGCAGTTGCTAAAGTTGCTCAAATTGTGGTGGAAAATTTTGGGATGAAAAATGTTCATGTACGCGTAAAAGGCCCCGGTCCAGGCAGGGAGTCAGCCATCAGAGCATTGCATACTGCAGGATTAAAGGTTTTGTCTATTACCGATGCAACAGGAATACCTTTTAACGGGTGTCGTGATCCTAAGAAGCGTCGTGTTTAATTAATATCAGAGAAAGAAAAAGGCAGGAGAAATAGAGGAATGGCAAGGTATCTCGGTCCCAGATGCAAGCTTTCAAGACGTGAAGGTAGTGATCTTTCTTTATTAAGTGGCGTAAGGTCTCTTGATAGCAAGTGTAAGCTCGATGCTGCACCTGGCGTACATGGCGGTAGAAAAAGTCGTCTGACGGAATATGGCGGTCAGCTACGTGAAAAACAAAAAGTGCGTCGTATTTATGGTGTTCTCGAACGTCAATTTCGTAATTATTTTAAAGAAGCTTCTCGACTTAAAGGGTCGACAGGTGAAAACTTGTTAAGGTTGTTAGAGAGTCGCTTAGATAATGTTGTTTATCGTATGGGCTTTGGTTCAACGCGTGCAGAAGCTCGTCAGCTTGTCACGCATTGTGGTGTTTTGGTGAATGGGAAACGTGTTAACATTCCTTCTTTCATGGTTTCTCCTGGTGATATTGTCTCGATTGATGAGAAAGCAAAAAAGCAACTGAGAGTGCAAAGTGCATTAACACTTTCCCAGTCACGCCCTGCTTGTGGATGGGTTGAAGTCAACATGAATGAGCTTTCAGGTGTTTTCAAACAATATCCATTACGTTCAGATCTTCCGCCTGATATTTACGAAAAGCTTATTGTTGAGCTTTATTCTAGGTAGTCACATCAGCGAGCCATTATGGATATGAGGTTACTTCATGCAAAATAATCCGTACGAATTTTTAACACCCCGTGAGATTGCTGTTGAGACGATTGGTCATGGGCATGCGAAGATTACGTTAGAGCCGCTTGAAAGAGGTTTTGGTCATACGCTAGGAACGACTTTACGTCGTATTCTTCTGTCATCAATGCCAGGCGCCGCCATTGTTGAAGCCAAAATTGACAATGTGCTTCATGAATACAGTGTTATTCCCGGTGTTCAAGAAGACGTCATTGAAATTCTTCTTAATTTAAAAGAAGTTTCTGTACGCTTACATGGTCGGGAAGAAGTTGTTTTGCGATTAAGCAAAAAAGGTCCTGGTCCTGTCTATGCAGGTGACATTGAGCAAGAACATGATGTTGAAATTGTTAATCCTAATAAAGTTATTGCTAATCTGAATGAAGCGGGTTCCATTGCAATGACCTTGCGTGTTGTGATGGGGCGCGGTTATCAAACTGCGGCAAATCGCGCAAAAATAAAAGAAGAAGAAAGTGGAAAGGCAAGCATCGGTGTTTTACATCTTGATGCAAGTTTTTCACCTGTAAAAAAGGTTGCTTATACCGTTGAAAGTGCTCGCGTGGAGCAGCGTACGGATTTAGATCGTTTGGTCATTGATCTTGAAACAGATGGTACGTTGGATCCAGAAGAGGCGATCAGACGTTCTGCAACTATTTTGCAGCAACAATTGGCACCTTTTGTTGACTTGAAATCTTCATTATTAGCGAATGATGGTAATGATCGACAAGCGGCAAACCCGTTGTTTGCACGCCCAGTGGATGATCTTGAGTTAACAGTGCGTTCAGCGAATTGCTTGAAGGCAGAAAGTATTTATTTTATTGGTGATTTGGTACAAAGAACTGAAGCGGATCTTTTAAAGACGCCGAATCTGGGTAAGAAGTCGCTCACTGAAATAAAGAGTGTTTTATCCGCTCATGGTTTGGCGCTTGGTATGCATATTGAAAACTGGCCGCCATCTTCACCAAGAGAGTAAAAATAAAGACGATAAAGGAAGGGTTTTGTCATGCGACATCGTAAAAGTGGCAGATATTTTAGCCGTACCAGTGCTCACCGCAAAGCCATGTTTAAAAACATGACGGTTTCTCTTTTGCGGCATGAGTTGATTAAAACAACGCTTGCTAAAGCGAAAGAGTTGAGAATGTATGCTGAGCCGATTATTACACTTGGAAAATCGGATTCGGTGCATCATCGACGTTTAGCGTTTTCTCGTTTGCGTGATCGTGAAATTGTGCAGAAGTTGTTTAATGACTTAGGCCCACGTTTTGCAAAGCGTCCTGGTGGTTACCTGCGTGTATTAAAATGTGGGTATCGCAGAGGGGATGCGGCACCAATGGCGATTGTTGAATTAGTTGAACGCCATGAAGAGAATACTGGAAAGGTGGAAGCTGCCTAGTCATTCAAGGATGTTTCCCTGTGCTGCGTCTTCTAGAAGAACGTGATTTAGCACGGCTGTGTGAAATTGAACAGATAGTTCAGCATAGTCCTTGGACAGAAGCAACTTTTAAACAGTGTTTGAAATCTGGTGCGATTGGATTTGTGACTGAATACAATAAACAAGTGACAGGATTTATTATTCTGTCACTTAGTTTACCTGAAGAAGGTCACATTTTGAATTTTGGTGTTGCTGCAGAACATCAAAACAAAGGAATTGGCACTCGTTTATTGCAGCATGCTTTATCTTATGCAATAAAAAAATCTGCACAAATAGTGTGGTTAGAAGTAAGACGCTCTAATCAAAAAGCAATTTCTCTTTATGAAAAAATAGGTTTTTCTGAAGTTAGTCTGCGAAAAAATTATTATCCTCATCAAGATGGCAGGGAAGATGCAATTATTTATGCAATTTCGCTTAATTTTTTGGATTCTTCTTCTTTTGCTACCAATTTACTAAAATAAAATTCACTAGAAAAAATATGACAACAGATGCTGTAGATTTTTCTAAAGAGATTGCGAGACGTCGGACGTTCGCAATTATTTCACATCCTGATGCAGGTAAAACGACGCTTACTGAAAAGTTGTTGCTGTTTGGTGGTGCGATTCAAATGGCCGGCACAATTAAAGGTCGTAAAGCGTCACGTCATGCAACCTCAGATTGGATGGAGTTAGAAAAGCAGCGTGGTATTTCGGTCACCACATCGGTCATGCAATTTCCGTATGGCGATTGTGTGATGAACTTGTTAGATACACCTGGGCATGCAGATTTTTCGGAAGATACTTATCGTACGTTAACGGCAGTCGATTCAGCATTAATGGTAATTGATGCTGCAAAAGGTGTAGAAGAACGTACTATTCGTTTATTAGAAGTGTGCCGTTTGCGTCATACGCCGATTATTACTTTTATTAATAAATTAGATCGTGATACGCGCGACCCAATTGAATTGTTGGATGAAATTGAAACGATTTTAAAAATTCGATGTGCGCCGATAACTTGGCCTTTAGGCATGGGGCGTGATTTTCGTGGCGTGTATCATTTTGCAGAAGATCGTATTTATTTATATGAGCCGCAAAAAAATTCGATTCAACAAGTGGGTCGCACGATTCAAGGCATTGAAAATGCATTAGATGCAGGCATTCCTGATTATTTATTAGAAGAATTAAAATTAAATGTCGAATTAGTCAGAGGCGCGAGTCATACCTTTGATCGTACAGCTTTTTTGCAAGGTAAGTTAACACCGGTATTTTTTGGTTCCGCAATAAATAATTTTGGTGTGCGTGAATTATTAAATGCGTTTGCGGAGTATGCCCCTGCACCGCAATCGCGTGAGACGGTAACGCGTACTGTACAAGCGGATGAAAAAAAATTTTCAGGTTTTGTTTTTAAGATTCAAGCGAATATGGATCCAGCGCATCGTGATCGAATTGCTTTTATGCGTGTGTGTTCAGGGCAGTATCGTCAAGGCATGAAGTTATTTCAAGTGAAACAAAAGCGCGAAGTGAAAATTGCAAAAGCGCTCACATTTATGGCATCTGATCGTGAGCAAGTGGCTTCAGCGTCACCAGGTGACATTATTGGATTGTATAATCACGGCACAATTCAAATTGGTGAATCATTTACTGAAGGTGAAAATTTAGAGTTTACGGGGATACCTTATTTCGCTCCAGAGTTATTTCGTTTGGTTCGTTTAGCGGATCCATTAAAATTAAAAGCGTTACAGAAAGGATTGCAGCAATTATGCGAAGAAGGTGCTACGCAATTATTTAAACCGTTGGCGCGTAATCATTTAATTTTAGGCGCTGTCGGATTGTTGCAATTTGATGTCGTTGCATGGCGTTTAAAAAATGAATATAACGTTGATTGTATTTATGAAGATATTTCTGTTGTCACGGCGCGTTGGGTATATTCAGAAAATAGCAAAAAATTAGCAGAATTTCGCCAAAAGGCAGAAGAGTACCTCGCCTTGGATGGCAGTGATCATTTAGCTTATCTTGCGCCGTCGCGTGTGAACTTGAATTTAACTATGGAAAGATGGCCTGATATTGAATTCCGCACAACACGAGAGCATTAAAAGTAATACATTTAAATTTATCGTAACAGATCAGGGAAGGTATCGTTTGACGACTTGGCTGACCGCAATTGGTAAACAGCAAGATGCATTTTACTGATGAAAGTACACTTCATATTATATGAATGTGAATGGCTTCGATCACTTATCGCAGTCGATGGGCGACTCATGTACCGCTAAGTTGTCAAACGATACCTTCCCTGATCTGTTACAATTTATCAAAATAGATAAATGATAAAGGAGAAAATCCGTGATTGAAGTCACCTCAATACATGCGCGTTTGCGTGATTTAAATGAGCGGGTTGCGGAAATTCGGAGGTATCTTTGACATTGATCTCAAGTGTGAACGTTTGCAAGAAGTGGAGCGCGAGTTAGAGTTGCCGGATATTTGGAATAATCCGGAGAAAGCGCAACAGCTTGGGCGTGAACGTGTGCAATTAGTGGAAGTGACCTCGGCGGTTGCGACTTTAGCCACAGGGATTAAAGATTCAGCAGAATTATTTGAATTAGCTGTTGCAGAAAATGATGAAGCGTCTGTTGATTATATTCTTAGTGAGTTAGATAAATTAACAGCACGGTTAGCGCAATTAGAGTTTCAGCGGATGTTTTCAGGCGAGCTCGATAAGAATGCCGCTTATATGGATGTGCAGTCAGGTTCTGGTGGTACAGAAGCACAAGATTGGGCAAATATGCTATTACGCATGTATTTGCGTTGGGGCGAACGGCATGGATTTACAGTCGAGTTAATGGAAGTCTCAGCAGGGGAAGTGGTTGGTATTAAGAGTGCAACGATTAAATTTACTGGTCCGTATGCGTATGGTTGGTTGCGGACGGAAACAGGTGTGCATCGTTTAGTAAGAAAATCGCCTTTTGATTCGAATCACAAGCGCCATACATCATTTGCTTCTGTATTTGTTTCACCAGAAATTGATGACAGTATTGAAGTAGAAATTAATCCGGCGGATATCAGAATTGATACGTATCGGGCGAGTGGTGCAGGTGGGCAGCATGTCAATCGTACAGATTCCGCGGTCAGAATGACGCATATTCCAACGAATACGGTGGTGCAATGTCAATCTGATCGTTCACAGCATAAAAATCGTGCATCGGCGATGAAACAATTACGTGCAAAATTATATGAACTTGAAATGCGTAAACGCCGAGAAAAACAACAAGAATTAGAAGCAGGAAAAATGGATATTAGTTGGGGCAGTCAAATTCGTTCTTATGTGTTGGATATGTCGCGCATTAAAGATTTGCGTACCGGTGTGGAAATGGCTAATACTCAAGCTGTATTAGATGGCGATCTCGACAAATTTATTGAAGCCAGTTTATTAAGTGGACTTTGACTATGACAGACTTACCGCAGCAATCGAATCAATTATCAGATATCACAGATTTAAACGAATTACTTGCGTTGCGTCGTGCAAAATTAGCGACATTACGACAGCAAGGGAATGCGTATCCAAATTCTTTTAAGCGTGATGTCTTAGCGCAGGCATTGCATACACGCTATGAAAACACAACGGAAGCAGCGTTTGAAGACACGCCTATAAAAGTAAAATTAGCGGGTCGAATGATGACACGTCGCTTGATGGGGAAAGCGAGTTTTATTCATTTAAAAGACATGAGTGGAAAAATTCAAATTTATATTCGTCAAGATGCAATTTCTCCGGATTTATATAATGCTTTTTTGCATTGGGATATTGGTGATATTGTTGGTGTGGAAGGAAAGTTATTTCGGACGCGAACGGGTGAATTATCTGTGCGTGCGGAATCGATTTGTTTGTTAACAAAATCGTTACGACCATTGCCTGATAAATATCACGGGTTACACGACCAAGAAACACGGTATCGGCAACGGTATTTAGATTTATTAATGAATGAGGAAACGCGACGTGTATTTGCATTGCGCGGTCAATTGATTGATCTGATTCGTCAATTTTTAAAAGAGCGTGCTTTTTTAGAAGTCGAAACACCCATGATGCAAGTGTTGCCAGGTGGCGCTGCGGCGCGTCCATTTGTGACGCATCATCATGCATTAGATATGCCTTTGTATTTGCGTATTGCGCCGGAATTATATTTGAAGCGTTTAGTCGTCGGCGGTTTTGAGCGCGTTTTTGAGATAAATCGTAATTTTCGAAATGAAGGATTATCCACACGTCATAATCCTGAATTTACGATGTTGGAATTTTATCAAGCGTATGCAGATTATCAGGATTTAATGCAATTAACGGAAGAATTATTTGTATTATTGGCGGATAAATTAATTGGTTCACGTCAAATCACATGGCAGGATCACTGTATTGATTTAAGTAAACCGTTTGCGCGTTTTACGTTAGTGGAAGCGATTCTTGCGTTTAATCCGACGATTGAAAAAGATCATTTGTATTCTCTGACAGCCATTCAAACGATTGCCAAAAAATTAGATATCTCTTTGCAAGAAAGTTGGGGAATTGGCAAAATTCAGTTAGAAATTTTTGAGAAGACGGTTGAGCATCAATTGTTGCAACCTACTTTTATTACTGCCTATCCAGCGGAAGTTTCACCATTAGCACGTTGTCATGATGCTGATTCTTTTGTGACAGATCGTTTTGAATTATTTATTGGCGGCCGTGAAATTGCCAATGGTTTCTCTGAATTAAATGATGCAGAAGATCAAGCGAAACGATTTGTTGAACAATCTAAAGCAAAAGAAGCAGGGGATGATGAAGCGATGCCTTTTGATGAAGATTATATTACTGCATTAGAATATGGTTTACCGCCAACGGCTGGTGAAGGGATTGGTATTGATCGGTTAGTGATGTTGTTTGCGAATGTTGGTTCGATTCGTGATGTTATTTTATTTCCGCATATGCGTCCTGTGAGTAAAACATCTGGTTAATGTAGTTGCTTATTAAAAATAAAATAAATTTTTTAAATTCTTATCACGCTCGATTTTTTCCGGGCGTGACGTTGTTAGAAATACTGTGTGTTTTACTGATTGTTTCTATGATGGCGTCTTTGGTATTACCATCATTGACAGTTTTTTTGCAGCGTGTCTATGCTAAAAATATATTTTATACATTACAGCATGCGATTGCGTATGCGCGTACTGAAGCAATGACTGGTCGGCATAGCGTTATTTTATGCGGTAGTGAAGATCGTGAACATTGTGCTGTGTCGTGGAACCAAGAGTTGATTCTTTTTGTGCATCATCAAGTGAAACAGCGATTTGTATTTCGAGCGCAACCTGCTTTTTTAAGAGGAACATTGTATAAACGTTTTTTTTCAATGAAATCAGACAAAATCATTCAATTAACTTTTTCTACTTCGGGTATGAGTTTTATTAAAAATGGTAGTTTTTGGTATTGTTTACCAAATGCGGCGCAACCTGAATGGGCATTATCGATCAATAAAATTGGTAGAGTGCGAACATTGTTGAAGAATAAGCGTGGCGATATTTTAGATAGCAAAGGTAAACCGTTGCGTTGTTAGATCGACAGGGCCACCTCATATAAAATGATCTTTTTGTGAACTATTTTTAACAAAAGAAGCTGTCATACCGCACATCAATCTGTCACCCCGCACTTGTTGCGGGGTGACAGCGTATTTATGCAACATAATGAGCTTAATTGGAAAGTAACCGTGCTAATTATTTACAAAGTCTGTGCCATTTCAGACCATTTGATATGAGGTGGCCCTAGGTGTGAGACCTATGTGAGTCATTAGGCTACTTTTATATCAATCTGCTACTCAATTAATTTCAACGCAACATTTGCTAAACGTTTACCTTGCGCAAAACACAGCTTTTCTTCATCGCGGCTCACCGCATTTTTCCCATCAGCCCCGACAAAACGGGAGGCGCCATAAGGTGTCCCACCAGAGGTGGTGGTATTTAATTCGGGTTCGGTATAGGGGATCCCTTGAATGATAAAGCCTAAATGCAATAACGGTAGCATCATACTGAGCAGCGTTGTCTCTTGACCGCCGTGCATGCTTGCGGTTGCAGTAAAAACAGTGGCGGGTTTATTGACGAGTTCACCACTTAACCACAGACTACTGCTGGTATCGAGAAAATATTTAAGAGGCGCTGCCATATTGCCAAAACGTGTTGGGCTACCAAGTGCAAGGCCTGCGGCATCTCTTAAATCATCTAAAGTGGCATAGGGCGCGCCGCTTTCGGGCACAGGGGGCGCTGTTGCTTCTGTGATGGGAGAAACGGGCGGCACGGTGCGTAAACGTGCCTCACAAAGGCCTGAGGATTCAATGCCGCGTGCAATATATTGTGCCATTTGTTTTACTGCACCATAACGGCTGTAATAGAGAACTAAAATATAAGGCATACACCTGCTCCAGAAAAAACGGTCTGTGCGAAAGTGTATAGGAAGTTTGGTCTTTTTCGTAATTTTTAATTAGGCTTTGTTGACAATTGGTTATTTTTAATCATTTTTATATCAAATACACTCTTTTTGATTGGATTTGATTCTCGAAAATGTCCATTTTTCTCGTAAAATAATTAAAAATAACCAACTGTCAACGGCGATAGAAAAATAGGAAGAAATAATGTCAGATAAAAAAACAGGGGTGTTTTCGTTGCGTGTTTGGATTGAAGATACAGATTTTGGTGGTGTGGTGTACCATGCGAATTATCTGAAGTTCTTTGAGCGTGCACGCTCGATGTGGGCAGAAGAGGTGGGTTGGGGATTAGCTTGGCAACAAGCGAAAGGCGTGATGTTTGCAGTGCGGACAGCCGAATTAGATTATAGGCGTCCAGCGCGACTTGGCGAGTTGTTGCAAGTAGAAACGCAAATAACACGTCTCGGTCGTGCAAGTATTGATTTTTCCCAAATCATATATTGTTTACGTCATCATCAACAACAAGCAACGGCATTATGTTTTGCAAAGATTAAAATAGCGTGCGTACAAGCAGGTATGAAATTATGTTCTTTGCCTAAAGAGTTACATGTTTTATTAGAGGATTATATTATGAAGTAATGTTTGTAATGACTTAAGTTTGATCTTGCCCTGTAAAAACGGAGATTTAGCTAAGATGCTATTTTGCTTCTTAACTGACTGAGATCATATGACCCAGTTGGGAATCACGACAGTTGCGATTGTAGTACACCTTGATGTAATCAAATTTAGGATTTTTTGCTTCTGTACGTGTTACTAACTACTTTCCATGGATGGGTGACAATGACTAAGTAGCGGAACCCTCGCGTTTCTGACAATTACTGGTAGAATATCGGCCTTTCTCGATGAGTCAAAATAGGGTCGAAAACTATGCCAACATACGAATATCAATGCCGCGTGTGCGGGCATCAGCTGGAAGCGTTTCAAAAGATGTCTGATGCCCCGTTGGTCGACTGTCCCGCGTGTCGTGGACAAACGACTTTGCAACGTTTAGTGTCGCCGGTTGGGTTTCAGTTGAAGGGTACTGGCTGGTATGTCACCGATTTTCGCGATAAAGGAAAGCCATTACCACCTGCCACGGCTGGTAAAACAACGAAGGCGTCAGAGCCGAGTACTGAAGCAAAAACCACGACAATCACCCTTTCTGAGACTTCTTCTAAAACAGGCACATCTGGTGAAGGAGTATAAAGCATGATGACGCGCCTACAACGGTATTTTATCTCTGGATTATTAGTTTGGTTACCGTTGTGGGTGACGATTTTGGTCGTGCGTTTTTTGGTTGATTTGCTTGATAATATTTTACTCTTGTTGCCGGTTCATTATCGTCCAGATACGTTTTTTGGTTTTCATATCCCAGGGATTGGTGTGGTCATTATTGTTGGGGTGATTTTGTTAACCGGTGTAATCGCTGCAAATTTTCTGGGTAAAAAATTAGTGACACTTTGGGATGCCTTTATGGGTCGCATTCCCTTAGTGCGTGTTGTTTACAATAGCGTACGTAAATTATTAGAGACGATTTTTTCGCCGGGGGGGAGTGCGTTCCGCAAGGTTTTGTTGGTGGAATTCCCTCGTGCAGGCATGTGGAGTATTGCCTTTCAAACGGGGGATTCGACGCCTAAAGTGGATCATGCAGCGGGTGAGACAGACATGGTGAGTTTATTTATTCCTGCTACCCCGAATCCAACATCCGGTTTTCTGATGATCATGCCACGTAGTCAAGTGATTGAATTAGATTTGAGTATTGATCAGGCGCTGAAATACGTGATTTCGCTAGGTGTGGTGCAGCCGACTGAGCCAAGAGTGAAAGTAACGAAATCATAAACGCTATCATTCTGTCGTTGCAAAAAATAAATAATAGATTATTTGATTGAGGTTGAAATATGCGGACGCATTATTGTGGTGATATCAACACGGATTTTTTAGCGCAGGATGTCACGGTTTGTGGCTGGGTGCATCGGCGACGTGATCATGGCGGCGTGATTTTTTTGGATCTCCGTGATCGTCAAGGCATTGTGCAAGCAGTCGTCGCGCCACATGATGAGGCTGCGTTTCATGTGGCGGAAACATTACGGAATGAATTTGTGGTGCAAGTAACGGGCAACGTACGTCGTCGTCCTGAAGGTACAATCAATATAGATTTAAAAAGTGGTGAAGTCGAAATTGCTGTGCATACTATTACGATTTTAAATCGAGCAGATGTATTGCCTTTTCCTGTGGACGAATATCATGAAGTGGGCGAAGAAACGCGTTTGCGTTACCGTTATTTAGATTTGCGTCGACCAGAGATGTTTGCGCGTATGCAAATGCGTGCACACATTGTGCGTTATATTCGCCGTTTCTTAGATGAAAAAGGCTTTTTAGATGTGGAAACGCCTTTTTTGACGCGTTCAACGCCGGAGGGTGCGCGAGGCTTTTTGGTACCAAGTCGTATGAAGCCTGGTTGTTTTTTTGAATTGATTCAATCGCCACAACAATTTAAACAATTGTTAATGATGGCGGGCATCGATCGTTATTATCAAATTGTGCGTTGTTTTCGTGATGAAGATTTACGCGCAGATCGTCAACCTGAATTTACGCAATTAGATATTGAAACGTCTTTTTTAAATGAAGTGCAAATTCAATCGATGATGGAAGAGATGATGCGGGGTTTATTTGCAGAGGTGCTGCAAGTCAACTTACCAGATCCTTTCCCACGCATGACATATGCTGAAGCCATGTCGCGTTTTGGTTCAGATAAACCGGATTTACGTATTCCATTTGAATTAGTGGCTATCGGTGATTTGTTGCGTGATGTGGAATTTAAAGTATTTGCGGGGCCAGCGAATGATCCAGCAGGTCGTGTCGCAGCGCTCTGTGTGCCAGGTGGTGCGACATTCAGTCGTAAAGAAATTGATGATTACACGAAATTTGTGGCGCAATTTGGTGCGAAAGGATTGGCGTATATCAAGATGACAGAAGAGGGGCCGCAGTCACCGATTTTGAAATTTTTACCGCAAACGGTGTTACATGAGATCGTGACACGTGTGCAGGCAAATATAGGCGATATTATTTTCTTTGGCGCGGATCAGGCAGTGATTGTCAATGATGCATTAGGTGCGTTGCGCGTGAAATGTGCGCAGGATCGGCAACTGATCGAAGCAGGCTGGCGACCTTTGTGGGTCACCGATTTTCCGATGTTTGAAAAAACAGATGGGCATTATTCTGCCTGTCATCATCCGTTTACCGCACCGCAAACTGACGATATCGATGCGTTATTAGCCGATCCATTAGCTATGCGTGCACGTGCCTATGACATGGTGATGAATGGCACGGAAATGGGTGGCGGTTCGATTCGTATGCATTCGTATGAGATGCAAATGGCAGTCTTTCAAATCCTTGGAATGGATACAACAAAAGCACAAGATATTTTTGGGCATTTATTACGTGCGTTACGTTTAGGGTGTCCGCCACATGGTGGCATTGCGTTTGGGATTGACCGGTTAGCCATGTGGATGACCGGGACGGATTCCATTCGGGACGTGATTGCCTTTCCGAAAACGCAAACAGCAACATGTCCATTGACAGAGGCGCCGGCGCCAGTCAGTGCAGCACAATTAGCTGAATTAGGGATTCGGGTTGCGAAAAAAGAAAACGTGAGTTGAGAGGATAATCCAGTATGGCAGGGCATAGTAAGTGGGCCAATATTAAGCATCGTAAAGCAAAACAAGATGCATTGAAGGGACGTGTGTATACGCGTTTAATTCGTGAGATTACGGTCGCTGCAAAAATGGGGGATGCCGATCCCGATGCGAATCCGCGCTTACGTGCCGCTGTGGATAAAGCATTCGCGGCAAATATGTCGCGCGATGTGATTGATCGTGCAATCAAGCGCGGTGCCGGCGGCATGGATGGTGAAAATGTCGAAGAAATTCGTTATGAAGGGTACGGTCCTGGCGGTGTAGCGGTGATTGTGGATTGCATGACGGATAATCGGAATCGTACGGTGGCGGAAGTGCGGCATGCGTTTAGTAAAGGTGGCGGGAATTTGGGGACAGATGGCTCGGTTGCATGGTTGTTTGTTAAACAAGGCCAGATCGTTTTACCGAGCGGTGTGGATGAAGAGCGCGTGATGGAAGTGGCATTGGCAGGGGGTGCGGAAGATATTACGGTGCACCCTGATAAGAGTATTGAAATTTTAACCACGCCAGAAAATTATCAACATTGTTTAACGGCATTACGTGCTGCAAACTTTTTGCCAGACTCTGCGGATTTAAATTGGATTGCAAAAACAGGCGCGCCTATTGCAGATAAAGAATCAGCAGAAAAGTTTTTGCATTTAATTGATTTGCTCGAAAATTTAGACGACGTTCAAAATGTTTTTTCTAATGCAGAAATACCGGATGCATTGTTGGATTAAATATATTTATTTTTTTTACGACTTAGGTGTTTAGGATACGAGTGCTGCATAAGCGCAATAGAGATTTACTGTCATGCCGCACATAAAGCGTATAGCTTTATAAAAAATTAATTTATTTTAGGATTGTCTAGTAGCATTATAATTTATTGATGAAATGTTATTCCCGCGATGGATTCCCGCCGGAGTTTATCCTCGCGAAGGCGGGAGCGGGAATGATATTTCTCAATAAATTCTTAAAATTTAAAAATAATTTTTTAAAAAGGAATGTCTTGACATGGTGATTATAGGAATTGATCCGGGATCACGCATGACAGGTTATGGTGTGATTGACTGGCAAAATCACCAAGCCCATTATTTGACGAGCGGTTGTGTCAATGTCGCACGCTGTGAATTACATACAAAGTTGCAAAGGATTTATCAAGGTATTCAAGAAGTCGTCGCATGTTATGCTCCTGTTGAGGCGGCGATTGAACAGATTTTTATGCATCAAAATCCAGGATCAGCATTGAAATTAGGCCAAGCGCGAGGTGTGGCGATTGTGGCACTGGGGTTGCCTGTGGCTGAATATTCAGCGCGTCAAGTGAAGCAATCGGTCGTGGGTTATGGTGCAGCAGAAAAAAATCAAGTGCAGCATATGGTGAAAAAATTATTGAATATTCAAGCAACATTGCAAGCGGATGCTGCGGATGCATTAGCGGTGGCATTGTGTCACGCACACGCACGCTTTGCGATGCAGCAGACCGGTTCACTTATCCGTAAGCGTCGAGTCAGTTGGCGTACGTATGTGCCTGAGGATGAGTGAAGTCTTTCTCTTTTGAAGAACATAAAAATTCAATTCTTTTAAGCCCAATCAACTTAAAAAAAGGATTACACAATGAAAATAACAGCAAGTTGGGCAACAAACTATATTTTTTTGCCAATCAAAAGTGTAACAAGGCTAACATATCAAGCTGTCAGTTCTCTTCGTAATAAACCCGCCTTGCAAGAAGTCATTGATGATGTTTTTAGTGGTGCATTACGTGCTTTTGACTTCACCAATGTACGTGATTTGCTGCACATTCCCATTGTGCCGAAAATATTGCGTGAATTGTTTATTATCAATACACCGCCCATTTTGGCATATCTCGCAACGAAATTTACAACGCAGCAAGCTCGCTATTATTTGTCAGAGTATACAATGGCAAAATACTCATTAAATACGCTTGATTTTGTTGCGTATGCGACATTTTCAGCCTTTACAATAAAAATATTTTATCAAAATTCAATACTCTCGATTGCGATGACAAAAGCGCT
This sequence comes from uncultured Coxiellaceae bacterium, assembly GCA_964647825.1. GTDB lineage: Bacteria > Pseudomonadota > Gammaproteobacteria > DSM-16500 > DSM-16500 > VFKI01. Next base: position 140,524 of record CAZYJL010000005.1, on the reverse strand, counting down.
TGCTGATGAAGCAGATGAACCAAAGTATCGAAAAAATAAAACCGTGATAGAAGTTGAAAAAAATTGTGGTTGTCCTGAAAATGAATTATTTAAATCAGATTTTTTTTCACCTATTGTTTATTTTACGCGAATGCTTTCTATCAATGCTTGTGAATATCTCCCAGTTGTTTGTTATGTCGCACCCATCGCAGAAATTTATCATTTTGGATACTCTTTGTTAGAGTATCGTTATAGTATGCATCAATGCACTTTGCATCGTATGCAAGATATGGCTAACTATAATGCTTATGCATTTGGTATTGGATTGTCTTTTTATTTGCTCGAACAAGGCACTTCATTTTTAGTGAATTATTTAACTGGCGTAAACGATAAAATGGTCACACGATCTATTAGTGCTGCATTTTATCCATGGTTTATCGCGGCTGTTTTTTTGAAAGCACCAATAGAAAAACGTCGTGGAACAGAATTTTTTTATTATCATCAACATTTGTTGCAAATGATTATTCAGCATGCCTCACAAAAAATCTCTGAATTATTAAATAATCCACAAAAAAATTTAGATTATTCTTTTTTTATGGAATCATTCAAAAAAAATGCATTGATAAAAAAAACGATGGAATACTTAGTTAATAATGGCGAAACGATCTTGGTAGATTGGCTTGAAGATTTTTTTTCTGACGAAGTGCATGCGCTGTTGTTTGATGTTTATTTTAACCAAATCAAAGCAAATATAGAAAATTTGATAACATTGCAAAAGCCACTTCGCTTGCAAGATGTCACGGAATTGCCGCGCGGTATTATCATTTCAACTGTTGCTACATTACCGAGTTTTGTCAGTTGTTTGTTTGTGACTAAAGAGCAAAAATTTTTACTTAAGACATTAAAACAAAAAACTTTACGTGAGCCCGTAAAAGTTGTTGCAGACTTGCTTGAAAGGATACGGGTAAGACAGTTAGAAAGACGATCAAGTCAAAGCGGTTATAGTCGTCTAATAAATTCGTATTCATTGTTTTCAAAAGTTCGATTCATTCCCAATAATAGAGATACCGCAGAAACGGAGAGTCTTTTATTCGATAAAAAAAATGATTTGCCCCAGCAGGATAATGATTCCGATGATGATTGGGTTAACGTGGTTATTACCAAGAAAAATGTAATTTAATTGATAACATAATACCGTAAACGGATGTACAGTTGGGTGTCGCGGCTTTGTCCATAGTATGACAGCTATTTTTGCTAGATATAGTTCATAAAAATATCATTTTATATGAGGTGGCCCTAGTCTCACGACCTGTTTTTCAATTAACTTATTGATTTTATTAATAAAAGCTGATAATCTGTAACCTTATGATTTTATTGTGTTTTTGACCGAGCAAAAGATAAATACTAAAATAATCAATAAGTTAACTGTTATTTGTTTGCAAAATTGTGCGCATTATTATGCTTGATAGGCTTGCCATAATGTTTTGACAGGTCCAGGTTGAGTTAACAGGTCTGCGGTAGCGCCTTGTGCAACAATTTTGCCATGTTGCAACATGATGACTTCATCGAATTGTGGTAACAAATGTAAACGATGTAATGAGACGATGATTGCCGCATCAGGAAAGGCGTGAATCACATTCGTTAAAATGGTTTTTTCTGTCGGTAAATCCACACTGGATGTAGGTTCATCCATTAAAATGAGTGAGCTATATCTTGCTGCAAATAGACCACGTGCTAAGGCAAGGCGTTGTTTTTGTCCGACTGAAAAATTTTGTCCTTTTTCACGAATATCGGTGGCGAGTCCTTGTGGTAAATTTTCTAAAATGGATTGAAAACCCGCGAGTTGAATCGCCGTATGAATTTCATCTGCATTTGTTGGTAAATCTAACGTAATATTAAAGGCAATCGTATTTTCAAAAATTTCAGGATCTTGTGGAATGAGTGTTGTAATCGTTTTTAATGGTTCTAAAGAATCAAAGACAGTTTCATCAATAGTTAAACGTACAGTTGACGGAGTGTAGAGTCCACTTAATAAATTCAGTAATGTACTTTTACCACCGCCACTCATGCCGATTAAAGCAATTTTTTTCCCACGTTGAATTGTAAATTGAATACGATCAAATGTCGGTACATAATTTACTTGACCGTGATGTGCAAAAGTCAAATTTTCAATGTGTAACGTGTGCCATTGTTTTGTGATGTGTTCGCCTTGCGGACGATGCGCTAGCATAGCAATATCATGCAAAATGGGCGTCATGCCTTGAATATCGGTGTTCATGCGAACTAATTCACTGTAATGAATACTTAGTTCACGAAATACAGTACTTAAATCTGCTTGATAACGAAAAATCATCACGACAATACCAATGATAATAGCACCGGATGTATGCAGTGTATGAATAATATAACCGGCTAACAAAATCGATTGAATGGATGCCAGTAACATCATCATCGTAAACCATTTTGTTTCGTTTATTAGCGCATCTTTTTTGAAGAACGGCCAAATCATCATCATGCGTTGCATTAAATTAGAATGCGTAAGTGCACCTAAACGTAATGTCAGAACAGTTGTCATATTGCTGATGTAATCAAACAAAACGGCACCAGCATGATTTTCCACTTCATTTTCTGCTGAATAGAGTGGAATTAATTTTTTATCGAATAAAATAACAATATACGTAACGAGGGAAGAGGCTATAAAACTTAACAAACCTAAGGGGAAAGATAACCATAGTAAAAATCCAATCGATACAAAAAATTGTACGATCGTTTCAATATAGAGAAATTGATTTTCTGCAAATTGTCTCAAAGCAGTTGCTGCGCGCGTGAGGCGAGTAATAATATTGCCGGAATGATGTTCTTGATGCCAACGTAAAGGCAGTTCTGTCATTTTTTCATAAAGATGTAATCGATAAGCTTGTTGAATTTTTAAAGCAATATTGCGTTCAATGACCCGTGCGGGGCCGTGAAATATCCAAAAAATAAATAATACGGCAACGGATAAAATGAGCCAAAAAATCACTTCAGGTAAGCGATCTGGCCGAAAATGTTGTAAAACAATAATCGCGCTACCAAAGGCAAACGGTCCCAAACTCCAAGCAATTTGCGCAATAATATACGCAAGATAATAACCAACAATGGATTTACGCCAAGGTAGGCCATAATGCCAGACTGTACGAATGAGACTGAAGTAAGGATTTTGCATACTGGCCATATTTTTTATTTCGATTCGCTATGATAACGAGTGAATTCGGTAAAATCACTTTAAATTTATAAGTTTTTTGTAACGACTTCAGTGTTAAATGGCCTTAGTAGTTACTTGTTTTTTGCGTAGGCTTTTTTTAAATACGTCGTCATCGCACGCGCACGTAATGGATTACTAAATAAATAACCTTGTGCCAATACACAATGATTTTCAATGAGAAATTTTTGTTGTTCTTTGGTTTGTACACCTTCTGCGATCACATGCATATTTAATGTTTTACCTAACGCAATTAATGATTTGACGATAACTTTGTTACGCGTATTCTTGGTGATATTTTTTATAAAAATTTGATCAATTTTAAATGTATTGACAGGAAGAAAGCTTAGATTTGTTAAAAATGAATAACGTGTTCCAAAATCATCAATACTGATGCTAATACCTAATGTGCGTAATTTTTTTAGTGTTCTTTTAAGAGCGGGAGTATGTGTCACAATAGCCGTTTCAGTGATTTCGAGTTCGAGATTTTTGGCAGGAAAGTGTGTTTCTTGTAAAACTTTGGTGACTAACGAGATAAAGTCATGCTGAATCACTTGATGAAAAGAGACATTCACTGCTAAGCGAAATTTTTTGTAACCCTGATTGCGCCATTGTTGTCCTTGTAAGCACGCTTGATGTAACGCCCATTGACCAATCGTTGTAATCATTCCCATTTTTTCTGCGATAGGAATAAAAATTTCTGGTGAAATTAAACCATAAATAGGATGTTTCCAGCGTAGCAATGCTTCAACGCCGACGGGAAAACCTGATTGTAAATCACAGACAGGTTGATAAGTGAGATAAATTTCTTTTTTTGCAATTGCAAAATGCAAATGATGTTCAAGGCTCGCTAGTTTTCGATATTTTTTTTCTAGCGGAAAACTATAAAATGCAAAATTATTTTTACCTGTATGTTTGGCATGATGCAAGGCAATGCCTGCCCGTTGTATGAAATCTGTGCGTGCATGCGCTGGATCCGGATAACAGGCAATACCAATACTTGTGCTGATTTGAATTTGATGGCCATTTAAATGAAATATAGTCGCTAGCAGATCAATAATTTGTTGTGTAATGACAGTAACAGTTTGGTTGTCTTTGACGCGTTCAAGTATCACAATAAATTCATCATTCCCCGAGCGTGCGATAATATTTTCGGTGCCAATTTTTTCGCGTAAGCGCGTGGCCACTTCTTTTAAAAGTAAGTCGCCCGTTTTATGTCCAAGGCTGGTATTGATGGTTTTGAAACGGTGCATGTTGATATGCAGTAAGGCAAGTTTGTGTTGCGCGGTATCGGCTTCAACAATTTTTTCTCGAATTTTTTTTTCAAGACCGGGACGATTATAGAGCGCTGTCAGGGGGTCGAGCAGCGTAACGTCGGTTTTTGAATCATCTGTAACCAGAATCTTCATGTCAGCCGCTCATCTTGTCTTGATCTTTTAATTATATAGTAAAAATGGCTGAGCAGTGGGTGGTAAAGCGACTTTGGGCTAGTCTGTCAGGGCTGGCTTATATAATATGATCTTTTTATGAACTATTTTTAACAAAAAAAGCTGTTATATCGCGCTTTATGCGCGATATCCAGTCTCTTTGTCTATCATTTTCTGGATCCCGCGGATAAACCGCGGGATGACAAGATTTTCTGGTTTTTTTTTATCAAAAACTAAATTTAAGATAGAAAAAATATCAATTTATAGGAGGTAGTCTTGGCTAGCCTGTCAGATTGCAGTGTAACTGATTGATTGTAGGCGTCTTTCCTGTGGTGTTTAATGTGCCCGTTAAATGCAGCGTATGATTTTCAGGCAGCTCTATGGCACACGATGTTGGTAAATTTTGCGCATACATTCTATGTGTTTGAATATTGACAAGAAAAGCTTGGCGAAGCTTGCCTTCTGTTAGTGGGAATGTCTTTCCATGCGCGGCGGCGTTTAGGCTAAAGCAACCATCATCACCAATGCAGAGAAAATAACGATTGCGGCTATCTGTTCCTTTAATCTGTGCTTTTAATGTCGTGCCAGCTGCGTGTGCTGAAATACCTAATCCAAATAAACAGATAGCGGTGATGCTTTTGAGCATTGTCAGAGTGATGTGGCGTGCTGGCATGGTGGGGTAGCTCCTCGTTATTTATATATAAGATGTTCGTTATGCTAGACAACTGTTCTTTTTTTGTACTATATACTAAAATCCTTCGATTGCAAAGTCTGCGACAACAGGGGTGTGGTCTGTGGGGCGCGGGAGCGCTCTGGGTGCTTTATCAATATGACAAGCAGTGCAAGTTGCTGCAAGCGCATTGCTTGCTAAGATATGATCGATACGTAAGCCCAAGTTGCGTTTAAAAGCATTCATGCGGTAATCCCACCAAGAAAAACTTTTTTCTGATTGCGGGTGTAGGCGAAAACAATCTTTCAAACCATAACTGAGCAGAGTTTGAAACGCTTGACGTTCCGGCATGCTAAAAAGGACTTTGCCTTCCCATGCAGCAGGATCATGGACATCTTCATTGGCGGGCGCGATATTAAAATCACCTAATACAACAATGCGTTGATATTTTTTTGTTTCTTGTTGTAACAACGTGTTGAGATGCGATAACCAAGTTAGTTTGTAGTTGTACTTCTCAGAACCAACACTTTCGCCATTCGGAATATATAAATTAATCACACGTACGTTATTGATGGTTGCGCAAAGAATTCGACGCTGCGGATCAGGAAAATCTGGAAATTCTGTTAAAAGATCGGTGCCATTGAGCGGCTGCCGTATGAGTAAGGCGACGCCATTCCATGTTTTTTGCCCATTGACTAATGCCGTATAACCTATTTCTGTGAATGCATCATGTGGAAATGCGTCAGCGGGCATTTTCAATTCTTGTAACGCCAAAATATCAGGCGAATGCTGTGTTAACCATTCGAGTACTTGTGGTAAGCGTATTCGTAGAGAGTTGATATTCCAAGTCGCAATACGCATTAGCGAGTTTTACTCCACAATAGATTAGATAATTTATTTTTAGATGACTCTCGGAGAATTATATTATTTTTTTATTTTCATTATGCATAATTGACTGAAAATTATGTAAATAAAAATGCAGTAAATAATTTTCCGTGAGCATATGATTTTGTAGCAGTTCAGTGGAGGTATTGTTTGACGACGTAACTGATCGCAACAGCCAAACAGCAATCTGCATTTTACTGATAAAAGTACGCTTCATGTCATCAGAAAGGGCGTGGCTTCGATCACTTTCAGCAGCTGATGGGCAACTGATATGCAGTTAAGTTGTCAAACAATACCTCCACTGAGCTGTTACGTAATTTTAAATTAAATATATAAAAATAATTAACTACTATAATAAAGATCAAATTCAACAGGGTGTGTTGTCTGATTCAGACGTGTCACTTCCTCTTGTTTGAGTTTGATGTACGCATCGATAATTTCACGATTAAAGACATCGCCTTCCAGTAAAAAAGTATGATCTTCTTTCAGTGCATGCAATGCTTCTTCAAGTGAAGAACATAGGCAAGGCAGTTGACTGATTTTTTCCGGTGGCAAATGATAAATATCTTCATCGACTGCATTCCCCGGATGGATTTTATGGCGAATACCATCGAGTCCAGCCATTAACATCGCAGAAAAAGCAAGATAAGGATTTGCCAAAGCATCTGGGAAGCGTACTTCGATACGTTTTTCTGGCTCTGAGAAAACATAGGGAATACGAATGCCCGCAGAACGATTACTTTCCGAATAAACCATGGTAACGGGTGCTTCGAAACCAGGGACAAGCCGTTTATAACTGTTTGTGCCGGGATTGGTGAATGCATTTAATGCGCGAGCATGTTTGATAATACCGCCAATATAATATAGCGCCATCTCAGAAAGGCCTGCGTAACTTGCGCCACTAAATAAATTTTTACCGTCTTTTGCTAAAGATTGATGGCAATGGAGTCCGCTGCCATTGTCACCAATGATGGGCTTTGGCATGAAAGTAACGGTTTTTCCAAAAGAATGCGCGACATTTTGAATGCCATATTTAAAGACCAGCATTTCATCTGCTTTGGCGAGTAACGTGCTATAGCGAGTCGTAATTTCATTTTGACAGGCGGTGGCGACTTCATGGTGATGCACTTCAGGGATCAAACCTAATTCTTCGAGTGTCTTACACATGGCAGAACGCAGGTCGTGTGAAGAATCAACAGGTGGCACCGGGAAATAACCGCCTTTTACACGTGGACGATGACCCATATTGCCTTCTGCTAATTTTTTGTCGCTGTTCCAGATGGCTTCTTCTGCATCGAGTTGATAAAAACAACCCTGCATGCTCGTTGCAAAACGAACGTCGTCAAAAATAAAAAATTCGACTTCTTGTCCAAAATAACAAACATCCGCAATACCGGAGGATTTTAGAAACGCTTCCGCACGTTTTGCCACGGCGCGTGGATCGCGCATATACGGTTTATTGGTTTGTGGATCGACAACATCGCAGCGCAAATTCAGTGTTGGGTTTTCACAGAAGGGATCTACAATGGCGGTTGTTGCATCAGGGATTAACACTAAATCTGAATGGTTGATATCTGCCCAACCAGCGATGGAAGAACCATCAAAAACTTTGCCATGCTGAAAAAATGCTACATCGATTTTATTTTTAGGGAGTGTTAAGTGATGTTCTTTGCCACGTAAATCACAGAAGCGAAGGTCAACAAATTCAATTTGATGTTCTTGTAATAAGCGGGTAATTGTTTCTGGAACAGTTTTTAAAACAGCTTTCTGATCGGTCACAAGCATGGGGAGCTCCATGGACAGAGGGTTAAGTCAGGATAATGAAAGAAAGAAAACGAAAAAAGACGGCGTATTCTACACAACCTATCGTTGATGTAACAGAATAAAAATAGTAACTACGCAGGTAGTCCGTGTTTTTTAACTTGACTGACCGCAATCGCCCAACGGCAAATTGCATTTTACCAATGGAAATACGCTTCATAAAGTATGAAAGGGTACTGCTTCGATAAAACAATGTCTCTGCGGGACCCGTGTTATGCAGTCAAGTTAAAAAACACGGACTACCTGCGTAGTTACTAGAAATAGCCTAAAAAGCAGTATAAAAAGTCCTTTTGTGATTTTCTTGAAACAGAATAGTCGCCAATCTGGTCTTATCTAGGGTAATATGCGTCGCAGTCGACCTTCATAGATTAACACTCAGGTAATTATCCATGCCAGAAAAAATGCGTAATATTGCTATTATTGCCCATGTTGACCATGGGAAAACGACGTTAGTTGATAAATTATTACAGCAGACGTCATCTCTTTCCAAAAAAACGAGCCAAACAGAACGCGTCATGGACAGTAATGACCTTGAGCGCGAGCGCGGTATTACCATTCTTGCAAAAAATACAGCGCTGCAATGGCAAGATTACCGTATTAATATCGTTGACACGCCCGGCCATGCGGATTTTGGCGGCGAAGTGGAACGTATTTTATCGATGGTCGACTCGGTACTATTGTTAGTTGATGCAGTGGATGGTCCGATGCCACAAACCCGGTTTGTAACACAAAAAGCGTTTGATCGTGGCTTACATCCCATTGTAGTGATTAATAAAATTGACCGTCCGGGGGCAAGGCCTGAGTGGGTGCTGGATCAAGTATTTGATTTATTTGATCGCTTAGGCGCAACCGATCAACAGTTAGATTTTCCCGTAATTTATACGTCAGCGCTCATGGGATATGCCGTGATGGATCCCGCAACGCCACCAGGCCCTGATATGACGCCATTGTTTGAAGCCATTGTGAAACATGTGCCACCACCGCCTGTTGATCCGGATGGCCCATTTCAAATGCAAATTAGTACGCTCGATTATTCAAGTTATGTCGGTATGATCGGGATTGGCCGAATTCGCCGTGGGCAGGCAAAAGCAGGCGCACCGGTGGTGATTATTGATCGTGAGGGGAAAACTCGACAAGGTAAAATTTTACAAGTCTTGGCTTATTTAGGCCTCGATCGTAGTGAAGTTCCGGTGGCGAATGCGGGTGATATTGTCGCGATTACAGGGATTGAAGCGTTGAAAATTTCCGACACACTCTGTGATCCTGCGTGTGTGGAGTCATTACCTGCCTTAAGTGTGGATGAGCCAACGGTGAGCATGACGTTTCAAGTGAATACCTCGCCCTTTGCTGGCCGTGAAGGAAAATTTGTCACGAGTCGAAAAATTCGCGAACGCCTTGAGCAAGAATTATTACACAATGTGGCGTTACGGGTGGAAGATACGGCAGATCCTGATAAGTTTCGTGTTTCAGGTCGCGGTGAATTGCATTTATCTATCTTGATTGAAAATATGCGGCGAGAAGGGTTTGAGTTAGCCGTGTCGCGTCCTGAGGTGATTACACGTGAGGTAGATGGCGAGCTACAAGAACCATATGAAACGCTTACCGTGGATATTGAAACAATTCACCAAGGTGTGGTGATGGAACAGTTAGGCTCACGACGTGGTGATTTGAAAAATATGATGCCTGATGAGCGTGGGCGTATCCGTCTGGATTATGTGATTCCAGCGCGTGCATTGATCGGTTTTCATACTGAGTTTTTGACCATGACGTCAGGCACGGGTTTGATTTTCCACGTATTTAGTCATTATGGACCAGCGGTAAAAGGTCAATTTGCGCAGCGCAAAAATGGGGTATTGATTGCGAACCAATCAGGTGTGGCATTGGCGTATGCATTGTGGAATTTGCAAGAACGCGGTCGCATGATTATCGGCCCACAGACAGAAGTCTATGAAGGCATGATTGTGGGTATTCATACGCGCGATAATGATTTAGTTGTGAATGTTTGCAAAGCAAAACAATTAACCAATATTCGTGCAGCAGGCTCTGATGAAAATATTTTATTGACACCGCCAATTCGAATGTCACTTGAGCAAGCACTTGAATTTATTGATGATGATGAATTGGTTGAAGTGACGCCAGCAACGATTCGTGTTCGTAAAAAGTTTTTAAAAGAACATGAGCGGAAACGGTCAGGAAAGAATTGATAAGAGATCTGATGAAAGGCAAAACATAAACAAGACGATTTAGTTACTGGCGTGTAATGTCTTGAAAAGAACTTCACTTCTCCCGCAAGGGGAGAAGTGAAGGTGCATTTCGTGCCAGCGGACTATTTAAGATCAAACCCATTATTGGTTGTTTCTTAATGGGTGTGATTTTTGATTGCTGGGTGATGGTTGTTTAATAGTGATTAAGGCTTGCTTTGTTGCGTTCTAATGGCGGTATCTAAGACATTGATTAATTCTTCGGCAGGACGATTGTATTCTTGGATTTCTTGCTTGCGATTGTAAGAGTCAATGACTTGGCGTTGTTGCGAGGGTGAAAGTTGATAAAATTGACTTTCAGGCATACCAAAAACGCGGGGCGTGGTGTCACAGCTGCATAAAAGTGTGCTGGTAACCGTCACAATACTCAAAAGACGGAAAGGGGTTTTCCAAAATACGCCTAACATATAGTCTTTTTCCTAGCTAAATTAGAAAAACAGATCAAATAATATACATATCTTTTGTTTGTTTGCCAAGTAGTCAGCGCATTTGTTTTTCGTTTAGGTCGGATTAGTGCGTTTGTTTACGGCGCTTGATTCATTTTTTGATTCGGGCTACCATGCCCGCCTCATATTTTCGCCATGTGGTTTTCTGATATCTATCTGGCAGGTTCTGGAGGTTTAAGTCTCATGAAACAGGGTATTCACCCAGAGTATAATGAAATTAAAGTGACATGTAGTTGTGGCAGTGTGTTCCATACAGGTTCAACCCTAGGCCGTGATCTTCAGCTAGAAGTTTGTTCTAAATGTCACCCTTTTTATACAGGCAAGCAGAAGATTGTGGATACTGCTGGGCGCGTTGATCGTTTCCGTCAGAAGTATGCGCGTAAAACGGCATCTGCTGATGGACAGCCTTCGCAAGATCAAGATCAAAAGTCTTAATCTATGTCTGGCATTATCTTGAGCAAGGATGATTTAAAGCAGGCTGCTCTTGATTATCATGCGTATCCCTCTCCCGGGAAAATCAGTTTGGTCTCATCCAAACCCGTTGTAACTCGGGAAGAATTATCTCTTTGTTATACACCGGGTGTTGCGGAACCTGTAAGAGAAATAGCGAGGGATCCTTTCACGGCTTTCCGTTATACAGCAAAAGGGAATTTGGTTGCGGTCATTTCTAATGGCACAGCGGTTCTTGGCTTAGGTGCAGTTGGCGCCTTGGCAAGTAAACCTGTCATGGAAGGGAAGGCTGTGCTTTTCAAGCGGTTTGCCGGTATTGATGCATTTGATCTTGAGATAGACTGCGAAGATCCAGTCATCCTTGCTGAAACAATTGCCCGATTGGCGCCAACCTTTGGTGGGATTAACCTTGAAGATATTCGCGCACCAGAGTGTTTTGAAGTAGAGCGGTTGTTGCAAGAAAAGTTATCTATTCCTGTATTTCACGATGACCAACATGGTACTGCGATTGTTGTGGCTGCAGGATTGTTAAATGCGCTCGAGTTACAGGGTAAACAATTAGACACGATTAGAATTGTTTGCGCGGGTGCCGGTGCCGCTGGCATTGCGACGCTGCGTTTATTGTGTGACTTGGGTGTAGCAAAAGAAAACATCATGATGGTTGATCGTAGCGGTGTCATTCATCAAGGCCGAACAGATCTTAATGTGTACAAGCAGGCATTTGCTGTGCGGACAGCCTGCCGTACATTGGCAGATGCTTTGTCTGGTGCAGACGTTTTTATTGGTGTTTCGGGTCCTGGTGTGATGACTTCTGCAATGTTAAAGTCGATGGCAGCTAAGCCTATTGTGTTTGCCCTTTCTAATCCTGATCCAGAAATTTCACCAGAAGATGCGCATGCGGTTTCGCCAGATGTTGTCATGGCAACAGGTCGCAGTGATTATCCTAATCAAGTGAATAATGCACTATGCTTCCCATATATTTTTCGCGGCGCACTAGATGTGCATGCAACGTGTATTAATCAAGCGATGAAACTAGCTGCAGTGCATGCGATTCGCAGTCTTGTCCATGAGCCTGTGCCAGAAGATGTATTGAAGGCATATGGATACCATCAAGGACTTCATTTTAGTGCTAAGTATCTTTTACCTAAAATTATGGACCCTCGGTTACAACAGCGAGTTTCCTCTGCCGTAGCCGCAGCAGCAATTGACTCGGGCGTGGCATTATTGCGTTGATGTCTGTTTGCTGTGAAGATCAGGAAGATCAATCTGAAGTTAGCACGATCCTGTTTTTACAATGAAGGAGTTTGCATGACAGAGAGATCTCTGAAACTCAGTGATATGCTTCCCTGGGTAATTTGTACAATTGGTGCAATTTTTTATAGTTATGAATATCTACTGCGAATGTCACCAAGTGTCATGCAGGAAGAGTTGATGCGTTTTTATCATTTAACTGGTGTGCAGTACGGTTATCTTTCAGGTTCTTTTTATTATCTTATGTATGTTGTGATGCAGTTGGTGGTGGGATTGTTAATGGATCGTTATGGCCCAAGACGTCTACTGACACTTGCTTGTTTATTGTGTGCGATAGGTGCTTGGTTATTTGCCGCAAGTCATCATATTTCTGTTGCGATGGCGGGTCGTTTTCTCATTGGTTTTGGTTCTGCATTTGCTTTTGTGGGTGCCACAAAGCTCGCAGCCATTTGGTTGCCGCCAGAGCGTTTTGCTTTGATATCTGGAATTGTATTTTGTCTTGGGATGGTAGGCGCCATGTTTGGCGATACGGTATTGCGTGTTTTGGTGGATACCATGGGTTGGCAGGTTGCCATGCGTGGGGCAGCGGTTGCCGGTATTGTGATTGCTTTGATTGGTTGGTTGATTGTCCGTGATAAGAATCCTGCGCAAAAAACACAGTATCAGCATCGAGTGACAAGTATGAGTGAGGTTTTTAAAGGGTTATGCACTGTTTTAGTGAATCGCCAATTATGGTTTGCAGGTGCAGTCGGTTGCCTTTTTTATCTTTTTTTATCGGCTTTTGCAGAGTTTTCAGCGCCAGCTTGGTTGCATCAAGTACATCATCTATCCAGAAATCATGCAGCACATGCAACATCTATGGTTTTTCTGGGTTGTGCAATCGGTGCGCCACTTTGGGGATTAGCTTCCGATTTTATGCGTCGTAGACGGTTACCCTTATTGGTCTCTGGTGTGAGTTCGTTAACAGTTTTTTCTATTCTATTATATACATCGTCGCTTTCGTTAACGTCTATTTATGTTTTGCTTTTTTTATTTGGTTTTTGTTCAAGCGCACAAATTTTGGTATTTGCCATTGCGCGCGAATTGACGCCGGTGCATACGGCAGGGACAGCCATCGGCTTGATTAACATGCTAGTCATGTTTAGCGGATTGGTGTTTCCACCGCTGATTGGTAAGTTACTTGATGTAAATTGGTTAGGTCAAACTTCTCATGATGCCCGTATTTATATGGCACACACCTATAAAATAGCATTTAGTGTGTTACCCATTGGTATTTTTGTGGGTATTTTGTTGACAGTATTAATTCGTGAAACCTATTGTCAGGTACATTTTGCGGGAGAGGGTCCGCACCCTTCTCCCAGCAAAAAATGAGTTTTTTAATGAACTTTTGTTTTTGTTTGCCCTAATGTAAAAGTATTTGTCTTAAGCAATCCTGTCGTTCTATTGGTTTTTGAAAAAAATGCTGCTGTGTAGCTTGTGTAATGTTTTGTGCGATGGTAAGTAATATCACTCTCTGATTTTTTTAGTGGGGGGTTGTTAAATTTTTTATAACCTTCTATTTTTATATTTTCTTTTAAAACCAATGTATTTTCTTGTTGAGGCTGGAATTTTTCTAATAGACAACGCGTACTAGAATCACTTGATGGACAAGTCTTTTTTGACCGAGAAGATAGGTGTTCTTTAGTATGTATTTCCTCTTCATCACTATCTGTTGTCATGATGCATATTTTTTGTTTCTCTACCGTTTTATAAAGTGTCGATGAATAAATGTAAGCGTGAAAATTTTTAATGGTTTCTTTAGCGATGAATATATCTTGTTGAAGTGCAAGTTGTTTTTGGATAACTGGTGCCCATTTTTCTATATTCCATTTTGGGTGAATTGGAACAAGATGATTTTCTAGATACCCTTCTTGTAAAATAAATGCGATTAATTGTTCTTCATTTTCTGTAATGAACATTTCCCCATTAAAAAAATGCAGCATTCTGTCATTAAGAGATGAAGGCGTGCCTGGGTTACTAATTTCTGTACCGTGTTGAAAAATATTCGCCAATAGTGGGTTTCTATTTTTCATAGCATCATTCACGCATTGTGCAAGAAAAAATTCAAATGGTCTGATAATTCCAGTTTGGCTGGCAATGCGAGTAATTCTTTCTTTTTCTGCGGGAGGTATAGCGGTGACGGTTTCGCGAATTTCATCTGTGATAGGTGCAGCGACCTTTTTATCATTGAGGATGATACTTTGAATTTTTTGTAGAATAGCTTCTGGCGCTGTCGATTGACCTGTTAGAGCGACACGAATTTCAAAGTAAAGTCGGATTAGTTTTTCCAGTTCTTTCGGGTTGCATGTATTGTACTCTTGATTGATTAAATAATTATTATCGTTTCCCCAAGATATAGATTGTGCAAATTTAAGAAGGTTAATAGAAGGCGCTATCCATAGTAAATCTGCATCACCTGTAACAGGGCGTAGTATATTTTTATGATCTTCTTGTCCAACGATTAGTAATGGCTTTGGATTTTTATCACGGTCGTTAATTGAATACTCGCTCACAGCAAGCAAGTGATCATCATTTTTAATTAAAATATCCCATGTCTCTTGGCTAATCGCCACTGGTTTTTTTTGTAGAAGCAGGTGTTCGTTAGATTGGATAGAAAAATCAGGTAAAGACTGTTTGTTAGATAGCTCCTGCAAGTTAACGCTGAAAATAGAATATTCATTTAAAGAATTTTTTTTCCAAAACTGAATCAAGCCTTCCTTATTTTCTTCCACTTCATAAATACCTTGATGAATACCATCTAATAAATCATTGATACTTATTTTTAATTGGATTGGTTTAAATCCTTCGACAGGTATGGGTTTATTGTGGTGAACAAAATAACAATTGTAATAACGAATAGCGCGTATTACATTTTCTGGCTTTGATTCGAATTGCAAGGCATGTTGTAATTTTTCTATAACTAATTCATCGCTTTTCGGCAGGTACACTCTTTCCCCATTACTGTAATAAATATCCCATTCCCCCCTTTTGTTTTGCACAATAAAATAGGTATCTGGTTTTGCAGGCAAGCCATTACGAAAAGGTGGGGAGTCACTTTGCGTGATGGTACAATTTATTCCTCTGCCAAATTTATCTTGATCCCATGCAATATAACCTTTCAAAGGGGGTTCATTTGCTGTTTTTGTTTTAAGAGTGATTGGTTTGTAAGTTACCGCTAATCCTTTATTATCATTTGGTTTGTTACCAATTCGAATAGAGATAGCGGCTTTTAGATAATGTGCAACATGCGCTGTATCATAAAGGAATTGTGGCGAAAAATTTGCTTGGCGAATAATTTCTTTATTCGAAACCGGAAATGTTAACTTTTCCTCTTCTCTCTCCTTAGCACCTGCGCTCCTGAATATCATTTTTTTCATTGATATTCTCCTTCTGGTGTGTAAAGGCGTGCATGTGTTTTTAATACAACTAGCAGGCTTTTACGTCAAAGTCTAGAGCTTGTTTGGTGTTTTTTAAAAAGTTTGATTTTATTTTGTGCTAAGCAAAAAGTGCTTATGTTTGATTATTCTTTTAAAACAAAAGAAATGATGAGATGACCCTATTTAAAAAATAATATTATTTTTTTGGACATTTTGAGAACAAATAGATTTTTTAATTTTTAGTAACAGCTCAGGTAGTTAAGCATTGTTAACTTGACTGACCGCAGTCACCCAACAGCAGGTTGTATTTTAGCAATGAAAATTCGCTTCATGAAACATGAAAGGGCGCTGCTTCGATGAAGTGATGCCTCTGCGGAACCTGTGTTATGCAGTCAAGTTAACAATGCTTAACTACCTGAGCTATTACGATTTTAATTTGTTAAAAAAAGAATGGTTTATTGGTGTGAAGATTTTTCCGATAATTGAATTAAAGTATTTATTTCTTGATTGTCAGGTTCAAGTTGCTGTGCTTTTTTAAATGCAGTATTGGCAAGAGAAAATTTCTTTTCAGCGAGCCATATTTTTCCGAGGATTATCCAACCGCGGGCATCATTAGGATTTTTTGTAAGACGTTCCTCGATTTTTTGTGTGATAGTGTCAATGCCGCCTAATTCGTCAATGGTCTTCATTAAGGCATAATGTTCTTTACCATGTGATAACCATTTTTTTTCACCAAGAAAATTTCCGAAAAAAACATATAAAATTACTGAGATAGTCAAAAATATAAAATAAAAAATAAATTTTTTCATACCGTTCATACTGGTTTTTTCTCAATAATAGTGCAAGGATGGTTGTTTTGCTCAGCTTTTTTTTTGGTAAGAAAATAATAAAAAAATCCACATGATAGGCAGAGAAAAAATAAAAAAGGCGTTAACCATAAAGCCGCTGTTTTGAATGTAAAAGGTGGTCGATATAAAATAAAATCACCATAACGATCTGTTAAATAGTGTATGATTTTCTGATTGGATTCACCGTTTAAGATTTTTTTATATATTTGCCTGCGTAAATCATTGGCAAGTGGTGCACCAGACTCTGCTAAGGTCTGATTCTGGCAGACTAAACAGCGTAATTCGGTTGTGAGTGTTTGAAAACGAACGGTTTGTTGTTCTGTAGGGAAAGAGTAAGTGTCTTTAATTTCTGCGAATGCCATCGCATAGGAGAGACTAAAATAGATTAGAAAAAAAATTAGTATTTTTTGTTTAAATAAATACTGTGTTTTTTTTAACATTGACTATTCCTGTTGCAACTTTTGAATGAGAGGTAACAGTGTTTCACGCCATACAGTTTCATTCATAGCGCCAAGTTGGCGGTAACGAATATGGGCATGTTTATCAATAATAAAGGTTTCAGGCGTACCATATACGCCCCAATCAATAGCAGTATCACCGCTAGTATCTAACAAAACAGCTTGATAAGGATTGCCATAGCGCATTAACCATGTACGTGCAGCTTCTGGGCTGTCATGATAATTCATGCCATAGAGTAAGATGGTTTTGTTATTGGCGAGTTGTAATAAAAAAGCATGTTCTGCAGCGCACGCGCTGCACGTTACTGACCACACATTCAGTAAGCTGACATGATGTAAAAAAATCGTCTGAGTGAGTTGTTTTGAGGTATCTGGTAAAATGGGCAACGAAAAAGTGGGTACGGGTTTACCAATTAGAGTAGATGGAATTGTTTCTGCATGCAGATTGAGTCCGCGCCATAGTGCAATTACAATAAGAAAAATTGCAAATAATGGAAATAAATAACGAAGTTTCATGTCTCTTTTTCTCTTTTTCTTCTAGCAATTACTGCTAATAAACCACCTATGACAGTGAGTAAACCACCTATCCAAATCCAGCGGACGAAAGGCCGATAATAAATACGAATAGACCAGCTACCATCTGGCCAGCGATTACCTGGTGCAATATATAAGTCACGCCAGAGATTATATAAAATCCCTGGATGTGCAAGTGATTCATGATGACTATCAAAAATACGTTGTTCTGCAGTAAGTATACCAACAAATTTTTGTGATATTTTTGTGTTATTCCTGTAAACAGAAAATATTAAATTAATTGTTTGATAGTTTGCTGTTTTTTCTGTGGTGACGGTCGTCAATCGAAATTGGTAACCACTTAAGGAAACTGTTTGTCCTTGTTGTAGGCGTAATTGTCTTTCTGCGCTATAAGATTTATTGACAATAATACCGATTGCTAATATTGCTATTCCGAGATGAGCAATAATCATCGCCATTGGTTTAGTACGCAAATGAGATTTTCTAAATTTTTTATAAGCGTAAACGAGTGTGGCGCATAGTGCCCAGATTGCAAAAAATAAGCCAGCAAACGTTTTCCAATAGAAAGTAAAACCAGTTAAATAAGGAAATAACAAAGCAAGTAAAAAACTAGAAAGTAAAGTAAGTTGCGTATCATGAAGAAATTTTCTCGGTGCTTCTTTTTGCCAGCGAATATGCGGTGCAGCGCCCATGGCGAGTAAGAGTAATAGCATAAATGGTATAAAAATTGTATTAAAATAGGGCTCACCAACAGAAATTTTTCCCGCATGCAATGCATCTAGTATAATTGGATATAATGTGCCTATTAAAATAGTAAAAATAACAGTAAGCAAAAAAAGTGTATTCAGTAATAAAAATGTTTCACGAGAAAATAAAGTAAAATTTGGCGGACGATAAAATTGTTTTGCACGTATTGCATATAAGATAAAACTTCCAAGCGTAATCAGAGCAAGAAAAATTAATAGAAAAAGCCCACGTGCTGGATCATTTGCAAATGCATGTACAGAAACCAAAACACCAGAACGTACTAAAAATGTACCAATTAAGCTTAAGGTAAAAGTAAGTAAAGCAAGAACTAAGCTCCATCCCATAAATGCGCCACGCTTACTCACTAGTAAACTATGAAATAGCGCAGTTGCGGCTAGCCAAGGGAGTAAAGAGGCATTTTCTACGGGATCCCAGAACCACCAGCCGCCCCAACCTAATTCACGATAGGCCCACCAACTACCAGAAACGATGCCGGCACCTAATAATGCCCACGGTATCATTACCCATGGTTTTAGAGCGGTGGACCACGATGTTTCCATTTCCCCGGCAAATAATGCGCCGATTGCAAAAGCAAAGCCAATTGCCGTGCCAACATAACCTGTATATAAAACTGGCGGATGAAAGATAAGACCTGGGTCTTGTAAAACGGGCGTGAGATCTGCGCTAATGACCTGGTCGAGTGGAAAGTCTCTTAAAAATGGACTGGATGTAAGAAGTAAAAATAATAAGAAACCAGTACTTATAAGTCCGAGCGTGATAAAAATCGTTAAACGTAAGTTAGTTGATAATGCACGTGAACCAAATAATTTAAATAAAAATGTCCATCCAGTTAGGATTAAACACCATAATAATAGTGATCCTTCATGTCCACCCCATGCCGCGCCAATACGATACAAAAGTGGTAGAGTTGGATGAGAATGCTCACGAACATAAAGTACAGTAATATCATTCGTGATTAAGCTAATGATTAAGCAGAGCATCGCAAGTAAAAGAAAAACAAATTGCCCAGTAATCGCGTGTTGGTAAAGTGATATAGACAATTGATATTTTTCTTGAGTAGCGTGTTTCGCGTACCAAGCACTACCCATGAGTGTCATCGAAAAACATAATGCAAGAATAATAAAAAACGTGCCAAATTCGGGAATCATGCGCGACGACCAGACAGAGCATTTTTTAACGTAGCAGGCATATAATTTTCATCGTGCTTTGCTAAAACTTGATTAGCAATAAATTGATGTTTTTTATTGAGAAAACCAGTCACAACAATACCTTGACCTTCACGAAATAATGTTGGCAAAACCCCAGCATAGTGCACAGTAATATGCTGAAGATGATCAGTCACTGCAAAACTAACACTTTCTCCCGTGCTGCTATAATGCACGCTATGTGTTTTCACGTAGCCACCCAGTCGAACAGGTTGGTTTTCTTGGAGATGTGCAGTGAGTAATCCACTGGGTGTGTAAAAAAGATTAATATTTTGTCGTAACGCAAAAAGAATTAATCCAACTGCACAGCTTGCTATTGTAAAGCCGAATAAAGTGAACATCAGTTTTCTTTTTTGGGTGTTATTCATGGCGTATTACTTTTATCCTCTGAGAGCGCGATGAATTTTCGAATTTTTTTGAGCGTTTGTTCTTGTTGTTGCCGTGTCGTAACAAATAAAAAAATAAAGATAAAAAAAGTTATGCCCCATGCTGGCCAGACAAAATAACCGTAGCCTCCCATCATGAGGAAATGGTAGAGATGCGTCATGACACGATGTTCCTTACCCATTGACTACGTATTTCACGTAATAAAATTTGATTACGCATGCGTTGTAATAAAATCACTGCATAGAACAACAAAAATGCAAAAATCATAGCAAGTAGTGGCCACAGCATAATAGGTGCAATAGACGGTTTGGCAAAACGACTGAGTGTTGGTCCTTGGTGAAGCGTGTGCCACCAAACAACAGAATAGTGAATAATAGGAAGATTAATTGCCCCCAGTAACGCGAGTACGCTAGTCGTGCGCTCACGCGCGGCGCGGTCGCGAATGACGGATTGTAAAACCAGCAAGCCGAGATAAAGAAACAATAAAATTAATACAGATGTCAGGCGTGCATCCCAGATCCAGAATGTACCCCACATCGGTTTTCCCCAAAGCGAGCCAGTAATGAGTGCTAGCGCAGTAAACCATACGCCGATAGCAGCACTGCATGTCACACAAATTGCAGCAAGTTTGATCCGCCAAACGAGTGTTAAGAGCGCAGCCATTGCCATCACAAGATAGATGGCCATGGCTGTAAATGCGGCAGGTACGTGCACATAGATGATCCGAAAACCATCGCCTTGCTGATAGTCAGGTGGGGCAATCAATAAACCATCGAGGCTACCGTAAATTAAGCAGAGTACAAAAATAGTCATCATAAAAGGCAGTAGTTTGCCACTAAAGCGATAGAAATAACGTGGTGAGAGTAGCGTATGCAGGTTCACTGATCTGTTCCTGTGCGTAACGCAAGCGCTGTGAGCCATGGCGTGCTAAGTAAAGCAAGCAGTACCAATGCTCCCATGAAGGCAAAGAGAGGGAGTATTGGTTGGTGAAATAGACTAGCTGTCATGATTCCGGTTCCAAAAATAAGAGGTGGAATATAAAACGGCATGATGAGAATGGGCAAGAGCAATCCTTGACTACGTAGATTCGCAACGAGTGCGGCACCTACTGCACCCGTCATGCTTAGTATAGGTGTGCCACAGAGCAAAGAAAGAAAAAGATCGCGAAGCTCGTTAACGGATAAACCTAGCATGCTGCCAGCGAGTGGGCTGATTAAAATCAAAGGTAAACAACAAGTTAACCAATGAGCAAGTATTTTGTAGGTAATTGGCCAAATAAGCGATTCTTTTGCGCAGAGTATTTGATCAATGTAACCCGTTTTAGCATCTTGTCGAAAAAGTGAATCAATAGACAATAAAATGGCTAATAGCGTTGTCACCCAGACAAAACTACCAGCAAGTTGATGAAGTAATTGGCTATTGTTTCCTGTAGCTAATGCAAAGAATGTCATTGCCATAATAAAAAAGAAGAGAGGGGTTGACCATGCAGCTGCTTCACGTAAAGTGCTGGTTATTTCTAGCCGAAGGAGTAAAAAAAAGTTTTTGACTTGTCGGCTTGTTTGGATAAGAGGTTGGGTGGATTTTTTTATTTTTTCAATTTGAGCCAGTTTTTTTTCTTTTTGTAGAGAAAAAGACAATGATTTGTTATTGAACTGAATTTCTTGTGGCGTATTTTCTTCTAATTGAAGATGTTTGGCGATAATCACCATTCCCTTTTGCGCAAGTTGTGCTTCAATTAAAGCGTTTAGCCAGTGCTGTCCTGCTAGATCGAGTGCGGTGGCTGGCTCATCCAATAGCCAAAGCGCGGCAGGACGCAATAAGAGACGTGAGAGCGCAAGACGGCGTGCTTCTCCAGCAGAGAAATGGATGGCACGTATATCGGCAAGTTTTAAGATGCCAGCTTGTTGTAGGATAGACTCTATCAATTGATCATCGATAACCGTATCCCAGAGTGCCGCCGTTAATTGTAGATTTTCTCGGGCAGTTAGCATGTTGCGAATGCCATTTGTATGGCCAATGTAGTGTATTGTTGGGCGCCTGATTTGGCCAGATTCGGGCGTCAGTAAACCTGCAATCAGTCGTAAAAGTGTCGATTTGCCGCAGCCATTATTGCCTGTTATTTGTAGTAATTCACCAGGATAAAGTGTTAGCGAAATCGGCGAAAAGAGCGGTGCATCCTCACGATAAAAGCTTACTTGATCAATCATCAGATGTGTGACTACGTTAGACATATATTGATCACGTTCTATGCAGAGAGGCACCCTTGTTTGCCATAGAAAAAATCATGACACAGAGAGCGAGTGCGCAGAGCAACAGCATAATAGACTGTGCTTTTTGGTAAAAATAATGACGTTTGTTGCTGTCCATAGATTTTTTTAATGGTTCTTGTTGTGCAGCGCATAAAAAGTAGATAAATCCAAGCCAACTAGCAATCATCACGATGAAACCGCTAATACTTGCGCTTACCCAACCATCACTTAAAGGGTAGTGTTGTAGACTAATGAGTGTGAAGCCAGTGCCAAGTTGAATGAGGGTGCCGGGGACAATGACCAAAACAGTTTGTTTTTGAATACGGTTAAAGATTGGAAAAGAATTTCCCATGCTGCGCATTGATCGCCATAATTGGTAACTGTAAAAAAGGCTAGTTACAACCAGCGTGGCGCTTAGAATATGCGCTATTTTTAGATAGTCATACAACATGCAAAAAGTATCTTTCTATTGATGAATTGAAAACTAAGCAATAGTAATAGAATTACAGTGTTTGCACCAGATTTGATTGATTTTTTCTCAAGATTAGAATGCTGTTTTCATCACCGCGTCGTGAATAATGATCATCAGGATAAGGGCTAAAATAGGAGTCAGTGCGTACCATAACCACCCAGAAGCCGCTTTGGGGTGGTTTGAAGTCGATTCAAAAACGGCTATTTGACTTTTTGGAGCGAAAAAGAAGACTAATACAAGAAATAGGCCCAGTAGTAAAAAGGCTGCCTGTATCCATGGTGTATGAAGTGTAAAATGCCTTGGATAAATAAGTAAAGTACCTGTTATTCCAGCGAGTAAACCAATTTGTAGAAACACACGGCGACTATTTTTCATTCTGGAAAGACAGTTTAATAGCACAATGCCTAGCAACATCATCGCAAGGATAACATGTAAAAACTTAAGAAATGCAGTGATAGTGATTATCATCATAACCAGTAAACAAACACGAATAAAAATAACCAAACAACATCGACAAAATGCCAATACCATGCAATGGCCTCAAAGGCAAAATGACGATGCGCGTTAAAATCATTGCGCAGCATGCGATAAAAAATAACACATAGGCCTATCGTACCAATAGTGACATGCAAACCATGAAAACCTGTTAGCATGAAGAATGTTGTGCCATAAATACCTGATCCTAAAGTTAATCCTTTTTCCATCCATGCAATTGTGTATTCATGGACTTGTAAGGCTAAAAAACTGATACCCAATAAAATTGTTGCTAGCTGTGATATCAGCATGGTTTTACGACGGTTAGCAAGGAGGCTCCAATGTGCAATCGTAATAGTGACGCCACTAGTTAATAGAATAAAAGTGTTGATTGCTGGAATTCCCCAAGCCTCCATAACAGATTTAGGTGCGATGAAAAGAGAGGGAGAGGGATTTGCTAATAATGGCCAAGAAGCTGAA
Source organism: uncultured Coxiellaceae bacterium (assembly GCA_964647825.1). GTDB lineage: Bacteria > Pseudomonadota > Gammaproteobacteria > DSM-16500 > DSM-16500 > VFKI01. The sequence continues at coordinate 116,802 of CAZYJL010000005.1, read as the reverse complement.
AAGTTTGGCCAGAGTACCAAGTTTGTCATGACGCGCGTTGACTCTCCGCCAAGGATGGGGAGAGCAAAGGCGCGTATAAAAAATAACGCACCAAAAAATGCACCAAAAAACATCACCTCTGAAAAAATAAACCAAATCATACAAATTCTAAAAGAGTGATCGACTTGTTTATTATCAAGCAGGCCAGCACGGTTTTCTTGAATAACCGTACCAAACCAGCCAAATACCATATAAATCAGAATGCCAACGCCTAGCACAAATAACCAAGGGCCGTAACTCTTATTATGCAACCAATTTGCTGCGCCAAGAAAAATAAGAAAAAGCGCGATTGATCCGCGAACTGGCCAACGGCTTGGTGCTGGTAGGTAATAACCATGATTTTTTGGGTTCATTTAAAAATTCCTGTGTTGTAGCGGGTTACCATAAGCTGTAATTTTTTCCTGGCGCACTTTCTTGTAGCATGTATTTAAGCGCGGCAATGAGCTCTGCATTGGAACAGGTGGGGCAAGCACCTTGCGCAGGGTGACCATTGCGGCCTGTTTTAATATCTAAATACGTTTTGACAAAGCCCGCATCGACGGCTTTTTTAAAGCCAGCGACATCGCCAGGTTTTGGCGCATTTTTGAAGCCTGTGTTGTGACAAACAGCACAATTGTCAGTGTAAATGCGTTTACCGTCTTCGAGAGTTAATTTTTTTACTGGCGCAGGCAAAGTGACGCTGCTGGCGGCAGCATTAGCAACGGGTGCGATCATGTAATCCACTGCTTCTTTTATCTCTATATCGGTACAAGATAAACAAGTGCCCTTAGCCGGCATACCGTTTATGCCTTTGATAGCGTTGGTATAGAGTGCATCTACGCCCGATTTTAGCAGCGGTGCCCATGCGGCTGCATCGCCAAAGCGAGGTGCGCCACCGGCCCCTGCAACATGGCAACCTGCGCAATAGTTTTCATAAGTTCCTTTCCCACCCGATGCGTTTGAGGCTTTGGGCGGCGTTTCACTCTTCACTGATTTAAGGTAGATTGCGATAGCTTCAAGATCTTTACGAGGGAGATAACGTAAGCTATCCATATTGACTTCGAGCATTGGCCCAACGACTTTACCACCTCCTATGAGGCGATTTTCTGTAAATACACGGACAATTTCATCATTTGAAACATTGCCTAAATTGCTAGCAGAAATATTAGGTGCAAGGTACCCCTGCACTTTTGCACCCGTGAGGTGATACTTGCGAATTGGTGCACCCAACGGAAGATCTTCTGAGATTAGATGCCAAGAAGGCGTATGGCACATACCACAATGTCCAGGTCCTTCAACCAAATATTTACCAAGTTCAAGTGGCGTGGCAGGATTTTCAGAGAGCTGGTCTTCAGGTTTAGGGTGAAAAAATAGAATGCGCCAAGGAAGTTGCAGAATACGTAAGCTGAAAGGCCAGACCATTGCATTATCAAGATTCACTTGGTGCACGGCAGGGATTTGGTTGAGATAGGCACGCATGGCAAGAATATCTTTTTCAGGCATACGGTTGAAATAGGTAAAAGGAAAGGCAGGGTAGTAGTAATGAAAACGACCTCTAGGTGAGATCCCCTCGCGCATTGCCTTGACAAATTCAGCGTCTGTCCAACTGCCAATGCCGGTTTCTTTGTCCGGTGTGATATTTGGCGTATGCATGACACCAAAGGGGGTTTGCATGGCAAGACCACCAGCGAATGGTTTGCTCTCTTTGTGCGAGGTGTTCGTATGGCACGCTATACAATCACCCGCTTTTACTAAATAATCGCCGCGCTGAATGAGTGGGTCGTTTGCTATTTTCGCCGGTAAGACCGGATAGTTGGGTGTATAGGGAACGGCAGGTTCAGGCTGCGCGGCTTTTTTCATATTGTCTAGAATGCCTGAAATCACCCAAGCACTCGTTCCAAAAAGGCTAGCGAGTAGGATAGCAAGCGGAATCCACACTTTGCGGGAGGCGAGCATTTTTTTTACTTTTTGCACGGTAAACAGGTTCCTTCATCAACTGTTTCTGAAACAAGATTCAAATTGAGCGGAGATTCTATATCGGATTTTTATATTCTGTCAGCTTGTTTTATCTGCTGAATATGATGTAATTGGCGCCCACGGATTTTACTTGAAGAAAATAGCGGGATACGAATGTTTAATATGCCTTATGGCGTAACGCCTGTGAGTCATGAAATCTGGCGCCTACATATGGCGGGATTTTATGTGTGCTGTGCAATTGGTGCGTTAGTTTTTAGCGTACTGATTTATTCATTGATCAAGTTTCGCAAGTCTAAGGGTGCGAAAGCGGTTCATTTTCATGAACACTTAGGTGTTGAGATTCTTTGGACAGTGATTCCATTTTTGATCTTGGTTGCATTGGCAGTCCCTGCCACAATTGTTTTAGCGCATATTCATAATACAGAAGAGTCAGGCTTGACTGTGCGTATTACAGGGTATCAATGGAAATGGAAATATGAGTATCTTGATCAAGGTATTCGCTTTTTTAGTAATCTTTCGACAACACCTGAGCAAATTAATAACCCCCACGCTAAACGTGATCCTTGGTTTTTACTAGAAGTAGATCACCCAATGGTTGTGCCAGTAAATACAAAAGTAAAATTATTGATCACTGCAGACGATGTGATTCACGCATGGTGGGTTCCTGAGCTCGGTGTTAAGCAGGATGCCATACCTGGCTACATCAATGAAAACTGGATTTATGTGACGAAGCCTGGAACTTATCGTGGTCAGTGCGGCGAGCTATGTGGTGTGAATCACGGGTTTATGCCAATTGTCGTGCAAGCAGTATCGAAAGAAGAGTTTGCTCAATGGGTAGCAGCACATCAGCCAGGAGACGTTGCGGCGAAAACAAAAAAATTGATGCAACCCGTTCCTGAGGCGGAGCTATTGGCGCAGGGTGAGAAAGAGTATGCAAAAAATTGTGCGATGTGTCATCAACCTACTGGACTTGGGCTGCCTCCAACTTATCCAGCGTTAAAGGGTAGTCGGGTGGTGACTGGTCCAACTGTTGCGAACATTCTCTTTATCACAAAGGGGGTGCAGGGTACCGCCATGCAAGCGTTTGGTGAGCAGCTTGATCCACGGACTTTGGCGAGCATCATTAGTTACACGCGTCACGCATGGGGCAATGACGGTTTAAATAAACGACATGGCAACCCAGTGATTGTCCAACCCGCCGATGTATTGAAAGCAGAAGGTCAGTGAGGAGTTTTATATAATGAGCGATGCCATAACCGCAGATCAACAGATGCATCATGATGATGCCCATCACGGCCCAGAAAAAGGGTTGAAGCGCTGGTTGTTTACAACAAACCATAAAGATATTGGCACTTTATATCTCTTTTTTAGTCTTATCATGCTGTTTTTTGGCGGATTTATGGCGTTGCTCATTCGGACAGAGTTGTTTGAACCAGGGAAAGTGCTATTAAACCCAGAGTTTTACAATGAAATGACCACATTACATGGTCTAATTATGATTTTTGGTGTCATCATGCCTGCGTTGGCCGGGCTAGCCAATTGGATGATTCCTTTAATGATTGGTGCGCCAGATATGGCGTTGCCTCGATTAAACAATTGGAGTTTTTGGTTGCTGCCTTTTGCATTTGCTTTGTTGATTAGCACGATGTTTATGAGTGGTCCGGCGCCTGATTTTGGATGGACGTTTTATGCGCCTTTATCAACCACGTATGGGCCACCCAGTACAGATTTTTTTATCTTCTCCGTTCATATGATGGGTGCTTCTTCTATTTTGGCAGCGCTGAACATCGTTGTGACGATTTTTAATATGCGTGCGCCGGGTATGACATGGATGCAAATGCCGGTTTTTGTCTGGTCTTGGTTAGTGACAGCATTTTTATTGTTAGCGGTCATGCCAGTGCTAGCGGGTTGTGTGACGATGATGCTGATGGACCGTCATTTTGGAACGGCATTTTTTAAAGCAGCGGGTGGTGGCGATCCCATTTTATTTCAGCATATTTTTTGGTTTTTTGGCCATCCAGAAGTTTATATTTTGATTCTACCCGCGTTCGGTATTATCTCCGATATTATTCCGACATTTGCTAGAAAGCCTTTATTTGGCTATCGTTTTATGGTGTACGCGACAATTGTTATCGCTTTTCTTGGGTTCGTTGTTTGGATGCATCATATGTTTACCACGGGTGCACCGTTAGCAGCACAGTTATTTTTTATGTACGCCACAATGTTAATTGCGGTACCGACTGGCATTAAAGTATTTAACTGGATTGCCACTTTATTCAAAGGGTCAATTACATTTGAAACCCCCATGTTATTTGCACTTGGGTTTCTCGTGATGTTCACGTTTGGTGGCTTTTCTGGCTTGATGTTGGCGCTAGCACCTGCAGATTATCAGTATCGTGATAGTTATTTTGTTGTAGCGCATTTTCACTATGTCTTGGTATCAGGCTCACTGTTTACGATTATTGCTGCAGTGTATTTTTGGTTACCGAAATGGACAGGTAAAATGTACAGTGAAACGTTGGGCCAATGGCATTTTTGGCTGACTGTGATCGGGATGAACCTGACATTCTTACCGATGCATTTTCTTGGCTTAGCTGGCATGCCTCGGCGGATTCCAGATTATGCATTACAGTTTACAGATTTTAATCAAGTCTGTACGGTCGGTGCGTTTATTTTTGGTTTTGCGCAACTTATTTTTCTCTATATTATTTTGAATGCCTGTTTTGGCCGGAAAGCGAAACAAGGAGAACTGCCTGCACGTGTTTGGGAAGGTGCAAGAGGGTTAGAATGGACGCTGCCATCACCGCTTCCTTATCATACCTTTGAAACGCCACCCAAAAATTTGCAGGCCGAGTCCCATGCGGTCCCGTGACCGAAAGCTCGTTATCGCGCTAGTCTGTGGCGTGTTTTTTATGTTCGGCTTTTGCTACATGCTTGTTCCTTTGTATCGTTTAGTATGTAAGCAGGAAGGTTTCAATGGACAGTCCGTGCGCTCTGCAGCGCGGATTGATCCTCAGATGAAAGTGGATATGTCACGCGTTATCAAAGTGACATTCTCCACTGTCGTGCACGGTAAATTGCATTTTCGCTTTATTCCTTTGCAACACTCTATTTTAATTCATCCTGGGGAACGTAAACTTGTTTATTTTTACGCGCAAAATCAAACAGGTCACGAAATCACGGTGCAAGCTATTCCAAGTATTACACCAATTGATGCAGCGCGTTTTTTGAAAAAAACAGAATGTTTTTGCTTTACTCAGCAATATTTTTTTAATAATGAAAAAGCAGATATGCCAGTGTATTTTTTTCTTGAGCCTGGTATTGGGAAAGATATCCGCGAGGTAACGTTATCTTATACTTTGTTTGATGCGACAGAATTCGTTAAAAAAGACCAAGCGCACTATACCAAAGGTAGGATTGATTTATGAGACTACCACGCGCAAATTTGATTTATCTTTTTTCTGTCGTGTTTATTACACTTTTTTGTTATCTCGGGCATTGGCAGTTAACTCGCTATCATAGCAAAAAAAAATTAGTAGAAGCTGCGACGGCGTCAATCAATGGTCCAGCTGTCATGTTGACTGGACAAGAAAAAATGATGCCGCCAGAATTTTCACGGGTTGCGTTACAAGGACACTATGATAATGCATTAACATTGTTGGTAGAAAATAAAACCTATCATGGTCAGTTAGGCTATGAAGTGTTAACTGCCTTTCATTTGCAAACACCTTTACCTGCCAATGAAACGAATGCATTGCCCTTAAAAATGATTTGGGTAGATCGTGGTTGGATTGCTGCGCCAACGTTAATGTCACAGCAGTCAGCTTCAGCGATACCTGTTATTCCAGTAGCAGTCGCAACGCAAGCTGTTGGACATACACGGCAAGTCGGTGGGTATCAATTTATGTTGGGAGCAAATATATCTAATTCAACAGCACGTCCTCTGATTGTGCAAAAAATTGATTTGGCAGAGTTGTCGACGGTTTTTCATAAAGAATTTTATCCTTTTATTTTACGATTAGATAAAACCGCGCCTGATGGATTTGTGCGAGATTGGGTTGTGAGTACAATGCCGCCAGCGCAACATTTGGGGTATGCAATTCAATGGTTTTTAATGGCATTTGTCTTGTTCTTAATGTCTCTTTATTTTTATTTTAAACGGCGTCGCTAATGATAAATGAGCAAAAGAAACAAAGTAAAAAAATAATAATAGGCGTATTGGCAGTTTTTTTTGTGCCAATGATTATGGCAATGATTTTGTTTTATTTTCATAATTATTTTCATTTAGCAAAAACAAATCGGGGTCAATTATTACAGCCTGTTTTGAATAATACTGCGCTTTATAAAAAAATAGCGGGTAGTCAGCCTCGATGGATTATTTTGCATAGCATGGATAAGTCATGCGATACAACCTGTCTGGCATTAAAAGATACGTTACAACAGGTGCGAATGGCGTTAGGCAAAGCAAGCCAGCGTGTTGTTGTGGAGACAATGTCTTATGCAGAATTTTTAAAATTTTTTCCGCAAACAAAGAAAAACAAAGCGTTGCTGATCACGGGGATTTATTTGATTGATCCTGCGGCAAATGTATTGATGTTTTATCCAAATAAAACAGATCCGATGGATATTTTGCGCGATTTGAAACATTTACTTGAGGTTTCGCAAATTGGCTAAATTATTTTTTGCAATACGCTGCCAAGCAAAATTTGTCGCTAGTGTTGCATTGTTTGCAGTGTTGTTGGCATTTTTTGTCATCGCGTTGGGTGCATATACACGTCATGCGGATGCAGGTTTAGGCTGTCCGGATTGGCCAGGATGTTATGGTCATTTAGTAGTGAACGCATCTATTTCCTACAAAGGTTGGGTTGAGATGTTGCATCGGTATTTTGTTGGCATCTTAAGTGTTTTCTTACTAATGATAATTTTTTTGTTGGTTGGGTGTCGTGCTATTCGTTCTCCTCGTAATGTATTGTTAGCAGTCATTTTATTGGGACTATTGGCGTATCAAATTTTATTAGGTCAATTGACGGTGACTTTAAAATTAATGCCGGTGATAGTATCACAGCATTTATTTGGCGGTTTTTTTATTTTTGCAACGTTATGGTTGGTTTATTTAACAAATACACCTGATAAATATATTTTAGAAAATCCTTTACCGCACAGAAAAAAATTGATTTTCCTGTCAGTGGGTGCATTGTTAATTTTATTCATGCAAATTGGTTTAGGTGCGTGGACAAGCACAAATTACGCTTCGTTGAGTTGTCCAGATTTTCCTTTTTGTATGAATGGTAAAACAATGCATTGGCATTTCGCGGCGGCATTTGATTGGGTGCCTGCAGGCGTTAATTTTGAGGGTGGGATGCTATCTGAGCCTGCAAAACAGACGATTCAAATGTTGCATCGTTTGGGTGCGTTAATGGTAAGTGGTTGGTTGTTACTTTTAGTGATAAGCGGATTTTTTTGGTTAACAGCTTTTCCTCAGTATCTTAAATTATTTTATATTATTTTGGGTTTGTTGGTTATCCAAGTTTTTCTGGGTATTGCCAATGTTGTTTTTCAATTGCCAGTGTGGAGCGCAGTGAGTCACACGTTAATGGCAGTTTTGCTATTAATTTCTCTTGAGACAGTCATTTTTCGGCTATGGACAGCAGGTAGGCGGAGCAAATAGAGTAATGAGTGAAGTAATGGGGATGCAACAGTCCGTTGAATCTATGGAACGTTCATTGTTGCGTGATTATTTGGAATTGTGTAAGCCACGCGTTGTTTTGTTAATGTTGCTGACATCTGCTGTGGGCATGTGTCTTGCGGCCCCTGCAAATCATGTTCCTTGGCGAATGCTTTTTATTGGAAATCTAGGCATTGCGTTTGTGGCGGCAGCCGCGGCGGCTTTAAATCATATTGCAGATCGACAAATTGATCGGTTAATGCGTCGTACGCATCAGCGTCCAATTGCCACAGGTCGATTGTCAACGCATCAAAGTTTTATTTTTTCAGTCATTTTATGTGTCATTGGTTTGTGGGTTTTAATTTATTTTGTGAATGTGTTAACAGCGATGCTGACGTTATTTTCATTGGTTGGTTATGCTGTTTTTTATACTTTGTATTTGAAACATGTGACGCCACAAAATATTGTGATTGGTGGTATCGCAGGTGCCGCGCCGCCTTTGTTGGGTTGGACTGCTGTGACAGGTGCACTTTCACCTGAAGCGTTATTACCCGTGTTAATTATTTTTGTTTGGACACCACCACATTTTTGGGCGCTGGCAATTCATCGTTTTCATGATTATGCCAATGCAAGTGTGCCTATGTTACCGAATACGCATGGCATACCTTTTACGCGTTTAAATGTCCTGCTTTATACGATTTTATTGACAGCTGTCTCATTGATGCCGTTTATGTATGGTATGTCTAGCTGGGTATATTTATTGGGTATCGTGCCTGCGAATGGCCTGTTTTTATATTATGCATGGCGTTTGTATCGTAGCGATGAACCACGTCAAGCGCTCCGCGTTTTTCATTTTTCAATTACATGGTTAAGTATTGTTTTTGTTTTATTGCTTATAGACCATTATGTTTTTTGAAATTTTAATTAAATAATTAATTATTTTTTTAAATGATGATGAATTTTTTATGAGGTGTGAGATGTCGAATTGTCAATACAAAAATATTAAATTAGCATTACTTGTGATTCTGATAACGCTAGTTTTAGTTTCCGTTGCAATGTATGCGGCTTTTTTTCGTTCGCATGCGTTAGCGCCAGAAGATGTTAAAATTGATGGTGTTTATTTAAAAGAAGCGCGTAAAGATGTGCCAAGTTTTCAATTGCAAGCAACAAATGGCAAATTATTTACGCAAGAAAATTTAAAAAATCGTTGGACAATGATGTTTTTTGGCTTTACCAATTGCGGTATGGTGTGTCCTGCAACTATGGCAGCGCTGAATGGCATGTATCGCATTCTTGAAACAAAATTGTCGGTCGACAATTTACCGCAAGTTGTGATGATTTCAGTGGATCCTGAGCGTGATACGCTAGCTCGAATGAAAAGTTATGTTGCGGCGTTTAACCCACATTTTCTTGGTGCGCGGGCAGAGATCAGAGCAACTATCGCATTAGAGAAAGCGCTACATATTACCGCTGCGAAAATTGAAGCGGATGGTAAAGGTAAAAATCATTATACAATTAATCACAGTGCAGAAATTTTATTGTTTAATCCAGAGGGTGAATTGCAAGCGTATTTAAGCTATCCACATGAGGCAAAACAAATGGCGCAAGATTATTTGATGATTTTGCAAACACGCCGATGAACTATTCAAAAATACGTCTCTTTCGATGGGTAATCAGTTGCATCTTTTTGATGATGTTGTTTGCTTGTCAGAAAAAAGTAGAAGCACCTATTTTACATGATGCACAAGGCCATGCGGTGGACACTGCCACGTGGCAAAAGCAGTGGATGATCGTGCATTATTGGGCAACGTGGTGTGATAATTGTGTGCATGAACTCAAGGAGTTAAATCAATTTTATTTGGACAATCAGCATCAACCAAATAAAGTGAAATTTTATGGCGTCAATTATGATTATTTTGCGCCACAAGAATTACTCCTTGCTGTGCAAAGAATGAAAATTGCATTTCCTGTATTACAAGAAGACCCCGTCACACTTTTGCATTTACCGCCAGTGCCAGATGCATTACCTGTCACTTTTATTGTGAATCCTGCAGGGAAGGTAGTGAAACAAATTCTTGGGCCAGTGACCGCACGTTCACTTTCTGCAGATTTAGCTTTATTGCAACACGCAGCATTGGCATGATGGATAGACTCGATAGATGGTTGTGAGATTTATTTTATCCATTATTTTATTGGCCATCGCAGGGGTGAGCGGCTGGTATTTTTCTTTGCACCAGCATCCTTTACCAGCAAAAAAGACAATAGATAATGTGTCAGTGCCATCTTTGCCAAACAATATGCAACAAGATAAATCCATTCATTTAATTGAAACATTTCATTCGCCCGCACTTTTTGTAAAACAATTAGCGGGTGATCGCGATGCGGGTCGAAAAATTTTCCGAGAATTTTGTGCAACATGCCATGCGAAGACGCCTGTGATTGAAATGGATGCGCCGCGTTTAGATGATAAAAAAGCATGGCAACTGCGGCGAAAAATGGGAGTCGATGCTTTGTTAACGATTACAGTGAATGGTGCAGGTGCAATGCCAGCACGTGGCGGATGTTTTGAGTGTAGTGACGAGCAGTTGCGAGAGACTATTCAGTATATGTTAGAGCAGGCCGATTAATTCTCATAGGTAATAGCTCAGTGGTGTGTTTTTTGCTTAACTGATGGCAATAGCCAAATAGCTAACTGCATTTTACTGATAAAAATACGCTTCATGTACGATGAAAGTGCATGGCTTCGATTACTTTTAACAGCTGATGGGCAACTGATATGCAGTTAAGCAAAAAACACACGCCTACTAATATTACACTTCATCCGACAGTTAAATAAATGAATATAGTTTTTTCTTAGATAGATGAAACAAGTGGCTATGGGTGGACTCGAACCACCGACCTCAGCATTATGAGTGCCGCGCTCTAACCAGCTGAGCTACATAGCCGTAAAGATCAAGAAAAACAGAAAGTTGCGTTATACCTCCTGTGAAAGCGCGCTAATTCTCGGGGGATAGGCTTGTATTGTCAAGCATAAACCGATCTAGATAGGATGATTTTTAGGGTCTCTTGGTGATGGGCTATTTTTGATCATATAAACACCAAATATATTCGTCTTGATTGGATTTGATTCTCGCAAACTTCTTGTTTTCTCGCAAAATGATTAAAAATAACCAATTGTCAACAGACCCTTGATAAAAAAGTGGGGAATAATTTGACTGAGTAGCCCTATCCCGCATAAAATCACACCCCGTTGATTTTCTCCTTGCCCTCGTTGGCGCGTTGTGTGCTAGCAGGGCTTTAATAACCGTAGGGAGCTATAAAAGCTAATGAAACATTATGAAATCGTGATCATGGTTCATCCTGATCAGAGTGAGCAAGTTCCAGCAATGACCGAGCGTTATAGCCATTTAGTGACGCAAAAAAACGGTGCAGTGCATCGTGTAGAAGATTGGGGCCGTCGTCAACTGGCTTATCCCATCAATAAGATCATGAAAGCCCATTATCTCTTATTAAACATTGAGTGTGATCGGGCAACCCTCGAAGAATTAACGGATGCATTCCGTTATAACGATGCCGTGATTCGTTATTTAATCCAAAATGTTGAAACCGCAGTGACCGAAGCGTCTCCGATGTTAAAAGAACGTGAGCGTGAAAGTCGTGGTGAAATCGGTGGTGGCCGCCATGATCGTGAAGAAGGCGGGTATCGTGGAAAAGATCGCGACAGAAAACCATCCTTTTCTCGTTCTGCAGCAGGCGCGGATAGCGCTGGTGATGCAGCATCTGCTAGTTAATTGATTTTAGAGGGTATTTAGCTCATGGCTACACATTTTCGTCGTAAAAAATTTTGCTATTTCACAAGTAATAAAATTAAAGAAGTCGATTATAAAGATGTCTTTTTATTAAAAAAATTCATCACTGAAAGTGGCAAAATTGTTCCGAGCCGTATTACGGGCACAAAAGCGCGTTATCAGCGCCAATTAGCCAAGGCAATCAAATTAGCGCGTTTTCTTGCTTTGCTGCCTTATTGTGATAAGCACTGATTAGCTTCTGGGAAAAGAACGAATGCTTCTGCACCGCCTGACTCGTTATATTCTGGCACGTCGTTTCCAAGGCGTTGCAGTGGCATTTGGTGCATCGTTTATTCCTGTCCCTGGTTGCAATCTTGGTGTGCTAGTGGCGGTGCTGTTGACGCTCTGTAAAGGCGCGCGTGAGGGTAGTTTAGCTTTTTTTGCGGTCCTTGCGGCGGGTTTGCTGGAATACATTGTTGGTCGGACACCAGAGAATTCGCATCTTTTGATGATGTTGACAGCAATCGGTTTTTTTGCAGCATTACTAACTTGGTTCTTCGCATTATTGCTTCGTTATTCACGTAATTGGAGCTTGGTCATTGAAGTGTCTGCCTTGTTAGGTATGTTAGTGGTTTTAGTGTTGCATGGCGTGTTTCCTACTATACAAGGTTGGTGGGCGGCACAGTTTTCTGCTTGGTTTTTAAAAGATGTTTCTTTTATTGGGGCGTTTTTGCCAGCAGAAGGCAGCTTTTATAATCAATTACTGACTATGCCGTCATTTGCACGTGAAGCACTTTTTAAAAGTGCAAGCCATTATGTGACGGGGATGCTGGTCACATTATTTTTGTTTAGCATTTTGTCGCAAGTTGTCTTGGGGCGCTGGTGGCAAAAAGCATTTTTTGCGGAAAGTGGTGGTTTGCGGCCCAAATTGTATTCTATCCGTCATGGCCGTTTTACGGCGTTATTATTTATCGTCGTCATTATGACCGCTGGTTTGTTTCACAGTGCTTTGGCTGCGGATGTATTACCTGTTTTGATGACAGCGTTCTTTTTGGCAGGGTTGAGTTTGGTGCATGCATTAGTTGCTTGGTTAAAAAAGGGAAGAAGTTGGCTGATTGTTGCTTATGGCGGGTTGTTTTTTGCATGGCCGCTGCTTGTTCCTTTGTTTGCAATGATCGCTTTGTTGGATGTCGTGGCGGATTTTCGTGGTCGATTGATGAAAATAGATCAAAAAAGTGTGAGCGTTTAATGATGCAGTTAATGAATAAAATGAAGAGGTGATGTCGTGGAAGTGATTTTGTTGGAAAAGATTCGTAATTTAGGACCATTGGGTGCTCGCGTAAAAGTGAAACCAGGTTATGGTCGTAATTTTTTGGTGCCGACAGGTAAAGCGGTTTATGCAACAGCAGACAATCTCGCTAAATTTGAAGCATTACGTGCAGAATTAGAAAAGCGCGCGGCTGAAAATGTGCGACAGGCTGAAGAAAGGAAGCAAGCATTGCTGGCGCTTGGTAATTTGGTGATGAAAGCAAGAGCGGGTGAAGAAGGTAAGTTGTTTGGTTCTATTGGTACTCGTGATATTGCTGATAGGATTACTGCTGCAGGTGTTGCCGTGCAAAAGAGTGAAGTATTTTTGCCTGCTGGGTTATTGCGTGAGACGGGTGAGCATGAGGTTCATGTGCAGTTTCATAGCGATGTCACAGCAGTGATCACTTTGTCTGTGACAGGTGAAGCGTAATTTTTTTAGCTGTGATCTGGATCCCGCGGATGAACCGCGGGATGACAGAATCAAATAATCAGTAAATATAAATTAAATATAAATAATAATTAATATAATAAATATAAATAAATAATTCACGGTAAACTAATTACCAAACTGTTATTTTATAGTTGATACTGTTATCGTCAGATTCAGCGAAATGAAAGGCAAAGTAGAGGTCGCGATGGAAGCTCCGACGAGGCCGAGCCGTCATGGATCACGGCTAAAAGATGCAGATTACAAGCAGAATGATACCACGGTGAAAGTGCCGCCGCATTCTATTGAAGCAGAGCAGTCTGTGTTAGGCGGTATCTTGCTGGATAATCGAGCATGGGATGACCTTGCTGATATTCTGGTTGAAAATGATTTTTATCGTCATGACCATCGATTAATTTACCGCGTTATGTCTCGACTTTCCGCGCAAGATAAGCCTATTGATGTTCTCACTGTTTCCGATGTGTTGCGTGAATTGCATGAATTAGAAAATGCAGGCGGTGAAGTCTATTTGTTTGAGTTGGCGAATAATACGCCTAGTGCCGCAAATATACGCGCTTATGCGGATATTGTGCGTGAACGTTCGGTGTTACGGCAGCTAATTGCAGCAGCGGGTGATATTAGCGCACGGGCATTTAATCCAGCAGGTCGAACAAGTTTAGAATTATTGGATGATGCAGAGCAGCGTGTTTTTGCGATTAGTGAGCGTGGTGGTCGCAAAGGCGGTCCTGCTAGCATTAATCAATTTTTAGCGCGCACGATGGAACGTATTGATATGTTATCCAGCCTGACAGATCCTATTACTGGGGTTGCTTCAGGCTTCCATGATTTAGATGAAATGACTTCTGGGTTGCAACGTTCGGATTTGGTCATTATTGCCGGTCGGCCTTCGATGGGTAAAACGACCTTGGCGATGAATATTGCCGAACATGTCATTATGAAAAGCAAATTACCTGTCATTTTGTTTAGTATGGAAATGCCGGGCGAATCGATCGTTATGCGTTTGCTTTCTTCTTTGTCGCATATTGATCAATTAAAAATTCGTACTGGCCGTATTGAAGAACAAGATTGGCCACGTGTTGTCTCGACAGTGAGTATGTTGTCAGAGGCACCTCTTTTTATTGATGACACACCTGCGTTAAGTCCCGTGGATTTGCGTGCACGCGCACGCCGTCTTGTCAAAGAGCATGGTCAGCCAGGATTAATTGTGATTGATTATTTACAGTTAATGCAGGTGTCTGGGTTTAGTGAAAATCGCACGGCAGAAATTTCAGAAATTTCGCGCTCTTTAAAATCGTTGGCAAAAGAACTTAATGTGCCGGTGATTGCGCTTTCTCAGTTAAATCGTGGTTTGGAACAGCGTGCAGATAAACGGCCGGTGATGTCAGATTTGCGTGAATCGGGCGCGATTGAGCAAGATGCAGATTTAATTGTCTTTATTTATCGTGATGAAGTGTATAACGAGAATAGTCCTGATAAAGGGACGGCAGAAATTATTATCGCGAAGCAGCGTAATGGTCCTATCGGCCGGGTACGTTTGACTTTTCGTGGTCAATTTACCAAATTTGAGAATTTTACGAATCATGTGCCACGGACGGATGCTTCAACGGTCACGAAGCCATCCTCTTTTAGTAGTCAGTATGCAAAAGGTATTCGGTATAATGGGTCGTCCGACACAAATCACGATTGACATTGCAGCGCTGCGGCACAATGTTGCTTGGGTGAAAGAGAAAGCGGCTGGTGCACGTATTTTAGCGATGGTGAAGTCGAATGCTTACGGTCACGGATTGGTGCGAGTGGCGTCAGCTTTATCATTGTTACCTGAAGTAGATGCCTTAGGCGTCGCATCACTTGAAGAAGGTATATTGTTGCGTCAGGCAGGCATCTCGCGGCCGATCGTGTTAATGGAAGGTTTATTTACTGCAGAAGAGTTAACGTTAGCGCATGAGTATCAATTTACGTTGGTCGTGCATCATGTTGATCAAGTCGAGATGTTAGAAAATAGGAAAATTCCTAGCCCGCTGTCTGTTTGGCTAAAAATTGATACAGGAATGCATCGTTTAGGGTTTCATCCCAAAGAAGTGCAAACAATGTATTTGCGTTTAATGAATTGTCGTGAAGTTAAAAAGCCAGTTGGTTTGATGACACATTTTGCTGAGTCAGATGATTTAAATTCAGGTATGACGCAAAATCAATTTGCTATTTTCGCTAAAATAACAGCGGGACTAGCAGGCCCACGTAGTCTTGCAAACTCAGCAGCGATTTTTTCTTTGCCTGAGACACATGCGGATTGGGTACGGCCAGGCATCGTTTTATACGGTTCTTCGCCATTTGCGCAACGTACCGGCGCGGAACTTGGGTTGCGTCCTGTGATGACGTTGAGTTCACGTTTGATTGCGATACATACTGTCGCAAAAGGTGAAGCGGTCGGTTATGGTTGCACATGGGTTGCGCCACAAAATACGGTGATTGGGGTTGTGGCTGTTGGGTATGGTGATGGTTATCCGCGTCATGCGGTCAATGGTACACCGGTGCTCGTTAATGGTGTTGCGTGTCCGTTAGTGGGGCGTGTTTCCATGGATATGGTGACTGTCAATTTAAGTGCTGTGTCTAATGCAAAAATTGGTGATGCAGTTTTGCTTTGGGGTGATAAGTTACCTATTGAAAAAGTGGCAGAATACAGTCAAACAACCGCCTATGAATTATTGACCCGTATTGCACAACGCGTGCATATTGTTGAAGTAAATCGAGAGTCTGTTTTAGTGAATCAGGGGGAGGAAAATGCCATCGTTTGATGTGGTATCAAAGGTAGATGAACATGAGTTATCGAATGCGGTGGATCAAGCAAACCGTGAAATCAGTACGCGCTTTGATTTTCGTGGCACGGATGCGCGGGTAGAATTAGAAAAAAATACACTGACATTGCTTGCCCCAACGGATTTTCAAGTGAAACAAGTGGATGAGATTTTGTGTAGTAAATTAGCGAAACGTCAAATTGATATTCGTTCACTGGATTATGGCAAGGTAGAGGTTTCTTTGCATGAGGCGCGTCAGAAAGTGGAAGTCAGCCAAGGGATTGCCTCTGAGAAAGCAAAAAAATTAGTCAAAATTATTCGTGATAAAGGTCTGAAAGTACAGGCCGCCATTCAGGGTGAACAAGTCAGGGTGACAGGAAAAAAACGCGATGATTTGCAAGAAGTGATTGCTTTTTTGCGCGGAGTAGAGTTTGATTTGCCATTGCAGTTTGAGAATTTTAGGGATTAGGGAAAGATATGGAATCGTCTGCCTGCTTCCGTTTTAGGGCAAGTTTTGCCCCGTGTACCATTTTCCAGATTATCCGACATGATCTAGAAAGTTTGCGGTTACAGTTAACTGAAGCGGTGAGCAAGGCGCCAGATTTTTTTCGTGGTGCACCGGTGGTGATTGATTTAGAGAAATTGCCATCAGTAGAGTTACCCAATTTTCCTCTTTTAAAAGAGATGTTAGTGGCAAGTGGGATGGTGCCGGTGGGGGTGCGTAATGCGACGCCGGCACAAATGGCCGCGGCGGAGCAGCATGGTTTACCAGAGTTTAGTTTTGGTAAAGCCTCTGCTGAGCCAATCAAAATGGATTTTCCTGAAAAAGACATAGAACAAAAAAAAGTAAAAGATAGTACACAAGAAATTACGCAAGAAAACAAAGCGAAATTAGATGATGTGTCTGAAGCAGCAGATTTTGCGGAAAAAAATAATTCGACGAACGTTTCTTCTGTAAAAAATTATCCTCGCACACGATTAATCACCACGCCAATTCGTTCTGGCATGCAAGTGTATGCTCGTGAAGCAGATTTGGTGGTGTTAGCGTCGGTGAGTCCCGGCGCAGAATTATTAGCGGATGGTCATATTCATGTGTATGGTGCGTTGCGTGGCCGTGCGCTTGCGGGTGTGCGCGGGAATAAAGAAGCGAGAATTTTTTGTAGCACATTAGAAGCGGAATTAATTTCTATCGCAGGTTATTATTTGACAAAAGAGAATATGCCTGAATTGCCTGCAGGGCATGGTATGATCCAAGTGTTTTTACATGGGGAGCAGGTGTTAATAGAGCCTGTTATACGCACTAACTCGGGATGAGGAACGACACGTGGCAGAAATTATTGTAGTCACATCAGGCAAGGGTGGTGTTGGTAAAACAACAACCAGTGCATCGTTTGCAATTGGACTTGCAGAGCGTGGTTTTAAAACAGCCGTAGTGGATTTTGATATTGGGTTACGAAATCTTGATTTAATTATGGGATGTGAGCGTCGCGTCGTGTATGACTTTGTGAATGTCATTCGTGGCGAAGCGTCGTTAAATCAAGCGTTGATTCGTGATCGGCATTGTCGTGAATTATCTATTTTGCCGGCGTCGCAAACGCGGGATAAAGATGCGTTGACGCAAGAAGGTGTGGCGGCGGTGTTAGATGAATTAAGCCGTTCATTTGATTATATTGTCTGTGATTCACCGGCGGGCATTGAGCGTGGTGCGCAATTGGCGATGTATTTTGCAGATCATGCGATTGTCGTCACGAATCCAGAAGTCTCTTCTGTGCGCGATTCGGATCGGATGTTGGGGTTGTTGTCGAGTAAAACCCGTCGTGCTGAAGAAGGGCGTGAACCGTTATCTGAACATTTATTATTAACGCGATATTCAGCGAAGCGTGTTGCGAATGGCGACATGATGAGTATTGAGGATGTGAATGAAATTCTGGCGATTCCCTTATTGGGGATTATTCCAGAATCGACAGCGGTGTTACGTGCATCGAATTCGGGCGAGCCGGTCATTTTGGCGCGTGAGAGTGATGCAGGACAAGCCTACGCGGATGCTGTAGGGCGTTTTTGTGGTGAATCGATTCCAGAGCGTTTTTTGCAAGAAAAAGCGCATTGGTTAAAAAGACTGTTCAGTCTCAGGGATAAGGAGACCGTATGAAAATCCAGGAAGGAATTTCAAAGATACTGCATTATTTTCAAAAGGCACCGCCAAAATCGGCATCTGTGGCAAAAGAGCGTTTGCAGATTATTATTGCGCATGAGCGGCAAAAACAAGATCGTCCGGATTATTTAACGTTATTGCAAAAAGATTTAGTGGCAGTAATTGCAAAATATGTGTCGATTAACCCAGATGACATTAAAATTGATTTAGAGCGTCAAGAGGGTTGTTCAATTTTAGAGTTAAATATTACGTTACCGGATTTGCAGACTGCAGCACCTGCGGTGCCTGTAGAAGCGTAATCGAGACGGCAAGGTTGTATTCTCTTTTAGTATACACATTGTATCTATAATTAAATTTCCCTTCATTCTTATCCCGCAGAATACTGCGGGATAATTGTTTTCTTGATTTGAAATATGTTTTATTAACTTATTCTTTTTTTTCTTCATAAATATTAAATGGTATTGCTGCTGTGCTAAAAATAAAAATTAAATGAGAGGAGAAGCGTTATGTTTTACTTTGATGATGAAAAAGAAGAAATTTCGACAGATAAAGAGATAATTGATCAAGCAATAAAAGAAGGTATTGTGCCGGCAGATCAGGCAAGTTTAATTCAGCACCCTATGGATGCGAAATTCATAAAAGAAATTTTAGATAATCCTAAGGTGAAGCTGCTTATTCAAGAGAAGCAGCTTACATTGCAGTTAGTTTATTATTTGCGAGGTGTTTTGTTTCCTGAAGAGAGAGATTTTGATAAATATATTTTCCCTATAGTTAAAAAATTTATTCAATTAAAAAAAGATGGATTATTAAAGCATACGCCAATGACCGACGAAGATTTTATTAGCAGATTGCTTAGTAAATATCGAGAATTACCATTTCTTAGTATGGGGCTCTATTTCATAAATACCGAAAAATTTTTTAAACTGAATCATTTTAACAGCGATATAATTAATGAAGTTGTTGTTGAGCATGAGTATGCAATAAAACGATTCGAGAGTTTAAAGAGTTTGTTTGATTTATCGATTTATTTAAGAAAAGAAAAAAACGATAGTGATTTTCTTGATTGTTATCTTCAAGCTGTTGGGTTTCTTTCTCCTTCCTATATGAAAGAATTCTTAAACTATGTTAGAAATATGGTGCAGGAAGATAAAAATAATTTTAAAAAAAGGTTACCACTTGAATGGGCTTTGATCAAAAATGGAGATTATGGCATAACAGCTGATGAGATATGGTTAAATGAGAAAGGGCAAATTGCTTTTTACAATCTTGATGATGAAAATTTTAATAAATTTCTAAGTTTCCCAGATGCATGCTACAATTTGAAAAATTGTTTTCTTGATTTTTTTAAAAATAAAATGGATACAAAAATTTTTGGCTTAGGTGAGTTTCAAATTAATCCATTTTTAAAAGAAAATTTTTATTATTCCTTGAAATATAAACATCATAGTAACAGTGAAGTTATAAAAAAATATCAGGCGCTCTCATCTATACTAAATAAATTAAATAAATATAAAAATAAATTGAAGGATGATAAGGAGAAATACCGCAGCATGTATACTGATAAAAAAGTTAAAGCAATTAGTAATGCGATGGGTGAGATAATTAGGAAGAGTGGTAAGCCAGATATTCTTGAGAATTTACATGTATATTTGAAAGATGAATTCGTAAAAATGCAAGAACATCGTGGAAAAATTGGTAAGTTTTTTTCAGGCATAGCAAAAACACATGGCCATGAGGTTATGGATGAGATTATGAAAATTGTAAAAGAGCACGAAGATGCTCATCATAAAGTGGAAGTGATGAAGCAATATAGCAAGTAAAAAATGAAAGTATCTTTAATGGTCGAATAATTCAATTAAAATTTCTAAAAGAAAAAAAGATGTTATAAATAAATTTTAGTGATAAAAAATTAAAAAATAGTAAATTTTCATTGTATTTTTAATTAAATTAAATTTAAGAATTCTGCAGCGTGGGGTTGAGTTACGCTGTCCAATTAACTATAGACAATCGCGTAAAAAAAATAAAATCTCCCTTCTTCTGAAGGCGCTCGCTATGGAATGCTGCTGAAATAATTTAGTCTCTGATAGAATCAATAAGATCAAGCTCGATTTATCTAAGGATTGGTACCTCCTTGTTCTTTTTTTAATAATAAAAAGAGATTTATTTATGAACAATTTTGTCCAAGTAATTGATGTCACCTTGCGCGATGGAGGGTATAAAACTAATTTTTATTTTCCAGTGAAGACAGTCAAGAATATTTTAACAGGCCTTGATCAATCAGGAATTCCATATGTTGAAGTTGGATATCGAAATGGCTCGTTCAAGCCAACGCCTGATGCTGGCGTAGCAGTAACATGTCCTGATTCTTACTCCGATATTGTAAAACATTAATTAAGTCAGCCAAACTAGCAGTTATGGTGCACCCAAGAAATATACAACTAAATGATTTTATAGAAATGAGAGAATGTGGTGTTGACTGTCTCAGAATATGTTTTCCTATGCAAGATCCAATCCTTGGTTTTAGAACAATTGAGTTAGCCTTGATGCAAGGATTTGATGTGTTCACAAATATTACCCGTATTTCACAATACAGCCAAAAACAGGTTAAAGAATTAGTCTCTATGCTTTCACAATACAATCTTAAAGCAATTTATCTCGCGGATTCAAATGGTAGCTTAACTCCCGAGAGATTAAGTGAAACATTCGTATTTTTAAGAGAAAATTGTCAAACCCCATTTGGGTTTCATGCGCATGATAATTTGTTTTTAGCACAGGCAAATGCATTGGCTGCTATAAAGCAAAACGTACAATATATTGATTCTTCATTATTAGGTATTGGTAAAGGTTCTGGAAATCTACGTACAGAAGGTATTATTAGTTTTTTGAAAGCTGAAGGTTCAACTCAATATGATTTATGTAAAGTGCTAGAAGCAGCTGAATATGTAAAAAATAATTTTGCACAAATCATAAATAACTTTTCTGCAAAAGATATTGTTCTTGGGTTGTTTAATTTGTCTCAAGATGATGCAGTAAAATTTAACGAATGTTTTAATGTTCAAGATTTTTATACGAATGCTCAGCAGTATTCAGAAAATCTAAAATGTATTAATTAATAGGAATTCTATGAAGAAAATTTTAATCTTCGGCCCAATTTTACCTGAATGGGCGGAAATTCAAGCGATTGCTGAAAGTCTTCAGTTTTTAGATTCAGATTATGAGCTAACTTATGTTGATCCATTAGATGTTTCGACTCTCTCGATTGACCATGTCGAGTTTATTCAAAATTGGAAAAATAAAATTCAATCATTATTACATCAGTATGATGCATTTTTTGGATTCTCACTTGGTGGTATTATTTTGCAACAATGTTTTGATTTATTTGAAAAGAAAGATAAGCCATTAATTCTTTTTTCTGTTCCTAGTTTTTCTGATGAGTTATTGACTGAACGTTTAAATCAAGTGGTTGAGTTAATTAAACACAATCAGTTAGCAGAAGCCATTGCAATGAAAAATAAATTTGTATTTCATCCTTATAAATTTGCTAATCCAGTTGTTATGCCTATTTATTCGGTAAAAGCAGCATTGAGGTTATCTTATGGATTAGAGTTGGTTCTTCAGATAGATTCTCGTGAAAAATTAAAAAAAACATCTACTCAATTCTTGCATTTGATTGGTAAAGAATCTCAGTTGGTTAATTTGCAAAATATTTTTATGCCTTTAATAAGTCATTTAATTGAGGTGCCTAATGCAGGTATGCGAGTTTTAAAAGATAATTTATCATATTGCATGCATCCTATTTTGAATTTTCTGAATGAGAAACTATCATGAAAAAAATAAAATTAGCTGTTTTGCCTGGCGATGGTATCGGGCAGGATGTGACCTTGGCTGCAGTACCAATTTTTAAAGCATTAAATATTTCAGTTGAAATGATTTTTGGTGATATTGGTTGGGAATGTTGGAAACAAGCAGGTAATCCAATACCTCCAAGCACATGGGATATTATCAAATTAGCTGATGCAACTTTGCTTGGCGCTACAACAAGTATGCCAGAAAGAGAAGCGATAAAAGAATTATCACCCGATTTAAAAAAATCTTCGCCACCATATGTTTCCCCTATTATACAGTTACGCCAGCAACTCGATTTATTTGCAAATGTTAGGCCCTGTTTTAATATTAAAGGTGAAGGAGAGGATTTTAATTTCACTATAATCCGAGAAAATACAGAAGGATTATATGCAGGATTAGATTATTATCCTTTAACCAATGAGCTAACTTCAATGATCAATGCAAATCCACGCTGGAAGCATATTACAAATACGAATGCTGCGTGTTCTCTCAGATTGCAATCATTCGATGGGTTAAAAAGACTTTTTGAATTTGCATTTGATCATGCTAATCAAAAAGAATTTAATCATGTTACATTTGCAGATAAACCTAATGTATTACGCAAAAGCAGTTCATTTGCGCGCGATATTTTTGAAAATGTTGCAAAGAAATATCCTCATATTAAAGCAGACATACAAAATGTAGATGCTGTTGCCCTATGGATGGTGAAAAGACCAGATGAATTTGGCGTGATTGTTGCTGAAAATATGTTCGGCGATATTTTGTCAGATTTAGGCGCTGGTATAATGGGTGGTCTTGGTTTTGCACCAAGCGCCAATATTGGAATTAACGGCTGTTATTTTGAACCTGTGCATGGAAGTGCGCCGCGAGTTAAACCAAACTCAGCTAACCCTAGTGCTATGTTTCTAACAATTGGGTTATTGTTAGAAAATTTTGGATATTCTATTGAATTAAAGCGTATTCAATATGCAATTCAGCAAGTTATCAAAGAAGGTCGTCATACAACATATGATTTAGGTGGAAATGCATCCACTCAAGAAATAGCTGAAGCAATCATTGATAAATGTCTTCATCCAACAGAAAAAAAACGCATTTCATTTATAGCAACAGGAACTGAGATTATAACGGGTGATATCCAAGATACGAATAGCTGTGTATTTGCAAAATCAATTAGCATAAATGGTGGAGATATTTATCAACATCTTCAAGCATCCGACAACAAAGATGAAATTACTTCTTCTTTAAAACATTTGCTTAATAAAAGTGAGGCAGTGGTTGTAACAGGTGGCTTAGGGCCGACATCAGATGACACCACACGTTATGCAATTTCAGATGCTCTTAAAACTGAGTTATATTTTGATGAAACTGCATGGGCACATGTGGTTGAAAGATTAGAGCGATTTAATCTTCCAGTAACTGACTCTAATCGTCAGCAAGCGCTTTTTCCGAAAAATGCAGAACTTTATCCAAATGATAACGGAACAGCATTTGGTTGTCATGTTGTATGGAACCAGAAGCATATTTTTATGTTGCCTGGACCCCCGAAAGAATGCCGTCCTTTATTTGATAAATATGTTATTCCGATATTAGAAAAAAATAAATTTTTTATCCAAAAAAAAATCTATTGTTGGTTAACATTAGGACTAATTGAAGGTGAAATTGCACCGCAAATTGACGAAGCGGCAAAACACTATTCTATTGAAACTGCATATCGTTGGAATTATCCTTACTTAGAAATTAAGTTAATTACTAAGAATAATAGCGGTATTAATAAATTAATTGAAAAAGTTGAAAATATTATAAAACCTTATATTGTATCCAAAGATAGCCAAGATGCTTTTTCAGTACTTTCTGAAAGTGCAACAAAATTTTCAGATGATATTTATATTAATGATCTAGTAACCAATGATCAATTCTCAAAATTGGTTACCATTCGAAATTTAAAATTTACTGATAAATTAAATAGAAAAACTAAATTTTCATTTTTAATAAAATCAAATATTCCATTGCTAAATCAAAGTAGTTATTTGGGAAGCATTGAATTTGTTTGTGAAGGATATTTTAATAGTAATAAAAAATATCAACATAATTTGATGATTCCTAATCGGGGACCGGAAGTGATGCAATATGCAAGTCACTATATTGCTTGGCAACTTGTTAAATTTATACAATTTTTTGAGGTCTAAAAGTATGGATTTTATTCAAAAACTTCAACAATTTGATACAGCAGAAATTTCGGACGCACTTGATTCATGCGGTATTGAAGGTGCTTTGTTGGGTATCAAGCCAATATCGACTGGTATGAAATTGATCGGGCCAGCCTTCACAGTTAAATATCTTTCTTATAATGAAAAACAAAAAGAATTTAAAGATGCTGGAAACTATATTGACGATGTGCCGGAAAATTCTGTCATTGTTATTGATAACGAAGGACGATTAGATTGCACAACTTGGGGAGATATATTAACCCAAGTAGCAATTATGCGTAAAATTGCGGGCACTGTTGTTAATGGTGCAGTAAGAGATGTTGAATTTATTCGGCAATCAAGCTATCCATTATATGCTAGTAGTATTTATATGCGCTCAGGTAAAAATCGCGTCTATAAATCTGATCAACAATGCGAGTTGACTATTAATGGGGTTACAATTCAATCTGCTGATATCATTTTTGGTGATGATAATGGCATTCTTGTGATTCCCAAAAATCGATTAATCGAAGTAATCGAAAAAGCAGGGAATATTAAAGAAACTGAAAAATCTATTATCGATGCAGTTAAATCAGGTATGAAGCTTGAAAATGCACGCAAAATTTATCGTTATGATCAACCTTGGTTAAAAAAATTATGTTAATGAATTTCGATCAATTTAATTTTATTGATATTCACTATCATGCAAATCCTGATCTGTATGAGCGATTATATAATATTTTAGAAGTTGGGGAATATTACAAACAACTCAATGGGGCGGTAGTATTAAAAAGTCATATTGGTTCAACTGCAGCGCAAGCAACGATTGCTCAACAAGCAGGGCTGCCAGTATTTGGGTCAATTGTTTTAAATAAAATTGCAGGAGGTATTCATTATCGACCAATTTTGCAAGCGCTATCTGAATATCAGCCTATCATTCCTGCTAAATTAATTGTTCATCTTCCAACTATAACTGGTAGAAAACATAAATCTAATTTATCACGTACCATAAAATATCCATATTTGGGGGATTTTTTAACAAAACCTGAAACTATATTTAATGAAGATGGAAAGTTAAAAACAGAATTAATAGACATTCTTAAATTAACTCGTGATTATCCGATTGTTCTTTCGACTGGCCACACTTCTAAAGAAGAAACATATGCGTTAATTGAAACTTGTGAGCAGTGGAATGTTCCAGCCTTATTGCTCAATCAACCAGCTAATCCTTTAACTGGACTCAAGGCAAGTGAGTTAAATGAAATAGCTAAATCTTCTTTGGCTTGGATTGAGCAGACATCTTTAACTTATTTGCTTTCCTATCAAGATGAAAATGATTTTTCTACTGTATTAAAAGAAATACCCAGAGTTATTTACAGTTCCGATTTAGGGCAAACAACTCAAATGAACATCGAAGACTGGGTAAAAACTTCGCAAGAATGGTTTACTCGTTTTGAAATTTCAACTTCACGAAAGGCAGAAATATGTTTACTCAATCCAATACAGCTTTTAAAAATATAATGATTTTACAACAAAAATGGTTGCTGCTTTTTATTTTAACGCTTATGAGCATGGCTGGATTAGTTGGCTCAGATGTTTATTTACCGACATTACCTGAAATTGGGAGAATACTTAATCAAGACTCGCATGCAATGCAGCTCACCCTAGGAATTTATTTGCTTGGGCTATCTGTTGGCCAACTTCTTTTTGGCCCTTTGATTGATCGATTTGGCCGAAAAAATTTATTAATCTTTGGTATGTTTGTCTATTTGATTGCATCTTTGTTATGTGCATTTTCGCACACTTATTTACAAATGCTTATTGCCCGATTTATTCAAGCGATAGGTGCATGTTCAGGATTAATCATTGGCAGAGCGATTGTTGGTGACCTATTTGAAGCAAAAGAAGCAGGTAAAATTTTCTCAACCATTTTTCCATTTGTAGGCATGTCACCTGCAATTTCTCCTGTGATTGGCGATTTTATTGGGTATTATTTTGGCTGGCAAGCCACCTTTGTTTTAGTTGGATTATTTGCAGCAATAATTGCATTATTGGCGATTTATTATTTACCTGAAACACTTGAGCGAAAAAATCGCCAACCTCTTCACTTTTTAAAAGTAATTTCTGCTTATCCCAAGTTGCTTTTTAATAAAAAATTTATTGCATATGTTTCAGCGCCTTGTACAGCATATGTCGCTTATTTTGCTTATATAGCACAGTCGCCCTTTATTTTTCATGCGCATGGATTTGGTGAGCGTGCAATAGGTTGTTTTTATATTTCACTATCTATTACTTACGTTGCAGGTAATCTAATAGGTAAACGCTTGCTCAATTATTTTAATTTAGATCAGGTGTTAAAATTCGGATATATCATTTTTAATATCGGTGGCTTTTTATTGTTGCTAGCTGGGTTAACAGCATCATCTTTAGTATTGATGGTAATTTCAATTTCTATTCTAACTTTTGGCAATGGTTTTCTCATTCCGCTTGGTATAGCTGGTGTTATTACTTCATTTTCTAAAACAACTGGTTATGCGTCTGGATTGTTGGGATTTTTACAGCTTGGTTCTGCAGCTTTGTCTTCAGCTTTTATTGGGTTCTTAAGTAATAATTCAATTTTTTATCTTGGTATTTATATTTTTATCACAACATTATCTGGCATGATTTTGTTTATTACTTGCAAAGCTCTGATGGTTGAAGCAAAAATTTAAGTAAATAATTGGTTGCATTCAAGTAAATTTTGGTAGCTGTCAGTAGATTTATCTGATCCGACCCTACTGCCGTCAGCATTTTTTTGATGGTTAATTTTGTCAAAGTTGGTGTCTACTGAAGTGAGCTAGATCAGTTTTGCACCCATAGGATGCGCCAGCGATTTTGGCTGAGGTTTCGTATCAACAAAACTTAAAATTTATTTTTACTCTAATGGGAGTGGGTAAGCAATAGTAAATAAGATTAAATATTCAATAAAATGAATCAGTTATTTGCTTTTTCATCTTGCATGATGGTTTTACAGCTATACTAAAAAAGGAATTAGAATAAGAGGGAAACGACTATGCCTTCCTTTGATGATGAAAAAGCAGAAATTTCGACAGATAAAAAGGTAATTGATCAGGCAATAAAAGAAGGTATTGTGTCGGTAGATCAACAGCATACCATAAATCAGTATTCTGGTTTCTTCGAAATTATATTAAAAAATGAAAAACTAAAGTTACTGATTAAAGAACGTTATCTTACAGTTAAGCAAGCTATTGAGTTGGGCTTTATTGATATTAATCGTCATGATTTACGAGTTCAATTAGCTATTTTTGAAGGTTTGTTTGTTCCGGTAATGAAACAATTTATGGAATATCGAAAAAAAGGATTATTAAAACTATTTCAAATAAATCAGGAAGATTTTATTGTAGCCCTAATTGAAAAGTATCGTAATTTACTTTCATATAGTCCTGTGCCTATGTATTATGGTGATGAGGTAACAGAATACATAAAAACACATGCTTTTCGTCCAAGTGATATTAATGCAATCATCCAGCAGCATGAACATATGCCTAAAAAGTTTGAAGCATTAAAGAAAATAGCAGATTTCTATATTTTAGGAAAAAAAATTGAGAAAAATGAGCAGGCCAATTGTTATCTCCAATCTCTTGGTAGATTGTCCTCTTCTTATATAAAAGAATTTTTTATCTATTTTCGAAATATGGCTCAATCAGATAAAGAAGAATTTTTTAAAAAAATTCCTCCTGCTTGGGCGTTGCTTGATAAAGTGAGCTTAAAAGTTGATATTCCCAAAGAGTTGATTGATAAAAATGGTAAAGTGCCCTTTTACAAGCTTGATGATGTCAGTTTTAATGAGTTTATAGAAAATTCTCTTTATTGCGAACTTTTAATAAATAGACTTCGCGATCAGTATCAAAAAGAAAATATTGATAAAGAACTAACGTTGAAAAATTTTAAAATTGATAAAACTTTACAAGACAATTTGTATTCTTCTTTAAAGAAAGGTCATCAAAGTAATGATGATGTTATTAGAAAATATCAGACACTCTCATCTATAATAAATCAGTTAAGAAAATATAAAGATGATTTAATAAAAAGCAAGGCGGAGAGCCAAGTTGATGGTACTGATAAAAAGATAAAAGCAACTGAAAAAGCGATCAAGATTATAGGTAATAACAGTGAAAAATCAGATATTCTTGAGAGTTTACATTCATATTTAAAAGATGAATTCGTAACAATGCAAGAACATCGAGGAAAAGTTGGTAAGTTTTTTTCAGGTTTAGCAAAAACACATGGCCATGAAGTCGTGGATGAGATTATGAAAATTGCAAAAGAGCACGAAGATGCTCGTCGTGAGCCGGAAGAGATGAAGCGATACAGCAAGTAAAAAATGAATGCATAATTTATATTCAAAAGAGGGGGAGACTATGAGCTACTTTTTGATGAATTTCTCTAGTTCTGTGTCAGAAGGGAGAGATGCCCTATGTAAAAAATTACGTGATAAACCTTATTTCCATAGGGTTGAGACAAGAGACAGGGACCATATAGGAAGATCGCAAGATTATAGAGATTTCGGTGGGTATAAAGTTTATGTGCCGAAAGATGAATATGATATTTTCAATATTATTAAAGCTATTTCTATGGATAGCGCAACTAAATCTTTTATATTGATTGATAAAGATTATATAAAAGCGAATTCTCCAGAATTATCAGATAAAAAAGTACAAGAAACTGTAGATACATGTTGTGCAAAAGTTTTTGATGAAAATGTTGATGATGCGGTTTATTTTGTAAAAGTTGACAATGGCGATTATAGCAAAGTTGATCAGATAACAAAAGTTATTGATTTGGAGAGATCTTTAAAATCAGAAAAAGAACAAGATGAATTGTTAGAAAAGCTAAATGAAAAACATAAAAAATTAGTTAAAGCATGTGCTGATTATTTAAAGTATTTGGAGACTGTTCCTAAAGAAAGTAAAGATGAAATATATAATAAGAAATATGAAAATTTAGTTAAATTGAAAGATGGGCTTGATAAATGTAAGGTTGATGTTAGAGAAAGTGCTTCAATAAAAGAATACAAAGAAGGTGATTCAAAGTTAGATAAACACAAATCAAAGGATATAGTTGAGTTGAAAAATAATATTAATATTTTTAAAAAAGATTTTGAAAAACAAAAAAATAGTTTTGAAAAACGCCGTGATTCATCAACAGTCATTTTTCTAAAAGCAGTTGCTACTGTATTTTCATTTGGTTTAGCATCTGTTGCCGGTTTATGGAAAGTAAAAGGAAAAGAGTTTGCGTCGCAGGTTGATAATATTCTTCAATCTACGCCTGAGCCACCTAAGAAAGGTGGGATGCGTTAGATGACTTAAAAAAAGATATATTATATCTGTTCACTTAAGTTCAAAATTGGTTTGTTAACGCATTTTGCAAATTGGAATAGTTAGATCAGGTTAACTTTGTTCAGTTGGAATAGTGATCCCTCTCTTCTTTTGTTTTTGCGAGCATGTTTTTTTCGTGCAAATAGCTTAGATTATTGTATTATTGTCAGCTTGGATTTTTATCTACTTGTGTGATTTTCTAGGAAGATAAAAGCGCTAGGATAAGATTTAAGAAAAATTATTGCTATTTTTATTAAGGATATAAATAGATGCAGCGATTTAAATTTTTTTATCAAGTTTTTTTGATTTGCATGCTGTGTGTATCAGCGCACGCAAATATAACAAGCAAAATAATACAAAATCAATCTTCTTTATTGCGAGAAGATGAAGTGCCCACGGGAATGTTAAAACAAGTAAGCTGTGTGGGAGAAGGGCCAACAGCTATTTGTGTAGCGGTCGGTTATACCTATGCAAACAATATTGTGAAGCCAGTGTTATTGCAGACATTGAATAGTGGAAAAAATTGGCAAAATGTCAATCTTGACTCTTTTCCGCTTGTTGAACAATTAGAATCTGTAAGCTGTACTGGCAAGGAAAGTGACGCGCTTTGTGTCGCAGTTGGTGAAAGAGACCAAATAGATGGATTTATTATACAAAGTCGAAATGGCGGAAAAAACTGGGAAAAAGTGGCGATTGGAAATTTTCCAGCACTCTATATGCGTTCAGTCAGTTGCTCGGGAGAGAAAGATAAAGCCATGTGTGTAGCATGGGGTATCGGGGATAATGAATATGTTTTATTCCAAACGCTAGATGGTGGAAAAGTATGGCAAAAGCGTCCAATTGAAGTTTCCGACTTTGGTTCGCATGAAGCCGCGCGGTCGGTAAGCTGTAGTGGCGATGCCAATCAAGGTTTGTGTGTTGCTGCTTCTAATGAGAAAATTTTTCAATTTACGACTGAGGATAATACATGGCGGTATGTCCCATTAGTGTATCAATCTCCATCATCGGGACTCTATTTAGCATCCAGTAGCTGTACCGGTCGCGGCAAAAATGCTGTGTGTGCCGTGTCGGGTTATCAACGTTCTGATGATCCTATGCTATCTGCACGTTCAGTTGTTTACTCCACGATCAATGGTGGAGAGACATGGCAGGTTCCTCATTTTTATGAACCCTCACGAGGAAGTGTACGCTTAATGTTCCCACCGTCTATTTACTGTAAAGGCGATGCCACAAATTTAATGTGCATGATGCAGCCCACTTATGGCGGATTGTATGGTCTGATAGGGATGATTGATTCTTTGAGTATGAAAGAATTACAAAGCGGAAGTTTCAAGAAGGCAAAAATAAGTTTTAATCTTAATGTTTATTTAAGCGGCCCTTCTAGTTGCTACAATACCTCTGACAGCCTTGTATGTGTTTCCGTTGGAGGACAAAATACTAATACTGCAAATCATTATCTGCCTTTGATCATTCAAGGTCATAATAACGATTATTGGGCAGAACAAAAGATACAAGGTATGGATGAAGGGACGCTTGCGAGTGTTAGCTGTTCACAAGATGGTTCAATTTGTGTTGCCGTTGGCGAAAATCATGGTATGAATCTAATTAAGCCAGTAATTATCCAATCAACGGATCATGGTGCCAGCTGGTCGCTTGTGGTGTCATCTATTTAGTTAGTTTAAATCTAATACGATATTTAAAATTGATTTAACTGCTTGGATTTTTTTAATAAAAAAATGCAGTGTTATGATGATGTAATGCTGCATTTTTATTATTTACTCTACTTCACTCCCACACCAGCAACGATGACCCTAGTGGCTGCGTACTACGTACAAAGCCGGGTTTGATATCGGGCATATCAATTAACGAGGGTAAATAGGTAATCTCACCGAATGGTCCTTTGATTTTAGCGAGTGGAAGATTTTTTTCTTGTGTAATATCAGCAAACGGTAATGCACCGCTGAGCGCGCTGTGATCAAGCAAGCCCATTTCTTGTGCCCACATACACATTTTCGTAAGAGAGACTTTCACACGATAACTGCCGCCTTCGGTAGCGCGTCGGTGTAAGGCCGCAGCAATGCCTGCAGCACCAGCATAGGCAGCGAGATAGTCGGCAAAAATAACTTGCAATGGCATTAAGGGCGCATCATTTGCGCCTTCTATATCAACATAACCCGATACAGCAACCGCAATCATGTCGAACCCACGGAAGTTTGCCCATTCACCTTCAAAATCAAAACAACGTAATTCATGTGCAATCACGCCGGGTTTGGCATTGGCCAAGCGTAGCGGCGAAATACCGCGTTGATCCAAATTTAAATACGAGCATGTGAAAATATCAGCTTGTTGTAACAACTGAAAAAATTGGCGAGTATCTGCTTGATCATCAAAATCACAATAAGCACTACGTTTGCCAATATCGGTTTCAAGGCGCCAGTTCATGTGATCAGGGTAATTGGGTTTTGAAAGATGTAAAACATCCGCACCAAATTCTGCCAACGTACGTCCCGTCACTGGGCCGCCAATGACATGCGTGCAATCTAATACACGAAGCCCTGATAAGACTTTTTCGCATCCTGACGGTAAAGGAATAGGATCGCTGTCACCAATTTTTTCAACTTCAATGACGGGTTTACTGGCAAGACGTCGCCCAACGGGATGGGCTAGCCATTCTTCTGCACTGCGCACCATGCCAATCGCACCACATTCTTCACGAATCGCACGCTCTAATGCTTCGCCATCCCATTGCATAATGGCGGCTTCTACAGCACGTTGTGTGGGTGCGCATTTCAAAACTTTGAAGAGCGCATCGCGTAAGCGCGGATAAAATAATTCGATTTTGACAAAGCGACCATCGCGCGTGGGATAAAATTCACCACTCATTGGAGAATCAACGCCTGCCGCAGAGCCGTAATCAT
The DNA here is from genome assembly GCA_964647825.1 of uncultured Coxiellaceae bacterium. Taxonomy (GTDB): domain Bacteria; phylum Pseudomonadota; class Gammaproteobacteria; order DSM-16500; family DSM-16500; genus VFKI01. Next base: position 84,326 of record CAZYJL010000005.1, on the reverse strand, counting down.
AAAAGGGTAAACGTCGGCCATTTTGTCGCATATAGGCAATCCCATGATGCTGATGCACCGCGTGTTTCACATCTGTCGTAACATCTTGTGGTTTGCCGCCACGCAATTGCTAGAGTTGCCCTAAAGCCATACCTAATGCAGCTTGCGCTGCTGCCATGAGCTCACCAAAGCGATGACGTGAGGCGATGATGGGATCTTTGCCTTTGATAGTCACGTTACCTTGGTAAGTGGATTCTTTCATACCAATTGCTTTCAGGATTTGGTTCAGAGCGAGTTGCGCGCTTGAGCTGTCAACGTTGGCCATGGCAAAGTCTCCTTTGGCAGCACACTTTTCAATGTGATGATTAGCTATTTTAACAGGAAATCTTGCGCAATATTGTCAGAGAAATTTGTTCTCTGTGAAAATTGATTTCATATTTTACAATTTATGCATTAGTGTTTCTTTTTTCTATTTCTTCGGCTATGTAGATGTATCCAAACAGAGATACGCCAGAAAAGATGGACAAGTAAAAAACCTGTGATTGAGGCAGAAAGAGAAAGAATGCCTAAACCAATTAAATAACTTTTACCGAGTGAACCTAACCAAGTGACAATCTCTTGCCATACAAGTCCAAGATTGCCCCAGTGAAACTCTAGCGCATGAAATGCAGGGGCATTTTGCATGATATTTTCACCGGTAATAAAAATACCAATGTGATAAATGAGTAAATTGATTGGTACAAAGGTGAAAGGATTGGTGACCAGTGTCGATAGAATAGCAATGGGTAAATTGGCGCGTATTAAGAAAGCAACAACAGATGCCAAGATGAGCTGCACGGGAATAGGGACAAATGCGACGAGTAAGCCTGCAGCCACGCCTTTTGCGACGGTGCGACGGTTGAGTGTCCATAAATAAGGATGGTGATGCAACCACTTAGACAGCCAACGTGTATTTTCGTTTTGTTGCATTGAGCTGCGGCTGGGTAGCCATTTTTTAAGCCAACGCTTCATGTGAAAGGTGCCTTTAGAGTCATCCATTGATAAAATTATAGCGTTTTTCCTATTGTTTATGATTCTATCGCACCTTTCTATGATGAGTATATTATTTTATGGTGTCAGCGATCTGCCAGAAAAAGACACTTGCAGTGGATGTTCGCTCTGGATGTTTGGTTTTTGTAAGTTATCTTTATCGTTGATAAGTGCTTCTATTATTATATTTTTTAGCACAATTTTTTCTTCATTATTAGTAGTAAAATTATTACTAGTAACAATATTAATGACTTTTTTATAGAAAGAGTTATTGATATCAGGTTGATCTTTACCACGTATTTGCGCAAGCTTGATGGCAAGATTAATCAGTCGATCTAAGATATTTTCTTTATATTTTTCAAGATTTACTTCATCTTTTTCTAACGCTATATCTGGGAATAAAGTGGTTTTAATATTACGAATTTCAAGTTCGATTATATCATGACCCATTTTCCAGTGCTGATAACCATGCCAATAATTATTTTGCCAAAATTGCCAGCTAACCGTTGGCTTGATTTCTTCTTTTATCTGATTCAAATCAGTCATAATTTTATTAATAAAGGAAAAAGTTATTTCTTTTCTGGCAATGGTTTCCTCTTTATATTCAGATTCATCTTCTGGTTTAGGTCCCGTAAAATTATCGTAAAAATCACTATCATAACAAGAATCATCGTCTAAAAATCTACTGTCGAATGACAATGGTTGCGGATTGCTGACTGTTTCTATTAAGCTGCTTAATGTATTAAAAGTTTCTTGGCGATTCATTTGTAAGGCATTTTGTAGAATTTGTTTTATCATTTCATCTGAGAAGGGCAATTTTTTGTTATTACTTATAAATGAATCAAAAGTATTAACAAAAAAATCCCATTCTTCGTTGGTTTTTAAATTTAAAAATATATTCATTAGATTTTGTGGATGTTCCATCAGGTAAACAGCATGAGTTTTATCATGTTCATTTTGGCAGGCAAGCCAAACTTCAGGTATTGCAAATGCTTTTATACAATCAATATGCGGGCTTTTAAATGCAATATCGATGGGTGTTTTATCATTGACGCTGTTGTTTTTTAAGAGTGGTTTAGCACCAGCTTTTAAAAGTAACGAGATGATAGCAGCGTCTGATAGCAGTGCGGCATAATGTAAGGCTGTGGTTTTGTCTACTTTATGGTGAACATTTGGATCAGCGCCGGCAATGAGCAGCTCCTGAATGATTTCTTGTTTTTGTACAGCGTTTATTTTGTCGCTATGCAGTGTATGCCAAATAGAGGTGCTAAGAAATTCCACTATGTGTTGTACATTTCTGAAATTTTTTACTTTATTTATAAATGCTTGAACAGCCTCAAGGTTGCCATTTATAGCCATCATGTCTAGCGCGGTTTTTTTATTGTATTTTATAAATAAATCATAAAAATCACAGCTCTCAACTGCAGCAAGTATTTCTTTGAAGACTGTTGTGTTATTTGCTTCTGCAGCTGCGTGTAATAGTGATTTATTTGTAGACTTTTGTAACTGTATAAAATTAATTTTAGAGGTTTTTTTATATAAAAAGTTAAAGCATTCAGTAGCGCCAGATTCAATTGCAATGAATGCACCTGTGCGACCATCATGAGTAGGTTCAATCGGATGAGCGCCAGCTTTCACAATGAGTTTTAGCATTTCTAGATTGTTGTTTCTTGCCGCATAATGTAGTGCAGTGAAACCACTGGTTGAGTAGTAAGAGATGCCTGCTTTTGCAGCAATAGCAATTTTGACAAGCCCCAGATCATTTTTTTCTGCTGCTGCATTGAGTGCATGATAAAATTTATACTGATTATTATTTTTTTCTTTTTTGTTTGCTAGAATCGCTTCCACGCAATCCCATTGATTTAGTTGAATTGCTATTTGTATTAATGACAAACCATTTTTTTCAGGCAAGTCGGCTTTTTCTGGAAGCATCCAAAGTAATTTTCTCAGGGTTTCAATATCATTTATTTCAACAGCTTGGATAAGAAAGGATTGAATATTTTTTACGCCTAAATTTAATATTCTAATATTACAACTAGTTAAATCTAATGATTCTTTAAATTTGATTAGGTTGATGTTTTCTAGATTATAATATTGTAAATTTCTTTTGAAATTTACAATAAAAAAATTCTCAAATATTCTATCATTTTTAAATTTTAAAATTATTTTTTTATTTCTACTTAAGTTTTCAATGATATCTGCATGTTCTACTAGTGATTCATCTATCATGATATCTTTTATATTGTATTCTTTAAAATTTGTAATTCCTGATAAAATAAGCGTTTTAAATGTGAAGCTATTTAGTCTTTTAAATTTTTCATTTTGATCAACTAATTCTTTGATGGTGTCTTTATTTAGGCCTAGGGATTCATCTAGTTCGATATCTTCTATATTATAACTGTTAAAATCTGTAGTTCCTGATGAAATAAGTTTTTTAAATGTGAAGCTATTTAGTCTTTTAAATTTTTCATTTTGATCAACTAATTCTTTGATGGTGTCTTTATTTAGGCCTAGGGATTCATCTAGTTCGATATCTTCTATATTATAACTGTTAAAATCTGTAGTTCCTGATGAAATAAGTTTTTTAAATGTGAAGCTATTTAGTCTTTTAAATTTTTCATTTTGATCAACTAATTCTTTGATGGTGTCTTTATTTAGGCCTAGGGATTCATCTAGTTCGATATCTTCTATATTATAACTGTTAAAATCTGTAGTTCCTGATGAAATAAGTTTTTTAAATGTGAAGCTATTTAGTCTTTTAAATTTTTCATTTTGATCAACTAATTCTTTGATTGTGTCTTCGTTTAGGCCTAGGGATTCATCTAGCTCAACATTTTCTAGATCAAATTCTGAAAAATTTCTTATTCCTGATCCGGTTAATTTTTTAAATATATGTTGATTTAATTTTATTTTGTATTTTTTGATTAATTCAAAAATATTTTCCTCTTGGTTTGGTGGGATATCTGTTTTAGGCTCTTGTTCTGAGTCAAGGTAGAAATAAATAGAGCTGTTAGGAACAAAATAAACATCATATGATTCTTGTTTGAAACTGAATGTTTCTGAGTATAGTTTAAATAAAGAAATTTCTTTTTTATGAAAAAAATATGTGAGTGCTATTTTTAATTCGTTAATTGATTTAAGAGAAAAAGCATAGCTGTCATCTATATTGAATACGTAGTGAGTCCAACCTTCAATATTACTGATAGGTATCACTGTGACTAATTTATCTATGAATTCATTGAATTTTCTTTGATCTATTTTATTTTTTTTAAATTCGAGTGATATTGAATGATAAATATTTTCAGCAATTTTTGTAATAATATATTCTGGTGTGTAAATTTTATAAAATTGATCAACTATTTCTATATAATCTTTTCCTGTGATTTTAGCAAGGTCACCAAAACCTTCTTTAACATCTGAGATTTTCTCACCACCGGGAATATTGAAACTATTTTTATCAAAGTAATGTAGTAACGTGTTGCGCGCATGAACTGAAGTGCCGTCAGTGATTCCTTTTTCTTTAATATAATTGTTGGCAAGTGATTCGAAAATAAATTTTCTTTCAGCAGCGAGTAAGTCTTCTAATGTGTTGGTTTCTTGAAAAAACTGACAAATATCTTGTGCTTTAGCAAATAACCCGTTGGCGCAAGCATTTAATTCCTTTGATAATTGACTTACCCCATTTATTTTTTTGATTAGATCATACTTTGGGTGCACTAAATAAAGTGCAATCATTTCAAAAATACCTTTTATACTAGAATAGAAAAGACTATTTTGCTTATAATAATAATTTCTCTTGATGATGCGTTTTTTTATTATGTCTAGAGTGTCCTTTCGCTCGTTTTTCTTCTCTGATCCAGATGTGCTGGGAGAAGATGGATTTTGACATTCCAATTTATTTGAGATAGCAATAATTTTTTGGATCAGTTCTGAAAATTGCGCATTAAATTTTTGAATTTTTGGTAGATCAGGATGGTTTACTGTCTTTAGCATGTCAAGTGTTTTACCATTATCAAGCGTGCCATGCTCAATATCACTACCATCGTAAATAATAATTTGTTCTGTGTTTATAAGTATTTGTTTGGTATCGTTTACAGAATATTCTTTTTCTTCTTTTTCTTCTTTTTCTTCTTTTTCTTCTTTTTCTTCTTTTTTGATAATTTCTGCAATGTTTTCTTCAATTTTACTAATCTCTTTGGATGCATAAAGTGCTTTTCTTGCAGCAAATAAGGCTTTTTCTGATAAGGGTTTTGGTTGAGGTAAGAATGCCCGCTCGAGTAATGCTGTGTCTTTTAATTTTAATGGCATTGTGTCACCCTGTGTTTTTATTTGGTTAAAAAAAATTCACCAATATTGAAAATGCAAATCTTGTGCACTATACAGTAGTTTTCTTAAGAGAATCTTAAAAGATTGGGTTGTGTAAAAATCAAATAAAAAAATAGTTACAGCGGATTTGAAGCGTAAAGATGGAGATGTCTCACGGCAGGGATGCTTCTATATAAAAGTTTTGTCATCCCGCGGTTTATCCGCGGGATCCAGAAAATGATAGATAGAGAGACTGGATAGCGCGCATAAAGCGCAGTATGACAGCTTTTTTTGTTAAAAATAGCTAATAGAAAGACCATGTTATGTGAGGTGGCTCTATGTCTCACGCCCTGTTTTTTGAGAAGTGCATTGATTATATTGATAAATTTGAATTTTTTTAACCTATTGATTTTATTCATCTTTCTTTTGTTAATTTATTAAATTATTGATTTTAAATGAAAATTTTTATCAAAAAGCGTTATTCATGATCTTAACGCTTTTTCACATGCTGCATTAGACGCTTTTTCTTTTTGAGTTGACGTTCGGTGAGCGTGTTTTTTTTCTCACGGAAAGGATTGTCGCCACCTTTGACTTCAATACGAACCGGTGTCCCCATTAACTTCAGACGATGCTGATAGACGCCCGCAAGATAACGTCGGTAATCTGCCGGCAAATGATCGACTTGATTGCCATGTACGACAATACAAGGCGGAAAGTTGCCGCCAGAATGCGCGTAGCGTAAGCGAATGCGTCGGCCATGTATAAGCGGTGGTGCATGTTTGACAACCGCATCTTGTAAAATTTTGGTTAATTGTGGCGTGGAAAGCTTTTTACTGGCAGAAACATAGGCTTCATTGATCGGTTTAAATAAATTGCCGACACCCGTGCCATGCAGTGCAGAAATAAAATGGATACGCACAAACGGTATAAAATCAAAACGTCGATCAATCATGCGGCGCGCTTCATTTTTTTGATCTTCGCTCATGCCATCCCATTTATTCATCGCAATGACTAATGCGCGGCCTGTTTCTAAAACAAAACCAATTAAACGCAAATCTTGTTCGGTCACTCCTTCGCGTGCGTCTAATACAATTAATACGACTTGTGCCGCTTCAATCGCTTGTAATGTTTTAACCACAGAAAATTTTTCGATGGCTTCAAATACTTTGCCGCGACGACGCACACCTGCGGTATCAATTAACGTATAGTGTTGATCGAAACGTTGTAGCGGAATAAAAATACTGTCGCGCGTGGTACCCGGTGCATCAAAGACAATCACGCGTTCTTCACCTAACAGTCGATTGACCAACGTCGATTTGCCAACATTCGGACGGCCAACAATGGCTAAACGTATGCTATCATTTTCTTTTTGATTTAAAGGGTTTTCTGCATTTTCTGCAATGAGTGATGCTGCTACCAGTTCCCGTTTTTGTTTTTCTAAATTGGCGATCACGCCTTCTAGTTCTGCAATACCGCGACCATGCGCTGCAGAAATTAATTGCGGTTCACCCAAGCCTAATGCATAAAATTCAGCAGCAGTTAATGCTTCCTCCGTATTTTCTGCTTTATTGACAACAAGAATGATCGGACAATTTTTTTGTTTGCGTAATTCGCGCGCCAATTGTAAATCATCAGGTAGAATGCCTGCGCGTGCATCCACAACAAATACTAAATAATCTGCTTCAGCAATCGCTTCGCGTGATTGGTGTTCGGCAAGTTGTGCAATCGGCGTCTTTTCATTGGCTTCTTCACTGATACCACCGGTATCAATTAACAAAAAACGTAAATCGTGTATCGCTATTTCGCCATATTGACGATCACGCGTCATCCCTGGAAAATCAGAGACGAGTGCATCACGTGTATGTGTTAAACGATTAAATAACGTTGATTTGCCAACGTTCGGCCTTCCCACTAATGTAATGACAGGTAACATAATCAATTAATCCAATGACCAAGCGCTAAGCCGTCCGTCATTGGCAAAGATGTAAAGCGTTCCATTGCTTACTAAGGGTGTTGCTGAGACGCCATCGCTGCCAACTTTGCTGCGTGCAACAAAATGACCGTCGCGGGTACTTAACCAATGTAACCAGCCTTCCGCATCGCCAACGACGAGAGAGTGTTGCATGAGGGCAGGGCCGGTAATCATCCGATGCGTTAATTTAGTTTGTTGCCATACGGGCTCGCCGGTAGCAGCGTCAAATGCCATGACGAGACTGTCTGCCGTTGAAACATAAATTTTTTCGCCATCGTAAGCCATGCCAGTAAAGGAAGATAGCGTATGCGACCAAATTTTTCTGCCAGTACCGGTACTTAACGCGGCAATTTTGCCTTGATAGGTCGCGACATAAATCCGATCGTTTGTCACAATGGGGTTAGCAACAATATCCACCATGCGTTGTATTGGGAAAATCCCAGTCGGTTCAGCAATGATTGTTTTCCAGCGCTCACTACCGGACTGTAGGTCAAAACGGACAAATGAACCATCTTCAAAACCGGCATAGACGTCGCCATTTTTAATCACCGCAGCGCTACTGCCACGTAAAATCAAATCAGGTTGGTTTGTGCTGGTTCGCCAAACAAGATGTCCTGTCGCTGTTGTGAAAGCAGAGAGTCGACCATCGATCGCTTTTGCAATCACGAGTTGTTTTGCAGTAGCGGGAGCGGCTAAGATTTCACTGGTTGCTTTTGCTTCCCATTGTTTTTTGCCATCGCGCGCATTGAAAGCCAGTAATTTGCCATTTTGTGTGCCAACAAACACAAAGACGCCTTGTGGATCGATGCTTGGAGCACTGCTGAGGGGTTCGCCCGTTGCGGTCGACCAGATAACTTTGCCAGAGAGTTTGTCAACAGCAGTGAGTGTGCCATTTTTGCTAGCAGTGACAAGTTGATTGTTGTGCAATGCCGGGGTTAAGCGTAGAAAATCACCATCTGCACCATTGCCTGTGCGTGTGCGCCAAAGCAATTTGGTTTGTGCGGAAGGGGTGATGGCTGTCAGTGGTGTCGGTGGCAGTGTGTTGTCTTTATCAAAGAACGTGCTACAGGCAGTGAGTGAAAGTAAACAAATTGCGAGAGATGTCTGCAAGCTTGTTTGGCGTAATTTTTTTAATAACGTATTTTTCATAGTAGTTATATTTCTCATATTTTTAGGGTCTGTTGACAGTTGGTTATTTTTAATCATTTTAACATCAAATACACTCTTCCTAATTGAATTTGATTCTCGAAAACATCGTGTTTTCTCGTAAAATGTTTAAAAATAACCAACTGTCAACAGAACTTATATTGTTCGTGCTATCAGCCGATTTTTTGTGTGTCACTGATAGCAAGCGCATCATACTTCATTTGTAACAGTGAACTATCGCTGGCTGGGATTTTTGACAGTGCAATTTTGTAGGCTGCGCGTGCAGCGTCTGGATTATTTTGTGCTAAGAGTGCATCACCACGAATTTCATTGATGAGTCCAGTAAATGCCGAATCTTTCTCTTGATGATCAGCAAGTAACTTTAAACTTTGCGCTGGTTTTTTTTCCGCAATGAAAAGACGTGCTAAACGTAAGCGCGCAATTTCTTGTAGTGGATTTTTAATACCATGCGTCATTACCCATTGTAGGTGTTGCTCTGCTTCTGCGAATTGATTATTTTCAATGGCATCCCGTGCGAGCATTAATCCAGCCATTTGTGCGTAAGGCGTATTTTTATACTGCTTGAGGAGTTGGTTGGCTTTATTTAAGACAGCCCGTGTTTTGTGCTGTTGCTGGTCTTGTAACATCGTCTCATAAAGCGTGGAGGCATGTAAGAATGTATTTTCAACATGTTTCTGATAACGATGCCAAGCTGTGGTCAAGATAAGCGCAATCAAAATACCAGACAAAATCGCCAAGCCATATCGCTTGACCCAATTTTTGAGTTGTTGTAGTTGCTCTTCTTCGGTTAAGTATTCCGTCATGTGCCCTCCTGTTTGCTATAAGGTGCGATTCTAACCCGAGTTGAGTGCTTTCGGGCAGTGATCATGGATTTTTTTCACGTAACAGCTCAGATAGTCAGGGTTTTTTAACTTGACTGACCGCAATCGCCTAACAGCAGGTTGCATTTCCCGTAACAGCTCAGTGGGGTATTGTTTGACGACTTGACTGACCGCAACTGCCAAACAGCAAGCTGCATGTTACTGATAAAGTACGCTTCATGTCATCAGAAAGGGCATGGCTTTGATCACTTTCAACAGCTGATGGGCAACTGATATGCAGTCAAGTCGTCAAACAATACCCCACTGAGCTGTTACCATTTCCCAATGAAACTACGCTTCATGCATCATGAAAGGGCGTTGCTTCAATGAAACAATGTCTCTGCGGGACCCGAGTGATGCAGTCAAGTTAAAAAATCCTGACTACCTAACCTGTAAGTTTTTCACGTGTTATGCCGAGTGAAGCCATTCAGACAGCATCGTGACGAGTGTTTCGCATGGCAGCGTGACCTGTGGCAGCGGTTCGCGCAAATGTTTCACCGTGACCGTGCCTTCCTTTAATTCGTCACTCCCTAAAATCAATGCAAGGCGCGCGCCACTTTTATCTGCTTTTTTAAATTGATTTTTTAAACTACCCCCACCGCAATGTAATAACACAGAATAGTTATGATTTGCTTGGCGTAAACTATTTGCCAACTGAAAAGCATGTTGTTGTGCGTCAGGGTGATCATCATAAAGTAGATAAATATCGGGGTTGAAAGTAGGTATTACGCTATTTGCGACTTGCATGAGTAGAATAATACGCTCCATGCCAAGTGCAAACCCGCAGGCAGGTGTTGCTTTGCCGCCTAATTGTTCGACCAGACCATCGTAACGCCCACCTGAGCAAACCGCACCTTGGGCGCCTAAATCAGTCGTCACCCATTCAAAAACGGTTTTTGTATAATAATCGAGACCACGCACAAGACGTGGATTGACACGAAAAGTAATGCCAGAAGCCGTTAGTAAATTTTGTAAGGCCGCAAAATGCGCTTTCGATGCTGTATCCATAAAATCCGTTAAAATAGGCGCATCTTGCAAAAGTGCTTGAATAGCGGGATTTTTGCTGTCCAGAATGCGTAGTGGGTTAGTTTGCAGGCGTCGTTTGCAATCGTCATCTAATGCATCTTGTTTGGTTGTCAGAAATGCCGTGAGGGCGGCGCAATAATTTTTTCGTGCCTCAGCCGTTCCTAAAGAATTTAATTCCAGCGTGACGTGAGCAGATAAGCCTAATTGCTCAAGCATTGTCGCTGAAAGTAAAATTAATTCTGCATCAATATCTGGGCCCGTTAAACCAAATGTTTCTACGCCGTATTGATAAAACTGACGGTATCGGCCTTTTTGTGGACGTTCATGTCGAAAGCATGGGCCACTATACCAAAGACGCTGCGTTTGATTGTATAACAAACCATGTTCAATGCCGGCGCGCACACAGGATGCGGTGCCTTCTGGGCGTAATGTGAGACTGTCGCCATTGCGATCGAGAAATGTATACATTTCTTTTTCGACAATATCCGTGGTTTCACCCACGGCACGGCTAAATAATGCTGTATTTTCGACAATCGGTAGGCGTATTTCGTGGTAACCAAAGTTTTTAAGTAATGTTTGCAGGGTTTTTTCCACAAATTGCCAATAGGGTGTGTCTGACGGCAAAATATCATTCATGCCGCGAATTGCTTTGATGGACGGGGTCATAATCAGTCTGCTTCAAGTCCTGGTTCAGTCGGTTGAGAAAAAGTCGTGGGTAGACGAGGTGCCGGTTTTGCAGGTGGTGTAGCTGTAATTTGCTGTAATTCTGTTTCGGGCGGTAAGGTGACAGGCACAGCGGGTGTCACGGCCGTTGGTGATTGCGCCATCACGGGCGCTGTTGTTGTCGGTGCAGGGGGAGTTGCGGCTGCAGGTATAGACGCAGCAGATGAAGGCACTGGCGATACAGCCGTCTGTGTATTGGCCGCTGTGGTCGCATTTTTTATCTCAACGGGCGGTTGTGTGATGGTTGACGCAGAGGGTGTTTGGGTGATTTGCGTAATAGGTTGCTTCATCGTCTCATGCTGTAATTGAGTTGGCACGGCATGTGGGCGTGTGCTCCACCAAAAACCCATTAAAATGATCAAGGCTAATACGATTAAGCCAGTGAACCAGTGAATATAACGGCTCTCTTGCATAGGTACACCCGTATGTTGTACGGCAGCAATCAGCGTGCGTTGTTGTAGTGCGAGTTTTTCAGTGTTTAAGGCTGCTGCAATGTCACGTTCATCAAGATTGAGTAGACGGGCATAGGAACGAAGATAGCCCCGAGTAAAAGTCGTTGGCGGTGTTTTATCAAAATTTTCTGTTTCTAATTGATGAATAAGTTCTGGGTTCAAGCGAAGCCTTGCGGCGACTTCTTCTCGCGAAATCTGTTGTGCTTCGCGCGCAGCACGTAATTTTAAGCCAAAATTGTTCATTTTATTATCATGTATAGTGGTTTCGTTATCTTGATGCGTATCCGTCATGGTAGTTTGCTTCCTGTTTGCCCATTACATAATCATAAGGGTATCTTCGTGTCAACGCGAGTGATTCTACACTTGTTTCGTCTGTATTTTTTTCAGGCTATACTGCCGACCACTTCTGAGCTGGCATCAAGGTAGGAAAAAATATGTTTGCAAATCTGTCAGAGCGTTTGACGAAAGTATTGAGAAATTTAGGCGGTCGCGGGCGTCTGACCGAGGAAAATATTCAAGGAGCGCTGCGAGAAATTCGGATTGCTTTATTGGAAGCGGATGTGGCGTTGCCCGTCGTACGTGACTTTATGGAGGCAATTCAACAAAAAGCGCTGGGAACCGAGATTTCGGAAAGCCTCGACCCAGGTCAGATGTTTACTAAGTTAGTCCATGCGGAATTAGTGAACTTAATGGGCGAGGTGTCTACTGGCTTGCAGTTGCAAACGCAGCCACCTGCTGTGATTTTGATGGCGGGGTTACAAGGGTCGGGTAAAACCACGACGGTTGCTAAATTAGCGCGTTGGTTGATTGAATCGCAAAAAAAATCGGTGTTAGTGGCGAGTGCAGATATTTATCGCCCAGCTGCTATTGATCAATTACAAACATTAGCATCACAAGTCGGCGCAACATTTTTTCCTTCCGAAGCACAACAAAATCCAGTCACCATTGCAGAAAATGCAGTGCATCATGCAAAAATTAAAGCTTTCGATGTGGTGATAATTGATACCGCTGGGCGTTTGCATATTGATGATGTGATGATGACGGAAATTTCGCACATTCATGCTGCAATTAAACCGATTGAAACATTATTTGTGGTGGATAGTTTAACCGGACAAGATGCGGCGAATACCGCAAAAGCGTTTGATGCAGCGTTACCTTTAACCGGCGTGATTTTATCGAAAACCGATGGTGATGCACGCGGGGGTGCGGCATTGTCCGTGCGTTATATTACTGGTAAACCCATACGCTTTTTGGGAACAGGTGAGAAAATCGATGCGCTGGAATTATTTTATCCGGATCGTCTTGCCTCACGCATTTTGGGCATGGGAGATGTTTTAAGTTTAATTGAAGATGTTGAACGAAATGTTGATCGTCAAAAAGCGGAAAAACTCGCAAAAAAAATCAAAAAAGGAAAAACGTTTAATTTAGAAGATTTTCTCGATCAATTACGTGAAGTGGGCAAGATGGGTGGCATGGCAAATATTGTCAGTAAATTACCTGGGATGGGCGGCTTGCAAGCGGCGATGAAAGAAAAAGTGAACGATCGTTCATTGCAAGAGATTGAAGCTATTATTCAATCGATGACAAAAAAAGAACGTCGTTTCCCCGTCATTATTAATGGTTCGCGAAAACAGCGTATTGCAAAAGGGTCAGGGACAAGTATCCAAGCCGTAAATCGTCTCTTAAAACAATTTACGATGATGCAAAAGATGATGAAGAAATTTTCCAATGGTGGCATTGGAAAATTATTACGTGGATTACCCAAAGGCATGTTGCCTGGTGGCGGGGGTTTTTTTCCGGGGGGTTAGGTTGTTCGGTGAGTATTGCTCAGTGAATAAGTGAATACACCTATTTTGTGATATTCAATAAACTGAGCTATTCGCTCTTATCACGAAATTCTTAAAGGGAATGAATAAACATGATAAGGAAAAATGAGTTAGCTAAGAATGCGATGTTTGATCTGAAAGAATTAGATAATGAATTGGTTATTTTTGATTTGATCACAAACGGCATTGTCGTGACGGATGAAAATTCAACCATTGTGTATGCCAATCCTGCATATGAAAAAATCACTGGCTATACAATAGAAGAGGTGAAAGGTAAAAATCCAGGGATGTTGCATTCGGGGCGTCATGATAAAAATTTTTATCAATTGATGTGGCGAAGTATAATAGAAAAAGGATATTGGGAAGGCGAAATATGGAACAGAAGAAAATCGGGTGAAATTTATCCTGAGATTTTAACAATCACTAAATTAAAAAAGAAAAAAACAGACGGCTTTTTCTATATCGGTATATTTTCTGATATTACCTTTATGCAGCACGATACACAGAAAAAATTATATTTGGCATTCTATGATCCTTTGACCGAGCTGCCTAATCGAAATTTATTTTTAGACCGTATCAAAAAAAATATGGAATTCAAAGAAAATTCGGAGAAAAAAGCGTTTGCTGTTTTTTATATGGATCTCGATCGATTTAAAGCAGTAAATGATAATTACGGTCATTGTGTAGGCGATAGTTTGTTAGCTTTAGTTGGTAAAAGGCTTGCGTTAATTACGCGGGCTGGCGACACAATTGCAAGAATTGGCGGGGATGAATTTGCTGTCATTATGACATCGGATTGTAATCAAGAAACCGCCTTGCATTTTGCAAAAAGGATTATTAGTCATATTGAAGAACCATTTATTATAGATAACGTGCATGTGTCAATTTCTATCAGTGTAGGGATTTGTTTTTATCCAAGCGATGCAGATACGCTTGAAACATTATTAACATACGCTGATCGCGCGATGTATAAAGCGAAAAAAACAGGCACGAAAATCGAGTTTTATCATGCAAGTGGCACGTCAGTTAACGCAACCTGAGAAAATTACATGCTAAAAATTTTGTTTCTGGTGGGACTGGGCAGCGTTCTATTCGTCTGAATAAAGCTTACCGAGCCATTTATGTAGTGGACGAGGAAGCTACAATTCACTTTATTGAAGTGCTAGAGGTAAATAAACATGCATATTAAAGCAACTACCAACACGGAAGAAGCATTGGCGGTATTGGATAAGTTGGTAGGCAGTAAGCTGACTTTGGGTAGCTTTGTGCGGGCCATTCGGGAAGGTGAAGCGTAGAGTCAGGCTGAGCTAGCCAGGACTCTTGGGGTGTCTCGTCAGTATTTATGCGATATTGAGCATGATCGCCGCGCTGTCAGCGCGAAAGTTGCGGCCAGTATTGCTACCCATTTAGTAGGGTACTCACCGAAACAGTTTATTCGCCTTGCGTTGCAAGACGAACTCATTAGACAGGGATTTAATTATGAGGTTGATTTGCACGAAGGCAAAGATGCGGCTTGATTTTTATAAGCGATTTGTGTTTTCACGATCGACTAAGTATTGTTCATGCCAGTTGAGCCTATCTTTTTTTAGGGTGTCATCATCCCATACAACGCCGCACCCAGTGTCCAATCAATTGGTTGGTGATTAATTTTGTTTAAGACCGCTAAATTTGCATCATTGATTTTGTAAGTGTCATTGAGTAAATGATCTTGAAATACAGCATCGGCACAGTAAGTTGCTAAATATTTTTCGGGAACGTTCGGGTTGGCTTGTTTTAATTGTTCCCATGTTTGATTACAGGTAGATTGGATATGCATTTCCAGTGCATTTTTATTGGGTGTTAGATCCGTATTGAGAAAATGAAATGTATAGTAAAAACCTGAATACGCAACAAAATGTTTCGTATTAGCAATAGGTTTAATTTGTTGTGATACGTGTTTTGCACTAATTACATCGGCATAGAGTTTTTCACAGGTGGATAGATTGAATTGACCTATTTTATCTGTCGTATAGTGATAGCCTGCAGGGTAACAGTTTGCTGCAGTAGCATCCTGATTCATCGTGTTGCGTGCTTGGTCTTCGCCTAAACCTAAAAAGCTTTTGCTGAAAACAGTGTAGTGTTTATTATTAATAAAAATATCTGTGGTGTCATCCGATGGGGTATTCTTGTGAGTTGTTGTATCCACAGCATATGTGATCTGCGTGGATGCGCCACCCATATCAAGACTGCCAACTGTGGGTTGTGAAGATTGAAAGTTTCCTAATAAATAATTGACATCCAACCAACCATAAACCCCTTCCATTTTCCCAGGAATGGTTTCAATCGCACCCGCTGAAAATGAAGCGTATTTTTGTATAGCTTGCGCAACATTCGCATAAATAGCGGCTTGTTTTTCTGCTGGTAATAAACGCATGCCTGCAGTCGCCAGTACATTAACTGTTGTTGTGTTTTTATTGAGTTCATTCTGTGAGTTTAAAAATACTTCAGCATCACTGAGTAATTTTGTTAACGATGCACCTGCTTGTTCAGGATGGTCGGCGTAGGAAGATAAACCTGGTTTGGTAGATTCAGAAAAGACTTCTTCAATCACAGGCATCGATGTGTTGGTTTTTGTTTGATGAAAGATATGTAATCTTGATCCGCTACTGCCAGCATCGATATAAATACTGTAATTGCTATTTTGTGCGAAGGTTAAATTGGATAAAAAAACACCGAAAAGAAGCGTTGTGTAGCGGATCAGAGATTTCATTTCAGCTTCCTAGAATAATAAAACGTTAAAATATGATTTAAATTTGACCTGTATTATATGTTTGATATATTAATTTATCAATAAAATCTGTTCATATTTAGTACATGTTTTTTATTACCCATGGCGTTGTTTCTTGTGCCGCATAATCTTGCATTTTTTCTTTTAGAGAAAAAGTTGATTTAGCAGAATGAAACAGACGTTCGACAAACGATTTACGTATGGGCTGCGAGACGGAATAGAGTTCTGCTTCTTTTGTTAATTCCTGCAGGACATCATCACTTACACGAATGACATCAACTAATTTGTGTTCTAAGGCTTCTATGCCTGCCCAGTGTTCGCCTGTCGCGACTTTCTCGATGTCAATATCTGGTCGATAAGTTTTTACCATGTTTTTGAATAAATGATGAATAGATTCAATTTCTTGACGCATTTTTTCACGGCCTTCTTCGGTATTTTGACCAAAGAGTGTCAAGGTTCGCTTGAAATTACCGGCAGTGAGTTGTTCAAAATCAATGTGCTTTTCTTTTAATAAACGATGAAAATTGGGTAATTGGAGAATCACACCAATAGAGCCGATGATCGCAAAGGGTGCCGCAATAATCCGGTTAGCGACACATGCCATCATGTAGCCACCACTGGCTGCGATTTTATCAACAATGACAGTGAGTGAGATATTTTTTTCGCGCAAACGGACTAATTGTGCTGCAGCAAGTCCGTAAGCATGCACCATGCCGCCGGCGCTTTCTAAACGTACAATGACTTCATCGTTTGCCGTAGCAATCGCAAGAATGGCCGTCACTTCTTCACGTAATGAATTGACAGCAGAGGCTTTTATGTCACCATGAAAATCAATGATAAAAACACGACGACGATTTTTGTTTGCATTTTCTTTTTCGATTTCTTTTTGTATTTTTAGCCATTGTTTGAATTCTTTTTTTGGCAAAACTTCCTGTTGAAACTTTATTTCTGTGTCGTGATAGTCTTGGTTAAGATGTTTAATAGTAGGTGAGATTTCGGTTTTTCCTTTCGCACGAAAGATTAATGCAAAAAATCCAGCGATAAAAAGTAGTAACAAAATAATGCTGATGATGAATTTTGCAGTAAAAATGAATAAGCCAGCAAGGGTGTGTTGCATGCGGTGTGTCCTTTTATGATGAACGAATTTTTTTGGGGCGTAAGATCAAAATAGAGCGTGTGCGTGGCTCATAACGGTGTGAAAGATAAACTTCTGTTTTTTTAATTTCTACTTTTGATGAAGAAGAGGGTAACAATAATTTAGGCGTGAGAATCAGAGTGCTTTTGAAGTTTCGAGATAGCCAACTAAATGTGCTAGGAGCAATCTCAATAGTGCCTACCCACAAAGGCGTTGTTGCATCACGAATAAGGAACTCAGATTGCCAAAGACGTAGCAGTAAAAGCGTCTTTTTCTCTTTTTGATAATATCGAATCAGTGTCAATGCAGGTTTTTGATCTTTATAAAGCGGTTGAATGAGTGGGAGATGTAGCGCGCTTTCTGTATTACTCAGTCGATACAGTACATCAATCCATGTCGCATCGGGTGCTTCTTGCCAATTATTTTTTAGCAAAATCTTTTTGATATCCTCTAATGATCCTTGCCATTGTATATTGAGAATTTGACGGGCAAGACCAAATCGATTGATCCGATACAGTGGTTTAATCGTATGATGATCCCACCAGTCTGATTCTTTGATCATTTTTGTTGGCCATGGAATTTGTGTCGATTGTTTCTTTTGTTTTTGGAAATCACTATAAAAAGTAAAGCTTAATGTGAGTAAAAAAGTACAAAATAAAACAATGAGTGTGCTAATAGGTTTGCCAATAGTTGTTTTTTTTCTCTTCCATGAAATCAGTGTACCTGTTAACAACATGATGCCCAATACTATTCCGCCAATGACATCTGTTGTCCAATGCGCACCAAGATATAATCTGGAAAAGCCAATACTTAGAATAATACAGGCGGTTAGCCAAGAAAGTAATTTGACAGATTTTAGTTGAAATAAATCGATTATTAATAAAGTCACGCTGATATAAAAGACAGTAGCGAGTGTTGTGTGACCACTGGGAAAAGAAAATTCTGCTGGATTTTGTAAGACACCCCATGGCCTAACAGAATGCACAAGGTGTTTGAAAAAAGTGATGCTCACCGCACTGCATAGAATTAATATGAAAAAATGTGCCGCAGCACGCCAATGACGGCACCAAAAAAACCAGATTGAAACAGCAAATAGCGAGGGTAGAATGACCTTTTTTTCACCCATCAAGCTGACAGCAACGAAGATGTTATCTAAAACTGGCGTTCTGCAGCTACGAAGTAAATAAAAAACAACATGGTTAATAAGTAGCGTGGATGAACCGCGAAAGAAAACAACACCTGCTAACAAACTAAATATAAATGTTGTCACTAAAAAATAAAATGCGAGCGTTAATTGCCCATGTGTTTTGCGAGGATCGTGATGTTGTAACATGCCTGTGAGCACATGGAATTTTTTTGAGTTGCTTAGTGTTCGCCAAAAACGATTCAGGCATTGTTCAATTTGTTCTTGTGCAATACGAAATAAACTAAAGAGTAACCATAAACAAAAAAGAATTAATAGGCCAGTGAGCAAGAGTGTAATAATAGCGTGTACTGCAATATCTGCAGGAAGCTCAAGTGACGCTGCACCTAATAAAATACCAGGCAGCATATAAGCAGGTGCCCAACCAATGGCGGAGAGTACGTTTGCTATAGTAAAGCGTAACGGCGACATACCCATCATCCCAGCAACAAGCGGCACGATGGCGCGCACTGGACCAACAAAACGTCCAATAAAGACACTTTTCCCGCCATGTTTTCGGAAGAATAATTCGCCATTGCGTAAAATCCCAGGATATTTTCTGAAAGGCCATAATGTGGGAAGTTGTGTGTTGAAGTGACGTCCTAGCCAGTAACTGATACCATCGCCGGCAACCGCCCCCGCAATTGCCCAACAAATTGTTGAATATAAAGGAATAATGCCTGCACCAGCGAGTGTGCCGATAGCGGTCATCATGATAGAGCCCGGTACGACTGTGCCAATAATAGCAACCGATTCGGCAGCAGAAATAATAAACGTCGCAAGTCCAGCCATGTGTGGATGCTGATTGAGCCATTGAAATATTGAGCTTGCGATATCATTCATGGTGTCGTTTTAACTCTTCTCCATTGGTCTGTTATAAATCATCATGCTGTCCGTTATACCAAAGCAATGATCTGTGTATGCTCTGGTGAAACCGAATAAAAGAATAATGATTATGTGACGCTTTCACCTGCTGCCTGACGATCCGCATGATAAGAAGATCGGACAAGTGGGCCACTAGCAACATGGCTAAACCCCATTTCTTTTGCTGTTGCTGCAAATAATTGAAATGCTTCAGGTGTGATATAGCGTTTTACTGGTAAGTGAAATTGACTCGGTTGAAGATACTGCCCAAGTGTTAGCATATCGACGTCATGATCACGCAGGTCTTTAAGTGTTTGC
Source organism: uncultured Coxiellaceae bacterium (assembly GCA_964647825.1). GTDB lineage: Bacteria > Pseudomonadota > Gammaproteobacteria > DSM-16500 > DSM-16500 > VFKI01. The sequence continues at coordinate 64,720 of CAZYJL010000005.1, read as the reverse complement.
ACAATTTCTTCGTCTGTTTCACCAAGACCCAACATGAGCCCAGATTTCGTCGGGATTCCCGGAAAACGTGCACGAAAGGTTTTTAGTAATTGTAAAGAATGTAAATAATCAGAACCTGGTCGCGCTTGTTTGTAGAGTCGTGGCACAGTTTCTATGTTGTGATTAAATACATCAGGCAATGCTTTAGCGGTTTCATCGAGTGCAATAGCCATTCTACCGCGGTAATCAGGGACGAGTGTTTCAATTTTGATGGCGGGGTTTTTTGCACGAATCGCCTCGATACAATGACTAAAATGACTTGCGCCACCATCGCGTAAATCATCACGATCGACTGACGTAATCACCACATAACGTAATTTCATTTCTGCAATGGTGTTAGCAAGATGTATCGGTTCTTCTGGGTCAAGCGGGTCTGGTCGTCCATGTGCGACATCACAAAAACTACAACGACGTGTGCATTTATCACCCATAATCATGAAAGTCGCAGTACCATGTGAAAAACATTCTGGTAAATTGGGGCAGGCTGCTTCTTCACAGACAGTCACTAATTTATTACGTCGTAACGTTTCTTTCAGTGTGGCAACAGCAGGGGAGGAGGGTAAGCGAATACGAATCCAATCCGGTTTGCGCAATACGGTTTGCATGGGTTCAATTTTAACGGGTATGCGCGCAAGTTTTTCAGCACCACGCTGCTTTCCGTTTGACTTAGCCGGTTTATCAGATTGCATGCCTATTTTCCTATTTCTATTTTTGGCGATTATACCCTGTATCTGTGCATAGAAAACCTGTTAAGCGATCTTCAACAGCCTTCATGGTGATCGAAGGAACGAAATCTTGTATCTGTGCCATACATAAGCAAGGAAAACCACAGGGGTTGATGTGGCTAAATGGCTCAAGATCCATTGCAACATTCAATGCAAGACCATGGTAACTACAGCCTCGACGTACACGTAAGCCAATAGAACAAATTTTAGCCTCTTGTTGTAAAAAATTAACGTAGACGCCAGGCGCTGTTTTTTTTGCATAGCCAGTTATCCCAAAGCTTTGCAACATGGCAATCACGGCATTCTCACAAAATGAAACCATTTCGCGAATGGTTATTTTGCTTCTTTTCAAATCAAAGAGTAGGTATACGACGAGTTGTCCAGGTCCGTGGTAAGTGACTTGACCTCCCCGATCTGTATGGATCAACGGTATCGAGTGAGTAGCAAGAATATGCTCTGGCTTTCCATTTTGCCCTTGCGTATAGACCGGGGGATGTTCCACTAACCAGATTTCATCAGGGGTATCTGTTTGGCGTTGGTCGGTAAAATTACGCATCGCTTGCCAGCAAGTGATATAGTCGACCATCCCTTGTTTTTTTACGATGATCGTCGCGATGTTCGGCGTGGGTGTCATAATGCCATGAGAACATGTTTATTGGCGCTAAGTTCTTGATAGAGATTATCAAGCACTTCTTTCGATGGTGCAGTAAAAGTAATAGAAAGAGCAAGGTATTTTTTGTCTCGGCTATGTCTGCTTGCCAGCGAGTTTTCTCTTAGGGTGAGAATATGTTTTCGAATGATAGTGATTACTTCCATTTCAAATTCATCAGAAGCGATGCCAAATACTTTAATTGTAAACTCACAGGGAAATTGCATGAGTGGCGTATTATCGTTTTTCATTTAAACCTTTAAACCTTGCTGGCATATAGTCAATTTTCCTCACTATGTGGTACGGCTTTTTAGGCTATTAGCCATTGTTTGCTATTTCATCTGGATGCGAAAATGCCTTTCCAACATGAAAACTAATTGAATCCGCGATATTGTGCCAGAGACTTCCTTTTTTAACAGATTCTATGGCGATCAACGGTACGGATGTTAATTCTTTACCGTCCAGTGAGACGACCAGTTGACCCTCTTCTTGGTTTTTGGCGATGGGTGCAAAAATTGATTGATTGGGCTGCAAAGAAACATGGATTTTTTTGAACTGTCCGGCTGGCAGTGTTATGTAAAGATCACGTGCAAGCCCAAGCGACACTTCCTTCTTTTCACCATGCCGAATGCGCGCTTGTGTTAGGCTTTTTTGCCCAGAGTAGAGCTTTTGGGTTTCAAAAAAACGAAATCCCCACGTTAACAAGCGAATAGAATCCTCTGTACGCGCAGCATCGCTGGGTGCGCCAAGGACGACGCTAATAAGGCGCATATCCCCTTTTTGCGCGGAGCCGACAAGGCAGAAGCCAGCAGCAGCAGTATGGCCGGTTTTTAAGCCATCAGCAGTAGGGAAGTGCCAGAGTAAGCGGTTACGGTTGGGTTGACGTATATGATTGTAACTAAACCACTTTTCGGAATAAAGTTTATAGTCCTCTGGGAATTTTTGGATGATTGCTTGTGCCAGTAAAGCAAGATCGTGTGCGGAAGAGTAGTGATTAGGATTGGGTAAACCACTGCTATCGACGAAGTGACTATTTTTCATACCAATTTGTGCGGCGCTGTTATTCATGAGCGTTGCAAATGCAGATTCTGAGCCTGCTAAGTATTCTGCCATTGCAACAGTTGCATCATTGCCGGAAGCCACCACAATGCCTTCGAGTAATTGTTTGATAGGGACTTCTGAGTTTGGCTGAAGAAACATGCGTGAGCCGCCTGTTTTCCAAGCTTTTTCGCTGATTCTGACTTTGTCATCTGGGTGAATGAATCCTCGTGCAAGCGCGTCAGAGATGACATACATAGAGATTAATTTTGTTAAGCTAGCGGGAGGGAGGTGCTGGTCAGCGTTTTTTTCTGCAAGAATTTTACCTGTGTTAGCATCCATAAGAATAAATGCTTTTGCATCAATCTCTGGGGCAATGATGTCTTGTTGGGGGTGAGTGGGAATTGGAATGGGCATCACCGCAGAGGTCGGCTCAGGCTGTTCAGCAATAGCCTGCATGGAAGATAACAGAGAAAAAAATATAGAAAAAGCGATTACAGCAATTTTCAGCATGTCACGTCTTCCTAGCTAGAAAATGAGTAGAGTAAAATTGTAAACGTATTTCAAAGCCTGTTATATAACACATGCGAGAGAGCGCTGTCACAATTTTCTGCTATTTTTTCGCAGTGAGGGGCATTTTAGATGCTATAAACGTTTCACTAGATGGCGCGAGAGTGGGAAGCCCACAGTAGTAAAATTTGGAACATGGAAGACAGTGTTTTTATGGTCAGGGAGTTAAAAAGTGATAGCATCTTAATCCAATATAGAGCATTTTTTCAGTGAGGAAAGAAAACTCCTTGACTCTCGCGTAAAGCTTCATGCATTATTTACATGCTTTTTAAAGTTATTTTATTCGTTATACCTTCTTTTTTCTATCTCCCTTTTTTTATTTTCTTTGCCATCTTCTGTTTTTTGTTTTTTAAGTTATAGGCCATTAGTTTAGCGTTATTGTCTGTATTTTTTTATGGCTGCTTATTTTATCAAAGTTTTTATTTGTTTTCTCTTTGCTAGTCATTCTGCAATTCAAAGTATTTCATTTAACTAAACCTGAAGGAGAGTGTATTTATGCGAGTATCTCGATATTTTTTTTCTATTTGTTTAAAGACGATCCCGTTTGTCGTGACGGGGATTGTGGCTAGTATTCCATTAGTGTCTGAGGCAGCAGTGCCCCATGTGCCAGTGTCTGTGACGTCGTCTACTGTGGTAACACCTAAATATGCGCTGAACACGGCAACAGAAAAAGAGTTGGCAATGATCCCAGGAGTGACACCAGCAAAAGCAAGGTCAATTGTTTCGTTTCGTAAAAAAAATGGTCCATTCGCAAATGTGGATGTACTAAAAAAAGTAGCGGGTTTTAAAAGAATGGATGCGCAAAAATTTAAAGAAATTACTACACATTTAACGCTCTAGTCTCGCTTTTAGTTAGCCGGTATGGCAGGATTGCGCCATTCATCAGGCGAAGGATGATTGGCGGATGCTGCCACGCGGCTTACTTAAAGAGTACGCAAATGTGATTTCTTTGTTATTACGTTTGACGGACGTTTTAACAGTTTTTTTGGCTGGTTGGGTTTCCAATGCTATTTGGTTAAAGCAACTTACTTTGCCGCCGCTTTATCCAACAGCGCTAGTTATTGCAGGCTGTACTGTATTTATTGTGTTTCCTTTTTTTCGCCTTTATGAGTCTGTTCGGGGCGCAAGTTTTTGGGGATATTTTCTTCGGCTGATGCAGGCAACATTCTTTGTTTTGGTGTTGCTTTCTGGAGTCGCTTTCCTGACGAAAACCGGTAATTATTTTTCGCGTGGTTGGTTCTTGCTAGCTGGTGGTTTGTTATTTGTATTTTTGATACTTTTTCGTTGTGGCGTACTTTTATTTTTACGTATTATGCGTTCGCATGGCTGGAATGAGAGACGTATCGTGCTCGTTGGTGCAGGTTCTTCTGGGCAAAAACTATTGGCATTGCTACAGCAAAAACTGTGGACTGGATTTCGTATCTATGCTGTCTTTGATGATCAACCTGAGGCAGTACCGACTATTGCAGGTTGTGCTACTGTGACAAACATCCCTGAAGATTTTGGTGTGTATCTCGCGGAACATCCTCATGAAATCGATGAAATTTGGCTAGCTTTGCCATTACACGATGAGCGTCGTATTCAATTGATTCTTCATCAGTTGCGACATCATACGGTGGCGGTGCGTCTTGCTTTGGATGTGTTGCAGCAATTTCAGCGAAATGTTTTTCGACCAACACTGACGGATGTGGGTGGATTTCCGATGTTGAATTTGAATCTTTCTCCTATGTCTGGCATTAATCGCGTATTGAAGGCAGTAGAAGATCGCGTGTTGGCAACCATCATGTTTGTTTTTAGTTTGCCTATTTTTATCATCATTGGTTTGGGTATTAAGCTAACTTCACGAGGTCCTATTTTCTTTCGACAAAAGCGTCATGGATGGGATGGGCGTATTATTGAGGTTTGGAAATTCCGCACCATGTATCAGCATCAAGAGTCAGGAAATGTAATAACGCAAGCAGTGTTGGGCGACCCTCGAGTGACACCTTTTGGTCGTTTCTTAAGGAAAAGTAGTTTAGATGAATTGCCGCAGCTAATTAATGTATTGCAAGGCAGTATGTCACTTGTTGGCCCACGCCCACATGCAATACGACATAATGAGCTATATAAAGATATTGTGAACGATTATATGCAGCGGCATAAAGTAAAACCTGGTATGACTGGTTGGGCGCAAGTGAATGGTTGGCGAGGCGAAACGGATACGATTGATAAGATGCAAAAACGTATTGAGTATGATTTATATTACATTGAAAACTGGTCCATTTTTTTTGATCTAAAAATTTTGTTTCTAACACTTTTTCGTGGTTTTTTCAGTAAAAATGCATATTAAAATCTAGTGAATTACTGCGTAATAGCTCAGTTGAGCTATTACATGATGATACCGTTTCTTGGTAACAGCTAGGTCGTGTTTTTTAGCTTGACTGCATCACTCGGGTCCCGCAGAGATATTGTTTCATCGAAGCAACGCCCTTTCATGATGCATGAAGTGCATTTTCATTGGTAACATGTCGTCTGTTGTTGGGCGATTGCGGTCAGTCAAGCTAAAAAACGTACCTGTTACATTTCTTGTATAAGCTTTTTGACAGCTGTCACGGCTGCATTCCAATTCAATCGTGTTTCATATTCATGAAAAGCAGAAAGTGCGAGTGCTTCGTATTGCGCGTAATTTTGCATAAGGTGAGTGATATAGTCGCAATAAACAGAGGTGCTTGCTTCAAGCGAAAATGTCATACCGTTTATGTTATCTTTGACGACACTACTAATCCCGCCAACATAAGAGGTGAGTGCTGGTAGTCCAAAAGCGTTCGCTTCGCAGAAGACAATACCATATGCTTCTGCGCGCGATGGAACAAACAGAAAATGCGATTCACGCAGTAATTGATTAATTCTTTCTTGGCCTTCTGGCGTACGTTTTGAGATAAATCCATGGCAATGAATATAAGCTGGGATATCAACAGTGTCAGGAGGTTGGCAACCAACAAAATTGACTTCCACGGGTTGGCCCATTTCATGTAGTGCTTTTGCTACGTTGAAGACAATGTCGCCGCCTTTACGATACCAGTTTTTACCAATAAACAGCAGTTTAACCCGATCTCTTGGTCGTGTGGTGAGTAATTGTTTTATATCTGGCAGTGTGTGGGAGCAAGTGATGTTTGCACCAAATGGGACGACTTTAATTTTTTCTTTCGCTATGCCATAGATTTCAAGTGCGGTACGTGCAGCCCAGTCTGATGAAAAAATGGCAAGGTTGCAGTGGGATAAGCAGGCGTGAGTAATGGTGTTTCCTTGTCTAATTGAGTTGGCAGAGTGTGCAGCAAATGCTGGATAAAAACCTAACAAGCTAGCATAAAGTGCGTCGGTCCATAGAATTAATGGCGTTTTACATTCAAGGAAGGCGATAGGATTAATTTGTGGGGAAATAATGGCATCAACAGAAGCGGTTTTTAATAGCTCGGCGACTTGTTTAGAGTAGTGTTTTGCAACGGTTTCATTAAAGCGGGGGCTTTCGCGTTGGCCGGTTAATTTTTTTAGAAATTGTTGTAACTTGAATCCGCTGGGGAGGTGTCTTTTTAAGTTTCCAAAGTGAACAATTTGATCGCCAGCCAGAGTAAATGCGTGAGACATGTGTGTGGGCGTGCCAGACCAATTGTTTACATCTTGAGCGTTAAAAGTGGTGGCAAAACCAATTTTCATCGTGTCTCTCCAGTGGTATGTCTGCAAATGGTTTTTTAGCTGATTTTTAGGTGACGATTCAGTTAGTTATTGCATGTTAACAGGCTTGATAGATGTCTTGCGAGCGCTGTTATGATATTATTTGCCCCGCTTTTTTTATTACTAGGTTGATGTTGTGAGGTAAAGGAATGAGGGTAACCAAAGCGGTATTTCCTGTTGCGGGACTTGGCACACGTTTTTTGCCAGCTACAAAGGCCAATCCCAAAGAAATGATGCCGATTGTTGATAAGCCTCTCATTCAATATGCGGTAGAAGAAGCCGTTGCAGCAGGCATTACCGAGCTTATTTTTGTGACAAGTAGCAGTAAGCGTGCCATTGAAGATCATTTTGATTCCAATTTTGAATTGGAATTTAATCTTGAGAAAAGAGGGAAAGAAGATCTTTTGGCGATTGTTCGGGGGATTCTGCCCGAAGGTGTAACTTGTGCATATATTAGACAGCAATCGCCGCGTGGACTAGGCCATGCTGTTTTATGTGCAAGGCAGTTGGTAATGAATGAGCCGTTTGCTGTGCTATTGGCAGATGATTTGATTGATGGTGGTACTGTTCCGTGTTTGTCTCAGATGGTGGCAGCATATACAGAGGTACATGCCTCGATTGTAGCTGTACAGCCGGTTGATCTGAATGAAACTGAGAAATATGGGATAGTCGATGTTGCGAATAGTGAAGAGGGGTTGATGCAGATGCGGGGCGTGATTGAAAAACCATCACGACAATTCGCTCCATCGAATTTAGGGGTTGTCGGGCGTTATATTTTAACCCCCGCTATTTTTCCATTGCTGGAAAGAACTGCAGCAGGGTCGGGTGGTGAGATTCAGTTAACAGATGCGATTGCTGAATTGCTTAAACAGGAATCTGCTTGGGCATATCGTTTTGCAGGCAAACGGTATGATTGCGGAGCAAAATTGGGTTATCTTGAGGCAACCATCGCCTATGCGTTAAAACATCCAGAGCTTGCTAACGATTTCAAACGTTCGTTACAGGAATTTGTTGCCTCATGTCCCGTTTGATACGTGCCCCGTTTTTTCTTTATTTTACCGCGACTTTCTCGAGTATCATGCTTTCCATTTGGTTGATTGCAACCTATGACGTGATCAATCCAGATGGAATTTGTTATTTAAAAAGTGCGGCAGTCTTTAATAATGCAGGATTCGTTGCAGCAAAACAATTATGTGGTCAAGCAAAATGGCCGTTTTATTCAATATTGATCGCCAGTTTAGTGAAACTGTCTGCGATGCAATTGTCCTATTTTTCTGCTGCTATGGTGATCAATAGTTTTTTTTCATTACTGACTGTATTGGTATTTATTAGTATTGTGCGTCATTTAACGCCGTCTATTCGGGTGCAATGGCTTGCGTTGTTTGTGATAGTGTGTGCGCATGAGTTTAATGCGTTACGTCCTGATGTAATTCGTGATCATGGTTATTGGGCGTTCTATCTTTTATCTCTTTATATTTTGTTAAAATTTTCCGCAGCTGATTTGGGGCGTTGGGTATATGCTATTTTGTGGGGATTCACAATAGGCATCGCGACATTGTTTCGTATTGAAGGTGCGATGTTTATTCTGTTGATTCCTGTATGGGCCTTTTTCTTTCCTTTTTGTCTAAATAAAAATTGGATAGCACGTTTTCAGCAGTTTTTACAGTTAGAAACTGTTTTTTTTATTGGTTTGATCGGATTATTTTTTTGGCATCATTCTTTTTCTACACTATCGTCTGGACGTTTTGCTGAGGTGATTTTTCAGTTAAAACAGGGCCCAATTTTATTGGTTAATTTGTTTTTGACAAGAGCGAATGCGCTTGGTTCGCATGTGTTAAGTATTTATTCAGCATCCGATGCTGTTTCTATATTGTTTGTGACGCTTTTTGTTTGGTATTTCATTAGTATTTTTTTAAATTTAACTTTTGTTTACGCTATATTGGTGATATTTGCTTGGTATAAAAATCTAGCCAAGTTAAATCGTCAATCTACCTCGGTGATTTGGTCTTATATCACAGTGAATGGCTTAATTACGGCCATTTTTTTTGCTGAAAATATGTTTTTATCTAAACGCTATTTGATTGCTTTATCACTAACATTAATGTTGTGGGTGCCATTTGCCTTAGATAGGTTACTGAGTCATTGGCGGCAGTATCGAATTGTCTTTTTTGGCGTACTATTTTTGATTTTTTATTATGCAATTTCTGGTGTTGTGCATTTTGGCCCTTCAAAAAAATATTTACGTGAAGCAGGAGATTGGTTGGCGACGCATGCTACACAAAAGGAAAAAATATATAGCAATGATTATCAGCTTTTATATTATACACAACATATAGGTAATGAAATTTTCGCTCTTGAATCGCAATATAATCATCTCTCCATGATTTCTGATAAAAAATGGCAAGCATATGATTGGTTGGCATTACAGTTTAATCATCATGAAATAGACAAGGGTGTTGCTAAGAAAATATTACAGGATTTTCCGATGCAGCCTATTGTTGTTTTTTATAATAATCGCGGTGATACAGTTTATATTTTTCATGTTGTTCCTGTTAAGAAAGTGGGAGAAAGTAATCCTTGAATATTACAGTGATTGGCGCAGGTTATGTGGGGCTTGTGACGGGTGCTTGTTTTGCTGAGTTAGGGAATCACGTAACCTGTGTAGATATTGATGAAAAAAAAATAACGTTACTCAATCAGGGTATCTTACCTATTTATGAGCCAAGCCTTGATGCAATGATTATTTCCTGTATGGCGAGTAAACGATTGCATTTTGTTACATCGCTTGCTGAACAACACGTTGAGCCGCATGTGATCTTTATTGCTGTGGGTACACCGGGTGATCAAGATGGGTCAGCGGACATGCGTTATGTGCTGAATGCTGCAAAAGATATTGGGCAGTTTATTACTTCGCATTGTGTCATCGTTGATAAGTCGACCGTACCTGTTGGTGTTGCAGGTCAAGTCGCGGGTGTGATTAATAAAGAGCTTGCATTGCGTGGTATTCAGGTAGAGTTTGATGTGGTGAGTAATCCAGAATTTTTACGGGAAGGTGCCGCTATAAATGATTTTATGCAGCCAGATCGTATTATTGTGGGTATTGATTCATTGCGTGCGCGTGCGATTATGCTCGAATTATATACCCCTATTTTGCGACATCCTGAAAAAATTTATTTTATGACAGTGCGTGATGCAGAGATGACAAAATATGTTGCTAATGCAATGTTGGCGACACGTATTTCGTTTATGAATGAAGTGGCATTACTCTGCGAAAAAATGGGTGTTGATGTTGAGAATGTTCGACTCGGTATTGGCTCAGATTCGCGTATTGGTTCTGCCTTTATTTATCCCGGTTGTGGCTATGGTGGGTCTTGTTTCCCAAAGGACGTCAAAGCATTAATTCATATGGCAGAGCAGCATGGTGTTGATCCTGTATTATTGCAGGCAGTAGAAGAGCGGAATACAAAACAAAAGCAAATATTACCCAACAAAATTATGAAACGCTTTGGACGTGATTTATCGGACAAGCGTATTGTTGTGTGGGGCTTGTCATTTAAGCCGGGGACCGATGATATGCGGGAAGCTTCTTCATTGGTATTAATTAGAAATTTAATAGAGCACGGCGCGACTGTGTTTGCACATGATCCAGTTGCCATGTCTGCAGCACGTGCACAATTACCTGCAGAATGGGTGGCTGCAGATCGGTTAGTATTTATGGATACGCCTTATGCGATGCCTGCTACTGTCGATGCGTTGGTGCTTGTGACAGAGTGGAAGCTTTTTTCATATCCTGATTGGGAATTATTAAAGAAAAAAATGCGGCAACGAGTAGTTTTTGATGGTCGCAATCAATATGATCCGTTGCAAGTAATCGATGCAGGTTTTGAATATTATGGTATTGGTCGAGGAGAAGACATTGCCATGATGGCAACAACATCCTCTTATTGAGTTTTACTATAAATAAAAGAAAAGAGGTAAAGCCATTATTACGGCTTACATTTAGTAATTTAATTAAGCGGGAGGTTTGTATGTGGAAGCAAAATCTTCTAATGTGTTTTGTTAATTTATTTATTGCTAGTGTGGTTTATTTTGTTTTTACTGATGCGCTTATTGCAGCTGAATTATTACCAGAGTGCACCCCGCAAAAACCAGTTGTGACGGTCACAACCGTACAACCTTTTTTTATCGTTAAACTTCCCTCTAATCCAACTACTGGTTTTAGTTGGTTTTTGCAGCAATATAATAATATGACTATCGAGCCCATACGTCATGTGTTTTTACCAGCGACGAACAAAAAACTTGTAGGCGCGGCTGGTATGGAGGCGTGGTATTTTCGTGCAAAGACGAGTGTTGTGCCGCAACAGTTTTTTGTTGAATTAGTTTATGCGCGGCCATTTGAATTTAAAATGCAGACTGAAAAATTTTTGTGCCAAATCTCTTTTTTTCCTACCTCGGCGAAGAACAAAAAATAAGTTTGATTGAAAGAAATAATTAATTTTTAAAATAAAGTTAGCAAATTTGTAAATATTGATAAATATAGTAAATAATTAAATAATTAAATAAATTTACATAAAAATATAGAAGTTAGAAAGAATAAAAAAAACAAAAATGAGGGGAAAGCTGTGCCGCTTATAAGAGAGGAAGAGAAATCGTTTCGTTATTCAGTTGAGCAATTCCGAAAACTTGATTTTGGTCAACCACCATTAGAAATATCGCCCGAAATTGTTTTGGAATCAGCAGAAATTTCTTCTCCATCATGTTCCAGTGAAAAAATTGTCGTGTCTCGCTATATTTCAAAATCGTTGTTAGCTAACGAAGAAAATAAACTAAGAACATTGATTTGGTATCCAGGAAATGCGTTTGTTAGCTATCCTCACCAATTTGATAGCTACATTTGTGCAACATTTTCTGAAATGGCAAACTGTCAAGTGATTTCTATTGGTACGCGCCCTGCACCAGAACATCCATTTCCAATTGGATTGCATGATGCCTGTGCGGTGCTAAAGTATTTGTTAACCTTGTCCAATTTGCGTATTTGTCACGAGAGTTTAACGATTGCGGGTTATAGTTCTGGTGCAAATTTTGCATTAACTGTGGCGTTGCTCGGTCTTCGGCAGCATTGGCTGCAACTTGATAAATTGCTTTTGTTTGGTCCGGTGTTGAATTTAAATGCTGCTATGGAAGATATTTGGCTTCGTACTTATTCTAAACTGGATCCTGTTATCAAGCCTAATTTCGTAAGCTGGTTTTTGCAGCATTATTTTTCAAAAAAAACACATCCAGCAGCAATAAAAATATCAAAAAAAAATAGTTTTTTTCATGGCGAATTTTTGCATATGCTCGCTTCACCTTTGTTGCGTCAATCATCTGATTTTTCTCTATTTGCTAAAAAATCAGTTACTTTTTCATTGATTGTTGGTACGAAGGATTATTTTTTGAAGGATGCTGTTTCTTTGGTAAGAAAATTAAATCAAGCAAATGTGATATTACGTTCTTTGTATGTATTAGACGCCGATCATACGCTTGCATGGAGAGATGCTGTTGTTTTAAGAAGGATAGCGGGGGATTTGTCTGGTATACCAATTTCTCGTTCGTTGCCGATGCAAAATAATTTGTCGGTTCCTGTTGTAGCATCAACTTTGCCAGAAAAGAGTCTTTTAGAAGAAAAGGAGGAATTGATTTTTTTAGATCCGTTGCCAGAATCACATAATGATAAAAATAAATTTTATGAAGAACCGGAGGAGAAGGAAATGCAAACTGTAAAAGAAATTGGTAAATTTTTGTCTGATCCTTATGCTTGTTTGAAAGCGGGAGTACTAATTTTCTTTGGCGATATGCTTGATCAAACATTTGGAAAAGGCCTTTCCTCAGCAGAAAAGGCTTTTTACGGTATGATGTTACTTTGGGTTCTGCAAGAGCTAAATAAAAAATATCTCATGTCTACAATGGCTAAAACAACAAGTGATGCGGCACCTTCTTTGAGTGATAGCTTGTTAGGCCCAGTACTTTCTGCTTCCGCTTCTGCATTAGCAGCATGTAGTATTTTTCCTCGTGTACCGTCTAGTCAAAGACTTGTTAATGTGGATCCAGATCAGAAGCCAGCATTGCCATCGGTTGGAAAAAATGCTCGTCCTCGTTAGTTTGCATTGGGTTGGCATCGAACCAGCCTAGTAATAAATCACATGCTTCGGGTGTGAGTGGTTTGGCAATAAAACCATTCATACCCGCCTGTCTTGCTAAGCTTACTTTTTCATTGTCATCACCATGGGCAGTGAGTGCAATAATTGGCGCTGCAGCAATCGGTTGGTGTTGCTTATTTAAACGAAGACGCCTTGCTGTTTCGTAACCATCGAGACCAGGGAGGCCAAGATCCATTAAAACTAATTGATAGTTTGCTTCTTGTTTGGCAAGTGCGGCTTCGCCTGTTTCGACGCAATCCACTGTGCAGCCTCTTCTTTCTAACGCCATACGAGCCATTCTGGCAGCGATGGGGGTGTCTTCGACAACAAGTATTTTGATTCTGTTTATCATGGTTCATCCTTTTCCATTGTGCGCTTCATTTCAAGTGTATTCTTGAGAGGAACTTTGTAAGGAATTAAAATTTTAAATGTTGTGCCTTGTCCTAATGTACTTTTTAGTGTTGCTTCGCCGTTTAATTCATCAAGAAAAATTTTGACCATTCTTAGCCCAAGTCCTTTGCCAGGGTAAGCGCTGCTATAGGAAGAGGTCAGTCGGTTAAACTGCTCAAAAATAATATTCTGATGGTCAGTTGCGATACCAATGCCTGTATCTTGCAGTGTAAAAATCATAATGATTTTATTTTCAGATAACTTAGACATTTCTACAGTCAGCGTGACTTTCCCTTGTTTGGTGAATTTAATGCTGTTAGAAATAAGATTCATGAGGATGCGTTGCGTTCTCACACGATCGCCAATGAGTTTTTTGACTAACACCTTTTTTTTCTTAATCGAAAAAATAATGCCTTTGTTTTTTGCTGCAGGCAGCATAATTTTTTTAATATCATCGAGTAGTATCTTAAGATCAAATGGTTTTTCTAAAATAGGTAGATGGCCATTTTCAAATTGGATGAATTCAAAAATTTCATTTAAGTGATTTAGTAAAACTCTTGCGGATTGTGCAATGGCAGACAGATTTTCTTTTTTTTCTGTGTCTGATTCTGATGCGGCCATTAATTCTGCAATACCCAAAATACCACTAAAAGGTGTTCGCAGATCGTGTTTCATATTATGTAGAAATTCAGTTTTTGCTTGATTGGATGCTTCTGCTTTTTCTCGTGCAATTCGTAATTGTGTTTCTGCTCTTTTGAGGTGAGTGATGTCAACGGTGTTACCAATAATCCCAATGATATTTCCAGACGAGTCAGTCATTGGGCGTTTTGTTGACAGTTGTACAATCGTGCGTCCATCGGGTAGATGGATGGGTTCTTCTACAGAGATTTCTTTTCCTGTGTTCATGACTTCCAAGTCGTGCTTGCGAAAGTAGTCCGCTGTTTTTTGTGAAAAAAAGTCGTAATCCGTTTTTCCAATGACGGAATCAACAACGGTTTGCTCTTCCATACCGTGAGAGCGCATATTTTCTGCGGAATATAAATTACGACCCAAGTAAACACCATCCTTGTTTTTCCAGTAAATACATCCTGGTAGGTTTTGAATAATTATTTTTAGCCGGCTGATTTCTTCTTGCTGCTGGCTAATGATGCTCTTTAGTTCTTCGTTTGTTTTTTTCGTATCCATAGTTGTTCGGGGTGAGAGGATTCGAACCTCCGGCCCCTGCCTCCCGAAGGCAGTGCTCTACCAAGCTGAGCTACACCCCGCTACCTTAATTTATCTGCGTTGCTCATTATTCAGCTGTTTCTTGTGATAACAAAATCAGCCAACTCATGCAGGGCGTTGCGCCATGGCGAGTCTGGTAAAAAATCAAGGCATTTTATAGCCTTTTTTATTTCTAATTCCGCGGCCGAGGCAGTGTACTCGATCGCCCCAGTGGATTCAATGATTCCCAGAATGACATCAAAGTTTTTTCTGGAACCCTTATAAATTGCATCACGTAATAAATCGACTTCTTTTTTTGAGGCATGTTTCATGGCGTAGATTAAAGGTAAAGTCGGTTTTCCTTCGGCTAGATCATCGCCAGCATTTTTTCCCATTTCGTGTGCGGAAGATTCATAATCAAGCGCATCATCAATTAATTGGTAAGCGGTGCCTAAATGGATGCCATAATTTTTTAAGGCACGAATACATTGTGTATCGGGATTGCTGAGGATTGCACCTGCTTCTGCGGCAATTTCAAATAATTTTGCCGTTTTACGGTGGATCACGTCAAAACAATAGGCTTCTGTGACGTCAGGATCGTTGCAATGGGCAAGCTGTAGGAGTTCGCCTTCGGCAATGAGGCTGGTCGCATTGGCAAATAAAAGCGAAATGTCAGGATAGCCTAGTGTTAGGATTAATTGAAAAGCGCGTGAATAAAGAAAATCACCAACAAGGACGCTCGCTTCATTACCGAAAAGATGATTTGCTGTTGGGTTGCCACGTCGCAGGGTGGAGGCATCAACGATATCGTCATGCAGTAAAGTGGCAGTATGGATAAGTTCAATAGCAGCGGCTAAAGGAACATGTTGCTTAGCATCATACTGACAGGCTTTTGCAGCGAGTAATACAACAATTGGGCGTATGCGCTTGCCACCACTTGATAAAATATGTTGAGCAAGCTGTTTGATAAGAGGAATGTCTGATAGAAGTTCGTTGCAAATGTGATCATGGGTAGCCGCAAGATCGGTTTTTATGAGAGCGCGGATAGAGTCAAGGGACATGCCAAAGGTGTTTCCTAATGTATCGGGTGAACTGCTTCCTGAGGCGCATGCTAGATGGGCTAACAGCGGTCTGTCAAGCATTTACCAAGGTGTTTTTATTTGAAAATTGCTTGGTAACGAGGGTGTGATAGATAGGGAAGGGGAGATGTGCGGCCAGTGAAATGCACTCTGATATCGATAGTTGCGTCGTATGTGGTGGATACTCTATAATCGCACACCTTTCAGGCAGGTCTGGAGTTTAGAAATCGATGTATGCAGTAATCAGGAGCGGTGGTAAGCAGTACCGCGTAATTGAGGGGCAAACCCTGAAATTAGAAAAGCTTCCTGCAGAGACAGGGGCGGCAGTAGAATTTGATCATGTTTTAATGATCGTTGATGGCGACACAATTCGGGTAGGTAAGCCAAATCTTGCTGATGTGAAAGTATCAGCCACGGTCATTTCCCATGGGCGTCATAAAAAAATTCATATTGTTAAATTTAGACGTCGTAAACACCATCGTAAGCAAATGGGTCACAGACAGTATTACACAGAGGTCAAAATTACCGGTATTGCCGGGTAGTTTATCGTAGGAGTTTTGCGTTATGGCACATAAAAAAGCGGGCGGTAGTACACGTAATGGTCGCGATTCAAATCCAAAGTATTTAGGTGTGAAACGTTATGGTGGTGAAATGGTTCAGCCCGGTGCCATTATTATCCGTCAGCGAGGCACTAAGTTTCATGCTGGCCGTCATGTTGGGATGGGTCGTGATCATACATTGTATGCTTTGGTTCCTGGCAAAGTGGTGTTTCGCTTGTGCGGTCCTAGCAGAAAGCGCACGGTGATGATTGAGAAAATCGAGCAGGCTGCTACGGTACAATAAGATCGTTTTCTTAATGACTTTATAAGTTTCCAACGAGTTATTTTAAAAACATTAAACATTTTGAGGGGTGGATTGTCGACGTGTGAATAACGTCATCAACCACCCTTCAGTCGTTTTAACGATTTGTTTTTATCATCTTGTATTTTTGTATTAGATTTTTTGTATTTGATTTATTTTCTAAGAGTTGGACATGAAATTTATTGATGAAGCAGTGATTCAGGTGGCGGCGGGTGATGGCGGAAATGGTTGTTGTAGTTTTCTTCGCTTGAAATTTATGCCAGAGGGTGGACCTGATGGCGGCGACGGCGGCGATGGCGGTAGCGTTTATCTGCAGGCAGATGAAGGGATTAATACCTTAGTGGATTATCGTTTTACACGGCATTTTCAAGCGGATAATGGGAAAAAGGGATCTGGTAAGAATTGCACGGGAAAAGCAGGTAGTGATTTAACCTTACCTGTGCCAGTGGGTACAGTGGTGAGTGATCAAGATACGGGTGAAGTGATTGCAGATTTAACCCATCATGGTGAAAGGGTTTGTGTCGCGAAAGGGGGTGCGCATGGTGTGGGGAATGCGCGTTTTAAGAGTAGCGTGAATCGTTCTCCCCGTCGCACGATTCCGGGATCACCGGGGGATCGTCGTACGTTATTGTTGGAATTAAAAGTATTAGCAGATGTTGGTCTGTTGGGTATGCCGAATGCGGGTAAATCGACGCTGATACGCGCGGTCTCTGCGGCACGACCGCGTGTAGCAGATTATCCTTTTACGACGCTGGAACCTTCATTGGGTGTGGTGCGTGTTTCACAGCATCGCAGTTTTGTGATGGCCGATATTCCAGGCTTGATCGAAGGCGCGGCAGACGGTGCGGGATTAGGTATCCGTTTTCTGAAGCATGTGGCGCGAACTAAACTATTGTTTCATGTGGTCGATATGTTGCCGCCGGATGGGAGTGATCCTGTTATGCAAATTCAGGCAATTATTAGCGAGCTTAAAAAATTCAGCCCTGAGTTAGCTGAAAAGCCGCGTTGGCTGGTGTTAAATAAAATGGATTTATTGCCTGCAGATGAGGTACAAGAACGCGTTAACGACATCGTTACCCGTTTAAATTGGCAAGACAGGGTTTTTTGCGTGTCGGGTTTGGGGCATCAAGGGACAGAAGAGCTTGTGAATGCAGCGATGACGTATTTATCGGGTGGGTTGTCGGAAGAGGAAGAATTTTAATAGTTTGTTATAGGTATTGATGAGCGATTTGGTTAGCCATTGAAGCCAGTTAACTTATTGATTTTATTATACAAATGATTGGATAGCGGGAATAAGCAACAAAATCAATAAGATAGAGAAATTTTTTTTATTTAGTATAATCAACATATTAGCTAAAAAAAGGTCTGTGAGAGCAGGGCCATCTCATATAAAATGATCTTTTTCTGAACTATTTTTTACAAAAAGAAGCTGTCATACCGCGCCTTATGCGCGGTATTCAGTCTTTTTATCTATCATTTTTTGGATCCCGCGGATAAACCGCGGGATGGCAGGTTTTTTTATATTTTGCTGTTAATTGCGCAGAATATATTCGCTTCTCCCACAAGGGAGAAGCGAAATAACGAAGTAAATCTTAGAATGACAAACTAGGATGCTTGATAGCTGAGTTACGCAGCGACTGCCATATTTTTAATTCTGGCGGATAAGCGGCTTTTGTGGCGAGCTGCTTTATTTTTATGGATCAGGCCTTTTCTAGCCATTCTATCAATAATCGGCTGTGCTTCTTTGAATGATGCGTTTGCAGCGGTTTTATCGCCTGCTGTAATCGCAGCAATCACTTTTTTAATACAGGTGCGCACCATGGAGCGCATGCTCGCATTGTGTTGACGGCTTTTTTCAGATTGCCGAGCGCGTTTCTTTGCAGACTTAATGTTAGCCAAGGGATTCCTCCACCTCTTTTTTCAGTTTTGCTGGATGATCAAAAGGTGGCAATATTGCCTGTTTCTTCTGTCTCTGTCAATTTGTGGCGGTCTTTGTTAGCATCCTGACACATATGAGTAAAAGCCTTTTTCGTGCTACGTCAGTTGTTGCCTGCATGACCTTGTTGTCAAGGGTTGCTGGTTTTTTGCGTGATATGGTAACCGCGCAATTGTTTGGTGCGTCAGCAGCTTTTGATGCGTTTTCAGTTGCTTTTCGTATCCCAAATTTAATGCGACGATTGTTTGCCGAAGGCTCTTTCTCGCAAGCATTTGTGCCTATCTTATCAGAATATCAAAAACAAAAGACGGATGAAGACATACGCCAATTTATTAACGCAATTGCTGGGACATTAGGTAGTGTTTTATTAGGCGTGACGGCTTTAGGGATTGTGTTGGCGCCGTGGTTAATTCGTCTATTTGCGCCGGGGTTTGAATCGACAGGTCAGCGTTTTGATCTTGCCGTCATGATGTTACGGATTACCTTCCCCTATCTTTTCTTGATTTCACTCACGGCGTTTGCTGGTGCGATTTTAAATACCTATAGCCGATTTTGGGTCGCGGCGTTTACACCGATTTGGCTCAATGTTTGTATGATCTCTGCGGCTATTTGGTTGGCGCCGCATTTGCATGTACCGATTACGGCATTGGCATATGGTGTATTGCTTGCGGGTGTTGTGCAATTGGGATTCCAATTACCTTTCTTAAACAAAATGGGGTTATTACCGCAGCCGCGAATACGATTTTCAGATACGGGGGTGCGACGTGTCCTGAAACTCATGGTGCCAGCGCTTTTTGGGGTTTCTGTGTCACAGATTAATTTATTGTTAGATACGTTATTTGCTTCTTTATTGGTCGTTGGTAGCGTGTCTTGGTTATATTATTCTGATCGTTTGATGGAGTTTCCTTTGGGCGTGATTGGCGTAGCGATTTCAACCGTGATTTTGCCGCATTTATCACGTCATCATGCAGCCAATGCAGATGCTGAATTTTCTCGCGTGATGGATTGGGCATTGCGTTGCGTCTTATTGGTTGGCTTGCCAGCAGCTGTGGCGTTTGCGGTGATGGCAGGGCCCTTGTTAAGTACTTTGTTTCAGCATGGGCATTTTGATGCGCACGCTGTCATGATGACGCGAAAAAGTCTATCCATGTTTGCGTTAGGTATTGCGCCATTTATGTTAGTTAAGATTTTAGCGTCAGGTTTTTACGCAAAACAAACGATGCGGACACCGGTACGGATTGGCATCATCGCGATGATCTCAAATATGATATTGAACATGTTACTGGTTTGGCCGCTGAAACACGCGGGTATTGCCTTAGCAACGTCGCTATCAGCCATGATAAATAGCGGTTTGTTATTTTATTTCTTACGCCAACGGCGATTTTATGTGCCATGCGCGGGCTGGCGATTATTTGGCTGCCAATTAGTGGTTGCTAATAGCCTGCTCGCTGTTTGGCTATGGTTTGCTGTTGGCGATCTTTCTGTTTGGCTATCCGCTACGGTGATGTGGCGTATTAGTCATTTATTGATAGTTTTTATTTCTGCTATCTGTCTTTATCCATTGGTTTTATGGATGACCGGGATGCGCTTTCGAGATGTGTGGGTTCTTTCATCGCCAGCGATTGCTTCCATTCGTCCTGACTAAAAACAGAACTATAAGTCGTATAAATTTCTGTTCTGAGTGCCGGAGATGTCAGGCTATTAACCGCCATTTGGAGCGCTTCAATGAGTTGCGTGTGTTCTTTGGTTAATTCTTTTGCGTTACGTAAGAGAGCGTCTTTGTCTTGTTTAAGTGACATGATTTTTCGGAGCAATTCATCAGGATCGAGTCGAGTCGGCGAGGTCAGGAGCTGTTCTATCGCGAAATGATTTTTTATTAAACGCTGGTATTGTTGTTCAACTTCTTGTTGTTTCTCGAGTAGTGTAATGAGCTGGCTATCGATATGACGATATTGTCCTGGTTGTGTTTCAGGCAGTTTTCTGCGAATTTCTCCGATTTTAGCGGTGCTATCTTGTAGGCTGCGTGCCGTTTTGAGAGTTGGCTCGTAGAGTTCGATGCGGTGAGGTGTGAGGTTGCCCAATTCAATGTAGGCAGCGATTTCTTTTTTATCCATTTGTTTTCGGCCGCAGAATGTTTTTGCAAGGCCAGAGAGTATCTTGGCATAGGTTGATTCGAAACGGACTTCCGTGTTGTGAGGTCGCTGTGCTGGCATATCGAATTTTCCGCAAAGTGACGGACTATGGTTCTATCATATCACCGTTACAACAACACGCATAATGCGTATAATCACTTGCATTTTTATCGTTTATACAGTGAACCCGCAGACATGCTGCAATTAATTCGGGGCTTAGCCCAGACGGGTAGGAATATTCCTCGTGGTGGGGTGGTTACCATAGGCAATTTCGATGGTGTCCATCGAGGTCATCAGCACGTATTACGCAAAATGACAACGTTTGCCAAGGCACAAGGCATTCCGTCGATTGTTGTGACATTTGAGCCGCAGCCACAGGCCTATTTTGCAAAAATCGCGAGTCAGCCATCTCCCATTCGTTTAATTCCTTTTAGAGAAAAATATCGGTTACTGAAAGAAGCTGGTGTGGATGCAGTGTTTGTGATTCGTTTTGATACGCATTTTTCGCAGTTATCCGCTGAAGCGTTTATCCAGTTGTTATTAGTGGAACAATTGCAAGCAAAGCATGTGATTGTCGGCGAAGATTTTCATTTTGGTTATGGTCGTGCGGGGACAATTGCGTTATTACAACAATCCGGTCAAGTATTGGGCTTTACAGTAGAAAGTGTGCCAGATTTCTTGTATGACAATGAGCGGATTAGTAGTTCACGTATTCGGCGCGCATTAATGGCAAGTGATTTTGCGTTAGCAGAGAAATTATTAGGTTATCCTTGGTATATATCAGGTCATGTCACGCATGGCGATAAGCGCGGCCGCACGCTTGGGTTTCCCACTGCAAATATTTCTTTGACGCATTTTAATCCACCGGTGCATGGTATTTATAGTGTTGAAGTGGCAGGGTTAGCAGCGCAAGCAGTGCAGGGTGTGGCAAGCGTGGGGGTGCGGCCAGCTGTTTGCGGTAAGAAAAAGATAGTAGAGGTGTATTTGCTGGATTTTGCAGCAGAGATTTATGGCCGACGAATAACGATTTATTTTTGCGAAAAATTACGTGATGAAGCGTATTTTGCGACGCTGCCATTATTATGTCAGCAGATGACAAAAGATGTGGCAAATGCACGTGTTTATTTTGCGGCAAAGACGCATCACCAGAATAGCGAACAGAGAAAAAGGAAGACGGATGTCTGATTATAAAAATACATTGAATTTGCCTGCGACAGAGTTTCCTATGAAAGCAGATTTGGCGCGTCGCGAGCCAGAGATATTGCAAAAGTGGGAACAGATGGCGTTGTACCAAAAAATGCGCGAGGTAGGTAAAGAACGCCAAAAATTTATTTTGCATGATGGTCCGCCTTATGCAAATGGTCAAATTCATATGGGGCATGCTGTTAATAAAACACTAAAAGATATGGTGTTAAAGTCTCAAACATTGTTTGGTTTTGATACACCTTATATTCCCGGCTGGGATTGTCATGGTTTACCTATTGAGCTGAATGTTGAAAAAAAATATGGGCGACCCGGCCATAAGATTTCTGCTACAGAATTTCGTGCACAGTGCCGTGCTTATGCGGCGAGTCAGATTGCGATTCAACGTGAAGCGTTTATTCGTTTGGGTGTATTGGGTGATTGGCAGCATCCGTATATCACGATGGATTTTGCCTTTGAGGCGGGCATTATCCGTGCCTTGGGGAAAGTCATGCAGGCAGGACATTTGCAGCAAGGGTATAAACCCGTGTATTGGTGTTTGGATTGTGCGTCAGCATTGGCAGAAGCAGAAGTGGAGTATGCTGATAAAACATCGCCTGCCATTGATGTGCGTTATCGTGTATTAGATGAAGACGATTTTCTCGCTCGATTTGAGCATCAGCAGGCTGCGTTAAAAGAAAAAATGATCACGGGTACGTTATCCATCCCTATTTGGACAACAACGCCTTGGACATTACCCGGCAGTCAAGCTGTCGCGTTACACCCAGATATGAAGTACGTTTTAGTAGAAACGCCAACAGAGCTTTTGTTGATTGCTGCAGAACTGCTTGGGCAGACCATGCAGCGTTATGGTGTGAGTGACTATCAAAAATTAGCCGAGATATCTGGGAAATCATTAGAAAATCTGAAAGTGCATCATCCATTTTATGCGCGGGAGGTACCCATTGTTCTAGGTGAGCATGTGACCGTTGAGGCGGGTACTGGCGCAGTGCATACGGCGCCTGCGCATGGCATAGACGATTATATGATGGGGCAGAAATACGATTTGCCTATTGAAAATCCTGTCGGTGATAACGGGTGTTTTCTTCAAAATGTTCCTTTGGTAGCGGGGTTGCACGTCACAAAAGCCAATGCGGTGATTTTGGAGTTGTTACGTGAAAAGGGTGTCTTGTTACATGAGACAACTGTACATCATAGTTATCCGCACTGTTGGCGACATAAAACGCCTTTAATTTTTCGTGCGACGCCGCAATGGTTTATTAGTATGGAGCAACAAGCATTGCGTGCATCTGCTTTGCAGGCGATTCAACAGGTGCAGTGGGAGCCCTCATGGGGCGAGCGCCGCATGCAAAAAATGTTAGAAAACCGTCCTGATTGGTGTATTTCGCGGCAACGTGTGTGGGGGGTGCCGATTCCCTTGTTTTTACATCGTGAGACGGGATTGCCGCATCCACGATCGTTAGCGTTATTAGAAGAAGTGGCGCAGCAGGTCGAGTTAGCAGGTATTGAAGCGTGGCATACGTTAGATGTAGAGCAGTTATTGGGTTCTGAGGCAAAAGAGTATATTAAATCAACTGATGTGTTAGATGTTTGGTTTGATTCAGGGGTGACGCATGAGACGGTGTTGCATGCGAATCCACAGGGTGATTTCCCAGCTAATTTATATTTAGAAGGCTCGGACCAATACCGTGGCTGGTTTCAGAGCGCGTTGTTAACATCGGTTGCGATCAACCAAGTTGCACCTTACAAGACAGTGTTGACGCATGGTTTTGTGGTCGATCTAGAAGGCCGCAAAATGTCAAAGTCGGTGGGGAACATTATTGCGCCAGCAGAAATTATTAAAACATTGGGCGCGGATGTGTTGCGCTTATGGGTGGCAACGACCGATTATCGTGGTGAAATTGCATTATCGGATGAAATTCTCTCGCGTTCTGCTGAAATGTATCGCCGTATTCGTAATACAGCACGTTTTTTATTAGGTAATTTAAATGGTTTTGATCTACAACAGCACGGACTTGCACCACATGAATTGCTCGCGTTGGATGCGTGGATTGTTGAATTTGCGCGTTTACTTCAAGAAGATATTCTGCAAGCCTATCGTACTTATCAATTTCATTTAATTCCGCAAAAGATTCACCATTTTTGCGCGGTGACATTAGGTGGGTTTTATTTAGATGTCATTAAAGATCGACAATATACTAGCCAAGCAAATTCACGCGCTCGTCGTTCTGCACAAACAGCGATTTACCATTTGTTGGCAGGATTTGTGCGTTGGATTGCGCCAATTCTCTCTTTTACGGCGGAAGAAATTTGGCAGTATATACCGGGAGAAAAAACGGAGTCTGTTTTTTTGACAACATGGTATGCCTTTCCACAGTTTTCAAATAAAACAAATCAAATGGATCAGGCGTACTGGGAAAAAATTCGGCAAGTGCGTGATGCAGTGAATCATGCCTTGGAAGCGCAACGTAAAGCAGGATTGATTGGTTCGTCGCTCGAAGCGCATGTTGATTTATTTTGTGATGATTCGTTGTATGACATGTTGGTGTTGTTAGGTGATGAATTGCGTTTTGTGTTAATTACGTCTGGTGCCAGTGTGTCTCCTTTGTCTGAAAAGAAAAATAAAACTAGCACCGTGTTAGCAACAGATATTGACGGTTTATTTGTTTGTGTGACGCCATTAACAGATGAGAAATGTGTGCGTTGTTGGCACCGACGTGCTGATGTCGGCGTGATAGCAGCGCACCCAGGGTTATGCGAGCGTTGTGTAGAAAATGTTGTGGGTAATGGCGAGGTGAGAGAGTATGCCTGATACAGTGAATCATCAGAATAAAAAATATTTTATTTCTGGTTTATGGTGGTTACCCTTGACGTTTGTGGTGTTACTGCTCGATCGTGTCACCAAGTGGCTGGCACTCAAAGAATTACCATTGGGCGTACCACTCGCAATTTATCCGCATCTTAATTTTACTTTGTCGTTTAATCGTGGCGCGGCATTTAGTTTATTTGCAAATGGCAGCGGTTGGCAGAATTGGTTTTTTGGTGGCATCGTTGTGGTTGCCAGCGTGTTGATTTTGGTATTACTTGCACGCTATTCAGCGCGCCGTTATTTATTGTGTGCAGCGTTGGCGTTAGTGTTAGGTGGTGCGTTGGGAAATGGGGTAGATCGTTATTTTTATGGCAGTGTGATTGATTTTATTGATTTATATATTAACCGGTTACATTGGCCGATTTTTAATTTAGCAGATAGTGCAATTTGTCTTGGTGCATTTTTTATTTTACTTGATGCGTTGCGACGACGTTAGTTTCTGTTTCATCATTTAGCAAATCAGATGTTCAATAAAATAGCTGTTTTTTTAAAATAGCTATTTTATTTTTTTTATATTTTTTTAGAGGTTGGAAATGATAAATAGAACAAGAGTAGATGTTCAATTGGTAGGTGACAATTCAAAATTAGCCAAAGATTTTTTTTTACAACGTTTGACGAAGCTTGTTGACCAAAAGCTCAAGGTGGATGAGAAAAGGTTAAAAGTCCTTGATGAGTTTAGTATTTTTGATGAAGTGAAATGGAAAAGCTTAGCGTTGCACTATCGTGGTTATGAGATGGATTTTTATTTTGGAAAAGAATATAAATTCGATGCCCCGATTTTTTATGTAAAAGATATGTCTGTCGCAGAAGATAAGAAATCATTTGAAATAATTAAGAATGATTTGTTGATCAAGAACATGGATCAAATTTGTGTGTTTCTAATTCAGTATGTTTGTAGAGAAATTAACATAACCAATATTATTGATAGTATTTTTTCATCCCCTCTAAAAAATAAATTTCAAAGAACCGGTATTTTTCTTTTTGTGGAAAAAGGATCTTATCATAATGATATTTTTGTTAGAAATGAGAAAAAAAGTTATTTTGGTTTATTTGGTCAAAATATAGGCAAAATAGATTTTTTATTTCATGAGATTGTGTTACCTGCGGGTATAGAAGATGAATTACGAAAAGATGTAGCTGGTGGAAAGCCAGATAAATTATTTGGCCATCGTCTTTCTATAATAAGTGATTTTAGTGAACATACAAGAAATTTTATTTTTCAGGCGGCGTTCGCAAAGGGGCAAAAATCACTTCATCTATTATGCATGCAGTCACATTTGTCTGGTATGAAAAATGTTGATTCATTTCAAAAATCATTTCCCCAAATTGATAGTTTTCTAATAAACGAAACAAAAGATGGTGAAAACTTTTCAGCAATGGATAGATTGATTTTAATAAAAAAAATTTTTATTGATTCTATGGAGAAAAAAAGAAAGACTATAAAAAAATCAATTATAAGACTCAATAAAGAGATAAATGTACTGATCAAGTTACATGAAATTGATTTTTTTTCCAGTGCTGCAAAGAATGATTTTAATATTATTAAAGATAAATATAATTCTTTTCAAGATAAAGAATTGATTGATTCACTGAGAATTCTTTCTTATTTTAATTATACTTCTTCATTGTTTGATTTTTTTAATAAATCATCTGAATTTTATAATTCATTTAAAAAGAATTTTTGTGAATACATTTATGAACAGTATGATCGGCTAAATAAATATCAATTCTTCGATGTAGTGATAGAAAAAGTACGCAGCATTTTGCGTGTGGGTAAACCATTTTTATTGGGTAGCAGTGAAGTAGAAAAAAATATAAAAAATATTTTAGCAAGGGTACTATTTTTCGTCCAATTTCAGCTTGAGCTTGATATTAAAGCAGAAAATGTACTGAATAAAAAGATGAAAGATAAAGGCCTATTAAGTGAAGTTTTGAAAAAGAATGCACCGATTTCTCTAGATTTGCGAGAGCAACGCAACCAATTTTTATCTGTATGGCAAATATTCTTAAATCAATTAAGTGATTCTTCTAGAGAAAGAGCGCTGATCAATGAGAGCAATAAGATGCTGGAAGCATTGAAATCGGATGATGTGAGGATTTATCAGCCGGCATTGTGTGAATTATGCATGCTTATCTACAAAAATGCGATTTCTCCAGAAGCATTTTATTTTGAAGTGATAAATACAATTCCAGAAAAATTATGGTTAATGATAGATTCTTTAGCGGATAATTTAATTTATGACTATAAAAAATCTTTTGAATTACAGTTAAAAATAGAAAATGAGGCAGAGCCTAGTGCGCCTGAATTTGAAGAAGAAAAAGGGTATGCGCCATCAGTAAATGATTCAGATAGTGAAAGTTCATTATTAGATGAAGAATCTATCAAATCAGAAAAAGAGAAAAGCATACAGAATGATAGATTTAAAGATAGTCAATATCTTTCGGTTGATCTTGATGAAAAAGAAGAAAAAAAAGAGAATGATTTTTTGCCGCCGTACTATGATGATCTTGCAGAAAATACTATTTCTGATGGCTCATCTGGCAATTCAAGAAGTACTTCACCCGCCTCGTTAATTACAAGGCGTAATGGATTGTTTTCTGTTGCAGCGGATTCGGAGAAGCCTGCGCCGACTTTAGAGGAAACGCATCAATTTTTAATTGAAACACACAAAAAATGTAATCAAGAAATAAGTGAAATAGATGTTGAAATAGCAAAGTTAAATAAAGCAAGAGAAGCAAAATTAAAGCATCGAGATCAATTAGCTCGTCATATTGATGCTCTTGGAAAAACATTACTGATACATGAGAATTTACTTTTAGACATGAATAATTCGTCCCATTTGAAAAAGGGCTAAATTTAAAGAAAGTATTGGTAACAAATAGATCAATAAGTCATTTTCTTTGTTTTTTTTGTTTTGATTTTTAAGACCAGTTGTGGCTGGTTTAAAATTTAGTGATAATCATTGAGTCGGTTTTTAGCATGAAAGAATTAACCGCATTTATTCACCATCCCATGGAGGGAACAATGAAAAAACGGTATTTTGGTTTAATTTATGCGATTTTGTTTCTTTTTTCATTATCAGCGTGGGGGCATGGGTTAATTGAAAAACCGGCTTCACGTGAGCAATTTTGTGGGGTGGAAAGTAAACCGCACGAGGTATTTGGTAAGCTAGCCCATGAAAAATGTCGTCCTATCATGTCGAAAGCGGATGGAACATTAGATAATAGTATTTACAATTTTATGGCTGTGTTAACCCACACAACGGGTCGACAGGGACGAACAGCAGCGACATTGACGAAAAATGTATGTGGATTTGATGCAGAGCCGTGGGGTGGAGGTAAAACGCCTTGGGATGCGGCGATTGATTGGCCAACGAATACACTTTCACCAGGGCCGAATCAGTTTGTGTGGAATATTAGCTGGGGAAATCATTTTGGTGATACCGAAGAATTTGCGTATTGGATTACCAAGCCAGATTTTCAATTTACGATCGGCAAAGAATTAACGTGGAGTGATTTTGAAGATAAGCCTTTTTGCCTTTTGAAATATGATGATAGCAAGCCATCTGATAATCCTTCGATTGTAGCAGACAAAGCAAATAACAAATTTGTGACCACCTGTGCTGTGCCAGCAAGAACAGGTAGAGCAGTGATTTATGGTGAATGGGGACGCAATCGTTATACATTTGAACGATTCCACTCTTGTATCGACGTTGTCTTTTCTGGTGGTTCGACACCCACACCAACACCAACCATAAAAGCTGTGATTGCACCACTACCAAGTGAAGTAAGAGGTGCCTCACAATTAACGTTAGATGCAAGTAAATCCGTTGGTACAAATTTGGTTTACCAGTGGACGGTGTCATCCGATGATCCGAGTTTCTATACGTTAACCGATGCTGATAAACCAATAGCAAAGTTAGCAATTAAAAATATTTTGGCAGAACAGCGTGTTGCGGTGAATGTGACTGTAAAACAAGGTAATTTTAGTGATAATACAAGTACGACATTTTTGCACTCGCCTGCGACGAATGATAAGTTTCGTCAGTTAGGTAGTGCGTTAAGCAATGATACGTTGAAAGCAGGTGATAAAATTTATCTTCGTATTATTGATAAAGATGGAAAAGATGTTTATTTACCGAGTACACCAATTGTTTTAGATGCAGAAACCGCAAAACCTTTAAATTGGGCCTTTACATTGGCACAAGCAGTGAATGGTAAGAACATCTATGCCGTTAGCATTGGGTTGTTAAATGCGACAACACAAGTGATTACACCTACACGTTCTGCAGATAATAAAGTTTATGTGCCGAGTGATAGTGTGATAAACAATGCATACGTCATGGTTGAAAAAGCAACGCAACCAGCTGCTTCATGTAAAGTAACTCGGAAACCGGGTGCAAGTGCATGGTGGATGGGTTACGACGTACAGGCAGATAAGGCGCCGATTTTGTTAGACTTTACTGATACAGGTATTGATTTAACAAAAGTGCGTATTGATGGTGTCTTTGGTGATATAAAAGTGTTGAGTCCGCAGAAAATGGTGATTAACCAAAAACCAGCGTGGGTGTCAAAAACGAATCCTGGCTATCTTGGGTTTCAAGCATCTAACTATCCGCCACTTGCAACAGAAAAGGTGGCAGCGTGTGAAGAAGGTTAGTGCAGTGTTTCATTGATTCTATTTGCTCTGCCATCCCGCGGCTTCGTCCGCGGGATTCAGTAAACGGTAGATTAAAAGAATGGATACCGCGCATAAAGCGCGGTATGACAGCGTTAAAAAATCTTGTCATCCCGCGGTTTATCCGCGGGATCCAGAGAAGTGCAAGTAAAAATCTGATACCGTGTATAAAACACGGCATGATAGAAAAGCACTCTTACTAATTATTTATTTTTTTTCAATTTATGTTTTAACGCCATGATGCGTTGATAAGATTGATTAATACGTTCTTCTGAAATTTTTCCTTTGAGAACATCTTGATAAATAATGTCAACAATCTTAGCAGGGTCTTGTGGTGTAGCAACAAGTTGGTTGCCAAAAACTAAAATATCTGCACCAGCATGAATGGCAAGTTCAACTGCTTCTGCAATACTGTAATGATCTGTGATGGCTTTCATTTGTAAATCATCAGTAATCACAATGCCATCATATTTTAATGTATTGCGAAGTAATTCCGTGGACATTGCAAATGAAAGGCTGGCTGGATACCCTTTTTTATCAAGGCCTGTATGGACAACGTGGGCTGACATGATCATTGGGCAACGAGAAGAGGTATGAAATAGTTTTTGATAGGGTATTAATTCCAATGATTTCCATGTCTTGGTGACATCGACAAAGCCTTCATGAGAATCACCCGTAGAACTACCGTGTCCTGGAAAATGTTTGTATGCGCAAGCAATCCCATGAGCTTGGAATACGCGGGAAAATATTGCGGCATAGTGTGTAACGATATCAGGATCACTGGAAAAACTGCGGTTTAATTTTCCAATGACCGGATTATTAGGATTAATATTGACGTCAACTACGGGTGCAAAATTTATATTAATCCCCATGGTATTTAATGTGTTCGCCATTTGTTCTGCATAACGTAAAGCTTGCTCATCTGATCCTTGCCCAATGTCTGCGGCAGAAAGTGTTTTGGGAAAACCATACGATTCTTTTAAGCGGTTAACAAAACCACCTTCGTAATCAATACCAATAAATAACGGTGTTAGATGATTATGATGATTTATATCCGCTTGTTTAGCGTAATGTTGTAATTGCTGTGTAAGTTTTTGAAGTTGTGCTGGATTTTTTATATTGTGGTCATGATTTTTCAGTTGGAAGTTGTAATCAAATAAAATAACACCACCGATTTGTTGCGACAAAATAGCTTGAGTGATGGAGCTAGTGGGTGTCAGTTCTGCTTCTTGGAAACCAATTAGTAACATTTGGCCAATTTTTGTTTTTAGAGAGACTGGTTGTGCTTGCGCCATGATTGAAAAACCTATAAAAAGTATAGGGATGAATAATCTAGAAAAAAACTGACGATACATGTTAGCATCCTTTTTTTAGAGTTGTATAATTTTTGATAAATTTTTAATGATCTCACGTACGAGTGCGCTAGATTAGCATTTTTTGAATAATAGGGGATGGTTAAATGCATCAATATTATTTAACAGGTTTGTTGTTTTTTGGCGCAGCAACTGCAGTTTATGCTGATACGAATTATGAGGCATTGTTGAATCAAGTCACGTTTCAGTTAAGTGCTGAACAATGGGTAAAAACAACAACACCTTTAGTGACTATTGGGATTGATGCAGCAGTGAATGATAGTGCTATCGGTGATATTCAGAGTCGTTTAGTAAAGCAGTTGGAAAAAATAGCAAGCAGTACAGAATGGCATATCACATCATTTGAGCGATCGCAGGATTCATCAGGATTAGAAAAAATCCAAGCAGTGGCTGAAGCAAGGTTGTCTGAATCGCAATTATCAGGGCTGCGTACACAGGCGAAAGCAATCAGTCGACCAGGCGAGACGTATACTTTGCTTAGTGTTGCATTTACTCCGACAGATAATGAATTACGTGCTGCAACAGTTGCGTTACGTGAGCAAATCTATCAGCAGGTGAACCAAGAATTAGTTATTTTAAATAAAGCTTATCCTGAGCAACATTATTATTTGCATCATTTAAATTTTTTGTCCCAATCAGAACCTCGTCCAATGATGATGCAAATGGCCGCTACAAATCGGCAAGCAAAATTTGCAACCTCGAGTTTACCGATTAGTCGTTATTTGGTCGTCAATGCAACGGCTAATTTAGCCTCGGCGCCAAGTGAGAAAGTAAATCAAATGGTGCACGGTGTATTGGTAGAAAAAAAATAGTAACACCTCAGGTGGTCAGGACTTTTTCACTTGACTGACCGCAATCGCCCAACAGCAGGTTGCATTTTATTCATGAAAATTGCGCTTCATGAAGCATGAAAGGACGCTGTTTCGATGACGTGAGGTCTCTGCGTGACCTGTGTTATGTCGTCAAGTTAAAAAATCCTGACGACCTGAGCTGTTATAAGAAAAGTAAAAATTTGCCTTAATACGTGATTTTTTGCGTGGATCTCACGTAAATAATTTTATTTTCGTGGACTGGTTTTTTTAGAAGCAGTTTTACAGTGCAAGGGTGATAATTTAAATTCACTATCAAAGAATTCTATTTTGTGGTGCTTTTTATCATAAATAGCATCCATCATAAAAAAACAACATTTCGCGTTCATTAAGTTGCTATTTGAAGCAATAATAGCACTAGAGTCTAGCTGACGTAATAATGGGCGTATTTCATTAAGTTCTTTTATGGATGGACATTTCACTTTTAGTTTGTAATCTTCGATGTTTGGATGTGTTGTGCTTGTTTTTTCTTTATAGTGCTTGATTTCTTCTGGTGTTAACTTTTTAAGGCAACGTCCATAACTCCCGGTCTGCATACTTGGAATTTCATGGACGAGTTCTTTGGCATGTGGCAATGATGAGCTTGTTTTGACGAAAGTGGGAACATTACCCCACGATGCTATAATTCTTTGAAACACATGCATTTTCCCCTCTTCATCAATTAGTTTCATTTCTTTTGCATTTTCTATTGATAAAGCATTTTTCTTTTCTTCTGCAAAACTTCCTTGTGAAAATAATGTAGAATGGGAAAAAGTTTTAAAATGCCTTTTTAATTTTTTTATTGTTATTTCTTCAGTTTCTTCGTTTTCTTTTGGTGCTTTTGTTTTTTCTGCTTTTTGATATGCGAGTACTGGTTTAGGGGTTGCTTGCGTTTTGTCTTTACTTGACTGAATTGTTTCCGTGACAGTAAGTGAGCTGGTTTTCTCGCCTGTGGGTTGCGTATCGAAAGCTTTTTTTAATTTATTTTCTAGATTTTTTATTTTTTCTTTAAATAAATATATTGGAATATCAGTTTTGTATTGGTTATCAGAAAGCTCTAGGTTGAAAATATTTTTTTTGGTAACTTTTGTTTCAAAAATTGGAAAGAAATTTTTATCTTTTTGTGAAAAAAAACTATCTTTAAAAATAAAAAATATTTTTTCTTTTATTGTATTTTTTTCATTATAAGAGATGTCTAGGTTGTCAATTTCAATGCTTATTTTTTTTAAAATATTTATTAAGTAAGTTAATAGTGGTTTTGTTGAAAATTGATACTTGATTTTTAACAGATAGTCCTCGATTATGTTTTTATTTTTTTCCAAAATAATTTTTGGTGTAAATCGAGCAGGGCAAGAGAAATAATTCAAAGCAGTCTGAAAAATAGTGTCAAATGGCGAGTTGTATTTTTCTAAAATAAATTTTTCTTCGTTTATATTTAATTTTGCTTGTTCAAGAAAAATATCTTGTCGATTAGCGTAATCAATTAGATAGTCTGTAATAATGTTTGTATAGTTTATGATAAGAAATATTTTTTCTTCATGTTCTTTTTCTTCTGTGTGTTGTTTTTTTATTATATTTTTTATGGTTATGTTAGCTCCTATCAAGATCAAAAAAGATGTATATAAAGTAGAAAAAGCTAAAGCATGTTTGCTTATTTCTGCAGCATAGGAAATTTTTTTTAAAATCAAGTTGATTTCATAAGATATTTTTTTATGGTGTGGGTTTTCATTCTTGTTTTCTTTTGAATAATAAGATCTTAATTTAAGCAAAAGAGAAAAAGATGATCGATATATATTATTATTTATTTTTTTTGAATTTGAATAAAATTTTCTGCTTTTAAGAATAGTATCGATGTAAGGATGTATTTTTAATTCCATGGACTTTAGTTTTTGTTCTGTCCTTGTTGCTGTATAAAATTTTTCGTGAAAAGAGATTAATTTTTCTGTTGGCCAAAGACGAAGCATCCAATTAAAGGGTTCGTAGATGCCATCGGTGCTGAATAAATCGCCGTCTTTGGTTAACATGGAAAGAATTAACTGGGCAGCAGAGTTTGTATCGTTATGATTTGCTTCTGCTATTACCGCTTTTTCTAGAGGCGTTATTCGCAATGTTGGTGTAATTACCTGTCTCATTTGAGGAGTCATTTTGAAGGGCATATCACTGTTCGTTTGGATTTCTGTTGAAAACATGTCTTGCCTATTTGCTTGATTAGCTGGCTTAGTTGCTAGCTGATTATTTATTATACATCTCTGTTTAGATTTAGATTAAAAATTATTTAATTATCAATATAATGATTAAATAATATATTTTTTAAAGTAAAAAGTCGAGTAAAATA
This sequence comes from uncultured Coxiellaceae bacterium, assembly GCA_964647825.1. Lineage (GTDB taxonomy): Bacteria > Pseudomonadota > Gammaproteobacteria > DSM-16500 > DSM-16500 > VFKI01. Next base: position 30,902 of record CAZYJL010000005.1, on the reverse strand, counting down.
TAGTCATATAGCCATATAGTGGGTTTTTCTTCACAATGCAGAGCAATATTTATTTTGTCGCATATCACCGATCCCATAGAGGGATTGCCTAGTCGAAGTAGACCCTTGTTATGATTTGCGATGGCTATTTTCATCTCATTGGTAAATGTCGCATTGTCTCATTTTTTTAAAGTGACAGATCTATGATTTTTATCTTCGTCCGTTACATGTGGCATAATTTCTTCATTAAAATTAATAACATTCTTTATTTTGTTACCATTTTTATAGGCAATTCCAGAAAAATATAAAACATTAAATGATGTTGGCCAATTTAATTCTTTTATATTGAATTTATTTAGATCTAATATTTTTGCTAAGATACGCTGTTGCTGGTAATCGCCAGAAGTGATGCGCACTTTAAAATCATAACCTTGTAATTTTTTTTCAGATTTCTCGATTTTTGCGACTACATGATCTTGATTGTTTTCTGTCATTTTTAGGAGAGCTGTCTTGACGAGATTCTCATCCATTGAAGGTGAAAAAAATGCGTAAGTAGGTTGGTCACCATATTTAAACCGAATTAAATGGAGTGTTAATGTATGCGGTTCATGGTTGATTGTACAATTAAGTAACAGATGTGTTGATGTGGTCGATGTGGTCGATGTGGTTGATATAGTTGATGTTGGTTGTTTTTTTGCATCTTCTCCTGTTTTTTTTGTTTTGCCTTTAGTTGTTTTGGTGATTTTTGCGCTTGAATCTGAAGTTGCAGCAAAAAATCTAGAGCTTGGTATGATCTGTATTAATCGTTCTTCTTTTTTTTCACTGTTTTTTTCAATTTTTTTTGATTCTTTAGACAATAGATATTCTTTTTGTGTCTTAAATAGTATATTAAATTTTTCGTTTGTTTCATCTTTTATTTGTTTAAAATGCCTCTGACATGTTAATGCAAGTAAAGTATAAAAATCTTTGTTTTTACTATTATCTTTGCTGTTTAAGTCTATAATTTTATTAATCATCTGGAGAATTTTTTTATCTGCATTTTCCCATATTTCTTTTTCAAAAAAATCTCTATTTTTAGAATCTAATTTTTCTGTTTTCTCTTCAAATAGTTCCAAATAATTTTTTGTTGATTGATAAATAAGATTAAAAAATGCAGAGTAATGTTCTTGATTATCTAATGTGTCTTTGAAAGATATCATGGTTAGAATAATTTTGAATAGTGTATCTGTTTGCGCTACGCTGATAGGGGTTGCTTTGTTTATTAGTTTTTCTGTTAAGTCTAACAGATCAATTACTAGTTTGTTTTTTGCTAAGTCTTTCTCTGAGAGGGAATATTTGAGAGTTAAAGAAAACATTTTATGTAGCGTAATCTTTATCTTATTATCTGGTGGGGAGTTTGATATATCTTTTGTTTGTTCATTTGCATTGATAGTTGCAAGGATATGATCAAAAATTTCGAACTGGTCCTCTTCGTCTTTTATTTCTTTGATTTTATCCAAGGTTTCTTTTAATTCATCATAATTGACTTCTTTGATTGCTTTTTTTATTTTAAGTAAAAGAATAGAATTAAATTTCTCATATTTGCTTGTATCATTACCTAAGTCATTGGAAATAATATCTTTGATAAGTCGAAATGCGTTATTGTAAGATTTCTGTGATATTAAAAAAAACTCTTCTTCATTGATTTTTTCTTTATTTTCAATTTCGGATATTTTTTTTTGATGTATAGATATGCAGGTGTGAAAATCCTGCCAATAGTCTTCTTCTGTAGCTATGTAAGGGTTTCCCGAGCTAGATTCAATTGTATTTTTAATTAAAAGGCTAAGTGAGCTGATCAATGAATACATGAATTCACTAAATACTTTATAATTATCACGAGTGGTAAGTCTTTCTTTGCTGTTGAAAAGAATGTCTCCTATTTTTGCATGTGCTTCCCCTTTTTTCCTTGATTCATTTTTTGTAAGGTAAAAAGTTGCCAAGCGGTACATTGAAAAAATTTTATTATCTTTTGTTCTTTCTTCTTTTGGTATGAAATACAATCTAGTTAGGCTGTGAAGTATGGCTATTTCTTCATTATCTATGTGGTCTTGAATGCTGGTATTTTCATCTTTTTTATTGATTTTTTTTATTGAGTGAATTGCATTTGTTATTTTTTCTTGATCTTCTTTGTTGGTTATTTCTTTGATTTTTTTCAATAAATCAATAAGTTTTTCAATGTAACTTTCTTCTTCTTTTTTGTTTGTGATAGTTTTCAGGATTGAATTTAAAAGTTCATTATACTTTTCGTTAATTTCTGGCACGGCTTTTTTCCTCTAATTCCAAGAAAAAATGATAAATTGCTCATTTTTCATGTAGATACACGATTGGGCAGATAATATAGATAAAACCTTAAGGTTTTATTAACGGGCCCTATTTTTTGCGGAATATCTTTAGAATACATATGAAAAAGCAACTCTTAATCTTTGGGAAGTTGCTGTGTGAAATTCCATTTTGGGAGGGAAGTGTAGGTGGATCTATCGATTTTCTTTGTGGATAGAGATCGATAAAAGATAAAAAAACCGCTGTAACCTTTTCATTTGTCAAGGTATTGAGCGGTTTTTCGTGGTCTTTGATGATGTTTTATTTTTAGTCAATTGGTGGAGGCGGCGGGAATTGAACCCGCGTCCGCAAGCCCTCTGCCTTTGGGACTACATGTTTAGCCTAGTCATTTGATTTAACCATTTTTCCCCCGACTGGCAGGGTGAAAAACAGCGATCCCTAAAAGATTTAGCAGCGCAATCCCGGGCGGATTTTGCTGCGAGCCTGCGTGATATGACCCCCCATAGTCTATTAACATAGACTCCTGCCGCACAGGCGCAACAGGTGGGAGGCCGATTAAGCAGCTACTGCTACGTGGTCGGAGATATAGTTGTCGTTTGCAACTATGTGTTTGTAACGATATTTTACGGGGTGAGTTACGTCCCCGACATGCCCCTCGAACTTCGCGACCCACGTCGAAACCAGGTCGCCCCCGAAAGTCTGATACGTTCGAAGTATAGCACATTGTAACAGCTCAGGTAGTCAGGATTTTTTCACTTGACTACATCATACGGGTCCTGCAGAGGCATTACTGCATTGAAGCAGTGTCGTTTCCTAATGCATGAAGCGTATTTCCATTGGTAAATGCAATTTGCTGTTGGGCGATTGCGGTCAGTCACGTGAAAAAATCCTGACTTTCAGTGAGCTGTTACAGCATGTTTATTTGTAAAGAGAGAGTTACATGGATTTCATAATACGTTGTTTATCACGTTTCCAATCGCGTTCCTTTTCTGTGGCACGTTTGTCATGCGCTTTTTTACCTTTGGCTAAGCCAATTTGCAGTTTGACGCGATTGTTTTTCCAATAAAGTGATAGTGGAATCAGCGTGTAGCCTTTGCGTTCGACGCTGCCTGCTAAATGGCTGAGTTCTGAGAAATGCAGCAATAATTTCCGGGTACGGGCAGGATCGGCTGGTTTATGCGTGGAAACCGTGCCCAATGGTGTGATTTGTCCGCCAAACAAAAAAGCTTCGCCATTTTTTAATAGCACATAGCTTTGATCTAGCTGGACTTTACCGGCGCGCAGGCTTTTGACTTCCCAGCCCTCGAGGACTATCCCTGCTTCAAATCGTTCTTCGATGCTGTAGTCATACAACGCACGGCGATTTTTGGCGATAGTGGTATCAGCGTTTTTTAAGTTCTTTTTCATGGCGCGCAGTATACCTTGTTTTTCAGAAAATTTATTCACATCAGTGAAAAGAGGAAAGGAAGGAGAGAAGTGCTATACTTTTGTCTCTTTGGCTACATGATACTCTTCTCATGACAACAGTGATTAGGCGTAGCGCGCTGGTGGCTTTTTCTGCGCATCAAATGTTTGAACTCGTGAACCAAGTCGGGGAATATCCGCGTTTTTTGCCATGGTGTCGTTCGACGCAAATTTTGCATCAAACAGCGGAGACCGTTGAAGCCTCCATTGAAATTGCGTGGTCAGGTATTCATAAAACGTTTACCACGCGTAATACGTTGCGTCCAAATGAATCAGTGCAGATTGATTTGGTCAGTGGTCCGTTTCGTCATTTAACCGGTAGCTGGCAGTTTGTGGCGCTGGGTGAAAAAGGGTGTCGAATTACGCTCGATTTGGAGTTTGAGTTGACGGGTAGTATGGTTGATAAGCTTTTTTATCCGGTTTTTCATTCGGTGGCGAATTCTTTAGTCGATGCTTTTTGTAAACGCGCAGTCGAGATTTACGGTAATGAGTGATCGCACGCAAAGTCAGCAAATTTCAATTGAAGTTGTTTATGCCAGTCCAACGGCGCAAGAGTTATTAGCACTCGAGGTGCCGGCGGGTTGTACAGTAGAAGCGGCGATTGATCGTTCAGGGATCATCGAGCTTTTTCCAGAAATTGATTTAATGCAACAAAAAGTCGGGATTTTTGGCAAGCAAGTATCACTATCGAGTTATGTGCAGGCGGGCGATAGAATAGAAATCTATCGGCCATTGTTGGTCGATCCAAAAGAAGCAAGGCGCTTACGAGCACGTCGGTCTTAAGTCATCTTGTCATCCCGCGGATAAACCGCGTGATGACAAGATTTTTTATAGTTAGTTTTTTATCAAAAACCAAATTTAAGATAGAAAAAATATCAAGGTATATGAGGTAGCCCTAGGGTGCATGCTAGGGCTTTTCCATCAAACAAACATTATTTTCAAAATATTACCGAATAAAAGGCGAATAAAGATTCCCACCGATATGCTCAAGGCGATTTTCTTTAAAACTTAGCGTGACATAGTCTTCTTTCATTTTATTATTGCCAGTCTTCAGTGTGTAAACATAGTCCACTCGATTTTTATTGAGTGTATGGGTCAAAATAGGCTCGCCCATCAGATTTTTGACTTCTTGGCGATTCATGCCCGTATGTAATTTAGCCACTTTTTGTGCGTTAATGGGTTTGCCTTGTTCGATATCCATTTGATGAACACAACCACTCAGCAGGGGTAACAGGATAAAATAAGCAAGTAAGCGTTTTTGCATAAAAAATACACCTTTGCAATCGAGAAGATGGCGCGCATGATACCTGATTCAGCCTATAATTGGCATGTTTTATCAAAGCTAGCGAGTCTCTATGAGCAAGCCTGAGTTAAAGAAAGCCGGATTAAAGATTACGTTGCCGCGCGTGCGTGTACTACAAATTTTTGAGATGACGCCGGATCGACACTTAAGCGCGGAAGATATCTATCGGATTTTAGCGGAATCCGGTGAAGAGACGGCGTTGGCGACAATTTATCGCGTGTTGGGTCAATTCGAGGAAGCGGGTCTCGTCATTCGCCATAATTTTGAAGGCGGCCATTCGGTTTTTGAATTGGATGATGGTGCGCATCATGATCATTTAGTTTGTGTGCGCTGTGGGGCAGTCAAAGAGTTTATGGATGATGTGATTGAAGCGCGCCAACGCGAAGTCGCGCGTGCAGCGGGTTATGAAATGACTGATCATAGCTTAAATATTTATGGGATTTGTGAGAAATGTCGTTGCTTGTCAGGATAGGTGTCGTTACTTTTAATGGATTTGTTATGTTATCTCCCACTCGCACCATGCCGGAATTAATGGAAAATACAAAGCTAAACGAATAGGTTGCAATTTATTTTCTGTATAATTTTTTATAGCAATTTGATAATTCTCTAGTTGCGGAGCATATTTTTCTTGTTCTTGAATCAGGAAATCAGCCAGTGTTTGAATCTCTGTTGGTTGTGTTATTTTATAGTCAATAATCCAGCGTCTATTTTTTTCATCGACGAATGTTCGATCGATAACAAATTGCGACGGTTTATTTTTAATCACCGCAGTAAGTGCAAGTTCAGACGCTGCAGAATCATGTGGTTGAATAATCCATTGGCCGCGTGGATCATTCAGTAATTGCGTTATAGCATGCATAATTTGCTGGCAAGCAGCAGGAATTTTTGCAGGCGCTAGTCCAGTTTGTAATAATTTTTGTGTTATCCATTTCGTTTTCTGTGATATAGCGACTTGCCACCAGTGACTACCTTGTTCACATAGTTGTCGAATTATTTCATGGGTCACAATACCAATATACTTTGCGGTATTATCTGGTAAATAAAATCCCGCATCTTTTGCATGAAAAGTTATTCTGTCGCGCGTACGAATTTCAGTGATTGGATTTTGCCAGTCTGCTGTTAAACGACGAAAGATAAAAGGTTTTTTTTCTTCTGATACATGATTATTTTTTTTCATCATAGTATTTTCAGATAAACGTGAGACGGATGAGCGGATTGCAGGCCAAAGACAGGCAAGTAAGCTGCCACGCGTTATTTTCTCATGATCAGAAGAAGCGTTATTTTTTTTCTCTGATAGTTCAGGTTGATTAAATAATAAAATAATTTTTCTTTTTGCTCGGGTTAATGCGACATATAACAATCTACTTAATTCATGTGTGCTACGAATGGCATGTTGTCGCCTGACATAATCATAAATTTTATCAGATGCTGCCCCCATTGCTGCAAAGGGCGCCATTAACAATGCGCTGCCTGTTTGGCTGTCGGTACGTTCCATCCACACTAATAGATCACGGTCATCGCTTTTACCTACTTTTTCCATATGTGGCAAAATCACTGTGTCAAATTCTAATCCTTTTGCACTGTGAATCGTCATGATTTGTAATTGAACTTTTTGTTCGATTTTTTGTTTTGCAGTAGAGAATAATAAGCTGACAGCTTCTTCAAGTGTTTCTGGGTCTGGGAATTCAGCCGAGTGAGTATATTGTTGTAATAATAAAAAATAGCTTTCAACATCTGCTAGTTCGTCATCTGTTGCAACACATGCAGGACCACCTAATAATAACCAAGTACTTTCAACCCAATCTCGTAATGAAAAGCGATTGCGTTGATAGAGTTTGACTTTCATCACATCCATCACGCGTGCAAGACGCTGTTGTGAGGTGTCAGGTAATAATTGGATTATGTGTTGATTTTGTAAATTTTCAATGAGTAATTTATGCGGTGCACCACTACTTAACAGTAGTAAATCAGCCAGTGTAAGACCACACCACGGTGCACGTAATAATGCAAGCCATGCAATACGATCTGCAGGGTCCATTAATGCACGAGTGAGTGCTAATATATCTTGAATTGTTGGACGATCAGCTAAAGAATCAATATCAATTGCCGAATAAGCTATTTTTGCCTGCCGTAATGCAGGGATAATTTCTGCAAGGTGTGAACGTGAACGAACTAATAACGTAATCGATTCGTCAGGAAAATTAGCTTGTTGTGTTTTTATTGCATGAATTAATTCATTTGCTTGTTGTTGAGGTTCTATTGCATTGCAAGGCAGCAGTGTGACAGGCGAGTCATTTGATTGTGTTTCTTTGCTTGCAATACCGAGACTAAACGCAACAGCGCCTGTACTGATATCATCCTCTTTTGGAAAGATAATTGAAAAATGTTGATTAATCCAATGTACAATAGGTGCAGTTGAGCGAAAATTGACAGTGAGTGCCAATGGAATAGGGCGTAGACTACCAATGCCATACTGTTGCGTTCGAATAAATAACCCCACTTCCGCTTCACGAAAACGGTAAATCGATTGGCATGGATCACCTACTAAAAAAAGCGTACGTCCATCATTTGTTTCCCAGCCTGCGGTGAGTTTTTCTAACAAACGGTATTGCGTGGTAGATGTATCTTGAAATTCATCTACTAAAATATGACGGATCTGACAGTCAAGTGCGAGTGTTAAATCAGTGGGAGCGTCTGCATCACCCAGCGCACGCAGAGCTGCTAACGCATTTTCAGTATAATCAATTTTACTTTCTTTTTGAAAAACATAATGTAATTCTGCCACAGATAATTTTAGCAAAATTTGTAAAGCAGCAAGGACATGCCATTGTGGATCTGTATAGTGTGCATCAGGGCAGGTGCGTAATTCGGCAAATGCATTTTTTAATGAATGATTATCTGCAATCGTTTTGATTAATTCTATCATGCGTTTTTTCATTTGCGCACAGTGTGCTTTTTCTGCAGGTGTTTGCCCTACAGGAAACCCTATATTTTTGTCAAAACGTTTGCGCCAATCTTCTGATTTTGTAAAGAATAATTCACTAATCGCTAACCAGTATTTTTTATCCTCAGCACGCGTATCAGGTAAATGTTCTAATGTGAGGCATTCTGTTATGTGTGAAAGGTTAGATTGATCTCGTGTTTTATCTACGTTTTCTAGCTGTGCTGTATACAGTAAATTATCAGCAGCAAAATGTAATAGTGTCAGTAATTCTTGCGTTTTATCTTTAGGAAAATGTGTGTGGACTTTTTTTAAAATATCTTCAATGACGGTGCGGAGTTGATACTCTAGATGATGTCGTGCATTCGTCGGGTCAAAAATTAAATGAGGTAACCATTGATCTCTTTTTTCTAATAAATTGACTAGTAATTCTGTGACTTTTTTCATGTTGTTGTCACAGTGTAATAATAAAATTTCTAGTTCATGACTGCAGTGGGTATTTGATAAAAGCGCAGCAATGGCTTTTTGATAAAGTGGTAATGGTTGATCTGTCACATCAGGCGATGTGCCAAATTGTGATAAAACAGGTAATTGACGTGTGAGATAACTGTTGAGGGAGTCGAGCGTTTGGATCCGTAAACGTGAAGGTGTTGCCATTAAATGCCATTGATACCGTGTATCTTGTGCAAGTACTGCTTTAGCAAGCTGCCATGTTTTTTTGGCATGCGCTAATACGGGTTCAGGTTGTTCTTCTGCATTTTTTAATGCAGCAAGAATACGCGCTCGCATTTCGGCGGCCGCTTTACGGGTAAATGTCATCGCCAGAATTTCTTCAGGATGACGGACTGTACCTAATAATAATAAAAAACGTTGTGTCAGTAATTCTGTTTTACCTGAGCCTGCTGGCGCTTTCACAATAAAAGAATGATGAGGATCAAGTGCTCTTTCGCGTTCTGCTTGATCTGCAATATTATTGGGCATAAGATTTCTCGTGAATTCGGCAAACTATTTTGAGTTGACAAGTAGAGCACGTCTGTTTTTGTTTTTTGGGATCAATAGCAGCAATGCCATGATAAAACTCTTGACTGAGTTGTAGTAATGTATTTCGCCATGATTGTAATTGTGCATCCCATGGTAAATCACTGCAGGTATCAATTATTTTGATGCCTGCTATTTCGGTATCGTCTTGTGAAATACCAGAAAATTTTATTTCCTCAGGATGTAATTTTGCAAATGCAATGGCAGAAACTTTTTCATCTGTATCTGCATGTAGAATAGAATATAAAGGTAATTGTGGTTCTTCAGGTCGTTCATCTAACCAGTGTTGAATACTATGATTTTTTCCTGTTTTATAATCAATGAGAATGACGTGGCCATCGGCTGTTTTATCTAAGCGATCCATTCTTAATCGTAATGGCATTGGACCTAATGTTGTTGTGATTTCTTTTTCGCAAGCTATCACCTGAAAGGCGGGCCGTTCTTTTTCATAGCGGAGCCAACGCTGTAATAAATGTAATAAACGTTTGCGCTCAATGTTAAGATGTATTTGTTCTGGATGCGGTTCACCTGTAGTAAAGTCTGCTATCGCTTGATCAATACAATTTTCTAATGTTTTATTTTCTTCTTGTGGCGTCATTTTTTGTAATGTAGTGGAATCTTTTATTTTGCGCCAGAAATAATCCAGTACTTGATGAATAATAATGCCACGTTCTATCGCCCTTAAACCTGGCACAGGTTTATCTGCAAGTTCCGCGCGCAATCGTATTGTAGCAAATGCACGAAATGGACAAGCTGCTTGTTGTTTTAAAATACGTGTACCGCCAGATAATTTTTCAGTGGACGAGACCGCGGGTGCCTGTTCGTCAGTAAAGTATTCAATTTTTTTAGCATGATGAATTTGTTGCATTGGTGAATTTGAATCAATAATAAAAAGTGAATTTGAGGAAATTTCTGGTAAATTTTTTAAGAAAATAGAAGGCCTTAATTGATTTTCTGCTTCTTTGGCAGCCCATGAAAAAATCACATGCTCGGCATGCTGGCATAATTGTGTGAGTAAGTGATTGGTATATTCTAATTCACGTTCTGCTGTTGCATGTGGCATATTTTGTTTTTTTTGTATATGCACAGGAATAAAAGGATGAGGACGTGGCGGCGCAGGCCATTGGTTATCATCTAACCCCATCATCCATAAGTGTGTAAAGGGCAAACCTGCTGCTTCTAATACACCCGAAATTTGGATCGGTGTTTCCGGCGTTTCTGGTTGATAAATCGTATTTTTCGCTAAACGCTGCAGATGATCAAGTGCATCTGCTAATGTTTCGGGTGGAATGATTGTATCAAGTTGTGAAAATTCAGTTAATAAATGAAAAAAACGTTGGGTTAATTGGTATTCTGTGCTATTGATGCTGCGCTCACCAGGCCATCCCCAATGTTTTAAAGTATCCGCAAAATAGGTTGCCCATTCTGTTGTAGTTTTTTTTATGTGAGGGTGAGGTAAATTTTTTACTATGAGTTGTATTCTTTTTGCTAACAAAGGACAGGTTATTTGATTGAGCGCTAATTTTTTTAGATTTTGTTGTCGTAGCGTATGCAGAAAAGTGGCGCGTATGTATCTTTCTTTTTCTGCCTCACCACAAAAGGGTGAACGTAGTATTTGTTGTGCGTCAGATAACGAAAGCGGTTCAGTATGACTGTTTAGTAATAATAATGCCATTTGAATAATTGGCCATTCAGCAAGTGGTTTGCCTGCTGAAATATTAAAAGGTAATAATGTTGCATCCGCAGTCAGGGTGCCTGTGGCAGAAAATACTTCAGTAAAGATACGTAAAACATCATCGCGTAATGTGGCTAAGCGCGGGATGACACAAGCAATGGTGACAGGTTGTTGCGGCAATTGATTTTCTAATAATTGTTTTGCCCAATGCGCCATCGCAAAAATTTCATCTTTTTCTGTTGGTAAACATACACGATTTGCCTGCGTTGCATTTTTATTCTTATTCTCTTTGATAATTTCAGAGCCCATTTTTTCTGCTATAGTAAAAAAATAAGTATGTAATGGTGTGAGTTCACTAAAACCATGAAGGATAATTTTTTTTGGTAATAAAATTTCTTTTGCGATGATTTTGTTTGCGAGTATGTCAGGTAGTAGAGTTTCTGATAGCCAACCATTTTCTTGGCATTGTTTTTCAAAATTTTTTGCCCATCTATAAAAATAACGGCTATCTTCGGTGAGCAATAAATCTGGGTGATCGAGATCGATACGCCAATTTTTTAATAGTCCCCAAGCTTTTTCTGCAAGTGCCGCTGTTTCCTCAGGTTGCATCAATGGATGCGTGGTTGCCCTTTGCAAAATTTTTTTCCATAACACATTTTCTTGTTGTGTGGATAATAATAAAGGCATCGGATCGATGGCTTGGTTGGTGTAGTTTAGCCATAAGCGACGAAAAAATGCATTGAGTGGCAAGATATCTGGCGTTACCCAAGCAATTTTTTTTTCTTGTATTTGTTTTGTTTGAAATTGTTTGAGCAACATGTTGGCTAATCGATGATTGGGGGTTAACACTGTTTCCATATTTTTCTCAATAATGAATTGATTCATTTGCTAGTAGATAACGACTCCACTGAGTTGTTACGCCGATGGAAATGCAATAGAAAACAATAATCCTTTGCCATTGCGAGGAACGCCGAGAGAAATTTCAGCGTTATGTAACTTAGCAATTTGCCAGACAATCGCGAGTCCAAGGCCACTACCTTGTGTATCAGTGCCTGGCATGCGGTAAAAAGGCGTAAACACTTTTTTGCGGATTTCTTCCGGAATGCCGGGGCCGTTATCCATAATATCTAAAATAACATAATTTAATTTCTTCTTTCTATTGTGAATGGCAATTTTAATGAATCCTTCTTCGGGTGTATGTCTTATCGCATTATCAATAATATTTCGCAATAGTATGCCAAGCGCAATTTCATTGCCACGAATCATACTATTTGGTGGTGGTGGCGCTAATATCATATTAATATTTTTTGTGCGGGCAAGTGGCACCAGCCATGCAGCCGTTTCTGTGACTAAGTGATGTAAATCAATTTGACGAATATCATTTAACCCCTCTTCATGACCAAGGCTGCTTAATGTTAATAATTGTGTGATCACATGTGAGCTGCGATCAACACCGCGAATGACCTTGTGTAAAGTGCTAGCCAGTGCACTAGGGCTTTCTGCTTTTAATGCAACTTGTGCTTGTGTTTTGATGGCTGCAAGGGGTGTACGAAGTTCGTGTGCAGCATCTGCTGCGAATCGCTTGTTGCGCTCAAATGCAAATTTTAATCGCTTTAATAAGCTATTTAATTCAACTACTAATGGATGGATTTCAATTGGAATATTTTTTTCATTCACGGGCTCCAGATAACCCGGGGCGCGGGAAGAGATATCACGTGTGACTTGACTAATCGAACGCAATGCAAGACTCACAATAATCCATATTAATAATCCAAAAATAGGATAGGTAAAGAGTAAAATATAAATATCATTGAGTGCGAGGTCATCAATGAGTTTATTTCTTGCTATTTTTATACTTTCTGCAAGTTTTTCTTTGTCTGGACGTGTGCTTGTATGAATAACTTGTGTGTCGACCCATTCTCTTAATATTTTTTTATCTAAAATGTAATTACCAATTGCCGTGACAGAAGAGGCAAGCGTAATGCTAATTAGTAAGCTAATTAAAAGAAAATAGCGAATTGAGCGTATCATTTTTCATTTCTGCCATGCGTTTTTTTCTGATTTTTTTCAGGATTTTCAGATTTACTTTTATCAATTAAATAGCCAATCCCTCGAATCGTGTGAATCACGTCAGCACCTAATTTTTTACGTAAATTGTGAATATGGACTTCTAATGCATTACTATCCACGTCTTCTCCCCAGCCATATAAAGATTGTGAGAGTGTTTCGCGAGAGATAACGCGCCCAGCATTTTCAAGTAATTTGTGTAAAAGTGAAAATTCGCGTCTTGATAGAGTCAGTACATTGCCATTTAACATGGCAACATGGGCGGCTGGGTCGAGTGTAATATTGTCGTATGTTAATAATGGCGAGGCACGTAAAGAAAATCGTCGTTGTAAAGCACGTAAACGTGCGCAGAGCTCTTCAAGATCAAAGGGTTTGGTCAGGTAATCATCCGCACCGTTATCTAGCCCTCTGATTCGTTCTTCAATGGATTCACGAGCGGTGAGAATTAATACAGGCATGGTTTGCCCGCGCGCACGTAAGTTTTGTAGTACCTGAATGCCAGTGAGCCTTGGCAAGCCAAGATCCAGTACAACGATGTCAAATAGCTCAGTTTTGAGCGCTTGATCTGCAGTTAGCCCATCTTTTAGCCAGTCAACTGTATAGTGCGCTTGCATTAGGCCTGTGCGTAGTCCATCGCCCAATAGCTCATTATCTTCGACAAGGAGTATGCGCATAAAGCTTTATCCCCTATTAGGAGCGGGGTACTAAGTTCATTATAGCAGAAGCAAATGTAATGGCTGAAAAAAATCCCGCATCTTTGTATTGTGAATAAATGAGAGATTATAAGGGTGTTCTGCTAAGTATTTTTTGCAAGGAAGCGCCAGTGTCAAGCTTTGTATTTTTTCCGCAATTTTGCCCCATAAGATTAATTCAATGGTGGGGGTATGTTTTGTAATAAAAGTTAACACTTCTTGCAAAAAAGGCTGAAATTGTAGCGCATCTTCTTTGACACGGCTTGGCCGTAACACAAGTGAGGCATTTAGCAGTAAAAATCCTTTATTTGTAAAATTATCAAAAAGCTGTTTATTGGTTTTTATTAGATCTTTTTTGTTTACTTTGGCAATTTCTGTTTGCCCTGTTTGATTTGGCTGGAGCAAACCTTCTGCCACAAGTAATAATTTAATCAAATTGCGAAGCGATGTTGCTCTGTTTACTTTTTTATCTAAGCCAGTATCAGACCAGAGTGCTGTGACGGCATTATCCCAAAAAGCATAGCCATTGGCCGATGCCGCGCGTGGATAGGGCGATTCACCGAACAAAATATACTTTGTTTTTGTAACAGGCAGAGAAAAAGCACGAAAAATTGCTTGCGGGCCGGGTAACCAGTCTGGTGTGTGTGCAAGCATCTCGAGATACGCTGGCTCCATTGCTGCTAAAGCCCGCTGTAAACACGCGTGCCATGAGGGATGCGCTTGTGAGAGAGCAGAGGTAAGTGGCGTGTGTGAATGTGTCATAGTGATCAGTTAAAAAAATAAAAAAATTAAACCAAGTCATAGTAGAAGTGAATGGCACCGTAAACTATTTTTTAGGAAGCTATTCACAGTGATCCATTCTCCGCGTATAACCTGTCGTGAAGAGTTAAATCATTATTCATTTAATACAATACAGTTGAAAGGATTATTTGTGCAATGGACAATAGATTATTAGACATTCTCGCATGCCCAATTTGCAAAGGTGAATTGTTGTTTGATCGACAGAATCAAGAATTGATCTGTCGGTTTGATCAAAAAGTCTGGCCAGTGATTGATGGGATTCCTGTCATGTTGGAATCGCGTGCAAGGCCGTTAGAAAGTGATGAATAGAAAATAGGATAGGTTTAGAGCTGATATACCAACAGGGCCACCTCCTATAAATTGATATTTTTTCTATTTTAAATTTGGTTTTTGATAAAAAACTAACTAAAAAAATCTTGTCACCCCGCACTTGTTGCGGGGTCCGGTATAAAAAATAAAATTCATCTAACAAGAAAAGGGTCTCATTGATTTAATGTGATTATTTTCTTACACCAGACCCCGCAACAAGTGCGGGGTGACAGGTGAATGTGTGGAGTGACAGCTTTTTTTTATTAAAAATAGTTCATAAAAAGATCAATTTATAGGAGGTGGCCCTAGATATACCAACTATAAAACATCTAACTTATTGTTTATATTAATAAAAATTTATTTTTTAAAAAATAATTAATAAAATCAATAAGATAAAAAATTCACGTTTTATTAATAAAATCAATAGGTTGTCTCAAAAAAAGCCGTGAGACACAGTGCCACCTCATATGAGTTGATCTTTTTATAAGCTATTTTTAATAAAAGAAGCTGTCATACCGCGCTTTATGCGCGGTATCCAGTTTTTTGGTCACCCGGTCGCTTTAAGCTTGATCCTCTTTTTCTGCTTTGTTTTCATTGTTTTTTGTGGGCGCTGTGGCTGGTGCTGCAATGGTTACCGTTGGTGTTAACGGAGGATTTTGCTGCGTTTCTTTTTTCTGTAAAGGCTGCGCTGCAATAGGAACCATCGCAATAGCCGGTGCAATCGTCGCTGTCACCGTGACCGGGGCCGCATTTTTTGTAGGAGCCGGCGGCGGTGTCGGTGCGATTGTTGCGGCGGGTGTAGCGGTCGGTGTTGCAATCACAGCCGGATGAACAACAGGTTGTGTTATTGCTTTGGTAGGCGGTGATTGTACAGCGTTCGTTGGTGGTGCGGCAGCAGTGACGGCAGCGCTAGGCTGTTCGTGATGACTACTTGGATGTTGCTGCTGCGTATCACCGCTATTGCTAGGGCTAGAGGTTGTGTGGTTGTGAGAGGTTTTCTCTCCCTCAGATTTATTCCGTTGATGATGTTTGCCTGCGTGTCGGCCGCGTCGATGTCTGGCAAGGTGGCCAGAGGGTCTACGTCGATTTGCATGCTCATTCGTATTGTTCGCATTTCCACCCCCCGCAGAGGCAGTAGCGGATTGATCACTTGGCATTTGGGATGGCGAGACTTGTTGGTGGTGTATCGTTTGTGCCTGATCCGTCACAACGCTTTGTGTTTCTAGTGAGATAGCGGGTGCTTTTTCTGCCTTGTTTGCTATTGGTGTGGTGGTCGTTGGCTGATTTTGCACGGTGACAGGAAGAGGCTGCGGTTCTTGTGTTCTGCTAACTTGCGTATTGGCAGGTTGCGTCGGTGTATTCATTGCCACAGGCGCTGGTATCGCAGGCGCTACCATTACAGCTGGTTTGACGGATTGTTGTGGTGTTGCTGCAGGTTGTGATGATGAAGGCAAAACAACAGGTGCTGCAGGAGGGTTATCCTGTTCCGTTTTGTGACTGTGATGACTATGCGATGGACTTTCTTTATCTGTTCTTTCTGATTTATCGCCACGGTAATGGCTTTGCCCGCGTCCACGATTTCTTTGTTGGCGATGTTGGTTGCGTGATCGGTTGCCATGTTCTCGACGATGTAAACCTGCGCGTCGAGGCGTTGACGATTTATCTTTTTCATTTGTGCCGGTGTTTGTCGGTAACTTCTCTGGCGACTTTGTTTTTTCAGCAGCCGTTTCATCGTGTGGCAAAATATAATTAATTAACCGTTTGAATAAACCACCTGATTTCGCCGCACCAGTTTGTTGCCCGCTTGATTTGGGGGCAGATTTATTTTCAGTTGCAGCAAGTGGCATCGGTTGATCTATTTGCATGCGCTTAATGGCAGGTTCTTGTGGTGCACGTGTGGTAGCATTTGTTGTTGCAGATTCATTTTCTGCGCGCGCAGCAAGATGATAACTGACTATTTTTTCTGTTTTACCATCGATGTCAGAGCGGCGAATACGAATGACTTCGTAGTGCGGTGTCACAAAATCTGGATTAGGAACAATAATCACGCGGACATTTTGTCGATCTTCAATCCCAATAATCGCTTGGCGTTTTTCATTTAATAAAAAGGTTGCGACTTCCACTGGTAAAATTGCGCGAATTTCTGCGGTATTTTCTTTCAGTGTATGCTCTTCAATTAAACGAATAATCGATAGTCCGAGTGATTCTACACCGCGAATCGTGCCTTGACCGTGACAGCGCGGACAACTAATTTGGCTAGATTCGCCGAGGGATGGACGTAATCGTTGGCGTGACATTTCAAGTAAACCAAAACGAGAAATACGGCCGATTTGTACTTTTGCACGATCCATGGACAGAGCTGCGCGAATACGCTCTTCTACTTCACGTTGGTTACGCGTAGGCGTCATGTCGATAAAATCAATGACGATTAATCCACCTAAATCACGTAAACGCAATTGTCTGGCAATTTCTTCTGCCGCCTCAAGATTCGTATTGAATGCGGTTTCTTCAATATCGCCACCACGCGTGGATTTTGCCGAATTAATATCAATAGAAACGAGAGCTTCTGTATGATCTATGACAATCGAACCACCAGAGGGAAGGCGCACATCACGTTGAAAGGCAGATTCAATTTGGCTTTCAATCTGGAAACGGGTAAAGAGTGGTGTTGGATCTTGAAAGAGTTTCACGCGTTGTAAAAAATCAGGACGTACTAATTGAATATGGGAAAGCACATCTTGATACACATCCGGATGATCAATGAGTACTTCATCAATATCTTTGCGTAAGTAATCGCGTACTGCGCGGATCACAGCGCTGCTTTCTTGGTAGATAAGAAAAGGGGCGGCGCGTTCGTCAGTCACTTTGATGATCGAGTTCCAATGACGCAACAGTACATCTAAATCCCATTGCAGTTCTTCAAGATTTTTACCACTGCCTGCGGTACGGACAATCACGCCCATGCCTTCTGGTAAATTCAATGCAGCTAAATTTTCACGCAAAGTAGAGCGCTCGTCGCCTTCAATGCGTCGAGAGATACCGCCGGCGCGTGGATTATTTGGCATTAAGACTAAATAAGAGCCTGGTAAAGAAATAAAGGTAGTGAGCGCTGCCCCTTTCGTGCCGCGCTCATCTTTATCAATCTGTACCACGATTTCTTGGTTTTCTTCGAGGACTTCGTTGATGGTTGGGCGCTTGCCAGTATCCGTGTAGCTTGCACGAAAACATGAGCGTGCGACTTCTTTAAGAGGCAAGAAGCCGTGACGTTCGCCACCGTAGTCAACAAAGGCGGCTTCAAGGCTAGGTTCTATGCGCGTGACGCGACCTTTATAGATGTTTGATTGTTTTTGTTCTCTTGCGGAAGATTCAATAATCAAGTCGTACAAATGCTGACCATCTGCCAGCGCGATCCGCAACTCCTCATTTTTGTGGGTTGCGTTAACAAGCATTCTTTTCATGGTTACCCTTTATGATGCATGGAGCGTTCCTTCAGTATCTCAAATTAGGGGAGCGCAAATTCAATAGATTATCTGTTAGTATGAAGTCCGAAAAAAGCCGGAAGATGCTGGCGAATATATCAGTATTCTAGAGGGGTATCAATCGTAGTATGTCTGAGAAGCAGCCGGTTCGGCGGGTCGTGATCGATCCCGATTATGCGGACCAGCGCGTAGATAATTTTCTTCGTGCAATTTTAAAAAAAGTTCCTAAAACAAGAATTTACCGCATGTTGCGGAAAGGCGAAGTGCGGGTGAATGGCAAGCGGATCGGGCCAGATTATCGCCTGCAAGCAGGGGATGAGGTGCGTGTCCCACCCGTGTTTCAGGCAGCACAGGCAGCGCCCGAAATACCCAGCGATTCTTTGCTCACTTTACTGTCAAAAAGTATTTTATATGAAGATAGCCGTTTACTGATTATCAATAAACCTTCAGGCATTCCAGTGCACGGTGGGGTGCGTACGAAAGTGGGTGTCATCGAAGCAATGCGTGCATTGTATCCTAAATTACCACAGTTGGAGTTAGTGCATCGTCTGGATGCCGATACGTCAGGTTGTTTGATATTGGCAAAAAAACGGAGCACGCTGCGAGAGTTACATGCATTACTGCGTGCAGGGAAAATGTTCAAAGCCTATTTAGCACTGACACGCGGGCATTGGCCAGCTGGCGAACATCGTGTTGCGGTGGCTTTGCAAAAGAATTTTCTGGCGGGTGGTGAACGGATTGTGCGTCCTGATGTGTCGGGTGAGGTTGGTAAGTCAGCACTTACGGTGTTTCGACCATTGCAACAATTTGCAGGCGCCACGTTGGTGGAGGCTGTGTTGCATACGGGTCGAACACATCAAATACGCGTGCATGCGCGTTATAGTCATCATCCGATTGCATGCGATGAAAAATACGGCGATCGTGCATTTGATCGTGAGATAAAAAAAACAGGGCTCGATCGACTATTTTTGCATGCTGCAAAATTAGAGTTTATTTTACCTTCGACAGGTGAAAAAATTTCTGTGATGGCGTCATTGGACACAAAATTGCAGAGCGTATTGGATTGTTTGGCGAGAGAATCAGCGTAGTTGCTTTTTTTTAGAATAATCGTGACGACGCTCAGGTAATCAACATTTTTTCACTTGACTGACTGCAATTGCAGCTAAAATAAAAAATGTTGATTACCTGAGTAGTTATAAATAATTTAAAAAAATGATTGTTTTTTTAAAAATGACGCGTTAATATTTTCATTGCCTTCCAGTTTTTCTATGTTTCTATTTTTTGTCCATATTGGTTATTTCCTAATTCTAATTTTATATATTTTTTTATTGGGTCATTTTCCCCCTCTGCGCTATTTCCTATTTTTTAGGATTTCTCCCTGATTTTTCTTTTTAATCATAGTTATCAATTTGTTTTATTGAATTTATATCAAATTTTTTAATTTATTAATTTTTTAACAAGCACGGTGTTTCATTTATTTTGTCTACTTCATCCTCCCGCGTTTTATTCAAGGGATCCAGAGAAATGAAGCGGTCTGCTCGTTATTTTAATATTCCTATATTTTTTCATCCATTAGGTGGACTCTATGAGAAATACTGCTACATCCGTGATAACACAGGGTAAAGAAATTTCTTATTCTCGCGCATTGCTTTCAAAATTTATTGCAACATGGGAGAAACGTGCGCAAGTCAGGCATTATGTTTTGCCCAGCGAGTTAAACTATGAAATAGATCGTCCTGATTTTTTAGAAGAATTGCTACCAATTAAAAATTGTATTTCCTATAAAAATTTAACACCGCTTGAAAAAAACAAGTTACTCTCATGGGGATGGCTTGCTTACAATGCAAAAACCATTGCGATTGAGTCAAAAATTATTTCGCCCGTTTGTTATGACATTATTCATGGCCATGTGCCAGGTGTCTCAGATAATCATTCAGGTGAATTAATTGCAGAAACATTAACAGATGAATCGTACCATATTTTATTAATACATCATGTCATGGCAGTTGCTGAAAAGAATCGAAAAATAAATCGTTACATGTTGCCTGAATTTGATTTAATAAAACGAATGCATCGTCTGCAAGATCAGCATTCAGAGGATTGGCAAAAAATATTAATTCGCTTAGCAGTTGCAGTTGTGTCAGAAATATTTGTCAGTGATTATTTGAAAAGCTTATCTGTTTCACAAAAAATCGTCACATTGAATCGCGAAGCTGTGCGTGCACATCGTATGGATGAAGTAGCGCACGGAAAAATTTTCACTTGGTTGATACGTTTAATTTATCGAGAGCTCAATAATAGAGAAAAATCTTTTTTTTCATCTATTTTGCATTTTCCAGTGAGGTATTTTGCCAGTAAAGAACTTGCCGTATGGGATAAAATTTTACGTCAAGTGTGTCCTCATGCGGCGGATGCCATTATGGAAGAGGCCGTGTCTGAAGAATGGTTTGATTTATCTCGCATTGATTACTCACCATTAATTTTGTTAGCTGAGGAAATGGGGATTCAATCTTTTGCTGAGAGACTAAACGGAGGTTATGTATGAAAGTTTGTATACTGGTAGATGCGTATCGTTTATCAAAAGCTTATACAAGATATTTGAAAAATAACTATATCAATTGTATTCATGTGCAAAGTTCAATTAAGCCTTTATATGAGTTAGCAAAAAGTTCGACATATGATGATAACGATTATCTTGCCAGTTATTGTTATGACGGTGATTTTGTCGCACTGGTTAATAAATTAAAAACCTATTCACCAAGTGCTGTGATTGCAGGTACTGAGTCTGGAGTCAGTTTGGCCGATCAATTAATTTTTGCATTCGGCTTAAAAGGGAATGATGCTGCAAAAAGTATCGCTAGGCGTAATAAATATGAAATGGCAAAAGCATTGAATGCTGCAGGTGTGCCATGTATGAAATATGCAAACGTGCAAAATGTATCAGAAGCGTTAGAGTGGATTGATTGGGCGACGGACTATCCTGTGGTGCTTAAACCATTAGCCAGTGCCGGTACAGAAAGTGTATTCATTTGTCATTCGAAAGAAAGTGTTATCGAGAAATTTCATGAAATATACGGCAAAAAAAATTGTTTAGGTTTATATAATCAATCTGTCTTAGTGCAAGAATTTTTGCGCGGCACAGAATATATGGTGAATTCCGTGAGTTGTCATGGTGAACATTTTTTTACGGATATATGGCGTTGTCATAAACGTCTTATTCCTGGCTACGGCATGATTTATGACAGGGAGGAATTGTTACCCCCAGATGGAGAAGTGCAGTCTTATTTACAGCATTATTTAAAAAAAGTCTTAGATGCTTTAGGTTTTGTCACAGGTGCCGCGCACGCTGAAGTCATTGATACGCTATCAGGGCCGCGTTTGGTTGAGGTTGGTGCCCGCGTTGGTGGCAATGTACAATGTGATGTGCATTCGCATTGTTTAGGTAGTAATCAATTAGAGTTAAACGTCGATGCTTATTTACATGAAGAAGATTTTTTGCAAAAAACACAGCATCCTTGGCAATTGGCAAGACATGCATTAACTGTATTATTATCAACGCGCAAGCAAGGTGTTGTTCATTCAATTCCAATGATTAAAGTCATTCAATCCTGCAAAAGTGTCTATTGGTATGCATTATCGATTAAGCCAGGAGATTTATTATTACCAACACGTGATTTATTCACAGCGCCTGGAAAAGTTATTTTGGTGAGTGATGATAAAGATGAAATTGAATTAGATTATCGGCAGATGATGCAAGCAATGGATACGGGCTTTATTGTCACTTAATAAGATAAAAATACGCTGGAGTTGCATGTAATGAACAATGTACTTTTAAAATTATATAGTGTTCGATGTCTTTCGAATTTTTGTCAAGCTGTATTTTTCCCTTTTTTTGCGGTATGGCTTTTGCGAGAAAAATTATTTTCCGCAACGGAAGCAGCAATCTTGGTGAGTACCGGGATTTTTGCTACGCGACTAGCAGGTGTGTTTTTCTCTAAGTGGGTGCAAAAATATCAAAAGAAAAAAATTATTCTATTGATGCAAGGTTTGTTAATTGTCTTGTATGGTTCAATTTATATATTAGCATTCTACAAGAAATTGTTTTTCCCCTGTTGGTTGCTTATAGCATTGTTAATAGGCAGTGTCTTATCTATTAACTCTTTAGCATTGCTTTCTTGTGTGGCTTTATATCAAGAAGAAAAACAGCAGCATACTGGATTTTCAATGATTAATATTGCCTTAAATATCAGTTCAGGTATTGGGCCTTATTTGGGTGCTTTTGTCTTAGCTTGTCAACCAGCGTATTTTCCTTTGATACCCATTCTATTTTCTCTATTAGCAAGTATGGTTTTGATTTTTTCAACTGATATGCCAGTTGAGCAAATTAAAATTTATTCTTCTTCTCAAAATAATAATGCCTGGTTTGGAAATCGTCAGTTTATATTTTTTATTTTCTTAAATATGCTAACAATGCTTGGTTATGCACAATTTTATGATGTGTTTCCATTGTATGCATCAAATGGCTTTAGCGAAAAAACCATTGGTCTCTTGTTTATCGTGAGTAGTATTGTGATTGTTTTGATGCAAATGCCCGTGACGCGTCTTATAGAAAAATGGTCAATCTCTTTTGTTATTTTTTTGTCGAATAGTCTATTGGCTGTGGGAACAATATTATTGATATCAGCACGTAACAGTAATTGTTTATTATGTGTTGTTGGTGTGATTTTGTTATCTTTAGCTGAAATCAGTTACGCGCCACTTTATCAATCACACGCTGTAAAATTATTTTCCCCCATGAATCCTGTGCGTGCGTTAGCTGTGCAAGCTTTTGCGTGGGGTATAGCAGAAGCATTAGCGGTTTTGGTGGGTATTTATTTTGTCGGTCATGGTTTGGGAGTATTTTCAATTTTGTTTGGTGTAATAGCTGCATTATGTGTTGCGATATATAGTTTATTTGATGCTTTGAAATCTAATTTGGCCAGTTCTGCTATACAAGTTTAGTGGCCAAATTAGATTTGAAATTTGCTATTTATGGAAAGCTGTGACGATATCTACTTTCATTTTTTTCTTCATTTGAATTATCTGCAAGTAACGGTTTGGTAGCTTCTGTCTCAGCTTTTTTAAAAAAATGCCATGGGGTCATCACATTGCTAAGTTTCTTTTGTTGTTCTATGGAGATATGTTTTGTATCACTGTGATGCATTTCAAGATAAGTTAAGAGTAAACCGAGAGGGTTGTCACATTTTACTAATGTGTCAGTATTAATCAGCTCTTCGTTTAATTGTCTATCTATGCTGGGTTGTAGTTGTGAGAAATAATTTGCGAATATGACGCCACAAAAAAAGAGATAACTGGAAATTTTATCAGGTATGCCGGGAATAATATGGTGCATTGTACGGGCAACAGTGAGCGCACCGGATGAGGCAAAAATACTGTTTAATCCATAAAAAACAGTCCAAGCAGGTTGATGTTGTAAACCCGTGAGAATTCTTTCTTTAAGATGAAGAGCGCAATTTATATAAAAAATCGTTGAAATAGGACCAAGCAGCCAGCCTAATGCGGTTATCATATTGTGTGTTGTACCATCAAAGTCATTGGGATCTTGTTTCCCCATTAAACTTAAGGCAATTTGCGTGATGGCTAATTCTGTTTTTTTGCTAAAGACAAATGCAGAAGAACTAGCAATCAAAGCTAATAAAGCATTTGCTATACCGCCGCTTCTTTCTAGCCATGATGCATGACGTAGTTCAATTTTTTGATTTATTAAGAAGTTATCAGCTAAAAAATGAATAATTTTTTCTTTGCCTTCTTCTGTTGCAAAGGATGTGTTTAAATTTATTATGCCCTGATTAAGTATTGCTTTTTCTTCTGCAGTGAGTCGCCTCAGTGCTTGGAAAAATGCGGCACGATTTTGATAATCTGCATTGAAGTGATTCGCGAGTACTTTTTGTAATCCTAGAAGACCTACACTACGTGTGGCAGCATAACAAAATGCTGTTGATGCCACGGCAGTTATTTGTAAAAAACGTTGATAAGTTGAAAATGTTTCAGCGGTAATTTCAGACTGTGCCAGTGCAGCGCCAGCACCTAGTAAAATCGTGAAGAATAATCTGCTCATTTGTAACGCTGCACCTTCTTGTCCGGTATACACGGCGTGTGCTGCTTTTTTAAATTCTTTTATGATTTCAGGTAATTTGGGTAATGCCCATGCACCTTGTTTCTGATTAGCCCATAATGCAGAGGGAACGACGACACCAACTGTATAAATTTGTTGCCATAGTGGCATACTTCCCCACCAAACATTGGGTTGTTCGCCAAATTTTTTGGCGCTAAAACCACTTGGTGAAAGACCGGCGAGAAAGGTGTTGGTGAGGCTGGCGGGTAAGGCAACGCTGTTTGACAAAAAAGTTATGGCTGAGCACTGAGTAATACTATCTTTTATATAAGTAAAAGAACGATTGAAAGAATGGCAAAGTGTTTGTGTCCATGTGTATTGAATAACAGGCGCGTCATTTTCTTCTGATTTATTTAATAAAGGTGTTAATATTTCGTCTGATATAGGTAAATTTATTTCTTTTATTTCCTGATTTAAATCATTTAAAGCACTTGTTTGCATAGTCTCACTCCTCTCGTTTTGTTTGTTTTTGTTTTTATCTTTAAATTTAAAAAAAATAAGATAAAAATTTTTTTAAAAAAATATTTAATATTTATTGATGCGTAAACTATTTTTTAGATTTTAATTTTGCTCTTGATTTTGTTTTCTATTTTATTTGAAGCGTATTGTACGGATTTCTCACCAAGAAAACAGACTCCCTGTTTTTAGCTTACTTTGTTCAAATTGAGGTCATGTTTTTTCTTGATTTATTCAGCGTCTATTTTGCGCATAATCTAATCAGATCATGGTAGATGGTATCTGTTGAAGATTCTTCCTATAATACCGACCCTCATAGTACTGACCAGTGCTTAAACTTGGAGAATGTTCATGTTGATCGGTGTCCCAAAAGAAATTAAGAATAACGAATATCGCGTCGGATTAGTGCCGAGTAGTGTGCGTGAAGTAATTGCACATGGTCATCAAGTGCTTGTTGAGCGCGGTGCTGGTGCTGGCATTGGCATTGAAGATAGTGAGTTTGAACAAGCTGGGGCGCGGCTCATGGATACGCCGGAAGAATTGTTTCAATTGGCTGATATGATTATCAAAGTTAAAGAGCCACAACTAGCAGAATGCCGTCGTTTGCGTGAAGGTCAGGTTCTATTTACTTATTTGCATCTCGCGCCAGATCCTGAGCAAGCGCGTTTATTACAAGCGTCTGGGTGCATTGCGATTGCGTATGAAACCGTGACGAATAAACACGGTGGATTGCCATTATTGGCACCCATGAGTGAAGTGGCTGGCCGAATGGCTATTCAAGCAGGTGCATCAAGTTTGGAAATTGCTCGTGGCGGCAGTGGTATTTTACTTGGTGGTGTGCCAGGCGTTGCGCCAGCGCGTGTTGTGGTGCTGGGTGGCGGGATGGTCGGGACGAATTCAGTGAGAATGGCTATTGGGATGGGTGCACATGTTGTCGTGATCGATCGATCATTAGAACGTCTGTATCAATTAGACATGCAGTTTGGTTCCAAAATTACGACCATTTATTCAACAGCCGATGCGATTGAGCGTCATGTGTTAAATGCAGATTTAGTCATTGGTGCAGTGTTAGTGCCCGGTGGTTCGGCGCCAAAATTAGTGCGTAGAGATATGTTGGCGCGTATGCGTTCCGGATCTGTGATGGTGGATGTGTCCATTGATCAAGGCGGTTGCTTTGAAACCAGTCGGCCAACCACACATGAAAAACCAACCTATGTGGTGGATGGTGTTGTGCATTATTGTGTTTCTAATATGCCAGGTGCTGTACCGAGAACGTCTACTTTCGCGTTGAATAATGCGACATTGCCTTTTGTGTTAGCGCTTGCTGATGATGGTTATCGAGAAGCAATGCGCAAAAATCCGCATTTAATGGATGGCTTAAATGTCTGTCGCGGAAAATTGACGCATAAAGCAGTAGCGGATGCACTAGGTCAAGCGTATACGCCTGCTGAAATGATGATTGCCTAATAAAAAATAGCGCTGTATTGATGCTAGGAAGGAAAAAAAATGACTTTTTTCACGCATGCGGCGCAGGATGCTGTGCCAGTTTATTTTTTTACACGCAATGATTTTGCTGATTTCTTAAAAAAACAAAAAACTTTTTTGCAGCATTGGGCATCTACAACAGGCTTTGTTGCAGAGCCGAATACTATGCAGCAAGTGCCAGATAGTGCTGGGAAGTTGGCAGCAATTTGGTGTGGCATCGTTTCAAAAAAGGATTTTTGGGTGGCGGGGCAGTTGCCGCTCCTGTTGCCTGCAGGCGTGTATCAATTTTGTTTTGATCGATTAGCAGATACACCGAATCAAGCAGAAAAAAATCGTTTTATTTTGGCGTTTGGTTTGGGATGTTATCAATTTTCTTATTATAAAAAACCAACACGGCAACCAGCCGTTTTGTATATTGAAAAAATATCGGGTGAAGCAGCAAAAGAAAAAAATGCATATTTGATACAAATAAAACAGCACGTTGCAGCAATTTGTCACGTTCGCGATTTGATTACATTACCTGCGGAAAACATGGGACCCACAGAATTAGCTGCTGCGGCATCAGCACTGGCAGAAGAGTATCAGGCGCGCTGTAAAATTTTAGTTGGCGATACTTTATTAAAAAAAGGATTTTCAGCGATTCACACAGTCGGTCGTGCAAGTGACGATGCGCCGCGTTTCATTGATTTGCAGTGGGGAAAACCATCCCATTTTAAAGTGACTTTGGTTGGGAAAGGCGTGTGTTTTGATACGGGCGGTTTAGATATTAAGCCGTCAAATGCGATGTTGTTAATGAAAAAAGACATGGCAGGTGCCGCGCATGTGCTCGGTTTAGCGCAAATGATTATGGCGGCTAAATTACCTGTTTGTTTACGCGTGCTCATTCCTGCTGTTGAAAATGCTATTTCTGGTAGTGCGTATCGGCCGGGTGATGTGATTCGCATGCGCAATGGTAAAACAGTGGAAATTGGCAATACGGATGCAGAAGGCCGTTTAGTTTTAGCGGACGCTTTAGATGCAGCCATTGAAGATCAGCCGGATCTATTAATTGATATCGCAACATTGACGGGTGCTGCACGTGTTGCAGTGGGTACAGATATTGCGGCGTATTTTTGTAATGATGAAAAATTAGCTGCGGATATAATGGGATGCGGTGAAGAAGAAAATGATCCATTGTGGCGTTTGCCTTTGTTTATGCCTTATCGAGAAAATTTAAAAAGTACGATTGCTGATATAAATAATGTGTCACAAGATGGTTATGCCGGTGCGATTCTAGCAGGATTATTTTTAAAAGAATTTGTGCCGGATACGATACCTTGGCTACATTTTGATGTAATGGCGTGGAATATGCGTACAAGACCGGGGCGTCCACAAGGTGGTGAAGCAATGGCATTACGTGCATTATTTAAGTTGATTGCGTTGCGTGTAAAAAAATAAATGAATTTTAAAAATAAAAAACGCATCACTGTTTTGGAAATCATAACTAAATAATTTGATTTACAAAATAGTGATGCGTTAATTTTGTTGTTTAATTAAACAATTCGACAAATACCTTGTATGTTTTCAGGTGCAGCATTCATATCTTCTTCAGCAGCAACGTTTGTGTTGGGTGGTGCTGGTTGGAAAAATCTTAGTAATCCGCCACCAATATGACTAATTAAATTTCCAGCTTGTTGATATCTTTTTGGAATGCTTGTATTTAAGCTTTGTTTATTCTCGTCGGTTAATATATTGTAATTTAATAAAAAATCTGCAAATTTTTTTTCCCATGTAGAGTTAACATCAAAAATTAGTAAATCGTAAATATCTTGTATCAAAATATCAGCGTTTGCTTCATTTTCTTCTGCTAACGATTTACATATTGTCATAATGCTTTCTAACAATTCCAAAAAAGTAATGTTTTCTGTATCGAGATCCGCTGAAGAGTGAATAGTGAACAGAATGTGAGGCAGTTTTTCTGCGTGGAATGCATGATATTTATCAAAAGCATTTTTCAGTTGTTCGAAATGGAATACTTCATTTTCTTCGTCAATCACTGGAGGGGCGAGCATTTTAATATAATCATATAGCGTATTATCTTCAGGGAGTCCGCTTAATAAATTGTTTAATATAATATTTTTAGCAGTATGGCTATTTCCAAATAAATGCCTTGTTTCATCGCTTTCGCTATGTTGTTCAATCATTTGAATTGTACGTTGAGTTTTTTTGTGCAGGGTTCTAGAGAGCGGGTAGAACAATCTTACCTGCTCTATCTCTATCATTAAATCTTCGTTTATTCTATCTAGATGGTTTTTTTGAGCTATTGCTAATGCTCGTCTTTCTCTTTCTCTTTGAAGCTCCAGAGCTTCGCTTCTTGCTATTGCATAATATTGATCAATTATTGACGCTGTCATTGCCACTACCTTTTTTCTAATTAATTGGGAAATTAACTATTTTGGCAGGCAGATTGTATATTATTAATATTAAGGCAATATTAAGGTTCAAAAAAAATACAGAAATAAAATAGTTACTGTCTCATATAAAGATAAAAGTCACCGCGATTACATCCAGCGACGAATGCTTTGCGGGACGTTAAAATGGTCTTCAATGCGTTGATCAATGGAAAACTTATGGAACGCGGTGACTGCAAAGCTCGCGATGAGCACCATCCATAAGACAGCGAATTCCCAGCCGCCGCCGGGCCCTGCCCAAATAAAGCCGGAGGTAAAGTGATGTCCTAGAAAAGTGGCAACAGCGAGATACAGAATGGTTCCAATAGCGCCAAGGCGTGTCATAAAGCCAAGTGAAAGGGTGATTGCAGCACCAAATTCACAAAAACCGGCTAACCACACAAAGAAATCTGCATGTGGCACGCCGAGATGAATAAATGCAGCGACGTCTTGCATATGAGGTGCGCTGCCAGCAAAGAGTTTTTCAGTAAAATGTGGTACAAAATTTAAACCTATATAGAGTCGAATAAAGATCAGTTGCCAGCCTGCGAGTGGAATAGCATGTTGATAATTATCGGGCGCATATAAATTTTTAGCAGCACAGTAAATAAAATTAGCAAGTAAGCACAAAAAAGCAGCAAAAAGAATATAGGTTGCTATATCGAGAGAATACATCGCCGCAATACGCCAGCCAATCATCATGCTAAATAAGCCGAGTAAGTATCCGCAGACGAACTCTCGATAACTCACTAGGGTAAAAACAATCGCCGCGGCTAGCCATAACAACATGAAACTATAAGCAATCGCTGGCATAGAAGCACTGTTTGCAAAGACAGTGGCGCCTAAGCCAATGATTAAAAGAATTAGCGTTGTTGAGGTAAGTAAAAAATGCCCCTTGAAGTTCATGTTCAATACCTTTTTCGCTATTTTGATTTTAAATTGATCTTTATAGCGTAAAGTATTGCACAAAATATAATCATTACAAGTGATTTTGTGTATTATTTATTTGATAGCTGATTGTTGGTTCATTTTTATACAAATTCTTAATGTTTTTTGGCGAGCAGGCCTAATTCGTGGCGAGTTGGTTTGCTGTTAGCGTGTTTTTGAGCAGCATCGCGACGGTCATCGGGCCCACACCACCTGGAACAGGTGTGATCCAGCCTGCGCGGCCGTTAGCGGTAGCAAAGTCAACATCACCCACTAGCGTGCCATTGGGTAGGCGGGTAATGCCAACATCAATGACGGTCGCGCCTATTTTGATCCATTTGCCTTGAATCAGGCCGGGTTTACCGACGGCTGAAATGAGAATATCTGCATCAGGAACATATTTGGCGAGATCATCCGTAAATCGATGACAGATAGTCACCGTGGCGCCAGCAATGAGTAATTCGAGGGCCATGGGTCGCCCAACGATATTGGATGCACCAACAATCACCGCATGACGTTTTTTGCAGGGTTGTTGGATATGTTCCAAGATGTGCATGATGCCGTAAGGTGTGCAAGGACGGAAAGCAGGGCGGCGTTGCGCGAGCCGTCCAAGATTATAGGGATGAAAGCCATCGACATCCTTGTTGGGGTGGACCGTCTCAATGATTTTGTTGGTATCGATATGGTCAGGTAAGGGGAGTTGAATCAAAATACCGTCAACGCTTTGATCGTTGTTTAGCTCGTCTATTAGGCTGATCAGTGCGTTTTCAGAAACAGAGGCGGGTAGCTGGTGGGCGCGCGAGACAATGCCCGTAGTAGTGCATGCATCGCGTTTATGACGCACATAGATACTCGAGGCGGGGTTTTCCCCAGCTAAAATGACAGCAAGGCAGGGTGGGCGTAATCCTTGCTTTCTTCGATTGGCTATATCTTTAGCAATAGTGTCTTGAATGGTTAATGCGAGTGCTTTTCCGTCAATCAGTCGGGTTTCTTGCATGTATTTTTGCCTGTATTGAGAAAAATTTGAAGGATGCATTGTACTTTCATTGCTGAATGAAAAAAAATAAATTATGATGCCCGCCGGTTTGTTGATTCCCGGTTCGGGGTATAGCGCAGTCTGGTAGCGCGCCTGCTTTGGGAGCAGGATGTCGGGGGTTCGAATCCCTCTACCCCGATTTTAATTGAAAGTGCGATATGTGTGATGCGCCTGTAGCTCATTCGGATAGAGCATCGGCCTTCTAAGCCGAGGGTAACAGGTTCGAATCCTGTCGGGCGCACCATTTTTGGTGATGTCTGTTCCGTGTGTTTTGGTGGGCGTAGCTCAGTTGGTAGAGCCCCGGGTTGTGATCCCGGTTGTCGTGGG